>JAGCWA010000025.1 GCA_017962085.1 Paludibacteraceae bacterium
AAAGTTCTTCACGACAAGGGATTCGGTAAGGAACAGATCAAATCATTCGATCAGATCGATAACGCTCCTGAGGAGAAGGAACGTGGTATCACCATCAACACCGCTCACATCGAGTATGAGACTGCTAACCGCCACTATGCACACGTTGACTGTCCAGGTCACGCCGACTATGTGAAGAACATGGTGACTGGTGCCGCTCAGATGGATGGTGCTATCATCGTGGTTGCCGCAACTGATGGTCCTATGCCACAGACTCGCGAGCACATCCTTTTGGCTCGTCAGGTGAACGTGCCTCGCTTGGTCGTTTTCATGAACAAGTGTGATATGGTTGACGATCCAGAGATGTTGGATTTGGTTGAGATGGAAATGCGCGAATTGTTGGGCTTCTATGAGTTCGACGCCGACAACACTCCATTCATTCGTGGTTCTGCACTCGGTGCATTGAACGGCGAGGCTCAATGGGTAGACAAGGTGATGGAGTTGATGGACGCTGTTGATACTTGGATCGAGCTTCCTAAGCGTGACATCGATAAGCCATTCTTGATGCCAGTTGAGGACGTGTTCTCAATCACTGGTCGTGGTACTGTTGCTACGGGTCGTGTTGAGACTGGTATCATCAAGGTTGGTGACGAGGTTGAGATCATCGGTTTGGGCGCTGAGAAGTTGAAGTCAACTGTAACAGGTGTCGAGATGTTCCGCAAATTGTTGGATCAAGGACAAGCTGGTGATAACGTAGGTTTGTTGCTCCGTGGTATCGACAAGGATCAAATCAAGCGTGGTATGGTGCTTTGTAAGCCAGGCGAGGTTACTCCTCACACTGAGTTCAAGGCTTCTGTATATATCTTGAAGAAGGAAGAGGGTGGACGTCACACTCCATTCCACAACCACTACCGTCCTCAATTCTACATCCGTACTTTGGATGTGACTGGTGAGATCTCTTTGCCAGAGGGAACTGAGATGGTTATGCCAGGTGACAACTTGGAGATCACCGTTAAGTTGATCTGCCCAGTTGCATGTAGCGAGGGTCTTCGTTTCGCTATCCGTGAGGGTGGTAGAACCGTTGGTTCTGGTCAAATCACTAAGATTATCGACTAATCAAACTATAGTTAGACCCCCTCTCCGCAAGGGAGGGGGTTGTTTACGGGAGTAGCTCAGTTGGTAGAGCACTGGTCTCCAAAACCAGGTGTCGGGAGTTCGAGCCTCTCCTTCCGTGCAAAAACAGTAAAGAGATGGATGCTGTAATTAATTATATCAAAGAATCATACAACGAACTTGTTTATAAAGTTTCTTGGACGAAAAGGAGTGAGTTGGTCAGTCATGCAGTAGTTGTTCTTATTGCTTCCCTACTTATTGCGCTGGTCATTTTCCTTGTGGATAAGTTTTTCGAGGAATTCATGAAATTAGTTTACGGGATGTTGTCATAATTAAAAGGGTTAAGCATGTCTGAATCAGGGAAGAAATGGTACGTGTTGCGTGCCATCAGTGGAAAGGAAAGCAAGGTTCGTGAATACATTGAGAGCGAAATCAAGAACACGGATCTTGGTAAGTATGTCTCACAGGTTTTGATTCCTACAGAGCGTGTTTATCAGGTTAGAAATGGCAAAAAAATCTCCAAAGAACGTAGTTACCTTCCCGGTTATGTCTTGGTCGAGGCCGAGCTTGTCGGAGAGGTTCCTCATCGTTTGTCCGAAATGCCTAACGTGATAGGTTTTTTGGGCGATGGTTCCAAGAAGATCAACGAGCCTGTACCTTTGAGACAGTCTGAAGTGAATCGCATTCTGGGTCGCATCGACGAGATGGAGGATCCGGAAAGTGAAGTCCAGGCTACTTTCGCCGAGGGGGAAACCGTCAAGGTTACATTTGGGCCATTCAGTGGCTTCAACGGTGTGATCGAGGAGGTGAACGCCGAGCGCAAGAAACTCAAGGTGATGGTCAAGATTTTCGGAAGAAAGACTCCACTAGAACTGGGCTTTATGCAAGTGGAAAAGGAGTGATTCCTTTTCCCATATAATCAATTTTAATTATTAGTAAAATGGCT
Organism: Paludibacteraceae bacterium; assembly: GCA_017962085.1. Classification (GTDB taxonomy): domain Bacteria; phylum Bacteroidota; class Bacteroidia; order Bacteroidales; family Paludibacteraceae; genus UBA1181. The sequence continues at coordinate 2,039 of JAGCWA010000025.1, forward strand.
AAAGAAGTTGCTGGATTTATCAAGTTGCAGATAAAAGGTGGCGCAGCAAATCCTTCTCCCCCGGTAGGACCTGCATTGGGTTCCAAGGGTATCAACATCATGGATTTTTGCAAGCAATTCAATGCGAGAACCCAAGATAAGGGTGGAAAGATTTTGCCAGTTGTCATCACTTATTACGCTGATAAATCTTTTGATTTTGTCGTTAAGACTCCTCCGGTAGCTGTTCAATTGCTGGAAATCACCAAGCAAAAGAGCGGATCCGCAGAGCCTAACCGTAAGAAAGTTGCGGAGATCACTTGGGAGCAGGTGAAGACAATAGCTGAGGATAAGATGGCTGATTTGAATTGCTTTACGGTAGAGTCTGCCATGAAGATGGTAGCGGGTACCGCGAGAAGCATGGGTATCACCGTTAAGGGCGATTTTCCTGGTAAATAATTTTTAACACTTCAATTGAAATGGGTAAACTTACAAAAAATCAAAAGTTAGCTTTAGAGAAGATTGAAGCAGGGAAATCTTACTCTTTAAAGGAGGCTGCGGCTTTGGTGAAGGAAATCACCACTACGAAGTTCGACGCTTCCGTTGATATTGATGTTCGCTTGGGCGTTGACCCGAGAAAGGCAAACCAAATGGTTCGTGGCGTTGTATCATTGCCTGCGGGAACGGGTAAGGTCGTGAGAGTTTTGGCTCTCTGTACCCCTGACGCTGAGGCTGATGCTAAGGCCGCTGGCGCTGACTACGTTGGTCTTGACGAGTATATCGAAAAGATCAAAGGTGGTTGGACAGATGTTGATGTAATCATTACGATGCCTTCCATCATGGGTAAAATCGGTGCTTTGGGTAGAGTTTTGGGTCCTCGTGGCTTGATGCCGAACCCTAAGAGCGGTACTGTTACCAATGAGGTGGGCAAGGCTGTTAAAGAGGTTAAACAAGGAAAGATCGATTTCAAGGTGGATAAGAGCGGTATCGTTCACACTTCTATCGGTAAGGTGTCTTTCACCGCTGATCAGATTTTGGAGAACGCGAAGGCTTTTATCGACACGTTGGTTAAGTTGAAACCTACTACTTCTAAAGGTGTCTATATTAAGAGCATCTTCCTTTCGAGTACTATGAGTCTGGGTATTAAAATTGACCCTAAAACAGTTGATGAAATTTAATATTTAGGAACATGAAAAAGGAAGATAAAGGTGCTGTTATAGAACAGATTTTTGATAATCTCAATCAATATGCTCACTTCTACATCGCTGACGCTGCCGGCTTGACCGCGGACTTGACCAGCGATTTGAGGCGCGCTTGTTTCAAGAATGACATTAAGCTTTTTGTCGTAAAGAACACTTTGCTTAAGAAGGCTTTGGAGCGTAAGGGTGATTTCTCTCCTTTGTTCGCAAGCCTCGAGGGTCCTTCCGCATTGTTCCTGTCTGACACGGGCAATGCTCCTGCGAAATTGATTAAGGAGTTCAGTAAAAAGAATCCTTTGGCTAAGCCAGCTTTGAAGGCTGCTTACGTCGAGGAGAGCTTCTATGTCGGCGCAGACCAGTTGGACGCTTTGGTCAGCATCAAGAGCAAGAACGAGCTCATTGGGGATATCATTACATTGTTGCAATCGCCTGCTAAGAACGTTATTTCCGCTCTTCAGTCAGGAGGTTCAACTATCCACGGCGTGTTGAAAACACTTTCCGAAAGATAATTTTTAATAGTTAATAGATTATAAACATTTTTAATAGATAAATAAAATGGCAGATTTGAAAGCTTTTGCAGAACAATTAGTTAACTTGACAGTTAAAGAAGTTAATGAACTTGCTGAAATTTTGAAAAACGAGTATGGTATCGAACCTGCTGCTGCAGCTGTAGCTGTTGCTGCTCCTGCTGCCGGTGGTGCTGCTGCCGCTGAGGAGAAGTCTTCTTTCGACGTTATTTTGAAATCAGCTGGTGCTAACAAGTTGGCTATCGTTAAGTTGGTTAAGGAGTTGACTGGTCTTGGCTTGAAAGAGGCTAAGGACATGGTTGACGGCGCACCAAGTGCTATTAAGGAAGGTATCGCTAAAGCTGATGCTGAAGGTCTTAAGAAACAACTCGAGGAGGCTGGAGCTGAAGTTGAACTTAAATAGTACAGGTTCTGGCAACAGAACTTTGGTTTAGAACCTTTACACAAGGTTCTAAACCTTTTTATGTCTATATTCTTTTTTGAGTTCACTTAATATCTTCGATAAATGTCTTCTATTGAAAATAAACAGAGAGTTAGTTTTGCCTCTGTCAAGAAACCGTTCGAGTATCCGGATTTTCTTGAAGTGCAATTAAAGTCGTTTAGGGATTTCTTCCAATTGGACACTCCTCCGGAGCAAAGGAAGAACGAGGGCATGTACAAGGTCTTCGCCGAGAATTTCCCTATCGCCGACACGCGTAACAATTTCGTCCTGGAATTCTTGGACTACTATATCGATCCTTCTCGTTATACAATCGACGAGTGTATCGAACGAGGCCTTACCTATTGTGTCCCTTTGAAGGCTAAGTTAAAGTTATATTGTACGGATCCTGACCATGAGGATTTTGAGACAATTATCCAAGATGTCTATTTGGGTCAGATCCCTTATATGACGGACAAAGGAACCTTTGTCATCAACGGTGCTGAGCGCGTCGTCGTTTCCCAGTTGCATCGTTCCCCGGGCGTTTTCTTCGGACAGAGCATGCATGCGAACGGAACGAAACTCTATTCCGCTCGTATTATTCCGTTCAAGGGTTCATGGATCGAGTTCGCTACGGACATCAACAATGTCATGTACGCCTACATCGACCGTAAGAAGAAATTACCGGTTACCACGCTTTTGCGTGCCATCGGATATGAAAGTGATAAAGATATTCTCGAAATATTCGGCCTGGCCGAGGAAATCAAGGTTTCCAAAGCTGGCTTGAAGAAGGTGGAGGGCAGAAAGCTCGCCGCTCGTGTCCTCAAGGCTTGGGTCGAGGATTTCGTTGATGAAGATACGGGTGAGGTCGTTTCCATCGAGCGTCACGAGGTCGTTATTGATCGTGAGACCATCCTGGAAAAAGAACACCTCCAAATGATTCTCGACTCTGGCGTGCAGACGATCCTTCTCCACAAGGAGGACCAGAACCTCTCCGACTACGAGATCATTTACAATACTTTACAAAAGGATTCCAGCAACTCCGAAAAGGAGGCTGTTTACTATATCTACCGCCAACTGCGTAACGCCGAGCCTGCGGATGAGAACGCCGCCCGCGAGGTGATCCAAAGTCTGTTCTTCTCCGAGAAGCGCTACGACTTGGGTGAGGTTGGCCGTTACAGAATCAACAAGAAATTGGGTCTTAAGACTGACATGAGCGTGGGTGTCCTCACTAACGAGGATATCATCGAGATCATCAAGTACCTGATCCAATTGATCAACTCCAAGGCTGATGTCGATGATATCGACCACTTGAGCAACCGTCGTGTCCGCACGGTGGGCGAGCAACTGTACAACCAGTTCGGCGTCGGCTTGGCCCGTATGGCTAGAACAATCCGCGAGCGTATGAACGTCCGCGACAATGAGGTGTTCACTCCGATCGACTTGATCAACGCGAAGACTATCTCTTCCGTCATCAACTCTTTCTTCGGAACGAACGCCCTTTCCCAATTCATGGATCAGACGAACCCGCTTGCCGAAATCACTCACAAGCGTCGTCTTTCCGCCCTCGGTCCTGGTGGTCTTTCCCGTGAGCGTGCGGGCTTCGAGGTTCGTGACGTGCACTACACGCACTACGGCCGCCTCTGTCCTATCGAGACGCCTGAGGGTCCTAACATCGGTTTGATCTCCTCTTTGTGTGTCTACGCTAAGATCAATGACCTCGGTTTCATCGAGACTCCTTACCGTATCGTGAAGGACGGAAAGGCTGATATCTCCGAGAATGGTGTTCAATACATGACCGCTGAGGAAGAGGAGGGTAAGATCATCGCCCAAGGTAACGCCGCATTGGATGAGAACGGTAACTTCTTGTCCGATAAGGTGAAGGCTCGTAAAGAGGGTGACTTCCCTGTCGTTCCTCCTTCCGAGTTGGATTTGATGGATGTCGCTCCTGCGCAGATCGCTTCTATCGCGGCTTCCCTCATTCCGTTCCTCGAGCATGACGATGCGAACCGTGCGTTGATGGGTTCGAACATGATGCGCCAGGCTGTTCCTTTGTTGCGTACCGAGTCCCCTATCGTGGGTACAGGTATCGAGGCTCAGTTGGTGCGTGACTCTCGTACGCAGATCGCTGCGGAGGGTGACGGTGTCGTTGAGTTCGTGGATTCCAGCGTCATCAAGGTACGCTATGATAGAACAGAGGACGAGGAGTTCGTTAACTTCGACTCCGCCCTCAAGGAGTACACGATCCCTAAGTTCAGAAAGACCAACCAAAGCACCACGATCGACTTGCGTCCTGTTGTTACACGCGGACAACGTGTCACGAAGGGTCAGATCATGACGGAGGGTTATTCCACACAAGGTGGTGAGTTGGCTATCGGTAAGAACCTCTTGGTTGCCTTCATGCCTTGGAAGGGTTACAACTACGAGGATGCCATCGTTATCAACGAAAAGGTATGTAAATACGATATATTCACTTCAGTCCATGTCGACGAATACCAATTGGAGGTTCGTGAGACGAAGCGTGGATTGGAGGAGTTGACCGCTGATATCCCGAATGTAAGCGAGGACGCTACCCGCAACTTGGATGAGAACGGTATCATCCGTGTGGGCGCATTCGTGGAGCCGGGCGATATCTTGATCGGTAAGATCACGCCTAAGGGTGAGTCGGATCCTTCTCCTGAGGAGAAGTTGCTCCGCGCCATCTTCGGTGACAAGGCCGGCGACGTGAAGGACGCTTCCTTGAAGGCTACCCCTTCATTGCGTGGTGTGGTTGTCGACAAGAGATTGTTCTCTAAAGCCATGAAGACCCGCAAGTCCCGCATGAGCGACAAGGCTATCCTGCCTAAGATCGAGGAGGAGTTCCTGGAGAAGGCGGCTGAGCTGAAGAGCATCTTGGTGGACAAGCTTCAGGTGCTGACGAGCGGTAAGACTTCACAAGGCGTGAAGGATTTCTTGGGTGCCGACGTGATCGCGAAGGGTGCCAAGTTCTCCAAGAAGGCTTTGGAAGAGATCGATTATACTACTGTCCAATTGAGCAAGTGGACATCCGACGCTCATAAGAACGATATGATCCATGACTTGATCATGAACTATATCAGAAAGTACAAGGAGTTGGATGCTGTGAACAAGCGTAAGAAGTTCAATGTCATGATCGGTGACGAGCTTCCTGCAGGAATCGTTCAATTGGTTAAAGTTTATATTGCTAAGAAACGTAAGATTCGTGTGGGTGACAAGATGGCCGGTCGTCACGGTAACAAGGGTATCGTCTCTCGTATTGTTAGACAGGAAGATATGCCTTTCTTGCCGGACGGAACACCAGTGGACATCGTGTTGAACCCGTTGGGTGTGCCTTCCCGTATGAACTTGGGTCAGATCTTCGAGACTGTGCTCGGATGGGCTGGTATGAAGTTGGGCTGTAAGTTCGCTACGCCAATCTTCGACGGTGCCACTTTGGACGACTTGAACGAGTGGACGGACAAGGCTGGTCTCCCAAGATACGGTAAGACTTACTTGTGCGATGGTGGCACAGGAGAGCGTTTCGACCAACCTGCGACTGTCGGTGTCATCTATATGTTGAAACTGGGTCACATGGTCGACGACAAGATGCACGCACGTTCCATCGGTCCTTACTCGTTGATTACTCAACAACCTCTTGGTGGTAAGGCGCAGTTCGGTGGACAGCGTTTCGGAGAGATGGAGGTCTGGGCAATAGAGGCATTCGGTGCGTCCCACGTCCTTCAGGAGATCTTGACCATCAAGTCAGATGACGTGACGGGTCGTGCCCGCGCGTACGAGTCGATCGTCAAGGGCGAGCCTATGCCGCCTGCAGGTATTCCAGAGTCTTTGAACGTGTTGCTGCACGAGTTGAGAGGTCTGGGCTTGAGTATAACGCTTGAATAATTAGTATAACTCTTTTCAATATAAAATATGGCTTTTAAAAAAGATAATAAGATAAAGAGTAATTTCACTAAGATTACCATTGGCTTGGCTTCTCCTGAGGAGATTCTCGAAGAGTCAAGTGGTGAGGTGTTAAAACCGGAAACCATCAATTACAGAACTTACAAGCCGGAACGTGACGGTCTGTTCTGCGAGAGGATTTTCGGTCCGGTGAAGGATTACGAGTGCCATTGCGGTAAGTACAAACGTATCCGTTACAAGGGTATCGTGTGCGACCGTTGTGGTGTGGAAGTCACCGAGAAGAAGGTGCGTCGTGAGCGTATGGGACATATCCAGCTCGTCGTTCCGGTAGCGCACATCTGGTACTTCCGCTCTTTGCCAAACAAGATCGGATATTTGTTGGGTATGCCAACAAAGAAATTGGATGCGGTTATCTATTATGAGCGTTATGTTGTCATTCAACCAGGTATCATGGAGAGTGAGGGCATCGCAGAGCAGGATCTGCTCACCGAGGAGGAGTACTTGGACATCGTGGACAAGCTTCCTAAGGAGAACCAGATGCTGGAGGATACCGATCCTAATAAATTCATCGCGAAGATGGGTGCCGAGGCTATCTACGACATGTTGCAACGTGTCGACCTCGACTCTCTCTCCTTCGAGTTGAGGAACCGCGCTGGTCAGGAGTCTTCCCAACAGCGTAAGACCGAGGCTTTGAAGCGTCTTCAGGTGGTGGAGGCTTTCCGTGCGTCTAACGGTAAGAACAAGCCTGAGTGGATGATCGTGAAGATCGTCCCTGTCATCCCGCCTGAGCTGCGTCCGTTGGTTCCATTGGATGGTGGACGTTTCGCCACTTCCGACTTGAACGATTTGTACCGCCGTGTCATCATACGTAACAACCGTCTGAAGAGACTGATCGAGATCAAGGCTCCTGAGGTTATCCTCCGTAACGAGAAGCGTATGTTGCAGGAGGCTGTCGACTCTTTGTTCGACAACTCCCGTAAGTCTAGTGCGGTGAAGACGGATGCTAACCGTCCGTTGAAGTCTTTGTCAGACTCCTTGAAGGGTAAGCAAGGACGTTTCCGTCAGAACTTGTTGGGTAAGCGTGTTGACTACTCCGCTCGTTCCGTTATCGTCGTTGGCCCTGAGTTGAAGATGCATGAGTGCGGTTTGCCTAAGGATATGGCAGCCGAGTTGTATAAGCCATTTGTGATCCGTAAGCTGATCGAGCGTGGTATCGTCAAGACGGTGAAATCCGCTAAGAAGATCGTCGATCGTAAGGATCCGGTGGTTTGGGATATCCTCGAGTACGTGATGAAAGGTCACCCTGTTCTCTTGAACCGTGCCCCGACATTGCACCGTTTGGGTATCCAGGCCTTCCAACCTAAGATGATCGAGGGTAAGGCTATCCAATTGCACCCGTTGGCTTGTACCGCGTTCAACGCCGACTTCGACGGTGACCAGATGGCTGTTCACTTGCCTTTGGGTAATGAGGCCGTTTTGGAGGCTCAAATGTTGATGCTCGCTTCCCATAATATCTTGAACCCTGCGAACGGTTCGCCTATCACAGTGCCTTCTCAGGATATGGTGTTGGGATTGTACTATATCACGAAGCCACGTTCCGGCGCTTTGGGTGAGGGCTTGACCTTCTACGGCGTGGAAGAGGCTCATATCGCTTACAACGAGAAGAAAGTCGCTTTGCACGCGCCAATCAAGGTGATCGTGAAGGACTTGAACGATAAGGGCGAATTGGTGGATACGATGGTTGAGACGACTGTGGGTCGTTTGATCTTCAACGAGAACGTGCCGCCTGAGGTGGGTTACGTGAACACGTTGATCACCAAGAAGTCCCTCCGTGACATCATCGGTAACGTGATCAAGGTTTGTGGTGTGGCTCGTACGGCTCAGTTCCTCGACGATATCAAGAACTTGGGTTACTACATGGCCTTCAGAGGTTGCTTGTCATTTAACCTCGAGAACGTGATCATCCCTAAGGAGAAAGAGGAATTGGTACAGAAGGGTTATAAGGAGGTTGAGGAGATCATGAACAACTATAACATGGGCTTCATCACCTATAACGAGCGTTACAACCAGATCATCGATACTTGGACGCACATCAACGCTGAATTGTCTAACATCTTGATGAAGACGATTTCTTCCGACGACCAAGGATTCAACTCTGTATACATGATGCTTGACTCCGGAGCCCGTGGTTCTAAGGAGCAGATTCGTCAGCTGTCCGGTATGCGTGGTTTGATGGCTAAGCCTCAAAAAGCGGGTGCCGAAGGCGGTCAGATCATCGAGAACCCAATTCTTTCCAACTTTAAGGAGGGTCTTTCCGTGTTGGAGTACTTTATCTCTACGCACGGTGCTCGTAAGGGTCTTGCCGATACGGCCTTGAAGACTGCCGACGCAGGATACTTGACCCGTCGTCTTGTTGACGTCTCCCACGATGTCATCATCAACGAGGAGGATTGCGGTACGTTGCGTGGTCTCGTTTGTACGGAATTGAAGAATAATGAGGAGGTTGTTGCCTCTTTGTATGATAGAATTTTGGGTCGTGTCTCTGTTCATGACATCATCCATCCATTGACGGGCGAAGTGATTGTCCGCTCTGGTGAGGAGATCCGTGAGGATGCGGCTCAGATTATCCAAGACTCTCCGATCGAGCGTGTCGAGATTCGTTCGGTATTGACTTGTGAGTCCAAGAAGGGTGTGTGCGCGAAGTGTTACGGACGTAACCTCGCGACGGGCCGTCTGGTTCACAAGGGTGAGGCTGTCGGTGTCATCGCCGCCCAGTCCATCGGTGAGCCTGGTACTCAGTTGACACTCCGTACGTTCCACGTCGGTGGTGTCGCCGGTAACATCGCTGCTGAGTCTGGTATCGTTTCCCGCTACGAAGGTAACGTCGAGATCGATGAGCTTCGTACCGTTGATTCGGAGGACGAGAACGGTAATCCAATCAAGATTGTCGTAAGCCGTTACACGGAGATGAGAATTGTCGATCCTAATACGAAGATCGCCCTTACTACGGCCAACATCCCTTACGGTGCCAAATTGTACGTTCAGGACGGACAGAAGGTTTCCAAGGGAGACAAGGTCTGCGAATGGGACCCATTCAACGCTGTGATCATCACGGAGGTGGCTGGTAAGATTTCGTTCGACAATGTCATCGAGAACGTGACTTACAAGACTGAGTCTGATGAAACGACCGGTTTGAAGGAGAAGATCATCATCGAGTCTAAGGATAAGACGAAGGTGCCTGAGGCACGTATCGTCGACGCTAAGGGTAATGTTGTTAAGTCTTATAGCTTGCCTGTGGGCGCCCACGTCATCGTCGATGACAAGGATAGCGTTAAGACTGGTCAACTCTTGGTTAAGATCCCTCGCGCCGTTGGTAAGGCGGGCGATATCACGGGAGGTCTCCCTCGTGTGACGGAGTTGTTCGAGGCTCGTAACCCATCCAACCCGGCTGTCGTTTCTGAAATCGACGGTGAGGTGACCTTCGGTAAGATCAAACGTGGTAACCGTGAAATCACTGTCACTTCCAAGACGGGTGACGTTCATAAATACCTCGTTCCATTGTCCAAGCAGATCTTGGTACAGGAGAACGACTATGTACGCGCTGGTACCGCACTCTCTGACGGTGCGATCACTCCATCGGATATCTTGGCCATCAAGGGTCCTACCGCTGTACAGGAGTATATCGTGAACGAGGTGCAGGATGTGTACCGTCTGCAGGGTGTGAAGATCAACGATAAGCACTTCGAGGTGATCGTGCGCCAGATGATGCGTAAGGTCGAGATCGAGGATGCGGGTGATACTCGCTTCTTGGAGAAGGAAATCGTCGACAAGCTCGAATTCATGGAGGAGAACGATAGAATCTACGGCAAGAAGGTCGTGACCGATGCGGGTGATTCCGAGAACCTGAAGCCTGGTCAGATCGTGACTGTCCGCAAGCTGAGGGACGAGAACAGTATGCTGAAACGCCGCGACTTGAAACCGGTTGTGACGCGTGACGCTGTCCCTGCCATCTCTTCTCAGATTCTTCAAGGTATCACACGTGCCGCTTTGCAGACTACAAGCTTCATGTCTGCGGCTTCATTCCAGGAGACCACGAAGGTCTTGAACGATGCGGCTATCCGCGGTAAGGTGGATTACTTGGAGGGTATGAAGGAGAATGTGATCTGCGGTCACTTGATCCCTGCAGGTACTGGACAACGAGACTTCGATCGTTTGATCGTGGGTTCTAAGGAAGAGATGGAGCCTCTCTACGGACCATCTTCCTCTAACTTGGAGCCTGCTTCCGAGAACGAGGACGAGATCTAAAATTGGATTTTTAAATTGAATGTGATAGGGGAGGACTGACTGTTTAGTTGGTCCTCTCTTCGTAAAAATAGTATTGAATATGGAAGATCAAAATGACAAGAAACAATTGAGCATCGAAATTAGCGAGGCTGTCGCAGAGGGTGTGTACTCTAATATGGCGATCATATCACACTCCTCTTCGGAGTTCGTGATCGATTTCCTCCGTGTCCTTCCAAATACTCCGAAGGCGAAGGTGAAATCACGTGTTATCTTGACGCCTGAGCATGCGAAGCGTTTGATGCTTGCGTTGCAGAGTAATCTGCAGAAGTATGAGGAGCGTTATGGAACGATCAACGGAGATGTGGATCCCCGCAGTGCTATGCCGTTCAACTTCAACTCTTTTAATGGTGGCGGAGAAGCGTAAATCTATAGTGGATTGATGAGTTGATGTGTTTTTTAATGGCAATAAAGAAATTAGGGCTGCTATTCTTTCGATAGCAGCCCTAATTTATATCAAAAGCATCAGTCGTCGTGGTGGTGGTGTGATCCTCCCGAACTTCTATGTGTTTTGTGGCGCGCATAAGAATAAATAATGATGGCTGTTTTGCCGTCTGGCAGAAGTTCTAATTTAAAATTGCGATATTTGTATTGGCCGTCGAGGTCTTTCCCTTTTGAGGCCTCTTCCTCTTCGTGCACTTTTTCAAGATATTCGTTAGTCAAAAAGACGCTATCTATCTTGTCTGAATACCCATACACGATAGGGAAGAAAAGCACTCTGCCATCCACCATTGCCACACCACTTGGATCAAGCTCCAGGAGTTGTGTGCTGTCAATAGGTTCTTCAAACTCTATAACCCATTTCTCGTCGTTGTATACTGAATCATACGAATTGACATTGAATTTAGGCAGGTTGAGGGATCCGGCTTCGTTTTCAATCAAGAATTTTCGCACATACGATTCTTGGGTCCTTTCTCGATCTCGTTTGATCCTTTCATGTGTATCATCCATACACGAAGCGCAACCTTTCAATAGTAAAAACGGGAGCACTAGCATTATTATAAAGAGAAGTCTCATACTCCTCTTTGGAACCTCTTTGTGTAATAGCTTTTTTAGCACGAATTTGATGATGCCAAAGAGGATGACCAAAAGGATGAAATAGATAATGAAGACTAAAGATGATAAGTGACCAAACATAAGTGATTTGTTTATTGTTATTGAATTGCGAAATGAGTTACTTGAAGCGACGTCAATTCGACAAATTTTAAGTAGTTGATAATTTAGCAGCTGGCTTTATTTTCCATGCTTTTAAAGTGAAAAATAAAAACGACGCTATGATTACCGTAGACAAAATTATCGAAAATTTCCGTTTGTCAGACGTTTTCTGCAAATTTTTGACAAGCTTACAAGGAAGTATTATATGCCCATTGCCTTCTTTGACGTGCCTTTGCGAAATGGCTTGTTTCGCACGAGCTAGATGCTGCCAAAAACAATGTCCATGAGGATAAAATAGATCGCAAAAATTTATGCGTAAATATCTTTTGTTGTTGAAATTTTTTTAATTTTGTTTTTATAAGGTTTAGTAAACGGTATGTTATAAAATTTGCTGAATCTATTTGTATTGATAAATAACAATTTGAATATATGAGCACAAAAGGTGGAGTAATTAGTATAGTATTTTCTCTAATAATGTCTCTTATTAAGGGTTTTGGAGCGAAAGCGATCGGCATTATTGTTAAAGGACTAGTTTTGGGTGTGTTATTTTCATTGGTGTTGACACCTCTCATTTTCTATTGGGGCGAATTTAGTAAATTGAGATTACTTATCTCAGTAGTCTTCTTTTTGGCAGGCATCGCAGGTATAGTTGCTTTATATGTCTTGCGCAGAGCTCCTGAAATTATCGACCCTTCTATCGACCAAGCAATTGCCTCCAATTATGATTTCATCCAAAGTAAGGTAGGTGTGATTTCAGATAAGGCAGATCCGGAAAAATTGTTTAATTCGTCTAAGGAGTTTATTTTAGGCAAGTTCAAAATCCTATCCCTATTCTTGTCCGGTGTGACATATGAGGAGTTCTCTAAATATGCGGGTACGGCAGCGCAGATAGGAGGTATGTTCTCGGGTGCTGTTAATACTTCTTATTCTTATGTAAGCGCATTGGCGAACAGTGACAGGTCCGACCAACAGACTTATTTGATGACATTCCTTTCTCCGTTGAAAAAACTATATAGAATTCCTATTGACGGCTTAAAAAGCAAAATCAAACTGGCTCTTATACTGGTTCCTGTCTTGTGTTTGGGAATTCGAATTTATATGAATTTCGATCTTGTTAAGAGTTGGTTTTAATATCGAACCCTATAGGGCGGCTTCATATTAATTGTGTCGAATAAAAAAGCCAGGAAACTTATCGTTTTCTGGCTTTTTAAATATATACTCTTTATGATTTCTTCCCAGTCTTGTTCTTCTTAGTCTCAACTAAAGTCTAACGTCTATTCTTCTGCATTCGTCCGTATCTCCCAATGATACTCTGTCGGTTCGTTCCAAAGAGGGTTTTGCGTCTTGTATCTTGTTTCTGTGGTGACAAGGATCATGCCATTGGCTCCTCTGGCTCCCAATTCCGTACATGCGGGATTGGAGGGTCTCACCACCTCCACGTAGGCTACTTCGGACAAAGGCAGGGTGGATATTTCGCTGACTTCGAGTCCATCCACGAAATAGATGGGTTCTAAGCTTCCATTGAATGAGGTGGCGACATTGCTTCTTGGCACCTTGGCGTTGATGGCTGCGAGCGTCATACTTTCCCCTGTCTTTTCAAGCGACTCTTTCATGTATATCTGTCCGTTATGCTCGCCCGTAGGGTCGAATGTGGCCCTTTTCTGAACGATATCCACTCGTTCTTTCTCGTCTTTGATGATGAATTCGACGCATCCTTTCATGGGGAGGAAGGAGGTCCTGTTGCGGGTTGCGGAGTAAAGGACGAGTGTGTCCTGGTCAGGGTCTACGTTCCTCAGTGAAAACCTTCCCTTTTTGTCGATTTGGGTGCTCTTTCCAGTCCGTTTGACGGAGATGGAGACGTCGCCCTTCTTGAAGGGGAGATCGGAGGAGTATTGTCCTGTGATGGTCTCCGCGTTCGCAAGGAAGGGAAGAATGCCTAAGGCGATAAGGATTGCCGTGCTTTTCATGGTGAGGTACGTTTAAGGGTTTTATATGCTATTGTGGGATGAGCGTCAGCACCATTTTGAGGTCGAGCTTAGGGTGCTCGATGGTGATGACTTGCTCGTCGAACACCGCGTTCATCTTTTTGAGGAAGCTACCGTTTTGGAGGACGTGTACGATACCGTTGTCCTTGTAGTAGAACATGTAGTTGTTCCCTCCGCTCTTGGTGTTCACGCTGTAGCCCCATCGACTTTGACCTTTCAGGGGCATGTAGATGGTCCCGGGGAAGCTCTCCGGCACGTCGACCATCAGGAGGCTCTTGAAATCCTTTTCGAGGATCTTCATCACGACCTTCTTGTTGAGTTGTTCCATGCAACTGTTCACGACGAAACTGTCTTGTGAGACGGAGAAGTCGAAGATGGTCATCCCGAATTGGGTCATCATGATGAGGCGGAATTTACGGGGGTCTTGCGCCTCCCGTGATAAGGCTAATACGCCTGTGATGCTCTTGTCTTTGAAATCCACTTGGGCGGAGTAGTACCGAGCCGCTTCATATTCGTCAAAAACAGGCATCAGGTTGGAACGGTGCATCTTGACGGAGGTGGTAGGACGCAAACCCGATTGGTTGAAGATCTTGGGCGTGCAACTTACCAACCCCGCCAATGCTGCCGTTAGAAGTAATATCTTCTTTGTCATCTAATCATTATTTGATCGAGAAGACCGAATCGTCTATCGAAACGTTTTTCTGTTTGTTGGAGAAGACGTACTCTTGGTAGTTGTTCTTCGCCTGATTAGGCTTCAATGCCTCTGTCATGCGCATTTTCAGCACGGTGAAGTCTGACGAGTCGAGGTAAAGATCAACTCTCTCCGCGAACTTCTTGATGTCGGCGCTCTGTGGCGTGATGACAATCAGATAGTCTGAACCCTCGACGAAGTACTCCATCTTGTAGTTCGAGCCCATGTTGGAGATGTTGCCGCTCATGCAGGCTGAGATCACTTTCTTCAGCTCTCCCATCTCCGGGTTGGTGCTGGCGTCCATCACCATCGGCTTGCCGTTGGCGTCCATCATCAGCTTGTTGCCGTTCATGACCATGTTCTGTTTGAGAGGCAATAGGAACTCCAGTTTCACCTTGTCTTCTTTCTTGTAGTAGAACTTACCGGATGATTTCATCGTGCTGGACATCACGGAGATATATTTCACGAGGGTGAAATCGCTCTTGATGGAGGATATCTTCGCCGCATTGGCTTGCATCTTCTCCTTCAACCCGTTCACGTCTGCCACGGGCTTCGCTGCTTGTGCTAATGACAAAGACAATGAAGCCAACATTGTAGCTGCGATGACTAAAATTCTCTTCATAATCTTTAAAATTTAAGTTTGACAATAGTGGTTGTTTGTCCCGTTAGGGGATGGCATCGTGCGGATGCGCCACCTTGCGGGTTTTTAAGTATAAAGACCTCCATTGACGGCGATGGTTTGTCCTGTGATGTAGGACGCCGCATCCGAGACAAGGAATGCGACCGTTGCCGCGATCTCCTCCGGTTCTCCGAAACGGTTCATCGGAATTTGGGTCTTCAAAGAGGCCTCGTCCAAGTCGTGGGTCATGTCTGTGCGGACAAATCCAGGCGCCACCGCGTTGACGGTCACTCCCTTGCGGGCAACCTCTTGCGCCAATGCTTTCGTGGCGGACATCACCGCACCTTTGGCGGCGGAGTAGTTCGTTTGTCCCGGCAATCCCTTCTGACCGGAGAGGGAGACCATGTTCACGATCCTTCCGTGCTTCTTGGTCAACATAGGCTTCAACACCGCCCGTGTCGTGTACATGAAGCCGTTCAGGCTGGTGTTCAATACCTGTGCCCAATCTTCGTTGGACATCCATATCAGCAGGTTGTCACGACGTACGCCGGCGTTGTTCACCAAGCAATCGATGTATTCGCTCGGATGGGACTCTTGCCAATCGGTGATGGCTCTCTCCACCTCGGCGGGTTGTGATACGTCGAACTTCATGATTTCTCCGTCAGAGCCCTTCTTTTGGACCAGCTTCAAGGTGTTCAACGCTTCTGCCTCGTTGGATTGGAAATTGATGATCACGTAGTAACCCATCTCGGCAAGTTTCACTGCGCATGCTCGGCCGATGCCTCTGGATGCGCCTGTCACTAATGCTACTTTCATTGATATAGAAATTATGTTTTTGTTTCTAACTTTTTTAATTCCTGAATCAGGGGTAAATATATATCTTTTCGTGGAATGCCCCAACTCAAATCCCCCTATAACCCGATTCTGTCGCCAAATGTGACTTTTTTATCGACTAATGTATCTTATCGAGGGGTGTCAGAATCTCTTCTCCCGCAAGTAGGCTTGCATCTTGGCGATCTCCTCGTACTTGGTCGTGTCGTCCACGAACTTAGGGAAGAATGCCCTGATCTCGTCATATATCTTCTTCGTTTTAGGCGCCAACTTGCCGGAGGCCTCCAAGCAGTCTATGCCTTGCACGATGGACATGAAGTGGATGGCCATCACTTGGTAGGCGTTGTCCACCACACGTTTCGCCAAGAGGGCGGAGTTGGTTCCCATGCTGACGACGTCCTGGTTGTCGTTGTTGTTCGGGATGGAGTGCACGTACATGGAGTTGGAGAGTGTTTGGCATTCCGCCGTGGTGGAGGTGGCCGTGAATTGGCACGCCTGCATACCGTAGTTGAGGCCTAAGACGCCCATGTTGACAAACGGAGGAAGGATTCCGTTGATGCGGTCGTGGAAGAGATAGTTCATCTGACGCTCCATCAGCATGGTCAGCTTGGTGATGGCTATCTTCAGCTTGTCCATTTCGAATGAGACGTAGTCACCGTGGAAGTTGCCTCCGTGGTAGACGGTCTGCGTCTCGACGTCCACGATCGGGTTGTCCGTCGCCGAATTGACCTCGTTCACCAATATCCGCTCCGTGTTCTGCAGGGTCTCCAGTACAGGACCGAGGATCTGCGGCACGCAGCGCAGCGAATAGTAGGGTTGCACTTTATGTTTGAATACGCTTTCGTTCTGGTGCCCGCCGTCGTAGAGTTCCTTCTCGCGGTTAAGCATGCAGTGGCTGCCTGCGCTCCATTCGCGGAGCAGTCGGGCGATTTCGCTCTGTCCCGGTTGGCGACGCACCTCGTTGAGCTTCGCCGCCATGAAGTCGTCGTAGGAGGAGGCGATCTCATTGACCATCACCGATGCGATGATGGCCCATTGCAACAGTTTCTTCGCATCGAAGAGGTTGACCAGTCCGATGCCGGTCATGAAGGAGGTACCGTTGGTGACGGAGAGTCCCTCACGCACATGTATGCCTAATGGTTTCAGTCCGAGCTTCTTCAGCACTTCGGAGGCGGGTTGGAATTTCCCTTCGTAGCACACCTTGCCTTCCCCGATCAGGGTGAGCGCCATGTGCGCCAATTGCACGAGGTCTCCGCTGGAGCCTACGCTTCCGTGCTCCGGTATGAACGGGAAGATGTCGTGGTTGATGAACGCCGCCAAGAGTTCCACCAATTCAGGGTGTACGCCCGACTCGCCTTGGATGAAGGTGCCGATCCTGGCGATCATGGCCGCCTTCACGTAGATGTTGGGGAGAGGATTGCCCGCTCCCGCCGAGTGGCTGCGGATGATGTTGTACTGCAATTGGACACGTTCGTCGTCGCTGACACGGTATTGGGCCATCGGTCCGAACCCCGTGTTGATGCCGTAGATGACGCGGTCCTTGGAAAACTCCTCGAGGAATTCGTAGCTCTTACGTACCCTCTCTTTGACGCTGGGCGTGAAGGCGATCTTTTGCCCTCCGTACAGCATGGATTCAATATCTTCTATTGAAATATAATCTAATTCTTTCTGCATCCTTTCTTGCAATCTTAGTCATCGCGAATATACGATAATTTGGTATGGTAGCAAAACCACCACCTGACATCTCGTCAGATGGTGGCTAAAAGTAGTTTTATTTATTGCTAGTGTATGTAAATGTTCGTTTATGAGCTTTTCGCTTCATGTCATTTTCAGTGTGTATTATTGTGAATTATTCATTATCCTTTTTGTCAGGGCGAGGGCCGTGATGTTTAGGACCTCTCTTCCCATCGTGCATTCCTGCTCCTGGGTGTGGTCCCTTGTGGCAGCCCTTGCGGAACCCGAACATCGGACACGACTTCATGTCGATCAATTGCTTTTGCTCCTCGATGGTCAGGTTGTCGAAATTAGCCCATTTTTGCTCCATCTCGGCTTTCTTCGCCTCCATTTCGTCGATCTTCGCCTTGCGTTCCTTGATCAGCTCTTTTTGCTCGTCCACTGTGAGGCTGTCGAACTTCATCCACTTCTCCATCTTTTCGTCCATTCCAGGGAATCCGCCTGGGAATTCGCCTCGGCATTCTCCTCTGTGTGGACCTCCGTGTTTCCGTCCGTCTGGTCCCTTCTTGTCGCAGAACGGTTTGTCAGGACAGCCGGCCTCGATGTTCTCACCCTCTTTGTTTGGGCATTGTCCCTGACTGTTTTTGTCGCAGTTGCAACATGAGCTCATCATGATCGCACTGAATAACGCAGTTGATAAAATAGTAACTAATTTCTTCATTTATTTGTGTTTTAATTGTTTTAACCTTCTGACACAAATATAGTTAGGTAGAATCCATTCTGAAAATTGAATCGATGAAACGGCTTGTTGAATCGATGAATCAGGTAGTCTGTTCGATGAATGGTTTTCCTTTCCCCATGATTCTTAGGGGGTATTCCTTTATTCTTCGATGCCTAAAGCCTCTTTCCTGCGTTGGGAGAGGTGCTCCCATCTCTTGTCGTTGTTTAGTATTTCCAGCTGCCTTTCCAAGAGCTCTTTGATGTCGGTGCGCACCTTCTCCTCTTGTGCTTTGAGGATTTCGTTCATGGTGTTGTCCCGAATCTCCTTCACCTTCGCATTGAAGTTTTTCATCTCGGTGAAGTGTCCGTTTATTTTCTCCAAAAGGGAGGTGATAGGTGCGACCTGTCGGTTCCCGGCCTCTTCCATGAGGTCGATCCGTTCCATGACCTCCTTGAGCACTTCCCCTATTCTGACGCTCTCCGTGGCATATTTATTCTCCCTATATTCCTTCTCCTTGGCGATCCAGCTGGTCACTTTCGGCTCCTTGATGAAAGAGATGACCGATTCCCTTATCGCACTGTAGAACGATTCGTTGGATGTGCTGGTGGAGGCTTGGCTTTCGATGCTTTCGATCAGTTCTGCGCATTGTCCGCAGATATCCTTTCCTGTCTCGGTGATGAAGTCCGCGAATCCGAAGAAGAGCTCTAGGAATGATTGCACGTCCGAGCTTGGGATGTCCATGAGGTCACGTAGCGTCTCGGCATTGTTGCAGGCGATCACGTAATGTTTCTTCATGAAAGCCAAGGTGAATTGTTTGAGTTCGCTCACCTCGGTAGGCGAGTCGAAGTTGTAGAAGGTCGGCAGTGGTTGGTAGGCGGATTCCTCCTCCTTGACCGCCTCGTTATCGATGATGATTTTAGCGTTGAATATCTTTTCGGAGATCTCCTCGCCGAAGTTGTCCGCCACGGCGCCCACGAATGTTCCTTGCGTCAGTGTGGAGATTCTCGAGGCTGGGATCATGGTGTCGTTTTGCTCGCTGATGCTGGTTGAGACGCCCGATGAGTTGTAGCTTTGGCTCTTCCTACGTTGCATGTTCTTGCCGAAGCGTTTCTCGAGTTGGGTGGCGGTGTCGCCCGTCACTTGTCCGCAGAAGAGGTTGCCTATGGTGTTGATGATGGCTTTCGCCTCCTTCTCGCCGTAGTCGCGTATCAGTTGGGTGAAGTCTTGGTAGCCTAGGCAGACGGAGACCTTATTGGCGCGGGCGGTGGCGATGAGGTTGTCCAATCCCCTGAAAAAGATGGTCGGCAGCTCGTCGATGATCAGGGAGATTGGGTGTCTTCCCTTCTTGTTGATGACCTTCACGATGCGTCCGTTGTAAAGTCCCAGTGCGGTGGCGTAGATATCCTTCTTCTCCGGGTTGTTGCCGACGCAAAGCACTTTCGGCTCCTCCGGGTTATTGAGGTCCAGCGTGAAGTCGTTCCCCGTCATCACCCAGTAGAGTTGAGGCGAGCTGATGCGGGAGAGCGGTATGCGGACGGAGGCGATCTGCCCCTGCAGCTGGTCCTGTGCCCCGCCTTCCCACGCCTCCATGAAGGCGGACATGTAATTGACGAGGCTCGGGTTCATGCTCATCAGTGGTATGCAGTCGCTGTATTTTGCGTTGATCCATTCGATGACGTGTGGGAGTGTGCAGTATTTGCCCCCTTCCACCTCCTTCAGGTACCAGATGGAGGCGGTGAGGTAGTTGATGGGCGACTCCACGAAGAAGTCTCCTTGCTTCTGCGCCCAGCTCTTGTTGAGGTTCAGCATGATGGTGTAGGCGCTGTCATAGGCGTCCGTGATATCGTTCATGAACATCGGGTGGATTGGGTTGCAGCGTAGCGACATCCTTGGGTCGTCGAAGTTGATCACGCAGAACTTAGGCTTCACACCGTACTTTGCCTTAAAAGATTCCTCGTTCCATTTCATGTGGTTGTAGACGATGGTGGAGAGGTCCGGGAACTTGAAATCGTAGCAGTACATCGTGAAGTTTTTCTTCATGTGTTGGCGAATGAACTCGTTGATGACCGCATAGGTCTTTCCCGATCCCGGGGTGCCCAGCACGCTCGTCGCGCGGAATGGGTTCACCACGTTGATCCATCCTTCGCGGTCCTTCCCTTTGAACCGGTATTGTGTCTTGAGGTTGACGGAGTAGGGGTTGTCGATCAGCTCCTCGTTCTGTTTGAACGACTCCTCGTTTTCGCTGTTCGTCTCCTCGAAGGAGCGGCTCACCTTGTGGATGTAGTTGCCTCCGAAGATGAAATAGAGGATGCCCGCTCCGCTTACGAGTATGTAGGCTATGGTTTTTAGGAGCGGTTGGTGGATTTTGAGCATGGCCGGACTGAGGAGCACGAAGAAGAGTCCGAAGGCGATGATGCACCAGCCCTCCGTGCGCATAGGCTTGATTTTAAGTACTATTTTACCGTTGTCGTTCTCTTCCACGACGCGGCCGTTTTCTCCCCTGTCGATGATACCAAGCTTCTCGAGCAGATTGCAGATAGGGGAGATGAACGGGTTCATTTGGATCTTCTCCTCCTTCTTCCCTCGCTCCGCCCAGCCGTAGAAGGCGACGAAGAGCAGGGCGATGAAGAGCGTGATGTACACGGAGCTGAACAGGTGGAGCTTCTGGTTCGCCATGTGGAGGAATTGGTAGGTGCGTTCGTACACACCCTCGGGGAGTATGGTTGCGAAGAATGCTTGGCAATACCAATATATGTTCAGAAGGTAAAATAGAATTCCGATGGCTCGAGAGAAGTCGAGCGTTTTCTTGAGTCCGTCTTGGTTATCCTGCCCCATAGTTTCCTGATTTGTTCGTTTGGGAAACCTTTTTATCGTAGCCCATGCGAGCGTGAAGTGAGGTTTCCGAATTGTATTATATTTGCAAAAATAGAAAAAAACTCAATACGAAAAACCAAATCAGGATATTTTTGTGTAAAAATTGCGTAATCGTTCAAATGTAAAAGAAGGTTAAAAATGAAAAATATTTTACAATTATGTTGTATAACATAAATATTACCCATATCTTTGCAACGTGTTTTTCATGGTATTAGATTTAAGGTTAAAATTACGAGGTTGGGATGTCGGGATGACATCCTTCTTTGTTTTTAGTAGGTAGGTATCGTATGGTAGGCTGGCAAGGCATGTCTAAGCGTTGTTTTTCTTTCGGAATGTAATCATCCACGCAGGGCTTTTTATGAATTTTTAAGTACAAAACATGGTAGGCGTTTTCCCAATATCATAAAAATCCTTATTTTTGCACGTTTTTGGTTAGGAAACAAAATAATAATGCGAATGATTTGCCGTTTCTTTTCTAAAAACCAATATGGCAAGAAGATGAGGCATCGAAGACATAAAATCGGGACATATACATTGGTTGTGCTTTTAGCGTGGCTATGTCCAAGTTTATCCCTGGCGCAGGATCGTTATGTGGGTGAGTTGGGCTTGTTCGGTGGAGGTTCGTACTATAATGGTGATGCGAATTCTACGAAGATATTTTACGAGAACCATCTGGCGTTCGGCGGGTTGTTGCGGTATATCATCAACGACCGAGGAGTCCTGAAGTTGGATGTCATTCGAGGCAAGGTGTCAGGAGACACGCGGAACTTCGACAACATGTTGCCGAACGGACAGCAGGCGGCCTTCGAGCAAACGTTTTGGGATATCGGCATCCAAATCGAGCATAATTTCCTGAAATATGGGTTTGAGAGTTGGGACCGTGAGATCAAGAGGCATACGCCCTATGTGTTGATAGGACCTGGCCTGACGATGTATGAGCATTGGCGCGGCAATATGATGGCCTTCAATGTCGCATTCGGAGTGGGGTATAAGTTCAAGCTTTGGAAGCGATGGAACTTAGGTTTCGAATGGTCCATGCGGAAGTTGTTCGTCGACAATTTCGATGTGATGGACAATGACAGCAAGATATTGAACGACCCTTATAGGGTAGGACATAATGCATTGAAAAATAACGACTACTATACATGCGCCGTCGCTTACGTCTCGGTGGATCTCATCAGGAGAAAGTCAAGGTGCAATGTTTTAAGGAAATGATATGGATTTAAAGGAACAAATCGACGTCAATCGAATACCGCAGCATGTGGCCATCATCATGGATGGGAATGGCCGTTGGGCGAAATCGAAAGGCTTGGATCGCATCTTCGGTCACCGGGAGGGCGTGGATTCCGTGGACAAGGTGATGGAGGCCGCCTCTGATTTGGGTGTCAAATACATCACGCTGTATGCTTTTTCCACGGAGAACTGGAACCGTCCGGAGATGGAGGTGAACGCCTTGATGGAGATTCTCTCCGAGGCATTGAAAAAATATATCGAGAAGATTTCCAAAAATAATGTGAGGTTGTTGGTCATTGGCGATAAGAGCCGGTTGTCGAAACTGACCTTGTCGAATCTGAGCGAGGCTGAGAAGATGACGGAGAAGAACACTGGTTTGACCATGGTGCTCGCCATCAGCTACTCTTCCAGGTGGGAAATCGTCGAGGCGACTAAACAGATCGCTTCGGAAGTGAAGTCCGGCTCGTTGAGCGTCGACGCAATTGATGAGAAGATTTTCTCCAATCACCTTGCCACGGCTGGCATCCCAGACCCTGATTTGCTTATCCGGACAAGCGGCGAGTTGCGCATCAGCAACTTCCTCATGTGGCAGTTGTCGTATTCGGAGTTGTATTTCACTCCGGTCAGCTGGCCTGAGTTCAAGAAAGAGCAGTTCTTTGAGGCGATTATCGATTACCAAAAACGTGAGAGACGTTTCGGCAAAACAAGTGAACAATTGTCATAGATGAGTGAAATGAAGAAGTTTTTATACATCTGCGTATTATCCCTTGTCCCGGTTTTGGCATGTGCCACCGTACGGGGCGTGAATGTCGGAGCGGATGGTGGGGCGTTGAGCGCGGACAGTGTTCGCCAAAGTGGCTCGTCGGCTCCTTCCTCAGGAGAGGAGGAATCGTTGATTTCCTATTCGACGACCGCTAAGGAATACAAGATCGCAGGTATCGATGTGGTAGGCGCGGAGACTTATGACAGGGCGGTTCTTATCGGCTACTCCAAACTGAAGGTGGGGGACAAAATCAAGGTGCCGGGAGAGCAGATCACCAAGGCTGTGAAGCGTTTTTGGAAACAGGGTCTATTCTCCGACGCGAAAATATCCGCTGTGAAGTTCTCCGGGGACAGTGTGTGGCTCCAAATAGAACTGGAACAGAGGGAGCGTATCTCCGAAATCAATGTCTCGGGTGTCAAGGAGAAGAAAAAAGAGGATATCCTGGGTGCCATCGAGCTGAAGAAGAATGGTATCGTGACGCCAAACCTCATCGCCCGGACAAAGGAGGCCATCCAAAAGCATTTGAGCGGGGACGGCTACCGAAACGCGGAGGTGGAGATCAACACGAGGGACGACCAGAACCGTAAGGGTTTCGTGATTGTCAATATAGATATCGATAGACGAGACAAGGTGAAGGTGCACCGCATCTACATGTCTGGTCTGGAGCAGATGAAAGAATCTAAGGTGAAGCGAGGCATGAAGAAGACCAAGGAGAGAAAATTGGTCAATTTCTTCAAATCGAAAAAATTCATTGACGCTGAGTATGCGAACGATAAAGGGTTGGCAATCGAGAAGTTCAACGAGTTTGGATTCAGGGACGCCCGGTTGCTCAGCGATAGTGTCGTCGAGTACAAGGAGAACCGTGTGGATATCTACATGAACTTCGAGGAGGGAAAGAAGTACTACTTCCGTGACATCAGATGGGTGGGCAACACCATCTATTCGAGTGATGTGCTGACCGCCGCATTGGGTATCAAAAAGGGTGATGTATATAATCATAAGTTATTGAACAATAGGCTTATGACTGATGATGACGCCATGTCTAACCTCTATTTGGACAATGGTTACCTCTTCTTCAACGTGGATCCGGTGGAGACGAGGGTGGAGGGCGACTCCATCGACTTGGAGATGCGCATCTACGAGGGTCAACAGGCGATCATCAATAACGTGGTCATCAGGGGCAACCATGCGATCAACGAGAATGTGATACGTCGTGAGTTGCGCACGAAGCCGGGCGAACTCTTCAGCAAGACGAACCTACAGCGTTCCGCACGTGAGTTGGCGGCTACGGGCCACTTCAACCCGGAGAAGATGGACATCCGTCCTGAACCTAATCCTGAGAATGGTACGGTGGACATCGTCTATAATTTGGAGCAGAAAAACAACGACCAGGTGGAGCTCTCCTTCGGCTATGGTCCGTCAACGGGTGTGACGGGTTCTGTCGGACTGAGGTTCAACAACTTCTCCGCAAGAAATATCTTCAACAAATCGGCCTATCGTCCGTTGCCGAAAGGAGACGGTCAGAATCTCTCTCTCTCCTTCTCCACGAATGGTAAGTATTATACTTCGGCCAGCCTCGCTTTCACGGAGCCATGGTTGGGAGGAAAGAGACCTACATCATTGTCCACTTCTCTGTACTGGTCAAGACAGTCGGGTGTGAACAGCCGCTACTATTCGGACAACTACTACAACAACCTGTTGTATGATAACAACAGCTATAGCGCATATTCGGCCGCTGTGGACCACAACAAGTACATCATGACGTTGGGTGCTTCTGTCGGAGTCGGTAAGCGAATGGATTGGCCTGATGATTATTTCTCCATGTATTGGGAGCTTGCGTATCGTCACTATACCATGCAGGATTGGGACATGTTGGAGATGTCGGCGGGCTCGGCTAATAACTTGAGTTTCTCCACCACATGGAGCCGTAACTCCGTGGATAATCCATATTATGCGAGGAGAGGTTCCAAGTTGTCTCTGATGCTTCAACTTACTCCGCCATATTCCTTGTTCAAGGACAACCAGAAGGTATATTCTTTGATGGACCGTTACCGTGCGGGTGATGCGAGCGAGGAGCATAGAGGACTTACGGATGATGAGTTCCAGGAGATGCAACAGGATCTGTTCCGTTGGGTGGAGTATTATAAGACCGAGTTCAAGTTCCAATCATACACGCCGCTTTCATCCAACCAGAAGCTAGTGCTGATGGCCCGTGCGGAGTATGGTTTCTTGGGCTATTACGATTCCTATAGGCGTTCTCCGTTCGAGCGTTACTATGTGGGCGGTGACGGTATGACCGGATATAGCTACATGTATGCGCAATCCGCCATCAAGGTGCGTGGATATGAAAACGGAGCGTTGACGCCGAGGGATCCGTATTCCCACAAGTTCGCCGGAAACCTTTATTCACGTCTCTCTTTGGAGTTGCGCTATCCGTTGATGCTTGAGACCTCCACGACGGTTTATGTCTTGGGCTTCGCCGATGCGGGAAATTCGTGGCGTGAATTCTCCAATTTCAATCCGTTTAATCTGAAGAGGTCCGCGGGTATCGGTGCGAGGATTTTCTTGCCGATGATCGGTTTGATTGGCGTGGATTGGGGGTATGGCTTTGATTTGTCGAAGAGCATGGGTGGTGGCAGTAATTTCCACTTTGTGATCGGACAGGAATTCTAATGTTAGTGAATTGATATAACTTTTTAATAAGTGACGAATATGAAGAAATTGATTATGACATTATTGGCGGTGGGTGCCTTCTGTTGCGCTTCCGCCCAGAAAGTGGCTGTGCTCGATATGGAATACATTTTGAAGAATATTCCTATGTACGAGTCGGCGAACGAGCAATTGAAGCAAATCTCTGAGAAGTGGCAGAAAGAGGTGGAGGCCAAGAATGAGGAGGCCAAGATCCTTTACAAGAACTACCAGACAGAGGTGGTCTTCCTTTCCGACGAGATGAAGGTGAAGAAGGAGAATGAGATCGTAGCCAAGGAGAAGGAGGCTAACGAGCTGAAACGTAAGTATTTCGGTCCTCAAGGCGAGTTCTTCAAGAAACGTGAGAGCTTGATGAAACCTATTCAGGATGAGGTATATGTGGCGGTGAAGGATGTCTCCGACACGAAGGGTTATACCGTTGTTTTGGATAAGGCGAGCAGCTCCAACCTCATCTATTTCTCCGTCAAGGTGGATATCAGCGATGAGGTGTTGACGAAGTTGGGATATGCGAAATAATTTGTAACTTCGTGCGCTGAAAGTTTAGAAAAATCTTTAATGTAAATATTATGTATAAAAAATTAATCGCTTTGTTATTTTTGGCTATGCCAGCTTTCGGTATGGCTCAAAACACTCAAATTAAATTGGGTTATTTGGATGTTCAGACGTTGTTTCTTGCCATGCCGGAGGTCTCTCAGATTGAGACATCCTTGAAAGACCTTGCCGCACAACATGAGGGTGAGATCAAGAGAATGGAGGATGAGTACAATCGTAAGCTGACAGAATACAAAGATGGTGAGGCGAAGTGGGATGAG
>JAGCWA010000026.1 GCA_017962085.1 Paludibacteraceae bacterium
ACTTGCGAAAATAGCTCAGTTGGTAGAGCACGACCTTGCCAAGGTCGGGGTCGCGGGTTCGAGTCCCGTTTTTCGCTCAAATCAAAACAGGCAGAACTAACGGTTCTGTCGCTTTTTTTGCCCAGGTGGTGGAATTGGTAGACACGCTACTTTGAGGGGGTAGTGCCGGTTTCGGCGTGTGAGTTCGAATCTCATCTTGGGCACCACGAGAATCAAGCAAGATTCAGAAACAAAGCAATTCGGTTGTCTAGATCTACAATCATATTGATGTGATATAAACAAATAGGGGGACAAATACATGAAAACATTACTTTCAAAGAGGAACATTCTATTCCTTGCATTAGCAAGCACATTATTCTTTTCTTGTAAGAAAAACGACGATACAAACGACGGACGTCCTGAAGAGTTGATCGACAAAGAGCACGTAGTCTTAAATGACATGTATGGTATAACAGCCACATTCCCTGTGGATCAATGGACGAACACCTACATGGACACCATGCCAACCGACCCCAGCAACTACTTCGACGGGTTCAGATACAACGCCATCTGCGCCTCATTGCTCAGCGACAACCAACAAGAAGGAGATAAGACCCCTCTTTACGCCACGACCATATACTTCATGAGGTTCCACCAAACATTGGATGACAAAGAAGCTGCAGGCAACTTCATAAAGAGCTTCAAGAAGAGGATGTACGATGATTTGAAGAATTACTACTACACCGAAATCACCGAACCTGCGGACACCACCATAGGGAAAGGCAACTACACCGCCACCCACTTCACCGCACATAGAGGCAACGAAGTCAAGGAAGGTTCCGAGGATATATACCTCATATACAAGAGTCCACGGATGTACGGAGTAATCATTAAAATAGACGATGAAATGAAGGAGGCAAGCACAAAGAAATGCCAAGAAATCCTTCCTACAGTAACAATCAAATAAATAGTTCGGAAAATTAAACAACGAGCATGTCTCCCTGAGAAGGAACATGCTGTGAAAACGGGTGGTTCCCCTCACGGAATCGCCCGTTTTACATATTAGGCAAGGAAAGACCCGTGTCGCCAACTAACAACGTAGGACGAACAAACCTCAACGCTAAACTCTAAACTCTTAATTATTCAACTCGCCTTACTCCTACTAGCGTTCACGACCGCCACGCCCACGAAGACCAGCAATGCGGCGCAGACCTTCTGCCACGTCATCACATCCATACCCCAATAGACACCCAAACAAGCCGCCACAATAGGTTGCACGTAGGAATAGAGGCTCACAAGCGTCGGACGGATCAGACGCTGGGCGAAAGAGATGGAGAGGTATGCCAAGAATGTGGCGAAGATGACCACATAGAGGATCGAGAGCACCAAGCTCGTGGAGAACTCGCCATAGTCCAACGTGGCCAAATCCATCAGGTCGAAAGGCAAGGAGACCAGAAGGGAGAAGAGGAACATCCACTTCATGTAAGTCACCACACTATACTTATTAATGACCGGCTTAGAGATACTCAGATAGATGGAGAAGAAAAGACCGTTCAGCACCATCAGGAAGATACCCAACGGAGAAGAGGTCTCCACCCCGGAGGAGACGTTGACGGAGTTAAAAATCAGCCAAAGCACCCCCGTGAAACTCAGGGCCACACCCAAAGCCTTCTTCCAGGTGATAGGCTCCTTCAGGTAGATCGAGGCGAAGAACATCGTGAAGATAGGCGTCAGGGAAGCCACCACAGAGACGTCAAAAGGCGTGGTGATCTTAATCGCCACGAGGAAAGTGATCTGCGTAAGGAAAAGCCCCAACATAGAGGCGATGAATATGCGCAAGAGATCCTTGCGTTCCACCCGCTCCTTAGGCAAAAACAGGGAGAGCATGGAGAAGAGGATCACCGCCCCAAAGGCACGGAAAGTGAACAAACAGATCGGAGGCACCAATCCCGACTGGGCGATCAGTTTACAAGCCAATATATTAAAGCCAAAGATCAAATAGGAGGCGAAGGCGGTGGCATGACCACACAAAACGTTCCGCATCCGACCGTCATCCGAAGAAGAAACCATAGACTGAGTGAAAAGAAGAGGGGGAGAAACGTTCTTCACCTCTCCCCCATCCTATAAGACATGTTATAAAAACTCACTGATTAAAGAGCAGATCATCAACCGATCTTCTGCACGCAAAGCGCATCGTTCAGAGCGCAGATGGCAGCGGAATAGTCCTCACGCTTCAGCACGAACTGCATGTTCACCTGGCGCAAAGACTGAGCAAAGCACTCAATGTTGATGTTATTGTCGCACAACGCCTTGGCAGCCCTGTAGAGGAAGCCCGGGTGAGCGATGTTCGTACCCATGCAGCAAACCAAGGAAACCTCCTTGACCGTCACCTGATAGAAGAGACGTTGCAACTCGTCCACCAAAGGCATGGAGCTAGGCTTGTCCCAAATCACCATCGTGATGCTGTTAGCGTTCGTCGATTTCAGGATATAGCTGACATGATGTTTCTCGAACACCTGCATGATACGAAGGTCGAAACCAACCTCACCCACCATCATAGGATCATGGATCTCAACAGCGAGCACCTTATCCGTACCTGAGACGATCTCGATACGAGACTGCTGCGCCACATAATCCTTGGAAATCAGCGTACCCGGGTGTTCTGGCTCGAAAGTATTTTTGATACGGATATTAATGCCAGCCAACTCCAACGGTTTGGAAGCCTTCGGATGGATCGCCTCCATGCCGACGTCCGCCAATTGGTCCGCCACCATGAAGTTCGTATGACCGACAGGGATAGACTTGTCCTTACCAACCAGCTTAGGATCAGCCGAAGACAAGTGGAATTCCTTATGGATAACCGCCTCGTCCGCCTTCACCTCGACAGCGATCTTCGAGAAAGTCACCTCAGAGTAGCCACGGTCGAAGGCACGCATGATACCCTCCACACCCTTCGTGTAGCCTGTAGCCACGCAAAGCGTCTTAGAGAAATCGACACCGATAAAAGCCTTATGGATACGCTCATCGATGGTAAGCGCCTCCGAATCATCGAAACCGCAGAGGTCGATGAAGGTAGCGTCGATGCCATGATTACGAATGATATTGACCGAGTTGAAGGCAGAATGCGCCTCACCGATGGAAGAGAGGATCTCACGGGCGGCGAGGAACAAATCACGTTTGTTGACATATCCGGAAGCCACCACGCTATGCATAGCGGCGAGGTAAGACTTAGCCTTAGCGATTCTATTGATGATGAATTCGTCAGCCACCTTCTGGTCCAGTTTAATCTCCTCGTACTTACGGTTCAGAGCGATCAGCTTGCCGCAAAGTTCGTCGAGAGCCTCATTGTAGTTCTCGTCACGAAGGAATTTCACATAAATACCAGGTTCGCCCGTCTTCTTGTGCTCCAACAACCAATTCGTCACATTGTTATACGCGGAGACAACAAAGATACGATTATAAAACTCCGCGCCGGAACGCTTTCCAATGATGATGTTGTTCAAGACGTCCTTGAACTCGGACATAGACGTTCCGCCAATTTTTTCTACCGTCAACATATTTTAGTCATTAATTGTTTTTCGCAAAGATAACGAAAACTCACCATACTTATTTAAAGTAAGTTCTAAAAAATTCACCATTCACGTAAAAAAAATAGGCGATGGAAGAAAAAAGGGGAAGAACGCACCGCCACCGCAGGAAAAAAAACGCGCCTTGTGGAAAACTTTCTAAATGCATACTAACGAATGCGCAAAACTTTCAATTTGTCACAAAACAGACATTCAAACACGCAAAAGGGCAAAAAACGAGGTCCATTTTCGCACATTCAAGCGAAAAGACTTTCAAATTGTCAAAAAACCATAAAAAAAACGTGGGGAATTATTTGTCCAAATCAAATAACTTTTCCAATTTTGCGTACGTAAAATTACGATTATACATAACAAGAAAATTCAGTGTGATGAAAGCACAAGTAATCCTAAGGAAATGCTTGAAAAGCAAATCATTGGAAGCAATGGTTTGTGGAAGGTCACACTACCATGCGAAACTATACCCCCAAAAGGTATAGTTTTTTTTTGTCATAGAATATCAATAACAAAAACAGTTTATAACAATGAGTTCAGGTGAAATTTTTATCGTCGTATTGGTGACGGCCATCATCATGGTGGTAGCCGCGCTGATCATAGGCAAGCTTTTAGCGCCTAAGTCGACCAATGCGCAAAAAGGAGAGCCGTACGAATGTGGTATCCCGACGAGAGGCACGTCGTGGATGCAGTTCAAGGTGGGCTACTACCTATTCGCCATCCTGTTCTTGATGTTCGACGTGGAGACAGTGTTGCTGTTCCCTTGGGCGACCATCATGAAATCATTGGGGACGATGGGACTAGTCAGTGTGGCGTTCTTCCTTCTCGTTCTTGTTCTCGGATTAGCCTACGCATGGAAGAAAGGAGCATTGGAATGGAAGTAAAGAACATCAAAATAAAAAACATGAAGACGGAGGACTTCAACGACAACGAATACTTAGAGCAGTATGTTGAAGAACTCCGCGCGGGTGGTGTGAATGTGGTGGTCGGCGTATTGGACGACATCATCAATTGGGGACGGTCCAACTCCGTATGGCCGTTGACCTTCGCCACCAGCTGTTGCGGTATCGAGTTCATGTGCGTCGGTGCCGCCCGTACCGACTTCGCCCGTTTCGGGTGGGAGGTTACGCGTAACTCACCACGTCAGGCCGACGTCATCTTCGTGGCAGGAACGATCGTGCACAAGATGGCTCCCGTGCTCAAGCGTCTATACGACCAGATGGCTGAGCCTAAGTACGTCATCGCTGTCGGCGGTTGCGCCATCAGCGGCGGACCTTTCAAGGACACCTACCATGTCGTAAACGGAGTGAACGAGATCATCCCTGTGGACGTATACGTGCCGGGATGCCCGCCAAGACCAGACGCCATGCTCTACGGCATGATGCAACTACAAAGGAAAATCAAGTTGGAGAACTTCTTCAAGCTGCCTAACAAGGGCAATGCGGAGAAGAAATCCGACGAATCAGAAAACAATACAGCAGAAAACGAGTAGGATATGAAAAAGATAAAAGACATAGTTTTGTCAGTAGACTCCAGTCTCACTATCGAAGAGCAACAATACCCTACCATCTGCGTTTCCCCTAACCAATTGAGGAAATTGGCGGAGAAATTGAAAGAGAATGGGTTCGATGTCCTGTTGAACCTGACAGGAATGGACTACAAGGAGTATTTCGGAGTGATTTACCACTTCACCTCCACCCAAGACAAGAAGGCGATGGTCGTCGTAAAGGTGAATACGCCGGACAGGGAGAACCTCGCCATTCCGACGGTGAGCGACCTTTGGGCATCCGCCAACCTCTACGAGCGTGAGGCATACGACTTCTTCGGACTGCAATTCGTCAACCACCCAGACCTGCGCCGCCTCTTCTTGCGGGCAGACTGGAACGGCTTCCCTTTCAGGAAAGACTACGATGCGGATCCTAAGTTGAACCCAGTTCCGCTTGTCAACCAAACAGCGGATGCGATGGAAGACCTTCCATCCATCCGATTCGACAAGGAGGGCAAACTCATTACTGAACACAAAGCGCTATTCGACAAGAACGAATACGTGGTGAACATAGGACCTCAACACCCAGCCACCCACGGTGTGCTTCACCTGAGGGTATCGCTGGACGGTGAGATCATCAAGAAGGTGGACCCGAACTTCGGCTACATCCACCGAGGCATCGAGAAGATGTGCGAGAGCAAGACCTACCCACAGATCCTCCAGTTGACGGAACGTCTCGACTATCTGTCAGGAACGATGAACCGCCACGCCTTCTGCCTCTGCGTAGAAAAAGCCCTTGGCATCGAGGTGCCGAAAAGGGCGCAGGTGGTCCGCGTCATCTTCGACGAGTTGACCCGTATCGCCTCCCACTTGTTGGGATGGGGATGTATGTGCATGGATATGGGTTCCATCACCGCCTTCATCTACGGAATGCGCGACCGTGAAAAGATCATGGACATCTTCGAAGAGACCGGCGGCGGCCGCCTCATGGTGGGCTACAACGTCATCGGAGGATTGGCCAACGAGGTGAGTCCTAAGTTCGTGGACCAAGTCAAGGAGTTCATCCCTTACATGCGTAAGATGATCAAAGAGTACCATATCCTCTTCACCAACAACCCGATCGCGAAGGGTCGTATGGAGAACATCGGATTCCTCACCAAGGAGACCGCCGCTTCATTGGGCGTGACGGGACCTACGGGTAGAGCCTCCGGATGGTCATGCGACGTGCGTAAGATCGAGCCATATGCGGTGTACGACCAAGTGGACTTCCAAGAGATGCTCCGCCAAGACGGTGGCACATTCGACCGATACCTCATCCGTTTGGACGAGATCGAGCAATCCCTCCGCATCATCGAGCAACTCATCGACAATCTGCCGGACGGAGAGTTCAAGGCCAAGACCCCGGCTATCATCAAGTTGCCTGAGGGAGAGTACTACCAGCGGGTGGAGAACGCGAGGGGAGACTTCGGCGTCTACATCAACAGCAAGGGAGACAAGAACCCTTACCGCGTGAAGTTCCGCTCACCATGCATGACGCTCATCTCCGCATTGGATCCACTCTGCAGAAACGAGAAGATCGCCGACCTCATCATGATCGGAGCTTCCTTGGACTACGTAATCCCATGTGCGGACAGATAATTCTTTTCACAGACAAAATAAAGAATAAAGGATATGTTAACATTTAGTGAAATAATAAGTACAATACACGAGGGACTCACGGACGCCCTACCCGGATGGCTGGCGACGACAATCGAATACGTCATCATAGGCGCCGCCCTGTTGGGTCTCTATTGTGTGCTTGCATTGATCCTCATCCTTTTGGAGAGAAAGATATGCGCCCGGTTCCAATGCCGAATCGGCCCTAACCGAGTAGGTCCTTGGGGATTGCTGCAGAGTGTGGCCGACATGGTCAAGATCCTTTTGAAGGAGATCATTTCGATCAAGAACACGGACAACATCCTATTCAAGACAGCGTTGTTCCTCGCCATCGCAGGTTCGTTCTGCACATTCGGCGCATTACAGTTCGGCGACGGATTAGCCTGCATCGACTTCAACGTCGGAGTCTTCTACATCCTGGCGATCTCCTCGCTAGGCGTAGTCGGCATCCTCTTGGCGGGATGGTCCAGCAACAACAAGTACACCTTGATCGGTGCGATGCGAAGCGGTGCCCAACTCATCAGCTACGAGTTGTCGGCAGGCCTCTCCCTCATGACGATGGTCATCCTCGCAGGATCACTGAGCATCTCAGACATCATCGCCGGGCAAGGCGGTATGAACGCGGAAGGCGGATACAACACCTGGTACATCTTCCAGGCGCCAACCGCCATCATCGCCTTCATCATCTATTTGATCGCAGGACATGCGGAGACCAACCGTGGCCCATTCGACCTTCCGGAGGCCGAGTCTGAGTTGACGGCCGGATACCACACGGAGTACTCCGGTATCCAGTTCGGATTCTTCTACTTGGCGGAATACCTGAACATGTTCATCATCGCGGGTATCGCGGCGACCGTCTTCCTCGGAGGATGGCAACCATTGCAGATCAATGCGGGATGGGCTTCCGGGTTCAACGAACTTATGGGACAGATTCCATCCTGGATCTGGTTCATGGGCAAGACCTTCGCCCTCGTGCTTCTCAGCTTATGGGTGAGATGGACATTCCCAAGGCTTAGGATCGACCAACTGCTCAAGCTGGAGTGGAAGATCCTCATGCCGATCAGTATATTGAACCTGCTCATCATGGCAGTGTGGGTTATAATTTAAATCTAAAGGGAAGAAAAGATGATACAGTATATCAAAGATCTATTTTCCGGGATATGGAACCTGTTACAGGGTATGCGCATCACGATGATCAACTTCATCAGGAAGCCAATCACGGAACAATACCCGGAGAACCGTGGGGTGAAGGAATACGCTGAACGGTTCAGGGGAGAGCTGACGATGCCGCACAACGCGAACAACGAGCACAAGTGCACAGCGTGCGGAATCTGCCAGATGAACTGCCCGAACGGGACCATCAAGATAGTGACGAAACAAATCACCACAGAGGACGGCAAGACCAAGAAAGCATTGGACAAGTACCTGTATGACTTGGGAAGCTGCACCTTCTGCGGGCTCTGCACGATGGGTTGTCCTCAAAAGGCAATCGTTTGGAGCAACAACTTCGAACACTCGGTATTCAGAAGAGAGACGTTAGTTAAGCAACTGAACAAAGAGGGTTCCAAGACAGAGGAGAAGAAACCAGTAACAACCCCACAACAATAACGACCATGGAATTATTAACAGCAAGCAACATCATATTTTTCATACTTGCGGCGGCCATATTGCTCTTCGGCATCCTGACGGTCACATCGACCAAGATCCTCAGGGCGGCCACCTACTTGTTCTTCACGTTGTTCTGCATAGCGGGTCTCTACCTCCAGCTCAACTACGAGTTTCTGGCGGCGGTACAACTCTCCGTGTATGCGGGAGGCATCGTGATACTCATCGTCTTCGCCATCCTGTTGATCAAGGGACTGGGAGAAGACAAGGAGATTAACATCGGACAAAGGCGCATCATGGGACTCGTGGCGGCCATCGTCGGTTCGATCACTTGCGCATGCGTCATCGCCAAGTACGGATTCTTGCCAGACTACGACACGGCGGCTGAGCTGACCCAGGCGGTGGACATGCAGATGATCGGACAGACATTGATGGGCACGAAGCAGTACGAATATCTGTTACCATTCGAGGCGGTGAGCGTTCTCTTGCTCGCATGCATCATCGGAAGTATCGCAATAGCAACAAAGGATAAGGAGGTCAACAAATGAATATACCAGTAGAATCATATTTTATTTTAAGCACGCTCCTATTCTTCATAGGCGTGTATGGATTCGTGGCACGCAAGAACCTCATCAGCATACTGATGTCGGTCGAGCTCATCCTCAACGCCGCAAACATCAACTTCGTAGTGGCGAACAGATTCCTCTTCCCAGAACTTCTGGAGGGACACATCTATAGTCTCTTCGTCATCGCGATAGCGGCGGCGGAAACAGCGGTAGCCATCTCAATCATCATCAATGTCTATCGCCAGAAGAAGAACATCGACGCCAAGAGTATTAACGAATTAAAGTATTAATGATATGGAACAGTTAGCGAGTTTAGCACCTTATGTTTTAATATTACCGCTCTGCATGTTCCTTATCTTGGGACTATTCGGTAAAAAAATGTGTCCGAAAGTGTCAGGTCTCTTGGGTACGACCGTCTTTGGCGTCGTCTCCGTGATCTGCTACTACATCGCACTCAAATATTTCTTCAGTGGCGATTATCAAATCGGGGAGACTTACCAACAGGTGACCCTCTTCAACATGGAGTGGTTGCGGATGAACGAAGACCTGGTGATCAGCATCGGCTTCCTCTTGGATCCGCTCTCCGCCATCATGCTGATTGTCATCTCGACCGTATCCCTGATGGTCCACATCTACAGCATGGGTTACATGCACGGAGAAGGAGGATTCCAGCGTTTCTACGCCATCCTTTCGCTCTTCTCCTTCGCCATGCTCGGATTGGTTGTGGCGACCAACATCTTCCAGATGTACATCTTCTGGGAGTTGGTGGGCGTATCCTCCTTCCTGTTGATCAGTTTCTACTACTTCAAGCATTCCGCAGTGCGCGCGGCGAAGAAAGCCTTCATCGTCACGAGGTTCGCGGATATGTTCTTCCTCATCGGAATCCTGATCCTCTCCTACTACACGAGGACATTCGACTTCGATAAGCTCACCTTCATCACCGACGGCCATGTGGACGCGATCGTCAACTCAGACTTGAGGACGATGACCTTCCTCGGGTTCCCAGTGATTTCGATAGCCATGTTCCTCATCTTCTTGGGAGGTGCGGGTAAATCGGCCATGTTCCCGTTGCACATTTGGTTGCCGGACGCCATGGAAGGTCCAACCCCTGCTTCAGCGTTGATCCATGCGGCCACGATGGTCGTAGCGGGTGTATACTTGGTGGCAAGGCTCTTCCCTATCTACACGTTCGAGGCACCGCACGTATTGGAGATCATCTCCTACATCGGAGCATTCACCAGTATCTTCGCGGCGATCATCGCCTGCGCGCAGACCGATATCAAGCGAGTGCTCGCCTTCTCCACGATCTCACAGATCGCCTACATGATGGTAGCCTTGGGTGTTTCCGGCTACGGAGGAGTCAACGGACTCGGTTACACGGCCTCCATGTGGCACCTCTTCACACACGCCATGTTCAAGGCATTGCTCTTCATGGCGGCAGGAGCCATCATCCACGCCGTACACAGCAACGAGATGGATGCGATGGGCAACCTCAGAAAGAAATTGCCTATCACCCACATCACGTTCCTCATCGCCTGCTTGGCGATAGCCGGTATACCTCCATTCTCAGGCTTCTTCTCGAAGGACGAGATCTTGGTGGCAGCGTTCGAGACCAACAAATGGGTCTTCGCTGTAGAGTACTTCGTGGCAGGTTTGACCGCCTTCTACATGTTCCGTCTCTACTACCGCATCTTCTGGTTCGGCGAGCCTGAGGGCGGATACGAGCACGAGCCGCATGAGGCACCATTGAACATGACCTTCCCGCTCATGTTCTTAGCCGCGGTGACGGTCATCACCGGTATCAGCTGGGCATTCGGCAAACTCTCATTCACGGAACTGATTTCGAGCGACTTCACCGGTTACGAGATTCACACCCATTGGAACATCGCCCTGCCAAGCATCGGCGCAGGCGTGGTAGGTATACTCATCGCGACCTTCCTCTACCTGGAAAGGACAGGAAGACCGAACAAGGCGGTATCCTACATCAAGAAGCCTTACCTTTGGGCGTATAACAAATTCTATATCGATGAGATATATCTCTTTGTGACGAACAATATCATCTTCCAACGGATATGCCAACCTATCGCATGGTTCGACCGTCATATCATCGACGGATTCATGAACCTGCTCTCATGGGTCACGAAC
This sequence comes from Paludibacteraceae bacterium, assembly GCA_017962085.1. Taxonomy (GTDB): domain Bacteria; phylum Bacteroidota; class Bacteroidia; order Bacteroidales; family Paludibacteraceae; genus UBA1181. Next base: position 11,016 of record JAGCWA010000026.1, read on the forward strand.
AAGACCTCGCAAGAGACGAAGGAGATCCAGAGCGGATATGTGCAACAGTACGCTTGGGTGTTCATCATGGGTGTTATCACTATCGTGTTACTATCCATTAATCTCTAACCGATAAAAAGTACTACAATGAATATATTATCATTATTTGTAATCATCCCGCTCGTCATGATGGCAGTGATATTCTGCATCAACGGCGAGAAAAAGAGTCTGATACGGACGATCATGTCCATCGGAGGATTCGCATTGCTCTGCACCTCCACCTATCTGACGATTCAATTCCTGGAGTTACGGCAAATCGACACCACCTCGGAGTTCCTTTTCACGGAATCCGCCATGTGGTATGAGCGATTCAACATCCACTACTCTGTCGGTGTGGACGGAATATCCGTAGCCATGTTACTGCTCTCCTCCATCGTGGTGATCACCGGCGTGTTCGTATCCTACGCCATGGAAGAGAAAGTGAAGGAGTACTTCCTCTGGTTCCTGATGTTGAGCATCGGAGTGTACGGGTTCTTCATTTCGTTGGACCTCTTCACGATGTTCCTCTTCTACGAGGTGGCATTGATTCCAATGTACCTGCTCATCGGATTGTGGGGAAGCGGCAAGAAAGAATATTCAGCCATGAAGTTGACGCTGATGTTGATGGGAGGTTCAGCCTTCCTGATGGTCGGCATCTTCGGCATCTACTACAACTCCATCCCTGAGGGCGGCGAAGGCACCTTCAACATCCAAGAGATCGCAGCGAACGTGCAAGCCTTGAAGGCGAACGGAGGTGACATCAGCTGGGAATACATCTTCTTCCCGCTCACCTTCGTGGGATTCGGCGTGTTGGGAGCCATGTTCCCATTCCACACATGGTCGCCTGACGGTCACGCATCCGCGCCGACAGCCGTTTCAATGCTCCACGCGGGTGTGTTGATGAAGTTGGGAGGATACGGATGTTTCCGAATCGCCATGTATCTGATGCCAGATGCGGCGCAGGAGCAAGCATGGATCTTCATCATCCTGACCGGTATCAGCGTCGTGTACGGAGCCTTCAGCGCCTGCGTGCAGAACGACTTGAAGTACATCAACGCCTACTCATCCGTGAGCCACTGCGGCTTGGTTCTCTTCGCCCTTTTGATGATGAACAAGACCGCCATGACGGGAGCCATCCTACAGATGGTATCACACGGACTCATGACAGCACTCTTCTTCGCCCTGATCGGTATGATTTACGGAAGGACACACACGCGTGACATCCGTGAGATGGGAGGTCTGATGAAGATCATGCCAATCCTCTGCGTATGCTACGTGATCGCGGGACTCGCCTCTCTCGGTCTGCCGGGACTCAGCGGATTCGTTGCGGAGATGACCATCTTCGTCGGAGCGTTCGAGCACACGGACTTCTTCCATAGGACATTCGTCATCCTCGGTTGCAGCTCCATCGTGATCACAGCAGTCTACATCCTGAGAGTGGTCGGCAAGATCCTCATGGGACCAGTGCAGGACAAGCACCACGAGACGCTCACCGACGCAGTGTGGTATGAGAAAGTAGCAGCGTTCGGACTCATCGCCGCAATCGCCGCAATAGGTATGGCACCGCTCTGGTTGTCGAACATGATCGGCGGCGGAATTGAAAACATCGCAAAATTATTCACTTATGGACTATAGTAATTTCTTATCGATGAACCACGAAATATCATTAGTAGTGGTTATGATATTGGTTCTGTTGACCGATTTAGTCATCGGCGACAAGAACAAAAAGGCAAGCCAGATCATGGCAATTGGGCTATTCATCGCCCACACCGTCTTGTGTTTCCAATGGTCTAACAGCTACAGTCCGACCGAAGCATTCTCCGGGATGTACCTCACATCAGAGATCCACATGTTCGTCAAGAATATGCTGAACATAGGCACCGTGCTCGTCTTCTTGTACGCATACTACTGGAACACGCACGAGAACGAGAGCCACGCCGGGGAGTTCTACTTCCTGACCCTCTCCACCCTATTGGGTATGTACTTGATGATCTCGTCGGGTAACTTCCTCCTCTTCTACATCGGATTGGAGACCGCCTCCATCCCAATGGCCACATTGGTGGCGATGAACAAGAAGAGGGAAGAGTCGGCCGAAGCGGCAGCCAAGTATGTGCTCACCGCAGCCTTCTCGTCTGGTGTGATGATCTTCGGTATCTCCCTGATCTACGCAACCTGCGGCACGCTCTACTTCGACGGAATCTCAGCCAACTTCTCCGATTTCAACCTCTCCATCATGGGATTGGTCTTCTTCATCGCGGGTATCGGCTTCAAGATCTCCCTCGTTCCGTTCCACTTGTGGACAGCGGACACTTACCAAGGCGCGCCTACTTCAGTGACCGCCTACCTCTCCGTCATCTCCAAGGGAGCCGCAGCCTTCGCCTTCATGTGCATCTTGATGAAGGCATTCAGCAACTACCCGGACGTATGGAAGGAGATCATGTGGTGGATCATCGTTGTCACCATCACCGTGGGTAACCTATTCGCCATCAGGCAGAAGAACCTGAAGAGATTCCTCGCCTTCTCCTCCATCTCACAAGCCGGCTACATCATGCTCGGTGTGATCGCAGGAAGCGAGCAAGGTATGGCATCCCTCGTGTTCTACACGTTGATCTACATGTTCACCAACCTCGCCGCCTTCGGAATCATCTCCAGCATCGAGGACCAGACCGGCAAGGTATCGATGGACGACTACGACGGACTCTACGACACCAACCCGAAACTGGCAGTGGTCATGATGCTCGCCATGTTCTCGTTGGGAGGTATCCCTCCGTTCGCCGGATTCTTCAGCAAGTTCTTCATCTTCATGGCGGCCGCCGAGCAGGGACAGTACTTACTGGTATTCCTCGCCTTGTTGAACACCATCATCTCACTCTACTACTATTTGCTGGTAGTGAAAGCCATGTTCATCAAGAAGTCGGACAATCCGATCCCGACCATCAAGATCGACAACATGGCCAAGGTCGGACTCATCATCTGTACGATCTGCATCTTGGCATTAGGATTCATCAGCCCACTCTACACATTCATCTCAGAGAGGAGCTTCGGATTCTAAAAATGAATAACCTTAGGGAGGGAATCAAACCAACCTTCCAAGGCACCATAAAAGAAGAGGGTATATCGAAAAGATATGCCCTCTTTTCGTATAGTCAGGAGCCTGCATAAGCAGCAGAGAAATGATAGAAAACAGAAAAAATTCGAACCAATCTCAGTTTTAAGGAAAAACAATGATTATGAAATAAAAAAATTATTAACTTTGGGAAACGCATGTAAAACTAACAAACCAAAAACATCATAATATGAAGAGACTGGCGATCATAATACAAGTTATTATTTCCACATTTGTGTTGACGCTCCCCACACATGCGGGGGCGCCGGAAAGCATCAAAAGCCAAGTGGCCATAGTCAAGCCTAACATCTCGGATGCGCACAAGGCATACGCCAAGGAGATGAAGGCCGTCTTAAACGAGATGGACTACCAATCCGCCGCCAACACCTACAAGAAATACGAGAACGGGTGGTACGGTTCAGGATTCGCCGTCAAAGGGAAGGACGGGAAGTGTTACCTCATCACCAACAAAAGTGTGACGAAGGGAATCGACAAAGTATCCGTCGAATTCGCGGGGAACGGGAAACCCGTCATCTACCAGGAGTGCCCTGTCCTATCGGAAAATGTGAAGATGGACCTCGCCATAATCGAGTTACCCCAAGGACACCCGGCCGATATGACCCTTGAATTCAGCCAAGAGGCGATGAAAGACGGAAGAGAGATATGGTCGGCAGGATACGCAGAGGCAGGAGGCAAAGCGGAGTGGAAACTCAGCATGGGAATCATATCCAACGCCCAAGTGAAAAACGCGGAGCTCGGAGGAGCAGGAATCAAACACTCCGCGAACATAGGCGCAGGCAACGCAGGCGGGCCATTACTCATCCTCAGCAAAGGGAAGACTCCTAGCTTCACTGTCGCAGGCATCAACACCCAGCAGGAGGATAGCACGGGAAGCACTGCCTACTCCATACCGGCGAAGCACATCACCGAGTTCATCGACCAAGTAGCGAGCAAGAAGAGTGAAGGAAAAGAGAAGGAGATCGAACAAGTAGCCCAAGAATTTCAGGGGGCAATACTTGCAGGATACGAGGATGTGATACCATACATATCCGACGAATACCTATACAGCATCAGCAGTAACAATTTCCAAGCCTTATTCACAGACGCAAGCTCAGCCGCGCGAATTGATGTAAAGGGATACCTCAATGACGATGAGGGAGACAAAGCGGCAAGGACGCTCATCGCAGACCATTTCAACAAAAGCATACAGGATGGGAAAGAGACATTGACCCTGCAAAGCACAGAAAAGAGCGCCGACGGGACAGAAGCGACAACCGTATTCAACATCCACAAAAAACAAATGGATTTCAATTGGAAAAAAGAAGACGGGGAATGGAAAATCACTTCCAGCTCGATCGCGAACTTATCCGCAAAGACATCAACCATTAAACCGAAGAGAAAAGTGCGGTATATTAAACAAGAAGATATCGCATTTAATGAGCAAGGAATACAATTCAGCTACCAACGGGGAGTGCACGCATTGGAAGAAACCTCACTATACAACGTAGAGTTAGGATACCACAATTACATCTCCAATATCCTGATGATCGGAGCCTTTCTTAGCGGAGGAAAAGAAAGGGAAGCACGGGTGGAAGAGTATCTCATATACGACGAAGAACCCTGGGATTATCATTACGAATACGAATATTACATCCAAGACGTCACCAAGATATTGGCCACGATCGGCGTCGGAATAATATTCCCCTTCGGGATCGGCAAGAAATTCGTCATCACCCCTTACTACTTCTTCGGATTTGGCATGTATCTTAAGCCAATCAAAGACTTTCTCGTAGACAACCGAGGGGGAATACGCTTGGGTTGGAGATACGACGATCACCACCAGATATACGTGGGAGCCAATTACATGCCCAGAACCGTCATATTGGTGGAAGACGGTGGCAATTACACAAGCGGAAGAAGATTGTTAGGATTTAACATAGGATGGGATTTCTAGAAAAGGCACCAAAGAATTTGGAGAGCAAGAAATAATAGCATATCTTTACGTATGCAATATATAAATTAAACTATAAGAAAATGGAGCATAAGATTTCAGCATTTGTTTCGACATGCATATTCGCGATCATGATGGCGTCATGCACGGTTTCGACGCACACAACGACGCGTCCTACGCCACCGCCACCACCGCCGGCACATTACGGACATCCGCACCCACATCATCATCATGGGCCTGGTCCGAAGAGATATCCGATCGACCAGTTCAGAAGAGGTCCGCAAGCGCCTCAGCATCAGCACAAGGGTCCGCAAGCGCCACCGCCACCATCGAAAAGCAGCAGCGTACGTGATGTGGAGAAGAACAGAATCCGCACCAGTGGCACACCTGTACCTCAGCAGAGAAATCCACAGGAGACGAAGAGCGGAAGCGTTCAGCAGCAAAACACGTCACCGAGGTCATCCTCTTCATCCAGCTCATCCAGCACAAGGAGTCAGCGGAGCGAAAGGAGCAGCAATAATGGTTCAGCTTCTTCCAGCAGATCAGGCGGAGGCAGAAGATAATCGACGTGGAGTACGCAGCCATACAAGCGTTCGTCAAGCGAGAGTTGTCGCAAGACCACAGCGGACATAACCATCAGCATGCGGAGAGGGTTGTCCGAAACGCCCGAAAGATCATTCAGGGGGAAGGCGGAGACGAGAAAATCATCCTCACCGCGGCGTGGTTGCACGACTGCATCGACAAGAAGCTATTCGCAGACATCGAGGGGCAGATTGGCAAAGTCAGGCGCTTCCTAGAGGAGCAGCGCTTCCGTCCAGGCGAGGTGGAGGAGGTGATGTACATCATCCAAAACATCTCCTACAACAAAGGGGAGAATAGGCCGCTGTCAAACCTCAACGCCATGATAGTCCGGGATGCGGACAGACTCGACGCCATCGGAGCGATAGGCATCATCCGCACCATCGAGTACGGAGCGAGCCAAGGCAGGCTGTTCTACGACGATGAAAACATCAAGAGAGAGGAAGGTAGAGTCGGTTGGAATCATCCGACCGACACCTCCCTCTCCCATTTTTATGACAAGCTCCTCAAACTGGAGTCACTGATGCACACCTCGACCGCCAAAGAGATGGCCAAGGAACGCACCGAATTCCTGAAAAAATTCCTAGAGGAGTTCTACCATGAAATGGAATAGAAAACGATTGTGAAAAGTGGTTAATTTCAAAATATCTATAAATTACAACATTTCCTTTCCACCATTAGTTGAAAACGGAGATACAAAAAGGTCCATTTCAGGGCACTTTTCTTGGATTTTCTTGGATAATAACAAAACTTAGCATAATTTAGCATAAAATTTAGGTTTGGGTCCGACACTCCCTCACCATCAGGGCTAATAACATGGAAAAAACATTTTCGATAAGGGTAATAACGATAGCAATTATGCTATCAACTTGTTTCTTCTCTCGCGCAGACGTTATCATCTCAGAGATAATGCCAGGTAATATCAGCACCTACATGAACAAAGAAAGTGAATTCACAGGATGGGTGGAATTTTACAATGACGGGGAAGAAGATGTAAATATAAAAGGATGGACCATAATCAACAAAGTCAAAAATTCAAAAAAAAATGCGGGAGACGAAAAGGAAAAATGGAGTTGGACGATCGACTTTGATGTCATAGTACCAGCAGGGAAGTATAAGGTTGTCTCATTTGACGACTATCAACCACTCCCCCACACTTCCGCCAAGGAAAAACATGCGCCATACAAAGTGGACCCAGATGGAGGAAGCTTGTGTTTGAAACCAGCTAAAAACGCCCAACAAAAAGCTGAAATAGATGTAGCATATAAGAAATCGATACCTCATCTGTCATTTGGAGCATTTGGTGAGAACTACAACAATTATGGATACATGGTGCCATCAGCCCAAAAGAAGAACAACGAGGGATATGAAACGTTGACGCAATGTGCCAAGCCAGAATTCACAGGTCTACAACCGCAAATGTTCGTCGAAGGCAGCAGGCCTAACAAACTGATAACGCTAAGCTGCAAAACAAGCAATGCCAAGATACGATACACGTTAAATGGTTCCATACCGACGGATGATAGTCCGAGATACAAACCGGACACCACCCAGCTATCCATTGACACCATCAAGATCTTTCGCGCACGCGCATTCAAGGAAGGCTACCTGCCAAGCGACATTCTGACAGGTTCGTTCATCACCTACGACAAAGACAGAGACAATTGTGAGGGTGAGAATCCGCCGGTAGTATCCATCGTAACAGACAAAAGCTACTTGAGCGACAGCAAGATAGGCATACACTGCGTAGGAGAAGAGGGCATCGCCGGCACCAAAGGATGCATCGGAGAGAGAGCCAACTACAACCAAGCGTGGAAACGTGCCGTGAACTTCGAATATTTCGTCAACGGAGAACAAAAGTTGTCGCAGGAAGCCATGATAGGCATCATAGGCGGATGTTCCCGCAAATACGATGTCAAGTCGCTGAAGATCAGCACCAGCAAGCGAATGGGTGCAGAAGTGTTCGACTACGCCTTCTTCAACGACAGCGACAAGAAAGGGCAGAAATATTCCAGCCTACAACTTAGAAACGGAGGAAATGGCTACGAGTCCTTGCGCTTCCGTGACGGATTCATCCAATCCTTAGCCAAGAGCATGGGCAACATCGACTACCAAGCCTACCAACCCGTCAGCTACTACCTGAACGGCAAGTACAAAGGCCTCATGGGATTGAGAGAGCGCACCAACGGATCCTACATAGAGGCGAACTACGGAATCGAAGAAGACAAAATCGACCTCATAGAGATGACGGAGAACAAGATAGAGGCATCCCTGGGAGATTTGAACGCATACAATGAGATGATAGCGTTCGCCACGGACAGCAACAACTACAAAAAACCCACCTACGTGGCAGAGCTCAGCAACTACATGGACGTGGACGAATACATCAACTACATGATATTCGAGCAGTTCATCGTCAACACCGACTGGCCGGGCAACAACCAAAAATGCTGGAGGAAACACATCGGAGGCAAGTTCAGATGGATATTATACGACACCGACTTCGGATTCGGACTATACGGATGGAACGACAACAACTACTGCGACGCCAGCCTAAACACAATCAAATGGTGCACAGGCGAGGGAGAGCACAACTGGGCGAACGCCTCATCAACCGGTAGCGGGTATGAACTGACGGAGGAGAGCAAGTGGAAGACCATCCTCTTCAAGAGCCTGATGAAAAACAAAGGATTCAGGAACATGTTCGCCACGAAAGCGCTCCAACATCTATCCACCACCTTCGACAAGGAAGTCATCAAGAACAAAGCGGATTCATTCAAGCAACTCGTCAGAAGAGAGCACTGCGCCACGAAACAAGCGGGCATGCCGGGCTGGGATTCCACAACAGACGGAATCAACGGAATGTGCGATTTCGCCTACTCCAGACGGACCAAATACAAAGAAGACTTGGCCAGCTACTGTAAATTCAACAAGGATGAGATGTCCACCCTGAAAATCTCCTGCGAGGGTGATTTCTCCCAGAAAGTCAAGGGATATTACGTGAACGACGTGGCCATGAACGGAAAATCAGTCAAGATCAAGTTGTTCAAGGGCATGGACGTCAACATCAAACCAATCCTTCCGAACGGTTACATCGTGAAGGAATGGAAAGTGGACACAATAAAATACACCACATACAATTGCGGCGTAACGCTCAAGAAGGACACCGTGAAAGTTGTGCTCAACATCCAAGAAGAGAGCTACGACAAACCGGCAATCGTCATCAACGAGGTATGCTCCAAGTCGACCATCTTCATCGACCCGGAATCCAATGCGGGAGAAGACTGGATAGAGTTATACAACGCTGGAAAAACAGCGGTTGACGTGGCCGGATTCTATCTGAAAGACAAAGACACGACCGTCATGATAGCAAGAGGATACGAGATGACCAACATACCACCGAAAGGACATCTGCTCCTTTGGGCAGACGGCAGGGGTAAGAGCGGTGCGCAACACCTCGGCTTCAAGCTGTCCACTTCAGGAGAGAAACTCACGTTGTTCAAAGACGTCAGGGATTCCATCATCCTAGTAGACGAGATAGAGTTCGGCACAATCGGACAAGACTGCAGTTATGGACGTGTAACGGATGGTGCGGCCAAATTCAAAGTATTCCCCGCATGTGAGGAATATGAAACGTTTCAGTTCTCCGAAGCGTCACCAGGTGAGGCGAACGGCATGTACAACTGTGAGAACGTCATCGACATGCGCACATATCCTGTCAAGATCGACTGCGACATCGCCAACATGCGCTATAAATACAATGGAAGCACGAAGAACAACCCTGTCGAGGAGCGAGTACTGAAAGGACAATCCGTGACCATCTCCCCGGTACTGCCAAAGTGGTTCGGATTCATCGCATGGGAACTCTCCACCCTCGTGGAATCGACCGAAGAGATCCTAAACAACCAATCGAATTGGAAATATTACTACAAGGGCTCCGCTCCAAGCGGGGATTGGAAAGGAATGGAATACGATTACACAGAGGATTGGGAGGATGGGCACGGTTACATGGGCTATGATGAAGCTGGGAAAGAGCGCAAATTCAAGCAATACGACAAAAAAATAGATTTCGTAACAGGAGATAGCGCCAAGTACATTACAGGCTACTTCAGGCATGAGTTCGATATCGACGACACAACCGGCATAAAGAGTTTCACTGCCGATGTGACCTACGACGATGGTGTGGCGATCTACCTCAACGGGAAAGAACTCGGGCGCTACAACCTGCCGAACGACTCGGTGTTGTCATACAGTGACACCACGCTGAACTACTACGACGACCAGATAGCGCAAATAGAGATCAATCCATCCAAGCTCAGAATAGGTAAAAACGTCATCGCCGCGGAGGTGCACCAGATCAACAGCGCCACATCCGACATGACATTCGCCATGAACGCAAAGGCGAAGTATATCTCCCACATCTGCAAGGAGGAGACCTTCACAGTCACACCTAAGGGAGAATTCACGGCGAGACTCATCGTCAGTGGACATACAGACACGGAAGAGACAAAAGGCGACGATTCAACACCTGAGATCACCCTCTACCCTAACCCGACGGAGAACCTTGTATACCTGCACGGGTGTAAGGGCAAGGCTTTCGTAACCGTAAGCAACCAACTCGGTGGCATGGTCATCATGCAATACGTATCGGGCGACGATGATCCAATCGACCTACAGAATATGGCAGACGGCACGTACATCTTCAACATCACGACAAGCACGCAGCATTCAGTAGGCAAGATCATAAAGAAATAGGCGATGAAGCAGGCGGAAGAGATACTCTCCATCAAAGGAGTGAAACCCACGGCCAACCGTGTGCTCGTGTTGCGCACGCTCATGAGCATAGACCATCCCGTCTCGCTCTCCGAATTGGAGGAGGAATTGCCCTATATGGACAAGTCCAGCATATTCCGCACGCTCACCCTATTCAAGGAGCACCACGTCACCCATGAAATAGACGACGGCACCACCCTCAAATATGAGGCGTGCCACAGCGAGCACGAGTGCAGCGTGTCGGACATGCACACCCACTTTCACTGCGAGGTATGCCAACAAACCATTTGCCTGCATGACATACAGATACCCACCGTCCATCTACCGGAGGGCTACGAGACACAATCCATCAACTACATGATCAAGGGCATATGCCCACAATGCGCCAAGAAGAGAGGTTGATTGATGCGCTACAACCCATAGACAATCAACGATCGAAAAATCATACCGACACCCTACGCAGGGAACGAAACAAGACGAAAAACTCACACAAAAAGAGTCTCGTATCGAAAAAAAAGCCTCATCACAAACATTTTTATAAAATTTTTTCCCGATTAAATTGTTATGTCGAATTTAATTCGTATCTTGCCCGCGTTTGCTAAGGTTTTCTAGCAACGCTCATAATTTTTCTGACAACGACTGATTTTTTTCAGCAAACACAACATTGAAAACACGAATAACAACCATAAAATTAAAAAAATATGAATAAAAAATTAATTACACTGGTAGCAGCCTCGCTTTTCGGCGTAGGCATAGCGAACGCACAATTGAACAAAAACACGTGTAAGTTTTTGGGTAACATCACCACGAGGGGAAATATCCAGCCAAACGCTGGTAGCTTGAGGTATGAGGCTCTGTGGGATCAGCTCACATGCGAGAACGAATCCAAATGGGGATCCATTGTTAACTGTAAGGTAAGCAGTGCACAAGAGGGAATTCAGAAATGGAATTGGAGATCCAGCGACGCCCATTACAAATGGTGCAAGGAAAACGGTGTGCTGTTTAAATTCCACTGCCTTGTTTGGACCAGCCAGTTCCCTACATGCTTAAACGGTGTGACGGGAAATGAACTGAAGCAACAAGTCGGATATTGGATGGACGCTGTCGCCATGAAGTATCCGGACTTGGCTGTAATCGATGTGGTCAACGAAGCCATAAAGGGACATGCCGAAGGTGAAAGCGGTGCCATGTCCTTGAAAAACGCCCTAAGTCAGGCTTTGGGCAATAGTAGTAACCCATACGACTACAAATGGATCGCCGAAGCATTCAGAATGGCTCGGGAAAGGTTCCCGAATGCTGTTTTGATCTACAACGATTATAACTCTCTTACTCATCAGAAGAGTGAGTTCATCGACCTTGTTTCCTCTTTGGTACAACAAGGAGCTCCAATCGATGCTTACGGACACCAAACCCACGATTTGGACGATTATTACCAGGGACACAGCAACAGCATGTCTGGTTTCGAGAACAATTTGAAGGACATCCACGACCAAATCACAAGAAAAGGTGGCAGGGAGTTGCAATGTTACATCACAGAGTATGATATCAACCAGGCCAATGACAACACTCAATTGGCCATCATGCAAGGTTCCTTCCCTGCCATGTGGGAGGCCGATTACGTCTCTGGTATTACTATCTGGGGATTTGTGAATGGTGCCACTTGGAGAGCTAACACGGGTTTGGTGAATGGCCAAGGTCAGGACCGTGCCAGCATGAAGTGGTTGCGCGAATACATGGCATCCGACAAAGCCAAGAACGCAACGGCAAAGTTCTGCGGCAAGGAAGCAGGTGGTCCTGCCGGTCCATCAGCAAGCGTTGAGGTAAGCAAATCAACTATTGTCCTTGGCAAGAGCGTGGATTTCTCGGTTACATTGAAGAATTCGGATAGCGGCATTAAGAGCGTAACCTACTACGCTGGTGACACTAAGATCGGTGAGGGCGAGTCATTCACTTGGACTCCTGAAGAGGCTGGAAACTACTCCATCAAGGTTATAGTCATCACGAACAGCAATGATGAGGTAAAAGGATCTTCTTCTGTTAAGGTGGTTGAACCTAACAAGCCTTATGGCGGATCCGCCGCAGTTATCCCTGGCAAGATCGAGGCTGAGAATTATGACGAGGGGGCTTCCGGCATGGCCTATTTCGATCAATCGGATGGTAACAAATGCGACGACTACACCAACCACTATCGTAAGGATGATGTTGACCTCAAAGAGATCTCTGGCGGTGTGGCAGTCGGTTCGTTCGAAGGTGACGAGTGGATGTCTTATACCGTTGACGTGAAAAAGGATGGTGACTACGACGTGACACTGCACTTGGGTGAAGGCAATGATTCAGGTTCATTGTCAGTGGAGTTCGACGAATCAAATGTGTCCTTCAATGTAAGTGTTAAGAAATTAGGTAGCTGGGGAACATTTGACGATGTGAAGGTGAGCAAAAAAGTTTCGCTTAAGAAAGGCGTTCAGAACATGGTCATCAAGAACACAGGAAGCTGGATTGATGTAGATTGGATCCAATTCGATTTGGATGGTTACGTAAGTTCTGTGGAGGACGTTAACGCACCAGTCGCTATCGGACCAAACCCTGCATCCACAGAGGTGAAGGTTTACGGCGTCGATCCAATCAGTGTGGAGATCATCTCCACGGAAGGTATTGTAGTGAAGAAGAGCAGTGAAGACATCATCTCCGTTGCAGATTTGCAGGAGGGCAACTACATGGTTCGCATCATCACGGAAAATGGTGTGACGGTAAAGAAACTTGTCGTAGTGAAATAACATAATCCGTTTTTCCACAACACTTTACTTATATTTTTACATTTCAAAAGCGGCTGCGGTCTTGTGCTACAGCCGCTTTGTTTATTGTAGCATCCCGCTTAAGGGGCAAGCGACATCCGCCCCATCACATTAATCGTTTTCAGATCACAAAAAAAATCATATATTTGTGTTATAACACAACAGTAGTACAAACATGAAAAGAAACAGACTAATTCATCTTCTGACACTTGCGGCGGTCGAATGCCTACTACTTATTCTGATGCCGCAATGCACCACAGAAATTCCGAAGGATGCCAACTACCTCACCTTCAAAGCGGAGGCGGACAACTCCACGTTCCGCATCAATAAACCCTCATACTACGAATACAAGAGGAGGAATAAGATCAAGAAACGGCTCAAGAAGAAAATGGCAGAATCCACCCCTTACATTCAATACTCGATAAACGGAGGAAAGACATGGAGACCCCTCAGGGACAAAGAGACGGTCACCCTGCAACACAAAGGAGACAGTGTGTTGTTGAGAGGGGAAAATCCCAACGGATTCACGACCAGCTACAACTCGACATACTTCACCATGACAGGACGCATCGCCGCCAGCGGTAGCGTGATGAGCCTGATCGACGGAATAGGAAAAACGAAGGTCATTCCATGCGAGGACTGCTTCAGAGAACTGTTCGTCGACTGCGCCAGCCTGACCCAAGCGCCGCAGCTACCCGCCACAGACCTGAAAGATAGATGCTACATGTCCATGTTCAAGAACTGCATCCGCCTGAAGAATGCACCCCAACTACCCGCCACACAATTGGCCGAAGCATGCTACAAGGAGATGTTCATGAAGTGCGCCAGCCTAAGACAAGCGCCCGAGCTATCCGCCACAGCCCTAAAGGGAAGCTGTTACTCGGGAATGTTCATGGAGTGCGACAAACTGGTTCAAGCGCCCGAGCTACCCGCCACCATCTTGGCGGATTACTGCTACCAGGCGATGTTCGAAGACTGCGCCCTACTCACGCAAGCGCCCGAACAACTACCCGCCAACAAGTTAACGGAGGAATGTTACAACAGCATGTTCCAAGGCTGCTCCAGTCTGAAAAAAGCGCCTCAACTACCCGCCACCAAACTAAGCAGCAAGTGCTACCGCTCCATGTTCAAGGAGTGCATTGCCCTGGAAGAGGCACCCGAACTGCCCGCCATACATCTGGCAGAAAACTGCTACGAAGAGATGTTCAAGGATTGTGACTCGCTCAGACAAGCATCAGAATTACCAGCCCCTAAGCTGAAGAACAATTGCTACACAAGGATGTTCGCCGGCTGCATCCTCCTAGAGAAAGCGCCTGAACTGCCCGCCTCGACCATGGCCTTCAATTGCTATAAAGAGATGTTCGCCGACTGCCACCACATCTCCGAAATCAAGGTCGGACTGACAAAATGGGGCGAGAAACGAGGAACGAAGGAGAACGAATACTGGGACAACAGCCTATGGCTCGACAACGTCGCCCCCACCGGCACCTTCATCTGCCCGAAAGCTCTGCCCAAGGAGTTCGGCGTAAGCAAAATCCCTTACGATTGGACGGTGAAGCATCCGTAACGTCGCGCTTCTCTTCCCGTCTCATACGATTCCGCACATCAAAAAAGATACCTAAATCCGCACGCACCTATCCGTAGAGGTTTCATTTTAATAGGATGCGACCCCCATTTTATTCGGACCAATACCCCATAGGGGTTTTCTTTTAAATTAGGTTTATTTTTTTCTATAAATTATTCATATATTCGCATAAATAGATTCATCAACACAAAAAATATGCGAAGAACCATCAAACGGCAAAAGGGTTCTTTATCGTAAACTAAACAATATAAACAAATAAAACTCAACAACTTACAAAACAATCGCAATGATCTCTCGCGAAAATCTAATAGTAAATCTGATATTAATCGTTATCGGCCTCCTATTGTTGGCGGCCATCTACTTCGCGTCGAGGTGGAATCTCATCGCAGGCGCATTGGTGCTCGGCGTAAGCCTTTTCCTATGGCTGTTCATAACCCCTAAGAACTACAATAGCGATCCTGCGGGTGACGGCATGGAGGCGGGTTTCGACATGATTCTCAACATCATCAAGGCAATCGTGCTGCCGATCGTATTCTACATTTCCATAAAGAATAACGAGCCCGACTCTGCTCTGCGGACCGCCATGATCGTGCTTATCCTCTACTTCACCAAACGGCTCATTTGGACGAAGTTATAACCCCACCATCAAATTCCCTATAGTAATGTATTTTAAAGAGAAGAGCATGCTAAACATCATCCTACTGTTGGTTGTCGCTGTCAGCCTGTTCGTGGTTGGACATAGGATCGACAACCCATGGCTATCGTTCTTCTGCTCGGTAGGCTTGATCGCCGTAGTCTGGGTGACAAGCTCCAACTACCTCCCACTGGAGGAAGAGGTGGGTCCGGGCAACCCTGAGAACAGCGCCATCTTCTGGAAACTGATACTGACCGCAATCATCCAACTACTGGCCATCTACTTCACCTCCAAGGGATTTCCCTTCTTAGGGGCCTTGATGCTGGGTTTCTGCCTCTATGGCTGGATGGACGCCGAACCGTTGGGCTAGATAATGTGTTGCCCCTACGGGGCGGACATTGAACCGGATGGCCATTCAAAATTCCCACGCCATCACATTTATCAACAACCAAGCCGTAAAATAAAATTTATACACCAATATTTTGCAATCATATTGGAATAATGATATATTTGTCGAGTCGATTCAATATATGGACGGATTTCGGCAATGGGCATGTAGGTTCCAGCGGTTGCCGGGAAGGATAAAAATTCAGGGCCTGTCAAAAAACGAATGGTATGAGACATTTTTTCACAATCACATGGTTCGATAGGAAGGATATAATGACAAGAACTACAATGCGCCACCTATTCCGATGGCTAATGTGTCTTGCATTTACAATGCTACCAACATTGGCGAACGCATTTGAAATTGGCGAGTATATCTACACGGTGACAGACTCCGTGAAACGCACTGTCTCCTTGAACACAAAACACCCAAGTTACTTGACAACAAATGTGAATATAACGGGCAATGTTAATATTCCAAGCAAAGTAGAATATGATGGGGTGGAATATACGGTCACAGCCATTGAGAATGATGCATTCTGCTATTTTAAGAGAGTGACTTCTGTTACTATTCCCAACACGGTCACTTCTATTGGAGATAATTCATTCGCCTACTGTGAAAATTTAGTTGACATCACTATACCCAACTCCGTTATTTCCATAGGGGAAAATGCTTTTGCTCATTGTACAGGTTTGTCGTCCATCACTATACCTAACTCTGTCACAACTATTGGAATCAACGCATTCTTTAATTGTTATTCACTGACTGAGGTCAACATCCCTAACTCTGTCAAAACAATTGGAAACGGTGCATTCCAGAGATGTATGGGACTGACATCCGTCACCATTCCCAATTCTATTACTTCTTTGGAAGGAGTGTTTATAGATTGTACGGGACTGACATCCGTCACCATTCCCAATTCCGTCACTTCTATGAATAGAACGTTTAGTGGTTGTACGGGACTATCCTCTGTGGTCATCCCTAATTCCGTCACTTCAATGGATGAAACATTTGTAAGGTGTACGAAACTGACTAGCATTACCATTCCCAACTCCGTCACTTCTATGGATGGAACGTTTAGTGGTTGTACAGGACTGACCTCTGTGGTCATCCCTAATTCCGTCACCTCTATGAACGGAACGTTTTTTAATTGTACAGGACTGACCTCTGTGGTCATCCCTAATTCCGTCACTTCTATGAATGGAACGTTTAGTGGTTGTACGGGGCTAACATCTGCCAACATTCCTGATTCTGTAACTACTATTAATAGCGCATTTCGTGAGTGTACGAAACTGACTAACATTACTATTCCTAGCTCTGTCACCTCTATGGAATATGCATTTTATGGTTGCTCAAGTTTGACCTCCATCGAAATTCCTAACAACGTCACCTCTATCAAAGCCGCATTTTGTGGTTGTACCGGTTTGACCTCTGTTATTATTCCTAAATCCGTCACCTCTATTGGAGATTTCACATTCGAAGGCTGTTCACAATTAACCTCTGTAGAAATTCCCGAATCTGTCACCTCTATTGAAAGTTCCGCATTCAATGGTTGTTCTCAATTAGCCTCCATCGAAATTCCTGAGGCTGTTTCTCTCATCGGTTATAACGCTTTTACGAATTGCAAAAGTTTGCCCGAACTCATTATTCCCGACAGCGTTGCCACAATCAGGGATTATGCATTTTCCGGCACAGAGTGCACAGTCTATTATGGCGGAAAAGCCACAGGTAGCCCGTGGGGTGCGAAAAAACTCATTCGGGGAAGTGTTATTGACGGCGATTTTGTATATGCCGACAAGCAGAAGACAAAATTAGTTGCTTATTTAGGATCAGACTCTGTGATTACCATTCCTGACAATGTGAAAACCATTGCAGAGAAAATATTCTACAATAATACAGGACTGACATCTGTTGTCATTCCAGAATCCGTTACATCTATTGAAAAGCAGGCATTTTATGGATGTACTGGACTAAAATCCATCGTTATTCCAGACTCTGTCTCTACAATCGGCGATGAGGCATTCTATAGTGTAAAACGCATCTACTACGGAGGCGCAGCGACAAGAAGTCCTTGGGGGGCGAACTTTCATGTACGAGGTTCTGTTTTCTGTGGAGATTTCGTGTATGCCGATGAACAAAAAACAAAATTAGTCTTTTACAATGGAACTGATAGTGTAGTCACTATTCCAGATCACGTGAGAATCATAGGAGAGCGTGCGTTTATTGGTAATATAGGAATAACATCTGTCTCTATTCCTGATTCTGTCACTACCATAGAAACAAGTGCATTTTATGGATGCGAGAATTTAACATCTGTCAACATGCCAAGTGCCCTTACTACTATAGGAGACTATGCTTTTGAAACATGCCAAAACTGCAGAACTTTTTCGGACATCATCCTTCCTAACTCTGTCACTTCGATTGGCAGAAGCGCATTCTCTAGAGTGGAAAGACTCTATTATGCGGGAACTGCCACAGGAAGTTCATGGGGAGCGGAATGGCATATTCGTGGAAATGTTTTCGATGGAGACTTTGTTTATGCTGACGAACAAAAAACGATACTAGCCGGATATATTGGATCGGATTCCATTGTCGATATCCCTAATCAAGTGAAAACAATTGGGATTGGGGCATTTCTGCAGAATCAAAAGTTATACTCTGTCAACATGTCAAATTCGGTTGTTTCCATAGAAGAAGAAGCATTTAGGGAATGTCCCAAACTGACTTACATCACATTGTCTGATTCTATAACATCAATCGGAACATACGCATTCTTCAACAATAAAAAACTAACATCTGTTACTATCCCAGAATCTGTCACTACCATAGAAACATGTGCATTTGACAATTGCAAAGGACTCTCTTCTGTTATAGTGCCGAATTCTCTAGCATCTATTGGATCCTCTGCATTCCTTAATATAGATACTATCTATTTTGCAGGGAATTCCCCTGGTAGTCCGTGGGGGGCGAAAAAATGGGTTCGGGGATCTGTTTTCGATGGTGATTTCGTCTATTCCGATGAACAAAAGGAAAATTTAGTCTTCTACAGAGGAAATGATTCAGTTGTAATTATCTCCGACCAAGTGAAAGTCATCGGTGAATATGCTTTCTATAACAATAAAAAACTAAGCAATGTCATTTTCCCGGATTCTCTCACTTCCATCAAAAACTATGCGTTTGATAATTGTGTACTTCTGTCTTCCGTCTCCGTCCCAAATGACGTCAATACCATCGGTACTTATGCATTTCGTGGTACGGACACCCTCTATTATGGAGGAAGCTCCACAGGTAGCCCATGGGGTGCGAGACGATATGTAAATCCGAACTTCCTGAAGCAGGACGGCGATGGCTTCTACCTCATCCACAACGGAGCGGAACTGGCACAATTCCGTGATATGGTGAACGAAGGAGCAGTAGCCATCAACGGACGTCTGGCGAACGACATCGACCTCAGCCAAGAATGCAAGGATAGCGTTTGGATTCCTATCGGAGTTTATAAAAACAGAGGAGATTATATAGCTTTCGAAGGAGTTTTCGATGGTGCCGGGCATGCGATCGAGCATTTATATGACATAACAGATTCACCAGAAGAATGGGTGTCCACCCATTGGCATAGAGGATTGTTCGGGAATACAAAAAATGCCACCATACAGAATGTCGTGGTGAAGAATTCCCGTATCACTGGTTTCTGCGTTTCCGCCATTGTGGCCTCGGCCGAGAATACAACCATCCTGAACTGCGGAAGTGAAGCGGAACTGTATGGCTATTCCGATTATGGGGCGGCATCAATGTGCGCAATATCAGAGGGCTGTAGAATATTGAACTGCTACAACATTGGAGATGTAAAATGCGAATACAATGCAATGGGATTTACTAGTGGAGAAGAGATAATAAACTGCTATACGTCCTGTGTAGTTCTCTCTGAAGGCGGAAGCTATAGTAGATTCGGAGACGGCAGGGTTGTTTATCGTTGTTTCGCAGATACTGTGTTGTCGTCTGGAAAATATAACTATGAAAATAAGCTGGTTACTATGACCTCGACGGACTACATCAAGTCGGACGCCTTCCTGGCGGACATGAACGCTTGGGTGGACTCCATGAACGCCGCACAGTCTGAGATCGTCTTCGCCCGTTGGGTGCGCGACGAAGTGGACGGATACCCTAAACTACAACCTACCCACACGTCGGTCAGCCTTCCAGACGTGCGCCGCACCACACCTGACGGAATCTCCGTCTATGCGGTAGACGGAACCATTTACATCCGCTCGGCACACGCAGGGAAAGCCACCCTTTACGACATCCACGGCAAGGCGGTCGCAAGCGTCGCCTATGCGGAGGGCATCACCTCAGTGGACGGTCTACAGAAAGGGGTGTACATTTTGTGCGGGGCTAAGCTGATCGTACGTAGGGGCAAATGATGAACCGGACGGAAATTCATAAATTCCATAGACGCACGGCCGTTGTAGAGACGCATAATCATGCGTCTCTACGTTGAACCGGATGACCATTCAAAATTTATAATTCATAATTATCATGCCCCTTCAGGGCGTATTTAACCTCCTCACATTTTCCCCAGGGCGTTGCCCTGGGCTAGGTAATGATATGCCCTTCCAGGGCGGACAATTAACAACCCGCCTCAATATCCGCACGGACAACGGGACGCCGCACAAAACGAATGATCCACACGCCCCAAAAATTCTTTAATGGAATGCCCTTCCAGGGCGGACAATTAACAACCCGCCTCAATATCCGTACGGACAATGGATGCACATTCGTTGGCGGTGGAGACAATGTGCACATCGTCTCTACGTTGGAACAACACAAAAAACGAATAATCATACCCCCCATTAATATCTATCACACAAAAAAAAATTATATTTGTATAACCAACAAATGAATATATGCTCAAAAAACACCTCACCCTTCTGCTATTCCTGTGCGTCGCCAGCGCCCTCCACGCCGCCAACTACCTCACCTTCACGGCGGAGGCGGATAGCTCGTCGTTCGGCATCACTAACAAATACGGGAACAACCCCGACATACAATACTCCCTGAACGGAGGGAAAACATGGACAAAACTCCCGGCTGACACGCTCATCCCCCTCCGCAAAGGAGACAAGGCTTTGCTGAAGGGAAACAATCCGCAAGGCATCTCATCCATGGAAGAATATAAGGAGAGGAAAAAAGGTAGGTGGAGGACTATATGGAAATACACCGCATTCAACATGACCGGCCGCATCGCCGCCAGCGGTAGCGTGATGAGCCTCATCGATGGTGTGGGGAAATGCAAGAAGGTACCGAATTCGAATTGCTTCTTGTTTATGTTCCTCAACTGCGTCAGCCTGACGAAAGCCCCGCAACTGACAGCCACGCAATTAGCAAAAGATTGCTATTGCGGTATGTTCGCCAAGTGTTCCAATCTTACAGAAGCGCCTGAATTACCCGCAAAATCATTAAGGTCAAGTTGTTACGCAAGAATGTTCGAAGAATGCACCAGCCTAACGAAAGCGCCTAAGCTACCCGCCAAGCAATTGTTCTTCAACTGCTATCACAGCATGTTCAGAGGGTGCACCAGCCTGAAGGAAGCGCCCAAACTACCCGCCACGAAACTGGCATATGCTTGCTATAGCTACATGTATGAAAATTGCACCAGTCTGAGCCAAGTCCCCGATCTACACGCCACGGAACTGGCATATGCTTGCTATGACCATATGTTCGCAGGGTGCACCGGCCTAACGAAAGCGCCTAAACTACCCGCCACGAAACTGGCATATGCTTGCTATGACCATATGTTCGCAGGGTGCACCGGCCTCACACAAGCACCTGTGCTCCCCGCCACCACACTGACCGCAAGATGCTACTCGTATATGTTTTATGGTTGCACTGGCTTGACGCAAGCGACAGAACTGCCCGCCACGGAATTAGCCAATTCTTGTTACGCATGGATGTTCGCAAAATGCACCAGTCTCACGCAAACGCCGCAACTACTGGCAAGACAATTAGCAAACGACTGTTACGAGGGGATGTTTTCGGGCTGCACTAGCCTTACACAGGCACCGGAACTGCCCACCACGGAATTAGCCAAATCTTGTTACGCATGGATGTTCGCAGAATGCACCAACCTCACGCAAACGCCGCAACTACTGGCAAGACAATTGGCAAACGGCTGTTACGAGGGGATGTTTTCGGGCTGCACTAGCCTTACACAGGCGCCACAACTATCCGCCACACGATTAGAAGAAGGATGCTACCGATATATACTCGCAAGATGCACCAGCCTTACACAGGCACCGGAATTGCCCGCCCAAAAATTAGCCCCCGCATGTTACAAAGGAATGTTCAGCGGTTGCACCAACCTTACACAGGCACCGGAACTGCCCACCACGGAATTAGCGAAAAGTTGCTACGAGAAAATGTTCAGCGGTTGCACCAACCTCTCACAGGCACCGGAATTGCCAGCCACAGAATTGGCAGATGAATGTTATTCTAGCATGTTTGAAGGATGCTCAAGTCTGACGCAAACGCCACAATTATCCGCCTCAGAATTAAAATTTTACTGCTACAAAGGAATGTTCAGGAAATGCACCAGCCTGACAAAGGCACCAGTTTTGCCTGCCACGAAATTAGCTTGGTCCTGCTACGAGGAAATGTTCGATAGTTGTACCAGTCTAGTCCAAGCACCCGAACTGCCCGCCACAGAATTAGCCAGACGTTGCTACGAAAAGATGTTCAGCAAATGCACCGGTCTGACAAAAGCGCCACAATTGCCCGCCACGAACCTGAAGTATCGTTGCTATGCTGGAATGTTCGATAGTTGTACCAGTCTAGTCCAAGCGTCCGAGCTACCCGCCACAAAAATGGAGGAGGAATGTTACCTGAGAATGTTCAGCAAATGCGCCAGCCTGACGAAAGCACCCGAGCTGCCCGCCACAAAAATGGAGGAGGAATGTTACCTGAGAATGTTCAGCCAATGCGCCAGCCTGACGAAAGCACCCGAGCTGCCCGCCACAGAATTAGCCAGACGTTGCTACGAAGAGATGTTCAGCAAATGCACCGGCCTGACAAAAGCGCCCCTATTGCCCGCCACAAAATTGGTCTGGGAATGCTACGCACAGATGTTCTCCGGTTGTACCCAACTGACGAAAGCGCCCGAGCTACCCGCCAAGCAATTAGCCAAAGGATCCTACAAGGAGATGTTCAAGGGTTGCACCCAACTCTCCGAGATCAAGGTCGGATTCTCAGGCTGGGGAGAGATAAATGAATACAATAGAGACTCATACTGGGACACAGACCATTGGCTCGACGGCGTCGCCCCTTCCGGCACCTTCATCTGCCCGAAAGAATTACCGGAGGAATTCGGGGAGAATAGGATACCGGGAGAATGGAGGGTAATTAAGAATTAAGAAACGTTAGTTCGACGTAGTCAATTAAGAATTAAGAATTTTGATTTGTATAACCAACAAATGAATATATATGCTCAAAAAACACCTCGCCCTTCTGCTATTCCTGTGCGCCACCTGCGCCCTACACGCCGCCAACTACCTCACCTTCACGGCCGAGGAGGATAGCTCGTCGTTCCGCATCCACCACAAATGTGATTTATCCGAAAAGGGGGAGGAATCATACTTCTCCGAAGGTCTGTTCAAAAGAGACCCATCCTTTGCAGGGGATCCCGACATACAATACTCCCTGGACGAAGGAAAGACTTGGACGAACCTAAAGCCCAAAGCAAAGATCATTCTAGCAAAGAAAGGAGACAAAGCCCTATTGAGAGGCAACAATCCCCAAGGCTTCTCCCATACCGTAACTTGTACAGGGATATATATCTACTACTCCCAATTCAGCATGGAAGGCCGTATCGCCGCCAGCGGTAGCGTGATGAGCCTAGTCGACACCTTGGGCGAGAGGAAAAGAATACCTTCAAGATACTGCTTCATCAGACTCTTCGGCGACTGCAAGGGATTGACGCAGGCACCCGAACTACCCGCCGACACACTCAAAGAAGGGTGCTACGCCAACATGTTCGACGGATGCACCAGCCTGACCCAAGCGCCCCGACTACACGTCAACGAGCTAAGCACCAGATGCTACGCATGGATGTTCAGAAATTGCACAGGACTGACGCAGGCACCCGTGCTATCGGCCCAAAAACTAGGCAGGTATTGTTATATCGGGATGTTCAGGAATTGCACAGGCCTGACCCAAGCGCCCGATCTACCCGCCACACAATTAGCCGAGAATTGCTACACCGACATGTTCCGAGGTTGTACAGGACTAACCCAAGGGCCGAAACTGCCCGCCACGGAACTGGCCAAGGGATGCTACAAAAACATGTTTTCAGAGTGCACCGGCCTAACCCAAGCGCCACAACTGCCCGCCACGGAACTGGCAGAGAGATGTTACGAAAATATGTTCAGCGATTGCGCCAACCTGACGGAAGCGCCACAACTGCCCGCCACGAAACTGGCAGAGGGATGTTACGAAAACATGTTCAGTGATTGCGCCAACCTGACGGAAGCGCCACAACTACCCGCCACAAAACTGGCGAAGGAATGTTACCTGGGAATGTTCTTTCGATGCGCCAAACTGACGAACGGCCCCCAACTATCCGCCACGGAATTGGCCGACGAGTGTTACAAAGAGATGTTCTCAGGATGCGAAAGCCTATCGAAAGCGCCCAAATTGCCAGCGAAAAACCTGCGCAAATATTGCTATTCAGGAATGTTCTCGAAGTGTGAGAATCTGAAGGAAACACCGCAACTGCCCGCCACGGAATTGGAGAAAGGATGCTACGAGAGCATGTTCTCAGAGTGTCATAACTTATTGAAGACACCTAAACTGCCAGCCACCACAGCACATAAATACTGCTACCAAAACATGTTCTACAAATGCTGTAACTTGATCGAAGCCACCAGGCTACCCGCCACCATACTGCACGAAGGTTGTTATAGCAGGATGTTCTACATGTGCTATAGTCTGGCACGCATACCACAATTCCCCGCCAACGTCATCACGACAGGAGATCAATGCTTCGATGAGATGTTCTACGAATGTGGCAGTCTGAGCAACCAACCCGCACTACCCGTCACCACCCCAAGCACTGCGCAAAACGCTCAGAAGGGCAACACCCGCCTAAGGGTTGACAGATGCCTCACCTTCACGGCCGAGACGGACAGCTCGTCGTTCGGAATAGAATATTCAAACATGGACGAAGATGCTCCGGAGGTGCAATACTCCCTGGATGGTGGAGAGACATGGATGAAGCTCAAAGACGACACGCTCATCAGTTTGGGCAAGAAGGGAGACAAAGCCATCTTGAGAGGATTAAATTCCAAAGGATTCTCCAAGGGAGAAGAATCATACGCAAGTTTCAACCTGAAAGGCCAGATCGCGGCGAGCGGCAGTGTGATGAGCCTGATTGACCTGACAGGGAAGAAGAAGGAGATTCCGAACGATTATTGTTTCACCCGTCTATTCTCAAAGTGCGAGGAGTTGACACAAGCACCCGAACTACCCGCCAAACATCTGACGAAAGGATGCTACGCAGCAATGTTCTTTGAATGTACGAAGTTGGCAGAAGCGCCAGAACTGCCCGCCAAGGAAATGGCAGACAGCTGCTACAGTGACATGTTCGCAGGATGCGAAAGTCTAACACAAGCGCCCAAACTAGCCGCCACACAACTGGCCAAGCAGTGCTACTACAATATGTTCTACGGCTGCATAGGCATAACACAAGCGCCACAACTGCCCGCTAAAAAATTAGCGGAGGAGTGTTACGCCTCGATGTTTGCGGAATGTACCCTTCTGACACGAGCGTCCAAGCTCCACTCAACCCGACTAGCGGAAGGATGCTACAATAGCATGTTCGAGGGATGCGCCAAGCTGTCGGAAGCGCCTGAACTGCCCGCCACAAAGATGGAGCAAGAATGTTACAATAGCATGTTCGCCAAATGTACTAGTCTGACTCACACGCCCCACCTACCCGCCACACAATTAGCGCCCTACTGTTACAGCTACATGTTCTACGGGTGCACCAATTTAACCCAAGCGTCAGAACTGCCGGTAACACAATTAGCAGAGGGATGTTATAGGGGCATGTTCGAGGAGTGTGATATGCTGACGCAGGCACCCGAATTACCCGCCACACAATTAGCGCCCTACTGTTACAGCTACATGTTCCAGGGGTGCAAGAATCTCACACAAGCACCCGAACTGCCCGCCACACAATTAGCGCCCTAC
>JAGCWA010000027.1 GCA_017962085.1 Paludibacteraceae bacterium
AACGTGCCCTCTGCATCGTATAGGTCGCTGTTGCTATCCCATGTGTAGCCGCTAGCTGTATGCTCTGCTCCGTCGTATGGTACGCTCACCTTGTTTCCGCTGATCGTCACGATGACGTCGATTGGCTTGATCTCCAACTCGCCCTCCTTCTTCACCACATCATAATAGCAAGTAACATCCTCTGCGCCACGCATAATCTTAGCGGAGGCTATCGTAGTCACCTCCGTACCCACATTGGTGATGGAAACCTCAGTGGCGGATGCCACCAACTCATCTCCTGCCATCAACGTACCCGTGGAAGTATAATCCGTGGACACCGCCGACAACGGTGTGCCGTCATATGACTTCGAATCTGATTTCGGAGTAATTGTGATCGTCGTTTTTGCAGGAACGGTCACATTGATCTTAGTCGACTCATTTGCGTTACCGCACTTGTCCGTCACAACAACAGTGACTTCCGACGTAACCGCAATCACATCCCCTGCAGCTGGAGATTGTGTAATAATCAAATCTTCCGTCGCCGTGCAATTATCTAAAGCCTGAGCCCTGACACTACTTGTCAAATCAGGCACTATATAGTTACATGCTGCGATATTCGCCGTAGCTGGCACATCCGCAAATGTACCCGTCACCTCCGGTATCGTTTTATCCTCTATCGTCAACGTCTTCTCATCACTAGCCGTGCAACCATTACCATCCGTAACGGTCAACTTCGCAGTGTAATTCTTTGTCTTCTCGAGAGAAGAAACGATGATGGCCGATACATTCGTTCCAGCCGCATCACCTGACCACGCATACACATACGGAGTCTTTCCTCCTTGTACAGAGGAATTGAATGTATATGACGCACCTGGACAACCTGCCTGCGGTGCAGTTACCTCCACATCCAGGTCATTGGCTGGGATAATCACATTGACTGTCGCAGTTTGAGTCAAACCACAACTACCTTTCACCGTTACCGTCACAGGTATGGTCTGCGATACATTTGTCTGAGTGTACTCGTCACCCACAGCTATGCTTTGGCTGACGAAGGTCAAATTTTCTCCACATCCATCAGTTGATTGACTCAACACTATGGTAGAAAGGTCTGGCATCGTATAAGTACAACCACCTGCTGCGGTAGCCGTCACATCTTCTATGGTTCCAATTGTTGGTTCATCGGCCTCTGTCCATGTATACGTCACCGACACAGAATCCGCCGTATTGCCGGAACCATCCGTATAGTGGGCAGTCCAGGTCTTCGTCACCTGACAGCCTGACGTGGTTTGTTTGGTAGTGATACTATCCACTGGAACGTTTCCTGTTCCCTCACAATTGTCGGAGTACGTGAATTTAGGATCTATAACGGTTGGGTTGCAACCCCAATCATGTCCATCAGGCTCGCTTGAAGCGTCGAGTGTTATCACCGGCTTCGTTCCATCCTCCACCCTGATCGTCTGCTCGCAGGTGGAGAACTCCGCACCGTCGATCATAACCGACCAAGAGAGTTTGTCACCATCTTTGGCGGCGAATGAGGAACCTGGGTATACTACTGTTTCTCCGCCATTCAACTTATACGAGAAGGTAGCGCCCTCGGTCACGTTATTCTCCTGCGGTGCGACTGGCGTGTACTCTACGGTACAGCCGGTGGCATCCTCAGCTGTCTGCAACGTGGTGTCCGCACAGGAGAGGGTCACCTTCAAGATGCCTAAGTCCTCTGTGATGACATAGTTATTAGGGTTGACATCACCCCAGTTTATTTCATACGTGTTGACGCTCTCACCCACCTCAGTCTGACTACCCGTTGCTGTGGCAGTAACGGTAGACTCGTCTACATACTGATTGTTGATAAGGCCTTCAATCGTAACAGTTGATTCCGTCAATGCTTCTCCATCATACTCCTTCGTGGCACTGCTTGTGGTGATGGTTAATGGAGCTTTGCAAATGGTAAGCTCACCAGGACGAACCGCTAGCGACACATTATAGTTCGGATCATTCGGAAGTTGACTCTCCACTTCCGCCTCACTAATAGACATCGTGTAGGTACCCGCATCCGTCTCCGTCATGGAATATGCGGCAGCAATCGCTATCACCTCATCTCTATGTTGACTCTCATACACTGTGTTATTAATCCTGATTTCGGAACCATGGTTACGGAATCCAATCGTACGAGGAGAACCATCATAGCATGCGCCATCATTCCAACGATCCGCATCAAAGTTAATCAACACTTCCGCCGGAAGAATATTCAACGGGGCAGAAACATAATCGATCAAATAATATTCCTTGTCGCAATCCACGCCGTTGATTACAGCATTCTTCGGAGTGGTGAGCCCGTCTTCCCCCACATTGGTCACCTCACCGTCGAACTCAATACTGCTGAGGCTATGACCCAAACGCTCCTTCTCGAGTCCACTCACCTCGACATCCTCTACCCCATTGCTAGAGAGAGGACTGCCATCGTAGTTTTTCTCCTTGGCTTTTGCAGTGATGGTCAAAACCTTTTGGAACACAGCATCGACATTCAATGTGGTAGGACCGTTCGGAGCATCCCAGAACACAAGGTTTCCACTCACCTGGTGGGTCTCTTCCGGCTCCGGATCCAATCCGTCATACACATATGATGTCATGAATGTATAACCCGTAGGACGGGTACTGAACTCGTAGTTCGTGTTAGGCTGGATATATGCCCTCACTGGCTCCAATCCCGGGATTGGGTTACCGCAGACATCCACACACCTGACATTAAAGGTGACACACTCGTAATCCCTATAATGGATAGTGAAGATATTGTTATCTCCATCCGAACCCAATTGGAAGATCTTCGTCACCTCTTCAGGATAGTAGTCCTTGCCCAACTCCTCGGTCGATGCGCCATGGCTCGCCATCCATGCCTTGTCCACGTTCTTCGCAGAGACAGTGATGTATGACATATTACCATCCACTTCCTCCCATTCAGTCTCCTCGTGTACTTCCACGTTAGGATTTCCCTCCAGGACGAAACGCACCTTGTACTTGTTCGTGGTCGGTTTTAGGTTATAATAGAACTCTATCACATTGTTCGCCTTGTCATAATCAAGGGAAACAGTTTTTGCCGAAGCATCCGGAAGGTATCCCGCAATGGTGATCGCCTCCTCTGTAATAACCTGTTGATACGAGAACACCTGGCTTCTGACATTCTTCTCCTCGAAAAGAGGCTCTCCACCAGGTCCACCCGACAGATAACGCACCGTGTACTCAAGCGGTATGATGTTCCAATGCGCATAGAGGGTGATGTCGGAAGTCACCTGCTCCGTACCAATGACATAACGACGGCCACCCGTAGGAGCAGTGTACCATCCATCAAAAACATAATGAGGTCGGTTAGGATTACCTGGGTCATTAACCTTGGAATTCTTATCCACCACATCCTCCGCAAATGGTTCGTCCGCACCCTCGTAATTCCATTCGAAACGAACTGTGTACTGAGGAGCAACCCACTTCGCATACAATGCGAGGTTTTCGGATGGCATGACACCAAAAATATATGGATCCACCAACTGTGATTGCGCATACCAACCACCCCATGTATAGTCTTCTTTCCCCGCAGGCTTTTCTGGCACATAATTATATTCGTTAGTGTTGATATTCGCACCAACCATCACATCCTCTTTTGTCTTCAGCACCGTACTTCCATCATAATAGACGATGTTTTTCTTTACACGGTCATAATAGAAACGGTAGGTGTAACCGCAATTCGTATAACTTTCCTCGTGTTCACCCTCGCGACAAATCCATGTATAAGTGTATGTCGTGCCATTGTAATTATAAGTGTAGTCCGTATAAGCATACGTGTAGGTGTATTTAGGGGCACGATAATAGTATTTGTAATTGCCTGAAAACCAATACTGTCGTTCGCTTTTATAAGCTCTATACACAACTCCATCTATAGTGATAGTAGAATTATCGTTATAGTTATTCCTATGTGGATAGCCTTCATCCTCATAATAAAAATAATCATCTTGCGCACTACTTTTAAACTGCCAAGTATGACCGTCATAGGTTATAGTTCTTTCACTTTCATCCGGAGTTTGTTTCGCATGATCCGAAGTCGTATGCGTATGCTCCACAGGTGTGTTACCAACGTACTGATAAGTAA
This sequence comes from Paludibacteraceae bacterium, assembly GCA_017962085.1. Classification (GTDB taxonomy): domain Bacteria; phylum Bacteroidota; class Bacteroidia; order Bacteroidales; family Paludibacteraceae; genus UBA1181. Next base: position 4,118 of record JAGCWA010000027.1, read on the forward strand.
CACCACCCACCTCGATTTCTCTATCGTTCACACTAGGTGTAGCGGAAGCATGACCAGAAGTATTATAATTTTGCGTCTGAGATGTAGCGAACGAAAAAGTATAAATATGGCCTTCTCTTTCTATTGTCGGATTATTTGGAGCATTACTAACATGACCGCCATCGTCCGTATAGTTGCGAGCATATGTATACTCTGTTTTGGTGACAGTTATACATGCATTGTTAGCATTTCCCTGACAACCTGACGGAGTACCATCATGTATCGTATAACCATCAAATTCTTTGGCACTTAGACCATTAGAATTAATACCTAATTCTGTGTAATTAGATTCTACTTTATATGTACCATCAGGTTGCTGGAAATAATACTCCACATTACGATTATAAGAACTTCCATACGCCCATTGAGCAGTCCAAGTCACCACATTACTTGCATTAGCTTTTTCCAAATATTCGTAATCTATAGTTCGTAACTTTGTAACCTGACTCCACGAATGGCCATCATTCCAACCTGAGAAAGAACGACCGTTCCTGTATATCTCATTCGACGAAGATGGCCAAAATGTAGAGGCATCCATTCCCAGAACTATATCAGTAACAACATAACCACTACCTGTATATGTGGAACCATTCATCTTAACAGTTCCCTGATTCGCATTAAAAACGAATGTATATCTTTTCAGCTTATACCTTACCGTCAACACAGAACTACCATCCGCCTTCACATTAATAGACTCGTTCCAAGAATTGTCCCTTTCATATCCATTGATGTTATTCGTCAAAGCAGGGGCAGTCGACGAACTTACAGAACTATTAACAATTGCAGAAGCCGACTGAGAACGGTCATAGACCCACTCTGTAGTGTTTGTCGCATTGTCATACTTCTCCCGCATATAGACGACAGTGTAGTTCACCGTCTTTCCTGTCCACTTCGCATAAAGATTCACATCGCTGTTCAACGACACACTATTCCCCACAGGCTCTGTTAATTCCACATCCGTATACCATCCTGCGAAATCATAACCCGTACGCGTAGGATTAGCAGGGAAGGAAGATTTGGCAATTGAGGTACCATATAACCCACTCATCGGAGAGACAGAAGAACCTCCGTTCGTGTTGAAAATCAACTGGAACGTTTTCCTTGTATATTTCACTTCAATCTCCTGCCCAGATGCTCTATTAATCAAAGTCGGATTAGTACTCTCAAGGTTGGCATACGGGAACGTCTTCACATCGGCCGTAACGGTAGACCCAAGGACGCCATGCACATTATCCACTCGGTCAATCTCCGTATAGCCGTTTCCGCTCAAATTCTTCAACTTATAAACGTAAGAATAGGTGGCGGTATATGGAACATACTTGACCCGTTTGGTCAACGTCTTCTTCCCATCGACAACGGTAGCAGCGTCAAGGTCAGCCGACGTGATGGAGACGCTCTGCAGCTCCGGATAGAATATGTCTTCGGAAGCGTCAACACCAGGGCATGCCAACGCCGCATCCGAAACAGATGTCTGCGACGGTGAAGTGATCACGAAGGGTTGTCCATCCCTTACCTTCTTGCCATCAATAAGGTAAATCGCCTGGTCGAAGACTTTTGCCCCTCCAGGACATTCCTCGTACCAATACTCCATTGTAACCCAATAGAGATTGATGTCCTCGAAAACCGCATGGACAACCATATTACGGTTCACTTCGGTATTTTCGTCCACTGCTTGCTCAGCTTCGTCCACCCATCCCGCAAAAGTTTTCCCTTCGCAGAAAGGTTCGTACGGCAAGAACTGGAAGGTCTCTCCAGGATGACGCCACATCACTGTTTGATTTTCATGGAGAGTACCATCACACGTGTACTGGAACCTCACTGACAACCACTCCTGTGCGAAGGCTGTGCTTCCGAAGAATGAGGAGACAATGAGCGAAAGGAATACCAACCAGCGCATAACGCCTACCCGTTTCCTTTTCATCACAGAACTAAGAATACCATATATCGTTTCCATAACGGTAAAAATTTACGTACAACAAAATAACGAGAACATAGCACCTCGCAAAGGTGGCATACTACAAGGAGAAAATACCTTTCATTTGCACTCATAATACCCTATTTGTCTGTAATACAATACTTTGCGTCATAAGTCTAGTTCTCCGAGATAATACTCGTTGCAAAGTTAAGTATTTTTAGGCATAAAAAATGGAGGAATATCAAAAAAATCACACTATTTAACAAATCGCAAACAATAAGAAGAATTACGTCGTGGCGCAACACTTCACGCGTGACGATGGTACAGACAAATGCTCTGAGAGGAAAAAAGAATTGACAAACATTAACTCAAGGCCTTCCCTTGGCTTAACGACAGGTAGCGCCACACAAAAAAATCGGGGATGCGCATACGCACACCCCCGATATGTATACTCCTTAACGGAGATTGATTACTTTACAATGATCTTAGCGAACTTGCTGCCCTCAGCGGAAGCAACCTCTACATTGTAGACGCCAGCCGGCAAGTTAACTGAAAGCTTAGAAGAACCCTCGATAGATGCGCTGTAAACCTCAGCACCAACCAAGCTGAAGATCTTCACATTTGCCTGACCCTCTGCAGATACGTTGATGACACCATCCTCGATTACTGAAGGGAAGACAACAGCCTCTTCATTGTTCACGATCTTGCCAACAGAAGTGACAATCTCCTCTGGATAGCCCTCGCCATTCCATGGCTTCTCATAGGTGAAGCGGAGACCGCCAAGACCCTGGTGACCATAAGGGAAGGACAACTTCACAACATGTGTACCAGCCTCCTTGAACAAGATACCGTCATAAGTTCTTTCAGCACCGAAGTCAGGATCACCCGTGTAGCACCATACCTTATCGTTTTCATCCTGAGGAGTTACTCCATTTACAGGAGCATCTACATAAGGGGCGAATTGAGTAGCCTCCATTTCTACCTCTTGTGTCTCAGTGGACTTCTTCAAGTCAACCATGAAAACCTGAGAAGCGTGGTCCTTCAAAGTGAGGGCGAAACCACCCGCACCAGTTGCCGTACATTTTCCAGTCTTGTCATCACATTTCATGTTACCGATACCACCCAATTTATCGCCTGCGCAAACAGCCATTTGGATGCTATAGTAACCTGGATCCGCAACCTCGAATGTATAGAGCAACCACTCACCAGCACAAACCCAACCTAAGTTGTAGAGAGAACCCCACTTGCCCTCGATGCAAGCACCTGTCACATCGACGCACTCGTCAGTACGGAAGTCGCACCAGTCACGACCTGCATAACACTTCAAAACCTCACGTTCCTTCTTAGTGTTCTTGTTCTCACAAGTAAGTGTCTCTTTCTCGTCATATTCAGTTGCGGTTGCCTCGGTATAACCCTCCTCATCCGTATTGTTGGCATCGTAGTAAGTCATACCAGAACCACTTGCCCATTGACCAACCTCTTTATCCGGATTATCATCATAGAAACCAAGGTTCAAAATCTCATCCTCACTGTCTTTGCTAAGTTCGAAGCAAGCACCGTAACATGCAGTTACAACTGGCTCCAACTTACCACCCAACATGCTTTGGATGAATTCTCCAGAAGGTGAAAGAGGACCATTACATCTCTCCTTAAATGTAGAAGAACCCTCCTCCTTCATACCATACGACCAGTTCATCCAGCTGACGATCTGACCGCAACCTTCCAAACCTTGGCAGTGTCTCAAGAATGTAGTAGCGAAAGAAGTGTTGACATCATTGTATGAGTGCTTCTTCTCTGGCTGTGCGGAACTTACACCCCACTCAGACACGAAGATAGGCACCTTAGTGGAAGCTGGCAAGAACTCAGAGCTCTCCAAACCTACGTGTGCAGGCTCGTTAGCATACAAGTGGAATGCATACATCACACCAGCCTTGTCTGTCTTAATCAAGTTGCCAGTACTTGCCACCTGAGAATAGATGTATTGGTCCCAGTTAGGAGTACCAACGATGATGATAGGCTTGTTCTGGTCGATGCTTGTGATCGTGTTGATGATCTCCTCAGCATAGCTCTTGATCTCACCCCATCCACATCCGCTTGGCTCATTACAGATCTCATAGATGATATGTTTGTACTTATTCTTGTCCACCTCGTTCGCAACCATGGAGAAGAAGCTCTTCGCCTCACTCTTCTTTCTATTAGGGTTACCACCTGTTCCATCATCGGCAGCCTCCAAGATGTGCCAGTCGATGATACAATACATACCCTTGTCATTTGTCCACTTCATCCAGTTCTTGATGCCATTGTCATCAATTGAACCGAAATTGGAAAGATAACGGGCAATACGCACACAGTTGGCACCCGCACCCTTCATAGACTCCAAATCGTTCGCTGACTGCAAACAGTTCTCGTTGTAGAAACCGAACGAACTCCAACCCTTCAATTGGATTGGCTCACCCTTCTCACTGGAGAGTTGGATACCCACCAACTTCAATCGACCCCATTCTTCGATGTAGTTGGTACCAGCATCAGCCGCACACTCATGTAGCCATGCGAAAGCGGCAATCAATAGGAATAAAACTTTCTTCATTTTTCTGATACAATTAATTAAACATAAAATAATCTGCGTCTAAACTCAGCGCACAAATTTAGTAAAAGAATCTGAATGACGAAATGAAATTTGTTAAAAATGAATATGAGGAGGATTATGCACCCCAACCACACCTATAATATAACCAGTAAATTATGGCATCATTAGGCCTATAGAACGGGCCGTCCGACCCCTTCAAACATCGGAGCGGCACCTCAAAAAAAACAGACTTCGGGATAGTCCCCCGAAGATATCTACGGAGCTTCTTGGGTCAGCTTCCTTACGCTCCAAGCGGGAAACCCCGCTGAGGGAAAGATCGCGCAAAGAATATCACATCGGTCCGTTTTGGGAAAATATTTTTAACTCTGAATTTTCATCTCTTAACGCTTAATTTATATCTTTGCGAATAATAAATTGATTTAACAAAATACATATTAATATGAAATTCACTGTTTCAAGTTCAGTCTTATCGGCTCATCTCCAAACGATTAGTCGTGTTATTAATCCTAAAAGCCCATTGCCTATCCTGGACAAGTTCCTCTTCACACTGGAAGGAAAACGCCTCACACTGACGGCGGCCGACATGGAATCCATGATGCAGACTTACATCGACTTGGATGAAGCCGAAGGGGCAGGCTCCGTCGCCTTAGGCTCCAAACTACTCCTGGATACATTGAAGGAGTTCGGCGACATGCCTTTGTCGTTCAATGTGGAGGAGGGAACGCTTGCCACCACCTTCCGCTCAGATTCAGGTGTCTACAATCTGGTGGCGGAGGATGGCGCCGAATACCCTAAGATGCGCACGCTCGCGGATACCTCCAACACGCTCACAATCTCTACGGATACGCTGAACACGGGTTTGAACAGTACGGTCTTTGCCACTGCGGACGATGAGAACCGCCCTGCGATGAATGGTATATTCTTCGACATCACCATGAACGATGTCACCTTCGTGGGCTCCGACGCCCAGAAACTCTCTTGCCTGCGTACCATCTCGGCCCGTGGCGAGAGCGATTGCAGCTTCATCCTGCCGAAGAAGCCGACGAACCTCCTGCGCGCCATCCTCTCTAAGGTGGGCGGAAACTTGGAGATCAAGTTCGACAGCAAAAACGCTGTGTTCAACTTCGACAATTACGTGATGGTTTGCCGTCTCCAAGAAGGCAAATATCCAAACTATAACTCTGTGATCCCTCAAAACAACCCTTATAAGGTGACGGTGGACCGCGTCTCTTTGATGAACTCATTGCGCCGTATCTCCATCTTCTCCAACCAGGCGTTGAACCTCGTCAAGGTGGAGCTCTTCCCGAACAAGATGACTATCTCGGCTCAGGACATAGACTTCTCCATCTCGGCTACCGAAGACCTCGTTTGCAGCTACGACGGCGAACCGATGAGGATCGGCTTCAAGTCTTCCTTGTTGATCGAAATCCTCTCTAACCTCTCCTGCAACGAAGTGGTCATCGAATTGGCTGATCCTTCTAAGGCGGGTCTGGTCGTTCCTTTGGAGCAGAACGAGAACGAGGAGGTGCGCATGCTCATCATGCCTTTGATGTTGAACGATTAACCTAAGGGTGTTCATACTCTTATAAGCAGAGATGTGCCCTCCGGTGCATCTCTCTTTTCATTTTTTACAATATACACATGGAACTGAATTTAAAGAAACCTATTGTTTTTTTTGACCTGGAGACTACGGGTCTGAATATCGCCAAGGATAGGATCATCGAAATATCCGCTATCAAAATCATGCCTAACGGTGACCAGGAGGTCAAGACCCGCCGTCTGAAGCCTGTCGACGAAATGGGCAACCAAATTCCTTTGCCTAAGGAGGTCTCAGACCTGACCCACATACAAGACGCTGACCTGGCTGACAAGCCTACCTTCAAGCAGATCGCCAGATCCTTGGCCGACTGGCTGAGGGGCTGTGATTTGGGCGGCTATAACTCTAACCGCTTCGACGTTCCTCTCTTGGCGGAGGAGTTCCTCCGTGCCGACGTGGACATTGACCTGCGTAAGAGCAAGTTCGTAGACGCTCAGGTCATCTTCAACAAGAAGGAACAACGCACGCTGACCGCCGCCTACCGCTTCTACTGCGACAAGGACCTGGAGGGCGCGCACGGTGCTGAGGCGGACATCACCGCCACCTACGAGGTGCTCAAGGCGCAGCTCGACCGCTACCCGGACTTGCAGAACGACATAGACTTCCTGTCTGAATACTCCGCCCATAACAATAACGTCGATTTCGCGGGACGTTTCATCTACAACGAGAAGGGGGAGGAGATCATCAACTTCGGCAAGCATAAGGGCAAAAAGGTGGCCGAGGTCCTGCTCATCGAGCCTAGCTACTACAACTGGATCATGCAGGGGGATTTCACGCTGGATACGAAGCGTGTCCTGACCAACCTGAAGTTGAAATACGGAATCCGCTAACTGATGTCGAATCCCTACTTCCGGTTCAAACAATTCACGGTATTCCAAGACCGCTGTGCGATGAAGGTGGGCACCGATGGTGTGCTGCTGGGCGCATGGTGTGACGTGGAGGAAGCCTCCTCCGTGCTGGACATCGGTGCGGGTACGGGCTTGGTCTCCTTGATGGTCGCGCAACGCTCGTACGCCGAGGTCGTGGGCGTTGAACTGGATGATGAGGCAACCGCGCAGGCGGTGGAGAACGTGGAGCGCTCTCCGTGGAGGAATAGGGTCTCCATCGTATGCTCCGCTATTCAGGCGTACGCCTCCTCGTCGGGTCGTCGTTTCGACCGGGTGGTGAGCAATCCTCCTTACTTCGTGGACTCGCAGAAATCGCCCGTGGCAGGGCGCTCAATGGCCCGTCATGCGGATGTGTTGCCGTATGATGATTTGGTCTCCGCCGTGGTCGCCCTGATGGCGCCGGAGGGGCGTTTCTCGGTGATCATCCCCACGCTGGACTACCCTCGCTTGGAGGGAATCGCCTTGGAGAAAGGTCTCCACTGCGTGCGCCGCACGGATGTACATTCCACGCCAATGTCGCCTTCGAAGCGTGTCTTGGCGGAGTTCTCCTTCCTGGAGCGTGCGTGCGTGTGTGATAGGCTGGTGTTGGAGCGTGAGGATCATACCCGTTCCGAAGCCTATAGCCACCTCACCTCTGAATTTTACTTAGATAAATGATATGGACTTCTCCCAAGAACTGATAAGCTGGTACCAGCGGAATGGCCGTGATTTGCCGTGGAGGCAAACCCGCGATCCTTATCGTATATGGGTCTCCGAAATCATCTTGCAACAGACCCGTGTGGTGCAAGGCATGGCTTACTACCTGCGCTTTATGGAGCGCTTCCCGGATGTGGCTTCCTTGGCCTCCGCCTCGGAGGATGAGGTGCTGAAGATGTGGCAGGGATTGGGTTACTACAGCCGTGCCCGCAATATGCGTGAGGCCGCCCGTCAGGTGGTGGAACGGTTCGGCGGTGTCTTCCCGAAAGAGTACGCGGATGTGCGCTCGCTGAAGGGGGTTGGCGACTATACGGCCGCCGCGATCTGTTCATTCGCCTATGACCTACCCTACCCTGCGGTGGATGGCAACGCCTATCGCTTGCTGTCACGCTTCTTCCGTGTGGAGGAGCCTATCGACACGCCGCAAGGCAAGCGCGTCTTCACGCAGCTCTCGATGGAGGTGATGGACCAGCGTCGCCCGGCTTTGTACAACCAAGCCGTGATGGACTTGGGAGCGACGATCTGCCTGCCCGCCTCCCCGAATTGTGAAGCCTGTCCGCTGAAGGAGGGGTGCGCCTTGGGGGGTATGCCTGAGGCGGTGGAGTACCCGAAGAAGGGGAAGAAGATCATCGCGCGTGACCGTTATTTTGTCTACTTGGCGGTGGAGGATGGCACGAAGACCTACTTGCGCCGCAGGGAAGGAAAGGATATATGGAACGGGTTGTATGAATACCCGATGGTGGAGCTCCCCGCACCTCTCTCCGAGCATATGGATAATGATTGGATGAAGCCTTTGGAGCAGGATTTCTCGGACTTGCATGTCATTGGCGGACCCGTGATGAAGAAGCACGTGTTGACCCACCAAAACATCCATGCCGCCTTCTTCCATGCGGAGGGGCGTTTCTTGCGCAGGAAGGAGTCCGCGTACATCGAGGTGGAGAAGGATCGATTGGGGGAGTATGCGGTTTCCAGACTGATGGAGAAGTTCCTATTGTCGGAATGATTATATTTGTGCTATCATATTGTAACAAACTAATATTATATATCTTATGGCTAAAGAAGTGTTCCTGACGCTGGCGTTGGTAATGTTTCCTTCCCTATTTATCATGGCAGGGGATGATATGTTTGGTGAATTATGGCGAATCACGGGACTCTCTGAATCATTGAAGGGGAAGAACAATGATGTGGAAAGATTCCAATATCACGGAAATGTGCGGAGCGTTAATGTGTATGGGGTAAAAAAAACAGAGGATGGGAAGATTGTGAAAGGTGACTTACTGTGTACTCGGATATTTGACAAGCAGAAACGGATCATTGAATATAGGAAAGGGGATTATAAGTTTACATTTAGGTATGATTCTCTAGGCCGTTGCGTGGAAAAGAAGGAATTCAAATATGAGAAGATGAAATACCATAGGATACGGTGCTATAATGCCCAGGGCAATCTTTTGACGGACAGAAATTTCAAAGAAGGGAACCTATATGAAGAGAGAAGAAACATATATGATGAAGCCAACAGACTGGTTTGCTCTACTGAGATCTACGATGGGGAGTTATCCAAAGTGCTGCACATAACATACGATAAGAAGGGGAATATGGTGGACTCCTCGGAATACGTCAAAGAAAGGGATTCTATGGTGCTTGATGCCTATACCCGAAAAGAATATGACGGCGAAGGGAAACTTCTGAGCATGGAGAAGAAACATACATACCGCACTACCCGTGAGGTCTATTCCTACGATGAAGCGGGACGCTTGGAGAAGATGAGTCGCAAGTTAATAGACGACTATAAACCTCATTGTTTAACTTTCCACTATGGGAAGGATGGCCGGTTGTGCAGTATGGATTCCATCCGATGTAGTACCCAAGGCATCTGTGACCGGACAATTATGACCGCTTATTATGATTCCTTGGGTCGGAGAGTCTCCAAACATTTCCTGCTTTATGAATCAGCGGATTCTATGGTTTATGATGCGAAGGGAAGGGTGGTGAAGATGATTGAGGACTACAATCCCAAAACGGGTCATGTTGGTCATTTGACCAATATTTTATACGACCAGGAAGGGAATGTGGTGGAGAGACATACGCAATATGGAGAGGAATGGGAAAAAAATATTTCCAAGTACAAAAATGGTTATGAAACAGAACAAATCTCCTATGTGGGGAAAGAAAAGAAATATAGGAAACGGACTAGCATGAAGGATGTGACAGTCGGCGTGGAAGGTTCGGATGCTACATGGACGACAACAATGCCCATTTACGAGTATGTGGATAAGCCATGGGCGGAAAACAGAATCGTGAAAAAATATGACAAGAGGGGAAACATGACCTATATGGCTTCCTATGAAGAGGGGGAACGCATCACCCATTCAGTCGCCACATATCAGGGTCGCAATAGACCGTTAACATGTGTTTCGTACTATAAAGGGGAGGTTACTTCGTCATCTGTTTACAAAACGGACTCGCACGGCAACGTGTTGGAGGAGTATATCCATGGGGTAAATGGTTTGGATACTGGTATCATAAGAGAGTTTGAATATTATGACGAATAAATAAAATGTTTGGGGGTGCTGCGGATCCATGAATCGCACAACACCCCCAAACCATTCTAGGCATAGGCCTTTATCTTCTATCTTCTCATCAACGTGAAATGACCTGAATAGATTCTACCGATCTCCTCGATATCGATCATATACCAATAGTCTGTCGACGGAAGAGGTTGTCCATTAAATGTTCCATCCCACCCGTCTGATTTATGTCCAAGATACTGGGACACAAGTTTACCATAACGGTCAAAGATGCTGACGACAGAGTTAGGATAAGTCTCAGCTAAGTTACCGATAACCCAACGGTCTTGGATTCCATCTCCATTAGGCGTGAAATATGGAGGAATGGAGATCTCAGGAGGATCCACCTGGAAACGGAAAGATGACCCACATCCGTTCTCATCCACCACATTTATGACGTGCGTCGAGAAGGTCAAGTCCTTGATCAACGTATTGGTCGTGGTACGGCTATCGTCATCATCCACCCAATAGGTGAACACACCCGTTCCTCTATTAGGCTCCATTGTGATCTGACGGTCTCGTATGCCTACGGAATCCATGCTTAGAATTACCGGATAGGTGGTCACCACCACCTTTATTTCGTCGGAAACGGCGCACACGCCTCGTGTCATGTCGACCTTATAGGTGGAGGTCGCGGCCGGACTCACATCGGTTGTGGCAGAGGAGGCAACAGGCTCTCCATTCAAAGACCACGAATAGGTGGAAGCCGCATACGACTCGGCAGAGAGGGAGGTACTTCTCCCTTCGCAGATAGACGTCACACCGGTCAGGTCACCCTTCAGCGCCTCATCCACCTTGACGCTCACTTGGTAGGTACGCTCGCAACCGGAGTTGCTAGCGGTCACACTGTACGTGTAGGTGGACTGGTGTCCTTCGCCTGGCCTAAAGGTTGGTTGAACCGTCACACGTTCGCTATTGGTCGCTGTCAAAATGGTAGGATCCGCCTGCCACTCGAGGGACGTACCGCTCGGTTGGATATCGGTGATGACCAACTCCGTCTCCTCTCCCTCGCAGATCGTTGGCGCGTCTGGCAAGGTGACGCTGATGGCCGCTGTCACATTCAGTTGGCCTATGTCGGTGATGGAGACGCAACCTTTTCGGTTCGCCTCTGCCGTGTAGAATCCGCTGTTCTCCGCCACTGCCCCATTGATTGTGTAGGTCGATGACGTCTCCCCGTCGATGGCCACATTGTCTTTCTTCCATGTGAGGGTATAGTCTAATCCACCTGCAGGCGTGACCGTCAGCGAGGAGGTGAACTTGTCTCCCTCGCACAATCCCAACGATGGTGTCGTGTTCGTCAAGGCGATTTGCGCGTCGGTCAGTTTGAAGGTCAAGCTGGTAGGACATCCGTTCGTGTAGGCCAAAGTGTAAACACCCGCCTCCGACACGGTGAACGGACTGGCGGAAGAGGTCGCTCCGGAAGGAGTCGTCAGCACATAATCACCATCTCCGTCGTATGCTGGAGTGACTGTGACATCACCGCCGCAGTAATAATATTCCTCCGATGTCAGCGAGTTCGTATATACCCTCGTCGGCACCTCCGTGTTCGTCGGGTCTGCTATCGTCAACGTTCCGACAACCGGTCCCTGACCTAACACAACCTCCAACAACAATGTCTCGCTACAGGTTCCTGCCGTTACCGCCAAGGAGTATGAGTAATGATCTCCGTAGTTGCCTCCGGTGAATCGTCTGGTCTCGAAGTCGGCCGCATTGCCTTTGTCTCCTCCATCGCCCTCCCATGCGTATGTGACGGTCGACGCGTTTGTCTGCACCTCGGAGGTGAACTTAGCGGACATCTCCGGACAAGTGGTGACATTATCCGCCAAGACATGTAAGGTGTCGATCGTAACATCAACAGCCTCAACCTTTGATTTACAAAGCTCGCCTGAATTCACCTTCGCATTATACGCATACTGGACACCATAGCTTCCCGATTCCGACACCAAGGAGTTTACCAAAGGTGTGGTACCGTTCGCATCCGTGAAATAATCTTTGTTGTAAATCATGCCTGGCACATCGTTCGTCAGAGTGACTGCGGTCGCCAAGTTCACTTCCGTCTCACAGACAGCAGCAGGGGTGGATACCGACAATATTGGTGTCGGGTAGACAATCACCTTGATCTCCTGCGCAGGGCTGACAGCGCCTGTGTTGTCGTCTCTCTGGGCCACATAGTATGTCGTGGTCGTCACCCCTCCCGCAGGAGAAGTCGTGGCATTTCCTTGCAATGGGTAAGTGTCCGCTTCCGTGCCTGGGTCGGTCGTCGAGCTCGGTTGGGTCGTTCCGTACCAAATCAGCGTATAATCGGCTTCCGTCTTATTGCCTTGAGGGTTTCTCTTCGCCGTCAGGTCAGCCAATGCCTCGCCTTCGCAGTATAGCACGTTCGCCACGATCGGAGGGAAGGCGTCACTGATGGTCACCGTGATGGTTGAAGCTTCACTCTTGCAGTTCGTCGCATTGTCCACACGATATACACTATACATGATCTTCTTCGTGCCACCGTTCAGGCTGTTCACATCGAACTCAGGCTTCGGTGCGGTTGGTTGGAAGTCTGTCGAACCTTCCAAGGCGTAGTAGTAGGTATAACCGGACTCCTCCACCCAATTCTTCGTGGTGATGGCGGCAAATGTCTTGTTGTCGCTACCCACCTCAGCTGCGATGTACGAAACCGTGGCATCGCCTGGAACAGGAGTATAGTTGACCGTCACATCCAACGATGTCTCCTTGCTTTCACACTCCACCCCACTCGACAGTTTGTAGTATTGCTTAGCCGTATAGGTATAGGTGGTTGTGGAGTTGACCGTTGTGTTAGGCGTGAATGTCGCGTCAGTAGTTGTGCCATCGGACCATACCAAGCGCTCCGCCATTAAGAAATTGCCTTCGTCTTTCGTCAGGGTGGTCGGCAATGGAGAGGCGATGTCTCCCACGCAATAGTCCGAGATAGGGTCGAACTTCGGCGCTGGCACCTCATACACGGTCACCTTGATCGGCATGCGGGAGCTCTCGTTGCTTGCGCTGGCAGCGTCACGTTGCGACACGTAGTAGGTCGTCTCGCCTGCGGTGGCGGTCGAAACGGTAGGCGGTGTGGTGGAGCCTGTTCCTCCCGTCTGCGCGTCATACCAGAGCAGTTCGTACGTTTTATTAGGGTCCATCTGATTGATCTTAGCGTTCTCCGTCAAGGCGGCAGGGTTTTCATTCAAGCAATAAACCGTATCCGACACGAAAGGAGCAGGTGCGCCCAAGATCATCACCGTCAGTTTCGTCAGTCCGCTTTGGCAGGTCGAACCGTCCGGATTGGTGACTTGTTGGAATACCCAATAATAGTAAGTCTCATCTTTTGTGGAAGCCAAATCCTCCGCAGTAGGTGTAGGGGTAGTCGGGGAAGCCCCGGCGGTTGAGGAAGGCTCCGTATCGTCTTTGAACTGGCCCAACCACATGATCGTGCCATCAGCCGCTTTGCCCGTCACGGCATCCGACTTGCGCGTCAATATATCGGTGATCGCTTCCGTCTTCAGGTATTGCACGGTGGTGGTGGTCAGCTTGGCCGGGCTCTCATAGAAGTCAGCTGTGATGCTTCCCGTAGCGCTGGCGCAATAGCCCGTAGCCTCAGCCGTCACTGTAAGGGCGCCCGCTTCCGCCGCCGTTGTGATGCCGTATGTCGCCACGGTTTGTCCGTTGCTCCACTTCACCGTCGCTGATGACGGGTCAGTCGTCACACTCAAGGTCGTCTTGTCACAGACAGGGTCCGCGGCAGGGGTAACCATTGCTGTAGGCTTGGCGTTAAAGGTGATGTGGGAGGTGTCCGAACAATTTTCCCCGCTCGTCACCTTGTAGTAGTAGGTGTATGGAGTTAGACTACCCGCCAAGGAGGAGAGGTTGGGTTCCGCGGCGGATTGCATATTTTTATCCGTGTACCAATCAATGGTTAGGCTTGCGTCCGCAGGTTTCGGCAATGCAGGAATTGCGGTCGCTTCCGGTGATTGTTTAGTCGGATCGGCCACCGATGCGCAGAAATCAGCCACTGTTCCGTCCAGATCGACGGCAGGGATTTGATTCACTGTGACGGTATATTCGTTCACATCCGAACGACAACCTGTTGTCTTATCCTTCACGACATAGTAGAATATATTCTCCCCAGCAGGCACTGCCAAGACTGCCGGTTCATTGGTTTTCTGTGAGGTGTCAACACTGGTGTACCAAATAATGTCATGGTTGGCGATCTCCTTCGAAGGCTCTGCGCTGAGGGTTCCTTCGCAGAATGGGTCAGGGTCGTTCAGCGTTTCGTCAGGCTTTCCGTTCGCGATGACATGGATACTATCCCACACCCAACAACTCTTTCCGTCGTCGCCAGGGAATTCGATGTCCTTCACCAGCAGGTAGTACCAATCGGCGTCTTCCCACGTCACATTGTAGGAGGAAGTCTCATCGCCAGCCGTGTAGCCGGCGCCAGGAATACCTGCGGCTGTTTTGGAACCCTTGTGCCAAGAGGCCACATACTTGCGAGGCTCGTCGTCCGGACCGACCGTAATACCCATGACGGAAGGATCCGTCGGGGCGAATTTCTTAGTGGTCAGTTTAGCAATTTCGCCCGGACAGAGTTGCACCTCCTTCACGGACGCGTTAGTTTTCACCACAGTGGCAGGGTCGGCCGAGATGATCTCAGCCTCCTTCACCTTTTCGCAGGCGGTGCAGTTCAAACCCGCAATGACCGGAATAGTGGAGATGGAGATCTTACGGCAAGGCGTGAATGCCGAAGTTGTCTTCCATGACTTATCTGCCATCAAATCGGAGTATTCGCCTACGACCACGCGGAAGTAGATACGTTTCTCATGCTTAGGATCATCGATCTTGGAGAAGATATCATCCCAATAATCTTCCACCGACACGTCAAATTTATCTGTTTCAACCACCTCTTCCGTATGGAGAGTCGTCCATTGGATAGGGTTTGTCTCACTTTCGGAGGAAGGCTCTTGGAAAGTATATTGATAGACGTAGCCCACCTTCTTGGTTGGGTCGATTTGCCCATCTGAATATAAATAAAATTTCTTTATCGCATCAGAGGTTATGGAGGTAAGGGTTAACACATCCTCCGTACATAGGTCGAGGATATCCTTGCCCGTGCTTACCGAAGACTCCATGTTCACGTCAGGAGGGGTACAGACTTGGAAAATGATATTGTCAATACCATAATCGCGAGTTGGTCCATAAATAGGTTGTCCATCTTCTTGGTATCCGTAGTGCCGTACTTTTAATTTCACGGAGACTTCACTTTTCCCTTCTACATCCTCTGCACTAATTTTAAATGGTTTGCCGGCATGTTTCCATCCATCTTGTCCATCCTTAAAGTATTTGAAGTCTCTTTCCAGAACATTTCCATTATATTCCAAAAGCACTTCAACAGATCCTGGATTTGGACCAATGGACGCAAAATCCGCACCAAAATAGATGTCTTTTCCTGTGCAAATATGGTCGATGTCTATTTCGAAAAAATCATCTTGGGATCCATCATCAAATAAATCGAACTGAAGCATACCTCCTGTTTCTGTGCCAGAATTATCAAACATCACGCCTTCCCCGTATGCACCAAATTTGGAAATTGCATACACCCCATGACCATACATTTCGTATGCTGTGTCCGTTCTCTGCCCCAGATTAGCATCACAAAGAACAGTTCCCAGTAAAGGAATTTTCAATGTGGCACCATTGGATTCGAGATAGTATGCTTTTACATAAGGAATTCTCGGAGGTCCATCATGCGACTGTGCCTCGTGAGTTTGACGGGATGGGATATTCTCTGTATGTTTGATTCCATATCTGTCAGTCCATACATACGTGTTATCTGTTGGAAAATCACCAAAGTCGTCGTAATACAAATTTGTCATCGCCATGGGAGCTCCACTGGTGTCTTTGCAACAATCTCCTGCCTTTATTTCCAATGCGGGTGATGACACAGGACTACATCCGGGAATTGTCACCTCGCAAGTTATCTTATGATTCGTTCCTGTACTTCCTGGAATAAAATTAAAATTAGGGTCTGTTGACTCTTGTCCAGAGGGAGATTCTTTCCATAAATATGTTGACCCCTCCGGATAGGTTTGTTTGGTGAACACACGCAGAGGTTGTTCTGGACAAGGGTTTCCTGTATATGCGGCTGAAGGCTGGAATTCTCCAGTCACTTTTATATCATCAATGCCAATAGGTATTTGGAAACAGTCAATTGCGCGGTAAAAATAGAATGTGATTTTCCCTGATTCAGGGACTGTTGTCTTGTGGGTGACGGTTGTGGACTTCCCGTAATCAACAATTTTTGTCGTGGCTTTAGTCAAGCTCGCTTCATTAAGTGCGTTATTATAACTTGTATTGAATGTCGCACCATCATTGTTCGACACGACTCCAATATTTAGATTGTTACCGTCGCCTATTTTGTTGCCTTCATAGGTGTATTTTGTGATATATTTATTCATCGAGGTCACTTGTTGGACGTTTACAAGATGGTCGAAGTAGGTGGGATCCAACAAGTTATATGCGGTGAAGGACAACTCGACAGAAGAGCCGGGAAGCAATCCACTTACGGTATAAGAAACGAATGGGCAATGATGCGCAGATCCTAAATTGACATACATATTGTTAGACGTCTCGTTCGCCTTGCAAAAGGAATGGATGAGTTTTGGCTGTGCCGTGACGATGGAGTATCCATATTGTGCTTTACTTCCATTTGCCTGAAGGTCGTTTCGAAGGAAGATGGCATTTACTTTTGTCATATCATTGCTGCTCTCGCTATAGAAAGAACCGCCTATTCCTTTCATCTTTGCATACTCAGGTCCAATAAACATGTCCGTCTTGCACAGCTTATCCCAGTCCAAATTAGCATCATACCATCCATTTTCGTCCGATGTCATGATCGGGCAACAGAGCTCTTTGTTCGTGTCAAAATCCGTGCCGGCCACAACGCATTGGGCGTTCATAGTGGTCATGCCACTCGCAAAAAGCAGGACCATTCCTGTCAGAAACCGTCTCATTATATGTTTCATGTTATACCCCATTATTTATTCTCTATTAATATGTTTTTCATTCTGTTTCAGATCCATTTCACATCTGTAGCAAGTCCAATTCTCCTATAGGAAACATCTCAGCCTCGACGTAAATGTACCATACTAATTCGTCGAAATGGTTCTGCAAAACTATCTTAATTTTTCATTCACCCCACATCTTTCCTGCAAAAAAATGCATATTCCAGGGATTTATACTACTTTTGCGAAATAAAACAATGTATTTTTAGTGTTAATAAGTATAAATGTTACGAGAAAAGTTATGAAAAAGATTTTAAAAAAGTTATTCATGCTCACGGCGATGTTTTGCTTCGCTGGCGCATCGACGTATGCCGATGGGTATGACTTAAGTGAAGAAGAGATGGAGAATCAAGTATCCCCTGCGCCCGAATCGGCCCGCACCTACCCGGAGGGCTCCGCGGTCTATTACAATGGATTGCTCACGCTGAAGGGCAACCAGCTGGTGAACGAGTGCGGGAAACCAGTCCAACTGAGAGGCATGAGTTCCCACGGTCTGGCATGGTTTCCTAGATGTTACACGCAGGAGTCGTTGACCGCATTGGTGAATGATTGGCACATAGACATATTCCGCCTAGCCATCTACACGCATGAGTGGGGCGGATATTGCGGAGAGCAGTGGAAGTCCAAAAGTGACTACAACACGTACATCGACGAGTTGGTGGACATCTGCGGCAATTTGGGTATCTACTGCATCATCGATTGGCACATCCTGAACCAAGGCAGCGGCGACCCGAACACCACATTGGACGATGCCATCCCCTTCTGGGACTATATGTCCGCCAAGCACAAGAACGACAAACATGTCTTGTATGAGATATGCAACGAGCCAAACGGGTTCGATGTGAAATGGTCGGATGTCAAACAATATGCGGAGGAGGTCATTCCTGTGATCAGAAAGAACGACCCCGACAAAATCATCATCTGCGGAACCCCTACTTGGAGCCAGGATGTGGACATCGCCGCACAAAACCCTTTGGATTTCAGCAACGTAATGTACACACTCCACTTCTACTCCGGCACCCACACCCAATACCTGAGGGATAAGGCGCAAAAGGCGCTCGACAAGGGTTTGGCGATTTTCGTGACAGAGTTCGGCACAACGCAGTCAAGCGGAGATGGAGGCGTCTACATCAGCGAGTGCAACACTTGGATGGACTGGATGGATGAGCGCAAGATCAGCTGGGTGAACTGGAGCTTCGCCGACAAGTCAGAATCCTCCTCGGCTTTATCGCCAGGCGCATCCAACCAAGGGAACTGGAACATGGTTTCCGAATCAGGACAATACATCAAACGGTTGTTAAGCCAGCCGAAGGGCTTCGAGCCATGCAACGGCGACTCGCTCACCACTCCTGAATATGTGGAGAACGTGAACCCGATGGCTGCCATAAAATACCCGAAGGGCTCCCCTGTCTACCACAACGGCAAACTTCACGTGCAGAACGGACGCCTGACCAACGAGTGCGACTTTGACGTCCAACTGCGAGGCCTAAGCTCGGACAACCTGTCCGTCTACTCGACATGCTACACGTCAAACTCCCTCAACGCTATGCTCAACGATTGGAACGCCAGCCTGTTCCGCATCTCCGTCCACACGAACGGCGAAGACGGATACTGCGTGAACGGATCCGACCAAGGAATCTCCATGTATAACTATAACGACAAGGTGGATAACCTAGTTCGCCTCTGTGGCACCAAAGGTATCTACTGCGTGGTTAACTGGCACCTGACCGGAAAGGGTGACCCGAACGCCAACATGAAGGAGGCCACCATATTCTGGCGTCACATGGCACAACGATACAAGAACTACAGTCATGTGCTCTTCGAGATATGCGACAACACCAACGGCGTGGATTGGAGCTCGATAAAGAGCTACGCCGATTCCATGATCTCCCTGATCCGACAATTCGACAAAGAGAAGATCATCATCTGCGGAACCCCTTCGTCAGACCGCGAATGGGAAGCCGTGGCGGCCAATCCGTTGGCAGGCGACAACATCATGTACACGATGCACTTCGCCGCTGGCTCGGACGGTCAGACCTTGCGTGAGAAAGCCAATGCGACCATCCTCAAGGGCTTGCCGTTGTTCGTCACCGAATTTAGCCTCTCCTCGACAAACGGAGGTTCCATCAACACCACCGAAGGGGAAACGTGGATCGACTGGATGAAGTCACGCAGCCTTAGCTGGACATACGCAAACTTCGCCGACGGCACACAGACAAACTCCGCCTTGAACAATGGAGCATGCGGCAGCAGAGACTGGACCTCCGTATCCGCTTCAGGCGAGTTCGTCAAAGCCCAATTATCGACGCCAAACAACTTCCACTCTTGCGTCGACGGTGTGGAGGATATCCTTCTCGACAGACAAATCGTGAAGCTCTACCCGAACCCGGCGAAGGACGAGTTCAACGTTTCCGCACCAGAGGGGATGAAACTGACGAAGGTGCAACTCTTCGACCTCACAGGACGCTTCCTGCTCGAATCCGAGAAGGAGGTGGTGAACATCTCCGGCTTGGAGCGCGGGGTCTACTGTGTGAAGGTCTTCCTCTCCGACGGAGTGGCTGTAACACAGATCGTGAAGGAATAGCACGCGTGAATGACCGGTCCTAAATAACCGTCACCCGTTTTTCTCGGTTTTAGTGGACAAATAATAAATTTTCAGAAGGATGTCGTAGGAATAGCCCTGCGACATCCTTCTTTTTGCGAGGTTTCGCCTTAACGGAGCATGTCGCCTGCAACTCCGCGACCAGATGTTAAATCATGGATTGTTTTTGGAGGAAGAAAAACTTTTATATATTTGCGCCCGAATAACCGCATGTCGGATGTGCTTTTTTAGCATCGACAGGTTTGAGCACTATTATGTAATTTGTCATTAATGAGTATTTATTTAAAGTGTAAGTGTTATGAAAGCAAAAATGTTTACTAGCATGATTATGCTTACGGCAATGACTTTCCTTGCCGACACGTCTGCTTTTGCGGGCGGGTATAATCGAAATGAAGAAGGAATGGAACATCAAGTATCCCCTGCGCCCACCTCGGCCCGCTCCTATCCCGTGGGCTCTCCGGTCTATTACAATGGCAAGCTCTCCGTACAGGGCACCCAAATGGTGAACGAGTGCGGAAGACCCGTACAACTGAAAGGAATGAGTTCCCACGGTTTGGCCTGGTTCCCTCAATGCTACACGGAGGAGTCATTGACCGTATTGGTGAACGATTGGCACATAGACATATTCCGCTTGGCCATCTACACACATGAGAAAGGAGGCTACTGCAAGACAGACGGTACGCAGTGGAAGAGCAAGGATGAGTACAACGCATACATCGACGAGTTGGTGGATATCTGCGGGAAATTAGGCATCTACTGCATCATCGACTGGCATATCCTGCAGGAAGGAAGCGGGAACCCGAAAAACACGTTGGATGACGCTATCCCTTTCTGGGACTATATGTCAGCGAAGCACAAGGACGACAAGCACGTTTTGTACGAGATATGCAACGAGCCGAACGGATTCATGGTGAGATGGTCCGACGTTAAGGAGTATGCGGATAAGGTGATTCCTGTGATTCGCGCGAACGACCCGGACAAGATTGTCATCTGTGGCACCCCGATGTGGAGCCAGGATGTGGACTTGGCGTCCCAGAATCCATTGTCGTATAACAATGTGATGTACACGCTCCATTTCTACTCCGGAGACCACTTCCAAAGCTTGCGCGATAAGGCGCAAACGGCGCTCAACAATGGTGCGGCGATCTTTGTGACGGAATTCGGCACGACCAAGGCTTCCGGAGACGGAGGAGTCTTCCTCGACGAGTGTAACAGGTGGATGGATTGGATGAACGAACGCAAAATCAGTTGGGTGAACTGGAGCTTCTCCGACAAAGCGGAATCATCCGCCGCCTTATCGCCGGGCGCATCCATGAGCAAAAACTGGAACATGGTTTCCGAGTCCGGACAATACATCAAGCAGATGTTGAGCCAACCAAAGAACTTCGAGCCTTGCGAAGGCATTAATGGAGTGGAAGATAATCTGCTCGAGAAACAGCCTATCACCCTCTATCCGAACCCAACGAAGGACGAGTTCAGTGTCTACGTGCCAGAGGGAATGCACTTGACAAAAGTGCAACTCTTCGACCTCACAGGGCGTTTCCTGCTCGAATCCGACAAAGAGGTGGTGAACATCTCCGGCTTGGAACGAGGCGTCTACGGCGTGAAGGTAATCTTCACGGAGGGAGTTACAATGTCAGAAGTCATGAAAGAATAACGTAAAAGGCTATAATACAATCCAATATACAAGAAGGCGAGCCTATCCAAAACGGTAGACCCGCCTTCTTCATCACAGCAAAACATCCCGCCATCCAAAGGTCATTCAATCGTTGCCCTAACCGCAAAAAAGGCCTGTTAAATGAAAAAACCGCACCACTAAACACCAATCATTTTTGTTTAATTGAAAAAAAAATTATTTTTGTACGATTTTTCATTTTGACATCTATGAAGTGTAGAATTTTTAAACAGATCGTATGCGTATCCGTACTGGCTATGTGTTGTGCCTCTCCGGCCATCTCAAAATCGAAGTCAGTCCCTTTCTCTTACGAGGAGAGTAGTAATTCAAATACGATGGAACCAGCGAATGGCATCATCATGAACCCCCTCATCGCCGACTTGGAGATGATCGGGAACGAAAAGGTGACATACAAGGAGACCTTCAGCGTCAAGATGGATGAGGATGCGAAAGAGAAGATACAGAGATATAAAGATATAGCATTGGCCCATGCGGAGAAGGAGTACAAGGCCGACGTCATGATAGGTGTACGTTATGAAGTACATGCCTCCGAGACGGAGATCGAAGTGATTGTGACCGGCTACCCCGCATACTACAAGAACTTCCGCAATGCCACGAAAAAAGACCGTTGGATGCTGAAACTCTATAGGGGACAACAGGGCATGGAGCCTTAAGCAAAGGCTTCATAAACAATACCATAATATACACTTTTGTAAAATACACTTAAATCAAAAAAATAGATGAAGAAACAGATTATTACGATGTTGACGCTGATGATGGCATTTGCGTCGGCATCTTTTGCAGAGGACGAATCGTCTGAATTAGAAGCACCAGTCATGGATGATAGCGTGGAAGCTACAGTGGATTCAGCAGCCGCTACTGTGAATTCAGCAGTCAAAACGACAAATTCAGTTGCCACGACACTGGAATCGGAGACTGAAGAGGTGGTGGATTCTGTCGCCGCAGATACGGCAGACCCGTATGTCCCATACAGCGAGGGACTTTTCTTCCGTCCTGAGGTAGGAGGCGGAAAACTGGTGTTCAGTAACCGTGTGGACACGAAAGCGAATTACGACATCACCGTAGGCGTGAACATGGGCTATCAATTCAACGCCAACCTTTCCATCGGTTGGGGTGTCTCCTTCTACTATTCCAGCATGACGCTCGAGAACTTCGAAGAACGCACAGCATGGAACCCTACAACAAGGGAGGAATACGAAGATAAAGTCTATAGACTGCCTTTCTACGTATCCGGTCGTTGGAAATTCACCCTGCACAAGCTGACTCCGTTCATAGACGGAAGATTCGGTTATGCAGTGGGTCTGAACAGATACACCTTCAAGGAGGATCAATCCGACCCGGGCATCACCACAGAGAACAACGGTCTCTTCCTCGAATTCGGGGCAGGCGTGCAGTGCAAGAATTTCTCCGTGGCTGTTGTGCTCGACAGATTGGCTTGTAAGGACTTCGACCCTGAGTACCGTGAATTGGCAGGATGGCCAGGCATCAACAGCAACTACCATGATGTCTACATCGGACTGAAACTCGGATACGACTTCACGTTCAAGAGCACCGACAAGGAAGAAGAAGAGGTGGAAGAGGAAAATGTGTTCGATTCTTCCGCAAAAAAACAATAGTCCGGGAAACTATCCCCGAACCACAATACTAATTGAGAGACAAGGAGGGAACAGCACCGTTTCCTCCTTGTTCGCTCATTTGCCACCTCGGTCTCCAC
Organism: Paludibacteraceae bacterium; assembly: GCA_017962085.1. GTDB lineage: Bacteria > Bacteroidota > Bacteroidia > Bacteroidales > Paludibacteraceae > UBA1181. The sequence goes on from JAGCWA010000027.1 coordinate 27,485, forward strand.
GCTCTTCCACACCCCATGCCAGCAAGAACGGGCAGGGATATCAAAATGGTGGAAAAGCCGTGGAAAAATCCTTTTTTGAAAGTGTTGTATAAATCAAATATTGTAGTATATTTGTACGATGTATGTAGATACTCCTTTTGAGAAAATAAATTTTAAATAAAAAGAAAGAATATGAATTTTGGACATTTTGACGATGCGAACCGTGAGTTTGTCATCACCAATCCCGCGACTCCATTCCCTTGGATCAATTATTTGGGAAACGAAGATTTCTTCGGTTTGATTTCGAACACTGCGGGTGGTTATAGTTTCTACAAGGACGCTAAGTTCCGCCGTATCACTCGTTACCGTTACAACGGTGTGCCTATGGACAATGGCGGACGTTATTTCTATATCAACGATAATGGCACCGTATGGAACCCGGGATGGAAACCATGCAAGACTCCGCTCGACGCTTACGAGTGCCGCCACGGTTTGAACTACACCCGCATCACGGGCGCCAAGAACGGCATCGAGGCTTCTGTCCTCTTCTTCGTTCCTTTGAAGACTTGGGCTGAGGTGCAGAAAGTCACTTTGAAGAACACCACTACATACACCAAGAAGATCAAACTCTTCTCTTTCGCTGAATGGTGTCTTTGGAACGCCGCTACCGATATGGAGAACTTCCAACGTAACTGGTCTACCGGTGAGGTGGAGATCGATGGTAGCGTGATCTATCACAAAACAGAATACAAGGAGCGTCGCGACCACTACGCATACTACGCGTTGACCAACGCTAAGATCGATGGTTACGACACGGACCGTGAGTCTTTCATCGGACTCTATAACGAATTCGCTGATCCTCAGTGTGTAATGGCCGGCAAGCCAGGCAACTCGCTCGCACACGGATGGTCTCCGATCGCTTCCCACTACGTGGAGGTTGAGTTGAAGCCAGGAGAGAGCAAGGATTACATCTTCGTTCTCGGTTATGTGGAGAACGCTCGTGAGGAGAAATTCTCCCAGGAGGATATCGCCCGCAAGAAGAACGGTACGCTCATCTCTTCCCAGGATTCCGATGTTACTTTAGTGAACAAAAAGAAGGCTCTCGCCACCATCAACCGTTTCGCGACTGTTGAGGCTGTGGATGCCGCTTTCAACGAGTTGGCAGCCATGTGGGACGAGCTTCTCGACAAATATGTTGTGAAGTCTGACGACGACAAGTTGAACCGTATGGTGAACATATGGAGCCAATACCAATGTATGATCACCTTCAACTTCTCCCGTTCGGCATCCTTCTTCGAGAGCGGTATCGGACGTGGTATGGGATTCCGCGATTCCAACCAAGACTTGGTCGGCTTCGTGCACCAGATTCCTTCCCGTGCCCGCGAGCGTATCATCGACATCGCCTCCACACAATTCCCTGACGGTGGTTGCTACCATCAGTATCAGCCATTGACGAAGCGCGGTAACAATGACATCGGCGGTGGATTCAACGATGACCCATGCTGGTTGATCTTCGGTACGGTGGCTTACGTGAAGGAGTCCGGCGACTTCTCCATCTTGAAGGAGCCTGTTCCATTCGATAACAAACCTGGTACGGAAGTGTCTCTCTTCGAGCACCTTAAGATTTCCTTCAACCACGTTGTCAACAACCTCGGTCCTCACATGTTGCCATTGATTGGCCGTGCTGACTGGAACGACTGCTTGAACTTGAACTGCTTCTCTTGGGATCCTAACGAGTCCTTCCAGACGACGGAGAACAAGACGGAGGGTAGCAAGGCTGAGTCTTTGATGATCGCTGGTCTCTTCGTTGTAACCGGTAAGGATTACGTTGAACTCTGTAAGCAAATCGGCGAGACCGCTGAGGCTGAGCGTGCGCAGAAGTGCATCGACTCGATGGTTGAGGCTGTCAAGAAGCATGGTTGGGACGGTGAGTGGTATCTCCGCGCATACGACTTCGACGGAAACAAGATCGGTTCCCACGAGTGTGAGGAGGGTAAGATCTTCATCGAGAGCCAAGGTTTCTGTACGATGGCAGGTATCGGTTTGGAAGAGGGTATGGTTGACAAGGCCATCGACTCTTGTAGAAAATATTTGGATTGCGAGCATGGTATGGTTCTTAACAACCCTGCCTACACGAAATATCATGTCGAGATGGGTGAGATCAGTTCATATCCTGCAGGATACAAGGAGAATGCGGGTATCTTCTGCCACAACAACCCATGGGTGATCATCGGTGAGACGGTTGCCGGACGTGGTAACGACGCTTGGGAGCTCTTCCGCAAGATCGCTCCAATGTACTTGAAGGATCAAGCGCTTCATAAAGTGGAGCCTTACGTGAACTGCCAGATGGTGGCCGGTAAGGACGCCGCTAAACCAGGTGAGGGTAAGAACTCATGGTTGACGGGTACAGCCGCTTGGATGTGGTTGACGGTTAGCCAATACTTGTTGGGTATCAAGCCTTCTTACGTCGGATTGGAGATTAACCCATGTCTCCCAGCCGATTTGAAGTGCTATTCAGTGAACCGTAAGTTCCGCGATGCGGACTACAGCATCAAGGTGGTCAATCCGACAGGCGTTCAGAAGGGCGTCAAGAAGTTGATCGTGAATGGCAAAGAGATCGCCGGCAACATCGTTCCTATGCAGCCTAAGGGCAGCAAGAATGTTGTTGAGGTTATTATGGGATAACACAACTTTCAGCAAGGCAAGCCACTCAATCCGAGTGGCTTCCCTGCTTTTCTTTCTAACATAAATTTTTCGATAAATGAAGAGATTGTTTTTGGGTGCGCTGATGGCTCTCGCCATGCTGGTTTCGTGCGGCGGCGGAGACAATAACGCCAAACAAAAGAAGAATGTTTCCCCTTATCCGGTGAATTCACCGGTGGCTAAGCATGGAAGACTGCAGGTCAAGGATTTACAACTTTGCGACAAAGATGGTAATCCTGTCCAATTGGCTGGTATGAGTACGATGGGATGGCAATGGTGCGGCGACTGCTACACCAAGGAGTCCATCAAGACAATGGTCGAGGAGTGGGGCATCAGTGTGCTTCGCTTAGCGATGTACGTCGAAGAGGGTGGTTATAACACCAATCCGATCGGTTTCCAACAGAAGATGTGTGAGATGATTGACATCTGTGGCGAACTCGGTATCTACTGTATCGTCGACTGGCATATCCTGACACCGGGCAACCCGTTGGATTCCAAATATGGCGGCGCCAAGGAATTCTTCAGCTTCATATCGAAGAAATATGCTGGCAAAGAGCATTTGATCTATGAGATTTGTAATGAGCCGAATAACTGCTTGGAGAAGGGTGACCCGATCCATCCTTGGGTTTGCACCAAGGAGACCAACGTCACTTGGGACATGATCGCCGACTATGCCGACGACATCATCCCAGCTATCCAGGAGGGTTACGACTCGATAGGCGTCACTCATCCTGTCGTCATTGTGGGTACTCCACAGTGGGATCAGCTGGTGGACGCTTGTCTGAAGGAGGGTATGTATCAAGGAAACGGCAAGGACCTCTGCGATTCGTTGCCTGCCCGCGACGCTCGTCTGAAACACGACAACGTCATGTACGCCTTCCACTTCTATGCGAAAGAGCATAATGAAGGCTTCGAGAAAGACGGAAAGCCTGATTATTACAATATGTACGCCTATATGTATGATGTTTTGGGCAAACTGCCAGTCTTCTGCTCAGAGTTCGGTCTCTGCGAGGCGAACGGAAACGGCGAGTTGGACTTCGACCGTACCGACAAGTGGTTGCTCATGCTGAGCGGCAACAACGCAGGTAACCAGAAGGTTAGCTTCTGCAACTGGAGTTTCTCCGACAACGAGCGTTCCTCTTCCGCACTTAAACCTGGCGCATGTGCCAGAGAGGCATGGGACGATGTCACCCCATCGGGCGACTACATCAAGCGTGTCCTCTCCGTTGTGAACAAGGGCGGAGCGGACTCTACTGTTTTGAAGCAGTCTAATTTGTATACGAAGTAACATGGAACGCATCCCCTCTATGGGGGTGCTTCCTTTTTTTTAACTATAACGGATTTTACAAGAGGTATGAGAGTCGGAATGATAAAAGGCCTGTTCGTAATGGCTTTGGGCGCATTGACGTTTACGCAGTGCGATTCCCCGAAAGAGAATACTAAAAAAACTGTTGTTCAAGAGAACGTGGGTTATAAATTCGCCGCGATTGACACCTCTTGGAAAAATCTTTCCGTCCGTGAGAAAATCGGACAGACCATGATGGTGGTCTCCCAATACTACGATCAGAAAAAGATCGGTAACGGAGACATGAAGGCCTTCATGGAGAAATACCCTATCGGCGGTTTCTTCATCGCCCGCTGGTATTTCGACAACTACCAGAAACAATACAACACCTCTTCGGAGAACCTGATCGCGGCTGCGATGAAGGATTACTACGCCGCCGCCAAGTATCCGTTGTTCTTCAGCGAGGACTTCGAGCGTGGCTTGGGCGAGACCTATCCGAAGTACACCCACATGCCGGCTGAGATGTCACTCGGTGCGGCGAATAGCCCAGCTTTGGCCTACGACTTCGGCAAGGCGATCGCCTCCGAGGCGAAGGAGATGGGCTTCAACTGGTTGCTGCACCCTGTGTGCGACCTGAACATGAACCCTCTGCAGGAGTTGGTCATCGAACGTTCCGTATCCGACGACGTGGAGAAGGCGATTCCGATCCTCAAGAAACAAATGGAGGGAATCCACGAGCAGAACGTCATCTCTACCGTAAAGCACTTCCCGGGCGATGGTGTCACCATGCGCAACCAGCATATCGTGACGACCGCCAACACCCTCTCTGAGGATGAGTGGAAAGCAACCTTCGGCAAGCTCTTCGGCGAGATGATCGACGATGGCGCCGCCTCCATCATGGTGGGACATATCCAATTGCCTTTCTACCAGCAGGAAAAAATCAACGGGCAATTGCCTCCTGCAACCCTTTCCAAGGAATTGATGGTAGACCTGTTGAAGAATAAGATGAAATACAATGGCGTGGTGATCACCGATGCGCTCAACATGGGTGGTTGCGCAGGCTACTACAAGAATGAGCTGGAGGTATCCGTTCAATGCTTCGTGGCGGGTGCGGATATCGTCCTTTGGCCTTCCTTAGCTTATATGGACACGATCGAGGCGAGAATCAACAGGGGAGAGATCCCGATGTCCCGTCTGGACGACGCTGTCAGCCGTGTATGGGCATTGCGTGAGCGTTTCGGCCTGTTGGAGAAAGTTTCCCCAGACTCCATCTGTACTCCGATGAGCGAGGAGACAAAGACTCTCGTGAAAGAGACGGGCACCAAGCTGGCTGAGTCCGCCATCACATTGGAGGAGGACCGCAACAGCGATATTCCTTTGAAGCCGGACATGACCAAGAAACTGTTGATCGTGCCTGTAGGCTACTGCTTGGACGAGGGCAAGTTCAGCGTCACGAAACAAGAGTTCGAAAAGCGTGGATTCGATGTGACGATGATGGTTAACCCTCACTTCTACGATTGGGGCTACCGCATCGATTCGTTGGATTACTACGACAAGATCATCGTCTGCTTCGAGAACCGTTACTTCGCGCCATTGGGCACACCGTTCTTCAAGGACAAGGAGTCGTTCGGCGTATGGACGGTCAACATGACGGATCCGAAGAAGCGTATCGCCATCTCTTACAGCAATCCGTTCCTGAACGATTGCTACGAGGGAGTCGCACCGTTGAAGGTCAATGCCTACAGCATCGACGCCTTCACACAGACGGCGGTGGTGAAAGCTTTGTGCGGCGAGATACCTTTCACAGCACAGTCACCGGTGAAATTGAATCCTGACGCACTTAAATAATTGAAAATCAATAAAAATTTTAATACAATGGAAAACAATCAGAGATTATCTATTTTAGAGAAACTCTCCTACGGAGCGGGAGATTTGGCATGTAACCTCTTCTGGGGTTTGATATGCATGGCCACAGCGTTTTACACAGACTACTTCGGCATCGCTCCGGCGGTAGTGGGTACCATGGTCTTGGTAGTATCTTGTATCGACATCGCGTTCGACGTGATCATCGGTGCGATCGCAGACCGTCACAACACACGTTGGGGACGTTTCCGTCCTTGGATCCTCTTCGGTGTGGTTCCATTCTGTGTCATCGGTTTCTTTACTTTCTACACGCCTGAGTTCAACGAAACAGGCAAGGTCATCTACGCATACGCAACCTTCTTGCTCTGCCGTTTGATGTACTCCGTAGTGAATGTGCCTTATGGTGCGTTGATGGGTGTCATCTCTCCAGATCCAGACGAGAGAACCTCCGTTTCCGCTTTCCGTAACATCGGTGCGCAGATCGGTTGCTTGTGCAGCTACGGTATGGTCTTCACGTTGGTTCGTTTCATCCAAGACCACCTGCAGTGCAGCGGACAGGCGGCGTTCTCCTGGACAGCCTTCATCTATGCGATCGCGGCGTTTGTCATGTTGATGTGCACCTTCTTCTTCACCAGGGAGCGTGTCGAGCCGGTGAAGCAAGAGACCAGCAAGCTTTCAGACGATGTGAAGGACTTGTGCAAGAACAAACCATGGATCATGTTGTCCATCGCGGGTATCGCCATGTTGTTCTTCGTGTTCGTGCACAATGGTTTGATCCCTTACTATGCTAAGTACTGCTTGGCCGACTATAATATTGTGGACGGGAAAGAGGTCTTCACCGTATCGGGTACTTTGTTCGGCATTAAGTTGACATGGGAGTTGGTTTCCACGCTGTTGTTGGCTTCCGGCTCTGTCTTCACGATCATTGGTACGATGTTGATCCAGACCGTTGTGAAGAAGTTCGGTAAGAAACCTACATGGATCGCATGCTTCACATTGGCATCCCTTCTTTCCCTCTCCTTCCTCGTTTTGGACAGAAGCAATATCGGTACGATTATCATCCTGAACATCATCTTCACATTGGCGATCGGTCCTTCCGGCTACATCATGTGGAGTATGTATGCTGACGTGGCAGACAATGCTGAGGTGGAGACGGGACGTCGCGCAACCGGTTTGATCTACTCTTCCGCCACGATGGCGCAGAAGTTGGGACAAGCATTGGCGAACTCAATTCCAGCATACGCCTTGGCAGCCATCGGTTTCGTGGCAAACACCCAGTTGAGCCCTGAGACCATAGAATCCCTGAAGTCCTATTTCTCACTGTTGCCGTTGGTAGGTTCCGTAATCGGTATCTTGGCATTGGTATTCTATAAGATCGACGAGGAGACCATTCGTCGCAACTCAGCGATCCTTGAGGCGAAGAGAGCCGAGGAGAAAGACAAACAGGGAAACAGCCAAAGCATCGAAAAGGTTGAGGAAGGCAATTAATCTTCCTATCAACAAATCATAGGCGGAGGGGAACTGGGCGACCATGTTCCCCTCTCTTTTTTGCCACATAAATGCAGGCTGACACAACGTTTCCATAAAAATATTATTTTTATGTGTATTTTTTATGCATAATTATTTTTTAATACAAAAAAATTGGTTACATTTGCAAGTGAATGTATTAACACAAAGTTTAACGAAGTAACAAAAATTTAAATCTATGTCTGTTAACAAAGTGATTTTAATCGGAAATGTGGGGAAAGACCCCGAAGTACGCTACGTGGATAAGGACGTGGCGGTAGCCAACTTCACCTTAGCCACCACGGAAAGAGGCTACACGACCGCCTCCGGGCAAACGGTACCGGAAAGGACGGAGTGGCACAACATCGTCGCATGGAGAGGATTAGCCAAGCTGGCGGAGAATTATATCAGGAAAGGCACATCCATCTACGTGGAGGGAAAAATCAGGACCCGCTCATGGGTGGACGAAAAGAACGGGAGCGTGACCCGATACACCACTGAAATTTTTGCCGACGAAATACAATTGTTAGGCAAAAAGCCAGAGGGAGGTGTCGCACCTCTCGCCGCCACACCGTCCGCGGCCAACACGGCAGTGGAGACTCCCCCACCTCCAACAGAGGGTGGCAAGGACGATTTCCCGTTCTAGGAGTAGCCACAGATATCTTTTATTGGAAAGAACAAATTAGGTAGATGTATTTATTTGACCATAGTGTTATTTATGAAGAAGTTGCGCGTGATGCGTAACTTCTTTTTTTCACTTCGTACCGCCACGATTCACTCTTTACACGAAGCAAAGGATGATTAGCAACACTGCTTCCCCAGCATAATAAATCGTAAAACACTAAATAGTAAATGATAAATCGTTAATTAGTAAGCAGTAAATCGTTAAATAAAAAATACAACACCAGCTCTTTTGCTGCAAATGAAACCGCCGTGTCACACCTCAATAATTCTTAACTCTTAATTCTTCATTCTTAATTCTTTTTTTTATCTTTGTGCTCGCGAAAAATTTTTAATTTTCTAAATATAAATAGAATGGTTAATTACAAAGATCTTGGCTTGGTAAACACGAAGGATATGTTTGCCAAAGCAGTAAAGGGAGGTTATGCAGTCCCTGCATTCAACTTCAACAACATGGAGCAATTGCAAGCCATCATCATGGCAGCAGCAGAAACTAAGTCTCCTGTAATCCTCCAAGTATCCAAAGGCGCACGTAACTACGCAAACCAAACTTTGCTTCGTTACATGGCAGAGGGTGCTGTAGAGTACGCAAAGGAGTTGGGCTGGGCTAAGCCACAGATTTGCCTCCACTTGGATCACGGTGACTCTTTCGAGCTTTGCAAGAGCTGCGTGGACATGGGCTTCTCTTCAGTCATGATCGACGGTTCTTCTCTTCCTTACGACGAGAACGTAGCCTTGACGAAGAAGGTATGTGAGTACGCTCACCAACACGATGTTACCGTAGAGGGCGAGTTGGGTGTCTTGGCAGGTGTTGAGGACGAGGTTCAAGCTGAGGAGTCTCACTACACCAAACCAGAAGAGGTGATCGACTTCACTTCTAAGACTGGTGTTGATTCATTGGCTATCTCAATCGGTACTTCCCACGGTGCTTACAAGTTCAAACCAGAGCAGTGCACCCGCGACCCTAAGACTGGCAAGTTGGTTCCTCCTCCGTTGGCATTCGACGTATTGGCAGAGATCGAGAAGAAACTCCCTGGATTCCCTATCGTACTCCACGGTTCTTCTTCCGTACCACAAGACGAGGTTGACACGATCAACAAGTTCGGCGGTAAGTTGCCAGACGCTGTAGGTATCCCTGAGGAGCAATTGCGTAAAGCTGCTAAGTCAGCCGTTTGCAAAATCAACATCGACTCTGACTCTCGTTTGGCTATGACGGCTGCTATCCGTCAAACCTTCGCTGAGAAGCCAGGTGAGTTCGACCCTCGTAAGTACCTCGGTCCTGCTCGTGACAACATGAAGAAGATGTACATGCACAAGATCATCAACGTGCTTGGATCTAACGGAAAGGCTGAATAAGATTCTTTCCCTTATCACCCAAAAGGCTACCCTAACCGGTAGCCTTTTTTGCTTTCCCTTAACTATGTTGCGAAAAAATAATTATATTTGCCCTATATTTGCTAACTACTCAACAGGCTAACGGGTTCTGCCTGACAATTGGGGTAAACAAAAAAGAACCCACCCTACGCTTATGAACATGAAACACTTACTCTTCCCTCTATTAGTGATTGTCGCTTGTTTTCAAGCACATGCGGGCAATAACGCCAACAGTACGAACTACATACAAGAATGGGGACGACTGCAATTGATCCCTTACGAAGTGGATCTAGGACAACATCAACGTTCAAGCTGGGGAGGAGAACCTGATTACACGAGCAAACAACTCTGTGACCAGGATGGATTCCCTATCCAACTGAAAGGATTCTCGGCATTCGGCCAAGATCATGGGAACTGTCTGAAATCCAAAGAGGACCTCGTCAATTTACGTGAAATGGGCGTGAACTGCATACGCATCGCACGTCTCATCTCCGGAGAGGGGAAAATCAGCGACGAACAGGTTAAACAATGGATGGCATGGACCAACGAGACCGGCCTATACTGCATCGTCGACTGGCACTTCATGAATGAACTCAACGAGAAAAATGAGGACAGCGGAGACCCGAACGACTATATCGAAGAGGCCTCGGCATTCTTCCGTATGGTGGCGCAGGAAGTAGCCGACAAACAATACAAACACATCCTTTACGAGGTATGCAACGAGCCTTCCGGAGTGGAGTGGGAAACCATCAAGAGCTATGCAGAGACGATCATCGACATCATCACCAGCATCGACACCAACAAGCCAATCATCATCGTCGGCACACCTGACTGGTGCCAGAAAACCTATCAGGTGGCAAGCTCGCAAAACCTCATCGAGACAGACAAGGCAGGAATCATGTACTCCTTCCACTACTTCGCGGGAGAACCTGCGCACCAGAATCTCATGTTCTCAGAATTAGATGCCGCCACGATGGCAATCCCTATCATCGTGACCGAATGGAACCTTGGGAAAGTGCAAGAATCAGGAGAGACCGAAGGGGACAACTCAATCAGCACCGAACAAGGAGCCAAATTCCTGCAAAAATGCGCCGTAAATAACACGGGAAAACAACTCGTCAGCTGGATCTACAACTCCTACGGATATGGAGGAAACGGAGCCGCCATGTTCAAAGACGAATGTGGCGGAGATTTGTCAGCGGCCGGAAGATTCATCAGCGAACATATCGGTACGATAAACTACAAGGATGGTCCAAGACAGAACTACCACGTGAAGAACTGGGGTCGACTGAATATCGTGTGGTCCCAACTCTCCGATGAAAACGGCAAACCTATCCAACTGAAAGGATTCACCGCATTCAGCCCTGGCTACGAGAACTGCCTGAACACCAAGGAAGACCTGGACAATCTGCGGGAAACGGGTGTGAACTGCGTACGTATCGCACGACACATCTCAGGAGAAGGGAAAATCAGCGACGAACAAATCAAGCAGTGGATGGAATGGACCTACGAGGCAGGACTCTACTGCATCATCGACTGGCACTTCATGAGTGAACTCAACGAGAAGAACGAGGGCAGCGGAGATCCGAACGACTATATCGAGGAAGCCTCGGAGTTCTTCCAAATGGTGGCGCAGGAAGTGGCCGACAAGCAATACAAGCATATCCTCTACGAAATATGCAACGAGCCTTCCGGAGTGGATTGGGGAACCATCAAGAGTTATGCCAAGACAATCGCCAACATCATCACCGACATCGACACCAATAGGCCCATCATCATCGTCGGCACACCTAACTGGTGCCAAAGAGTTAACTCTGAGGTGGACGCAACCGACAACAATGTCATCTCGGGGAAGGCGGGAATCATGTATGCCTTCCATTTCTACGCAGGTGAGACCGCCCACATAGCTCTTGAAAACTCAGAATTTCTCCCAGCCACGAAAAGAGTTCCTGTCATCGTGACAGAATGGAACGCAGGGAATCTTCCTGACCCAGACAATGGCTCCGAATCCACCTTAAACACCCAATCCGCCCAAACATTCCTGAACCACTGTCAAGGAACGGATGGCAGCAGTGAAATAATCAGTTGGATATACAACTCCTACGGGTACGGAGGAGACGGAGGATCCATATTCAAAGAGAAATGTGGCGGGGATTTGACAATCACAGGAAAATTCATCTGCAATGTATTCGGAGGATGCTATGAGGAGACGGACATAACAGCTGTTCAAGGCGAACCGACGATCGTCTATCCAACCATCGTGGAGAAGGGCCGTTTCAATGTCTCCACAACAGACAAGGCAACTGTGCAGATTTACAACGTGACAGGATCCTTGGTACAATCCGAGGAGATAAACGGTTCATCCGAAATCTCCACCCGCCTTGCGCCGGGCCTCTACAACGTGAGAGTCATCCAAGAAGATGATGCCCAAACGACTAAAATCATCATAAGATAAATAACATAAATTCACGCTAGCCCATCCACGAAATATGTAATTTCTTTTGTAACTTCGCGGTCTAATTCAAGGAAAGGCCTAAAAAGTTGAGAATGAACGAAAAGAAAAGAAATTTTGTGGATGGGCTACGCGATGGATTTCCTATTGGAATGGGCTATTTCGCCGTGGCATTCTCCTTAGGATTCATCGCCAGAAAAGCGGGGTTGACCCCCATAGAGGGCTATCTCGCCAGCGTCCTCAACCACGCCTCGGCGGGCGAATACGGTCTTTACACCTCTATCACGGAACTGGCCACATACGCCGAAGTGGCGCTCATCACCTTCATCGCCAATGCGCGCTACCTGCTGATGAGTTGCTCCCTCAGCCAACGATTCGACCCTAACGCACCATTCTTCCACAGACTGCTCGTGGGCTTCGGCATCACGGACGAGATATTCGGCGTCTCCATCGCACGTCCCGGCCACCTCTCCCCCGAACATTTCTACGGCGCCATGATCATGTCCATCCCGCTATGGGGACTGGGCAATTTCCTTGGCATCTGGCTGGGCAACCTGCTGCCGGGGCACATCACCAGCGCACTCTCGGTGGCCCTCTACGGCATGTTCATCGCTATCATCATACCACCTGCGAAGAAGGAGAAGGTCATCTCCGCGGCAGTCTTCGCAAGCTTCCTGCTCAGTTTCGGGGCTTCGCAAACGCCTTACATCAAGGATTTGTCGGCAGGCACACGCACCATCATACTGACCGTCATCATATCAACCGTGGCGGCCCTCGTGAAACCAGTGAAAGACAATGAAATCAATCAAATGGAGGGAAAGGAATGACACATAACGCGATCATATATATCCTTGTAGCCGCCCTGGTCTCCTACATCATCAGGGTGTTGCCTCTGACCCTGATACGGAAGCCTATCACCAACCAATTCGTCAGATCATTCCTCTACTACGTGCCCTACGTGACCCTCTCGGTCATGACCTTCCCGGCCATCATCGAAGCGACGCAATGCCCCATAGCGGGACTGGCCGCACTGCTGACCAGCATAGCGGCGGCGTTACTCGGAGCAGGGTTGTTTCCTGTGGCATGCGTCAGCTGCCTGACCGTGCTCGTCTCAGAATTTCTATTGGGATGCTAACCCTTCCCTAACGTTCCCGCCAGAGAAGGGTTTTTCCTATCAAACTATACCAGACTATTTCATCCACTTCTTGCAGCACTCCCTCGCCTCGGCGATGATGCGCTCCTCGTCCTTCACCTTGCGGTCCTTCATGACGATCTTACCATCGCAGATGAGCGTGTTGAAAGCCTCGTTGCTGGAAGCGTTCACCAAGTTGGAGTTGAAGTTGTAGCAAGGCACGAAACGCTCGTTGTCCAAGTCGATCAGCAAGGCGTCCGCCACCTTCCCGACCTTGATCTCTCCACCATTGATGCCAAAGGCCTCCGCACCGTTCTTGGTCGCCCAATCCACCGCCATATCCACAGGGAGGATCTCCGGACCGTAGTTGCACTTCGCGATCATGGAGGCGCACTTCACCTCCTCGCGCATGTCCAAGTTGTTATTGGACGAGCAACCATCCGTACCGATGGTCACACGGCAGCCCGAATCGATCACCATCTTCGTCCGGAAGAAGCCGGAGGAGAGTTTCATATTGGATATAGGGTTATGGGCGATTGTCACGCCCCGCTCCTTCATGATGGCAAGCTCCTCCGCATCCACATGCACGACATGGGCGGCGATGCAGTCCGGTCCCAAGACGCCCAACTTATCCAACCAACGGACAGGCGACAGACCATGCTCCTTCACGCAGTCATGCACCTCCTTCTTCGTCTCTGAGAGATGGAAATGGCAGAAGGCATGGTGCTTACGCACCGCCTCCACCGCACGGAGCCAAAGCTTCTCGCCGACCGTATAAACAGCGTGCGGCGCAAGCGACATCAGGATACGGGAAGAACGCCCCACATACTTCTCAAACACGTCGAAGGAGGCCTCGATACGCTCCTCGCCTATGTTGTCGATCAGCGTGACGCCCATGCAACCACGAATCCCCATGCGGTCCAATACCTTCCAGGTCTCCTCCGTGTTCCAATACATATCATTGAAAAAGACCGTACCCGACTTGATCATCTCCAGCACGGCCAACTCGCTACCGATGCGGATATCGTCCGCCGTCATCTTCGCCTCGAACGGCCAGATGTGCTCATTGAGCCACGTGAAGAGCTCCATGTCGTCGGCATAGCCGCGCAGGAGCGTCATGGCCGCATGCGTGTGCATATTGTAGAACGGAGGCACGATCGCCATGTTCTTCATCAGGTCCGAATGGAAAATCTCATCCCCGGGTTCCGGCTTGACATCCTTGCCGACGCCCGTGAACACACCATGCTCCATCCTCACATTGACATACTCGCCATTCAACAATACATGGCCGATGTATAACGCCTTACTATCACTCATAATCATTCTCTGTTTTGTTATACCTACATTAAACAACTCACCCTAGAACCCCATGTCCTAAAGGGATAATCCCAAATTAATAATTTTAAATGATATTTTATGCAACAAAGTTAAAAAAATATAAGGCAATTTTTTAACTTTGCCATGCTATGGTGGAACGAAGGTGAGAAACGCCTGGAACCATAGCCGAAACTTCTGCAGAAATATTATGAAAATATGAACATGAATATGAAGTACTACAAGACATTTAAGCTAATGCTACTATCTTTGTTGGCATTACCGATGAGCAGCTGGGCCACTGAGAAAGACCTACAGATGGACATAGACCAAGTGACAATCTACCGTTCGGGAGCCGAAGTGGAACGTTCTTCCGTAGTCAGCCTGCCTGCCGGCATCACCGAGTTGAGAATCAGATCGCTCTCCCCTTCCATCGATCCGAAGAGCATCCTAGTGAAGATGGCGAACGAGAACGCGACCTTGATCTCCGTCACCCATGAGCTGGACTTCGCCAACCAGAAGAAGATATTGGAGGAGACCGCCAAGATACAGAAGATCACCGACGCCCTGAAGGACTCCATCGCACAGACCAACAGTTTGCTGGAAGTGTACGCCTCCGAAAAGGAGATGATGAAATCCAATAAAAGCATCAAGGGCGTTGAGGGAATCACCGCGGACGACCTCTCGAAGATCACCACCTTCTACCACAAGAAGATGACAGAGATCGAGAACGAGCAAAATAAACTGAAGAAGAAAAAGAAAGAGTTCACCAACCAATACATCTCATTGACTCAGAAGCAGATAGCTCTCAACCTGACCGCCAACGAGTCTTCCTTCACCATCAAAGCCATGGTGCAGACGGACAAGGCTACCGAAACAAAAGTCAGACTGACCTACTACGTGACGGAGGCAGGCTGGAACCCTGTATACGAGGCGCGCATCACGGACAACAAGCATCCTATGCAACTCACCTACGCCGCCAACGTGAGACAGAACGTGCACGAGGATTGGAGCAACGTGGCGATCCGCATCTCCACGGAAGATCCTTTGGAGGATAACGTCTCCCCTTCCATCACCAGCGACAAACTGAACTTCGGCAACAGCGCCCAATACGTGGCGAAAGCACAAGCGAAGATCAAACCTCGCACAAAGACCGTCAAGGGTATCGTATCCAACTTCATGCAACCGCTCCCTTACGTCTGCATCGTGGCCACAGGAACGAACCTCTACGCCATCACAGACCAAAACGGTTTCTACGAGATCAACGTGCCTGAGAACTGCCAACTGGAGTACTCCCACCTCGGATACACCACCCAGAACGTGCAAGTCAGCCCTAACACAGGCGACGTGATCAACATCAACTTGAACGAATCCGCCGAGCTGAAACAAAACGACCTCAACGAGGTACTGAACAATAACGCAGGAAACAACCAAGAACAGAGCGTCGCCTCAAACGTATCCGGCAGCATGGACAACACCGAAAAGAAGGTCAACAACCTCGCACACAAGGAATTACGCCCTGCACACCTCACGGAAGGCGACATGGAGTCCGAGGAGATTGTTCCAGGTTGGCTCAACTTGGCTCCTTTCACGGTCTCCATCCCTAACAAATACACGATTCCATCCAACAACATCCCGACCCTTATCCGTATCAACAGCTACACGATCGACGTTGACTACGAATATGTGGTATTGCCTAAATTGGAAAAGAAGGCTTATATCTCCGCCTTCATCCCTGGCTGGACAAAATACAAATTGTTGGACGGACCGGTTTACATCTTCTGGAACAACGAGTTCAAGGGACAAAGTTACCTCTCCACCAACGCCATGAAGAACTATGTGGAACTCTCCATCGGTGCGGACAAGGGTATCACCGTCAACCGTGAAATCGTGCAATCCAACTCTTCCAAACAAGTGCTGATCTCCAGCAGCAAGGCTACCCGCACCTGGAAGATCACCCTCAACAACACGAAGGACACGCCAGTGAACATCGCGGTGAAAGACCAATATCCGCTCTCCAACGACGAGGATATCACGGTGGATCTCCTGCAGAGCCAAGGCGCTTCGGTGGACAAGAGCACGGGTATCCTCACATGGCGGACTACCCTCCAGCCTGGCGAAGAGAAGAAATTCGAATTCACGTACAGAGTCAAATACCCAGTGGGCAAGTCCCTGTACTTGGAATAATGGCCTTGTCAGGTCAACCATACACCAAATCTGTAGAGGCTCGGACTCCGTGCCTCTACATTTTGGTTTAAAGTGAGTTAGTCATTAACATTCACCCATTCAACTGATAATCAAAAGATAATACAATGGGTTGGGAAATTTAAAGGAACCCATTCGAACAATAACAGCGGAAATGCAAAGAACAGAAATATCCACATTGGGCGAGTTCGGACTCATCAA
>JAGCWA010000028.1 GCA_017962085.1 Paludibacteraceae bacterium
CATCACCATCCACCACTCCGATGAAATAGCAGTTACGGATGTGACCGCCCCAACACTGTCCACAAATGCCGCCGTCCCTGCCCATGGAGGATTTAATGTAGCAATCCTCGAAACCGACGTTGATAACCTCAGCCCCCGAGCCCAACACGGAGAAGAAGCCGGACATATCCCCGCCTTCCGTGCAATAGACGCCTCGGATGACGTGCTTCTGCCCGTCGAACACACCCTGATATGCCGGGGCACCACTTATTTTTTGGTACTTGCAGATAGGCCTCCACTCTCTGAAGGTTCCCGCATTCAAATTGCCTTCCTCGTCCAAAACGTTCTCATTGATGGTGATGTCGTTCATCAAAACAGCATGTGCATTAAAGTTCAGATCGATACTTTTGTGCAAACCACTGACTATGTCCGCGAACTCATATAGCTCGTCCGCAGTGCTAATCTGGTAAGGATCTTCCGCCGTACCCGTTCCGTTCATGGCAAGCATCTTGCATCCAATACCCAGCATCAGACATAAAAGCGTAATAACTCGTCTCATATTTCTAATAATTTGTAGTTTATAAACATGGCACATTCGACAAATATAACAACTATTGTAAAAAAAACAAAAAAATTAATGAAATCATCCCTATGGGAGGACATGTGGCAGCAGGTCACATGGTGCGGAAAGGGCGCAAACACACGGCTCTTCCCCTAAAATCATCAGAACAGAAATAAAAAAATCGTTTCAACGCTTGCAGGTTCAGAAAAATGGCGTATCTTTGCACCGCTTTCGAAAAGAAGGCAAATGAGGATTGTCTCATGGTGTAATGGTAGCACTACAGTTTTTGGTACTGTCTGTCGAGGTTCGAATCCTCGTGAGACAACCAATCCAAAAGGAGATTCTGAGTTTTCAGAGTCTCCTTTTTCTTTTGAACGACAATTGGCAAATAACCAAATAGTAAATGGTAAATAACTAAATAGTAAATCAGCAAACGGTCAAATAGTAAATCGTAAATAGCTAAATAGTAAATCAGCAAACGGTCAAATAGTAAATCGCAAATAGCTAAATAGTAAATATCTCACATGACAAGTGAATTTTCCAAGAAATAAAATCCCCACACATTGCCCTATTTCAAAAATATTACTACCTTTGTGTCACCAAAAAACGAGGGGATTGCAATAGGTTCCCGGTTTTGCGGTAATAGCTCAGTTGGTAGAGCACTAGCTTCCCAAGCTGGGGGTCGCGGGTTCGAGTCCCGTTTACCGCTCGAAGAGGATATATCGGCGATATATCCTCTTTTTTTCTACGTTATCGCACCAAATCCAGATCGGACGATGCATGCGATCATAGAAAAAAGGGCTTCCACTCTTAAATTTTGTGAAAAGGGCCATGGTTCCAAATAAATAGGTTATCTTCGCAAGAAAAATGAGTCGGAGGAAATCCTTTTGTTTAACGTCCCTTCGACCCATGCGGAAGAACTTATAAACAAAACATATACAATTATTTATCTAAATGAAAAAGAGTATTTTAATGGGTTCTATGATCCTTGCGGGATTGGCCCTGAATTCTTGTCAGAAGGGAGAAGACACAACTTCCTCATCATCCATCAAACTTGAGAATGAATTGGACTCCGTGAGCTACGTTTTAGGACAGAACATTGGCACCAACTTGGAGGCGGAGATGAAAACTATTCCTGGAGGTGTGAACTTGGACGCACTGATCGCAGGCATATCTCAGAAATTAAAGAATGATTCCACCAACCTCATACCGGAAGAGGAAGGAATTCAAGAGATGATGCAAAAACACTTCCAAAAAGCAGCGGAAGAGGAGAGTGTAAAGAGACAAGCAGAAAACGAGGTATACCTTGCCGAAAACAAGACAAAACCAGGCGTAGTGGAGACTGCAAGCGGTCTGCAATACAAAGTGATTACCGAAGGTACGGGCGATAAGCCAAAAGCCGACGACTTAGTAACGGTTCACTATACAGGCAAGTTGATCGACGGAACTGTATTCGACAGCTCCGTGCAGAAAGGACAACCGGCCCAGTTCTATGTAGGACGAGTCATTCCTGGATGGACAGAGGCATTGCAATTGATGTCAGTAGGTTCCAAGTATGAGTTGACCATTCCTTCTAAATTGGCATACGGAGAACGCTCTGCAGGTCCAATTCCTGCCAACTCAGTCCTCATCTTCGAAGTTGAGTTGCTCGATATCGCGAAGAAATAAAAAAGCAAGTGACCTATGACAGATAGGCTCCGCATCCGTGTTTTTAAGCTTGATTAAAGACATAACGGACAGGGGAAAAGAGACGTGGCATGCGAAACAACCAAGAGACGCATGCCACGTCTTCGTTATTGAAGCGGCACCCGAAACAATAAATTGCTCATCCGTGGTAACCCGCTACAGCCATACCCAATAGAGCTAAAAGGGCTCCGGACTCCACCAACCACAGGGCATTACTCGAAGGAGTCATTACGAAGGCATTCACTATTTACAATTAGTGCAGACAGATCACTCTCATCGAACTCCTTGAACTCCACAAAAAACATAATAGGCTTATTCCCTCTTTCAAAATTCTAATCCTATCTTTGCAAAAAATTCAACGGCAACATGAAGTTCGACTTAAAAAAAGAATTAAGCTCCCGCATACTCGTCCTCGACGGAGGTATGGGAACCATGATACAACAATACGGACTAACGGAAGAGGATTACCGCGGTAACTTCGTGCCAAACAGCGAAGTACAACAAAAGGGGAACAATGATCTACTCTGCATCACCCGAAGCGACGTCATCTCCGACATCCACACCAAATACCTGGAGGCGGGCGCGGACATCATCGAGACCTGCTCGTTCAACTCCCAACGGATTTCGATGGCCGACTATAAAATGGAGGACCATATCCATGAGCTCAACTTCGCCGCCGCCCAATTGGCTCGTAAGGCCGCTGATATCTATACGGACAAAGACCCAAGCAAGCCAAGATTCGTGGCCGGGTCCGTCGGTCCCACCAACAAGACTTGCTCCATATCGCCTGACGTCAACAATCCCGCCTTCCGCAACGTCTCCTTCCAAGAGATGAAAGAGGCTTACATCGAACAGATGGACGCCCTCATCGAAGGGGGTGTCGACGCCTTGCTCATAGAGACCATATTCGACACGCTCAACGCGAAAGCGGCCATCTCGGCGGCCAACGAATGCATCGCCCGCAGCGGACGGACCGTCTACATCATGCTCTCCGCAACAGTGGCCGACATCAGCGGCAGAACGCTCTCCGGGCAGACCATGCAGGCCTTCATGAACTCCGTCATGCACGCCAACCCACTGTCCATCGGACTGAACTGCTCCTTCGGCGCCAGAGACCTGAAGAAATACCTGAAGGAGATCAGCGACGTCGCCACCTGCTACGTCAGCGCCTACCCGAACGCAGGACTTCCGAACCAGTTCGGAGAGTACGACGAGACGCCTGAAATGATGGCGGAACAGGTGGTCGAGTATGTGGAGGAGGGGTTGGTCAACATCTTAGGCGGCTGTTGCGGAACGACACCCGCACACATCGCCAAATACCAGGAGTTCGTCAACGGGGCGAAGCCTCGTGTTCCGAAAGTGGCCAACCATCATCTGAGACTATCGGGCCTAGAACCATTGGAGATCAAATCCATCAACGCAAGCCTCAACGAACCCCAGGAACGCTCCCTCTACGTGAACATCGGTGAGCGGTGTAACGTCGCGGGGTCCCGCAAGTTCCTTCGCCTCATCAACGAAAAGAATTACGACGAAGCCCTCTCCATCGCGCGCAAGCAGGTGGAAGACGGTGCACAAGTAGTGGACGTCAACATGGACGACGCCATGCTGGACGCGAAGAAGGAGATGGTCACCTTCCTGAACCTGATCGCTTCAGACCCAGACGTGGCGAAGGTGCCAATCATGATCGACTCCTCCAAGTGGGAGGTCATCGAGGCGGGGTTGCAATGTGTGCAAGGCAAGAGCATCGTCAACTCCATATCCCTCAAGGAAGGGGAAGAGAAGTTCCTGGCGAAGGCGAAAAAGATCCAGCAATACGGCGCGGCGACCGTCGTGATGGCTTTCGACGAGCAAGGACAGGCCGCCACCTACGAGCGGCGTATCGAGATATGCAAACGGGCGTACGACCTGCTGACGAATATCGGCTTCCCTCCGGAAGACATCATCTTCGACCCCAACGTGCTGTCAGTGGCCACAGGTATCGAGGAGCACAACAACTACGGTGTCGATTTCATCAATGCGACAGAATGGATTCGCCAGAACCTGCCATACGCCAAGATCAGCGGTGGTGTCAGCAACCTCTCCTTCTCATTCAGGGGAAACAACCCCATACGTGAGGCCATGCACTCCGTATTCCTCTACCATGCCATCAAAAAGGGAATGGACATGGGCATCGTGAATGCGGGAATGCTGCAAGTCTACGAGGAGATACCCGCCGACCTGCTCGAGCTGGTGGAGGATGTGGTCTTGAACCGCCGCAAAGACGCCACCGAGCGATTGATCGAGAAGGCGGATGAAATCAAGAATTCCCAAAGCGCCGAAGCCGCGCAGAACCAAATAGAATGGAGGACCTACCCTCTTGAGAAAAGGATCTCCTATAGCCTCGTAAAGGGCATCGGAGACTATCTCGAAGAGGATATGGGCGAAGCCTTAAAGACCTACTCCTCCGCCGTCGAAATCATCGAAAAACCTCTGATGGAGGGCATGAACGAGGTGGGCGAGCTATTCGGTGCGGGTAAGATGTTCCTGCCGCAGGTGGTCAAGACCGCCCGGACGATGAAGAAGGCGGTATCGATCCTGCAACCGTACATAGAGGAGCAGAACAAAGGGACAGGCAAGAAATCCGGGAAGGTGCTGATCGCTACCGTCAAGGGAGACGTGCACGACATCGGCAAGAACATCGTCTCCGTCATTTTAGCCTGCAACAACTACGAGGTGATAGACCTTGGAGTGATGGTGCCTACCGAGCAGATCATCGAGACAGCCATCAAGGAGCAGGTGGACGTGGTCTGCCTCAGCGGACTCATCACGCCATCACTCGAGGAGATGTGCCACGTGGCGGAGGCGATGGAGAAGGCGCACCTGAAGATACCATTGCTTGTCGGAGGAGCCACCACATCGGACATACACACCGCCGTGAAGATCGCCCCAAGCTACAGCGGAACGGTCATGCACATGCGCGACGCCTCACAAAACACCTATGCCATCTCAATGCTTCTGAACAAGAAGACACAAAAGGAGTACGAGGCACAAAACAGAGCGGCGCAAGCGGAGTGCAGAGCCATGCACCAACAGAAAGAGGAAAAACTGGTCGACTTGGAAGAGGCTAAGAAGAAGAAGTTAAATTTGTTCTAAGAAGAATAGTTTTTTTCTATCTTTGCAATTGAGACAAAACATTATAGAGTAGTTCAATTAGAAACCATATAATTATGATGAAAAAGATTAGTTTGTTTATAGTTGGATTAATTTTAGCTATTCCTTCATATTCAGAGATCAACTACAAAGTAAATAAATATGGGGTGATGAGCGTCTATTTTGTCTATTCAGACAGTCTACCAACAATAGAGATGTTTAGCAAAGACTGTGAGGATGCCATAAACACGGCCCTTTCTAACAAAAAAGTAAGTCAGGTTCATTTTAGAAGCCCTGAAAATAATATGATATTTTGGGTAAGTTCCAACAGATTCAAATATTGGAGACAAGACTTCGAAAATGTCATAAAGGAATTCCCCAAATATGATGTATATGACACCACAAAAGCTAATGTAGACAGTGTTTTAGTAACCAAAGAAATACCAGCAAAGTATCATGAGGACACCTATGAAAACGGAGTTCTCACAAGCACTTTCACTACAGATTGGGACGGTGGACAAATTGCACCCAAAACAAGTCAATACAGAAGTGAAGGCTATCATATAGAGAAAAAAACATACGTAGTACCACGGCATATTGAGAAATATTGGAGAGTAACAACTAAAAAAAGAGATGTGATAAAAAAAGGCGAAGAGATAAAACTACAGGAAATATATAAGCGTATTACAAAATAGTCCCCAAGAAACCTCTTTACTTAAAGCAATATAAAAGAGCGTTTTTTACTTCTTCAGAAAACATTATATTGATTTAAAAGGACGTGCGAGACGTAGAGAATTTCGGATGTTTCACATATGTTTTTTGTCGGTTGCATACTCGTACTCGTATGCATTCTCACTTCTAGAATCTCCTTCATAAATTCCCGTAAAATCAGGAGGTTCTCCTACTTGAATATCCACAACAAAATCTTTTTATTGGTGGACGCTTTTATCTTGGAATCAATATAATTCATTATTTCATCACACACCACCGGGCATCCCGCACTTGCAGTGGTTGGCCAGTCACATTCCGCATATTCGTAGGAGTGGAGCACCACCAACCGTTTGAACGCATTGTTGTTGGTCTTTTCCAGTCCATGCAATTTATAATGGAAATGTACGCCCCAGTTACTATAAGAGCGGATTCCTATCCGATACTTCCCTTCCGAGGAGCAATAACTGTTTGGCACATTGCTAAACACCACATGATCAATCGTGTTGCCTGGACCAAAGCCATGGCTCACCAATGCCGTCTTTATAATCTTGCCCGCTTTCAAATCGTATATGAACATTCTTTTGGTGTATAGATCATGGGAAAAATCGATCAGAATGCACCAATCGGAGTTCATACCATTCGCCTTAACGAACGCCTGCGCCTCTTTGCCCTTTCGATGGATCTTCGACACATCCGCAACCTCCTTCACATGCCTTGGCTCTTCAGCCAATGCTTCATCTGTCCCTTCCGCATTGAGCGACATGGAGAATGAGGTAAACAGAATCAATAGAGATATAATTTTTGTCATCGGATTCATACAACAATTTTTTGGGTACCAGAGAATAAGAATATGAGTAAGTCTATCACCACAGGGACTCTACACTAGAGAGTCCTTCCCCTTAAGCCATCAACGCAAAAAAAGAATTTTTATTATCCGATTACGATTGTCATTCGGCTTAAGTTTGTCTATTTATCACCAAGATAATACTTGTCAGTTAATTTTCAAAAATTTATTCGAGGATTACATCCTGCTTGGAATCCACCTCCTCGGGCAATGGCAAACTTACCGAAAAAAATAAATTTATTCCAAAGAATTTTCACACCCTAAAAATCACCCGGACGCCCGCCAAAACAAAGCGGAGACAACCCGTGCGCACCCGTTCCTCTCCCCACGGAGACAGATGCGTCGGGTAAAATTACACACCCATATTCCATCATTCTATTGGATAATACAAATTATTATTATAAATTTACAAAGTGTTAATTATTAATCATCAAAAGGAGATTTATGATAGACATTAGAATCATCGATGGGGAATTCGAAATCGGCGGAGATTTCGATCTTGGATATATGGGAGTATATGATGATGATATGATATCCATAGAAAACACTCCCGGGGAAGTGAGAGAATGGGCCATTGTGGCGGACAGCAACAAGGCGGACAGCACAGACGAGGAATTGGCCAAGTTCCTGACGAAATACTTCAACGACTTCGAAAAAAAAGTAAAGAAGAACCGCAAACAGGTAAACAACAACTTCCTCCGCAACATATATCTGGACATGAACAACTCCGGAACAGAGTTCTGGAACATAGAAAAAATATTCGACCCGAGCGCAATGCCGAAGGGAGAGAAATTGGACGACTCGCTTTATGACCTACACGAAGAGGAGTTAGGGAAGGCGGCAGACGAATACGAGGGCTCACCCAACGACGGTTCCATCGAGAAAGTGGACTTCGAAGCCCTGCTGAAGGAGTATTTCCCCATGTTCAGGTGGGATGCGCTCATCGAGGAGGTCGTTCCCGAAACATTACAGTTAGGTGACGGCGTGATCTCCTTCCAGTGTTCCGACGACTACAACAACACATTCCTATGCGGCGCATACGATGAGCTGGACGAGGACCTGATATTCAGCGACTGGCACAACTTCTAAATTTGACCGATATAAAAACTACTTTATAAACAAAGGGTCGAAAGGCTTATGCCAATCGACCCTTTTCCTTTTTATCCTCGCTAATCTTACTTATAAAACGTTTTCGAGAAGGCGCTCGTCTCACCCCTGCCCCACACGCAACGTAACCACCACGCATGGAAGAAACCCAGTCCGTAGCCCCACAACTGCGTGAAAGCGGCCGGGACGGAAAGCAATCCAATCTTCACGCTACTATTTTTCACCATCGAGTCCACCATCACCAGCAACGAATAGAGCACTATCGGTGCGATACACACCCCAGCCATACAAGCCCAAAGTGAAGAGGAAGCAACAACGGACAACAAGCAACAAACCACAGCGCACACGATGCACAGCAATGAGCCCGCCGTAAAAACAGCCGGTAGCAGATGCACCAGTTTCAGCGATTCAGGGTATTTCTTATATAGATTGATGCGGGCCATGCCACTGTTATAGACTTGTTTGAAGAACTTCTTCAAATCCGTCCTACGCTTGTGCCACACCCATGATTCAGGGAACAGACGGCACTTGTAACCACCCTTGAAGACACGAATGCTGAAATCTATGTCCTCGCCAAAACGCATGGAAGAAAAACCTCCCAAAGCCCGGAATACATCCGCCTTCACCCCTAGATTGAAACTACGGGGGTAAAACTTATCCATCTTCTTTTTGCCGCCACGGATTCCACCCGTAGTAAAGAAAGAGGTCATGCTATAACTGATCGCCTTCTGAAGATCCGTGAAGGAATCATGCGCACGGTCCGGTCCGCCGAAAGCGTCCGCATACTCACGCTCCAGTTCGTCCGCCGTGTTCTTCAGATAGTCTTGCGGAAGGATTACATCAGAATCCAAAATCAGGAAATATTCGCCTTGGGCACGTTCAGCCGCATAGTTGCGCGTCTGACCGGGACCGCTATTCTCCTTGTAGAAATAGCGGAGGGCCATCTTATCGGAAAAGGAAGCGCAAACATCCTCACACCTCAGGGTAGAACCATCGTCCACCACAACCACTTCAAAATCCGCGAACGTCTGAGAAGAAAGGCTTTCAAGAAGTTCCCTCAACTCATTCGGTCGATTGTAGACAGGGACTAATACCGAGAATTTCATATACGGAATATAATCAACGACAACTGATACCCTGATCCTCAGGCTTCACATACTTAGGAAGGAGCTTCTTCGCCAAGAAATAAGCCGCCACAGCGCCCAAGGAGTCAGCCAACCAATCGCTCCAGTCTCCCGTACGAGGAGGGAAGCAATACTCCTGCAACAGTTCAATGGCACCCCCATACACGATAGGATAGATAAGTCCCCAAAGCCGCATTTGGCGGTCACTGAAATCATACCGCTGACGATAGAGCTCAAAGCACACGACACCCGACAAGGCGAAATACATCAGGAAGTGAGCCAATTTGTCCACCCCAGAGAATTGCAACTCAGGTATTTCAGGAACCGAACGGATGATACTCAAATACAAAACGACGAGCGATAACACTATGGACATGCCATAAATCCTAAAAAAACGCATACCGATAACATTTTTATTAGCCACCGAAAACGAGCGAAGGCTAATCTTATTTATATTTTTCTTACCTTTGCAAAGATATAAAAAATAAAGCAATTTAAAATGAAAACTGTCGTAAGCGGCATCCGTTCAACAGGCAACTTACACCTGGGCAACTACTACGGAGCATTAAAGAACTTCATACGCATGCAAGAGAACAACCGTTGCTTCTTCTTCATCGCAGACTATCATTCCCTAACCACACATCCAGACCCCAACATCCTCTATCCAAACGTGAAAAGCGTTTTGACGGAGTATCTGGCATGCGGACTTGATCCCGAGAAATCAGCCATCTTCATCCAAAGTGATGTGCCGGAAGTGGTGGAGCTCTATTTGATGCTCAACATGCACGCCTACCTCGGAGAGCTGACGAAGACAGTCTCCTTCAAAGACAAGGCGAGAAAACAACCCGAGAACGTGAACGCCGGACTCCTCACCTACCCGACCCTGATGGCGGCGGATATCCTTATCCACAATGCGGACCAAGTGCCTGTAGGCAAAGACCAGCTCCAACACCTGGAGATGACCCGCAACTTCGCCAAACGATTCAACAATTTCTACAAGGTGGAATACTTCAAAGAGCCGGTAGCCTACAACGACGGCACAGAGCCTATCAAAATTCCAGGATTGGACGGCAGCGGCAAGATGGGCAAGTCTGAAGGCAACTGCATCTACTTAGCAGACGATCCGAAGACCATCGAGAAGAAGGTGAAAAAAGCGTTGACCGACCAAGGACCAACCGAACCTAACTCTCCGAAGCCAGACTACATAGAGAACCTCTTCACCATCATGAAGGTCGTATCCGCACCTGAGACCGTTCAATACTTTGATGAGCAATGGAACAAGTGCGAAATACGTTACGGCGACCTGAAAAAGCAGTTGGCCGCTGACATCATCGCAGCCACGGATCCTATCCGCGAGCGCATCGCCTACATCGACGCCCATCCGGAGATCCTGCACAACGCAATCACCCGAGGAAAAGAATTGGCCCGCGAAAGCGCCTCGAAGACCATCAGAGAGGTACGGGAAATCATGGGTTTCAGAAACTTCTAACAGAGAATTCGGTATAAAGTCAAAGGCGACTTTAAGCTAAGCAAAAACAAAAAAGGCTGGATCATCTAAGACCCAGCCTTTTTTGTATATCCGCTCCTAGCCAAGGATTAACCCATTTCTTCTTGTTTACGACGTGAACGAACAAAGCCATACACGGACTTACCAACAGCAAAGATGATTAAACCATAAAGTATCACATAGCATATTAACGCAATCGGTTTAGCCGACTTTATACTATCAGGATAGAACACGAACTCTATGGAATGCTTACCGGCAGGAACATTCAACGCTCTCAGCAAATAGTTCGCCCTAAAATGAGGGGTTTCCTGGCCATCGATATAGGCCCTCCATCCATATGGATAATAAATCTCGGAGAAAACAATCGTTCCATCCTTTTCAGACTGGGACTCATACACCAACTTGTTCGGGGCGTAACTAATCTCCTTAACAGTCGCCAAGCTATCATGCGACAAGCCACTGTTCACAAATTCAGAGAACTTCACGTCAGTAACAGCCGTATTCTTCACATTGATTGTTTTAAGGGCATCAGACTCCTCGTTTGGAGTGTTAGCCACGACGATAGAGTCAACGAACCATGCATTCCCCATCGCATCCGGATTACGTTGAGGAATAGCCTGACCATCCTGTCCCTTTGTAATCACATATTTCGTATTCAACATGTTCAACACAGGCATGTTAAACTTCGAAATGTGCTCTTCGATCAGATCCTGATAACGGCGCAACTTAGCCGCATGATAACCACCAACCGATTTAAAATAGTAAGAGGTGCGGGATTCGTTGAAGGTATTGGTCGTCAAGTTCAAGACACGATAGTTCGGATCCTTCTCCGTAGAGAGCAGTTGCTCTTCCCAAGGCAACTTCTTGAAATAGTTCTTTTCCTCCTTCACCGTAACAAAATTATCGTTGTTAAAATAGCGCTTGTTGATCGGCCACATATCGAACAATATGAACAAACCCAACAACAACACGAAGATTTTCGACTTCAGCTTATCATTCACGTACAACCACACCAAGACAAACGCCACCGCTATAAGGAAGAAGGAGCGTAAGGCATCCGACCTGAGCATTGATTCACGCTCATCCATAATCGATGAAACCAACCAATCAGGCAAGTTCCTGAAGCTATTCGCATCATTCACCGAAGAGAAATCAAACAAAGCCCCACCCAAAATCCAGAAGATGAGGCAAAGTCCACCTGTCACACCCGCCGAAATATACAACTTCTTGATCAGGTCTTTCTTTTCCATCTCCCCGTCCATTATTCTCTTCAAAGCCAAGAAGCCCAAAAGAGGCATTGTCACTTCAGCCACGACCAATATAGAGGAGACTGCACGGAACTTATTGTACATCGGGAAATATTTGAAGAAGAAATCCGTAAGAGGCATGAAGTTATGTCCCCATGAGAGCAAGATCGACATCACCGTAGCTGCCAGCAACGCCCATTTATATGGACCCTCAACCACGCAGAGACCCAAGACGAACAAGAAACACACAATCGCACCAACATAGACAGGGCCAGCGGTGAAAGGCTGATCACCCCAATAAGTTGGCATATGCTTAACATACTGAGCAGCTTCACGGCGAGAAACGCCATGGTCAACGAGGCTCTTATAGATTTCGGAGTTCGTGCCCACATCATAGCCAGACGCATTTCCCATAAACCCAGGGACCAGCATAGTGAATGTCTCGCCCACTCCATAACTCCAAGCGGTCGCATAATCCAAATCCAACCCCTCCGTCTTGTTTTGTCCGTCAGATTCCTTCACCAACTCGGAATGTCCGCCGCGCATAGTCTCCGTCACATATTCTTGATTCACACTATACCTCGGATAGTTAGTGCCGATTCCGACCAAAAGCGCCGCACAGAACAAGAGAGAGGCGATAGCTAAATCCTTATACCGTTTCTCCTTCACATGGATGTATACCTCAGCCACGAACAGCACACCAATCAACAAACATATATAATAAGCCATCTGCGGGTGACGCATCATTCCCAAACAGGTATAAAGAATTGTAAAAATGGAACCCAGTAGATATTTTTTCTGGAATGTCAGGTAAAATCCCGCGATCACAGGCGCCATAAAGGCTATTGTCTCCGCCTTGGTATTATGCCCCGCCGCGATTATTATAAAGAAATAGGAAGAGAGCGCAATCGCGATCGACCCAACTATGGATAACCATGTATTTATCTTGAACGACCGTAAAAGGATGAAAAAGCAAATGAAGTAACTCAATATGAAAGCCAACACACCAGTAAAGGAGAGAGTCGATATTGATCTTAATGTATAATAATTCCCCTCACCAGGGAAAACAGATCCACTAATATGATAAGTAGGCATACCACAGAACATAGAACCCGTCCACCATGATTCGTTCCCGGTCTCAGATTTATACTCAAATAACTCCTGCGACATTCCTTTACTACTCTCGACATCTCCCGCCATTAATGTTTTCCCCTCTAATACAGGAGAGGCATACACCAATGTCAGCACGAGAAAAATAACTAATGCAACCCCATACGGCAACACACTTTTCACCGAAAAACGTTTCTGGTCCATTTCCTTCTTTTTTACTTATTAAACATTATGGATTTATTTCTTCAACACACGAATATAACTTATCAAATCATTTCATTATCATTCTTGTATGGGCTGGTCCGCTACACGACCAAATTCAGCCGCCTAACAATCCTAGCCATTAACCGGGTCGTCAACCAAGGACAATTCTTGAATAGGAAAGTCAAACACCTCAATTTAAAATCGCCCTTGTAATATACATTGTCAGTGTAATCTGGAATCTGAGATTCCAATTCCATGCCAATTTCCCTCAACGCGGGAGTCGTCGGGGAGGAAGAGTTGTACAAGAAGTTAAGCACAGAGGAAACATACCCCTTCTTCATATATACATAATCCACCTCCGCCTTATATGTATCATACACTCCGTTCTCTTTGGCGAATCGCATTAATTTAGCGAATGTGGCCAGTCTTTTCTTATACTTATCGCTCACCTTTGTGGTGCAAATAGAACCCGGGCGTATCAAATAATGATAAAAAGGTTTATCCACATGTGCGATACTCTCTGCCGTCATCAGACAACACGAAACGAAGTAACTATCATCGGCAGATCGCTCTTCCGGATAGGAGATTTGGTACTTCTCCAACAAATCCCTTTTATAAATGAACGACCAAAACAAGGAAACATAATTCCGCAAGAAATAACGCCTATTCTGTGGCGTGAAAAAGCCGTTGTCAACAATTGGATTCCTCAATATTTCCGTGGCTTTCCCATCCTCATAATCCTTAAAAGCATGGCAGTAACACAAGTCAGTTTTACCATACTTGGAGGCCTCATTATACAATTCTTCGAACATGGTCGGCTCAATGGTATCGTCACTGTCAACAAAAGCGACATACTCTCCCTCCGCATATTGGAAAGCGAAATTGCGAGCCATGCCAGCGCCTAAGTTATGCTCCGGTTTGATAAACTTAAACTGAGACTCTCTCGCATGCCCTTTTATAACATTCTTGGCCTTTTCGATGCTATTGTCCGGGCCATGATCATCAACAAAAATGAACTCCATCTCATCCAACGTCTGACGGAGCAGCGATTCTGTACACTTCTCTATATATTTCTCCACGCCATAGACGGGAAGAATAACGGAAACCTTTATCATTTTATCACTCATTCAGCTAAACTTTCAAACAGCTCCATCCACTTCGGAACCACCGATTCCGCACTAAACCTATCAACCATCTGCACCCCCTTTCGGGACATCGTCTCACGCAGGTCTTGGTTCGACATTAAAGTCCGGAGCCTCGAACAATAGTCATCCATACGACCATCCCCAACAATAAAGCCATTGACGCCATCCTCCACCATATCATGCAATGGTTCAAAACTATCAAAGGCAACCGGGACAGCCCCCATAGACAAAGCCTCCAACAAAACCATTCCAAAACCCTCGAAAGCGGAAGTCATCATAAAGACAGAAGCCCGACCGTAATACGGATAAGGATCCTTAAGACCTTCGAACCGCACATTTCTCAGATTCGAGGACTTGACATACGCACGATAGTAATCCTCATCTTCCCCATATCCCACTATGCGAAAAACCCAATCGGGAAACTCATTCTCAATCCGACGCCAAGCCTCCAAGGCCAATGACAATCGCTTATGGCGGTCATCAAACCGTCCGACCCACAAGACCTCCTTTTGTTTCTCGCCCCTTCCCATATCATATTTCTGCTTATACGGAAGGATATTGGGAATCGAGCATATCTTATCATCACATTGCACATTCGCATATTGGGCATATTTCTCTCTGAACTTCCCAGTTAACACGACAACCTTGTCGGACAATTGATATGGCACCTTATACTTCTTCTCGATTTTCGAGCGGATTGCCTTTTGCGCCACAGCCCCAAAAATCTGGAACAACAGGTATTTCAAGTTATATATCAAATTCCGCCCGTTAAGGATTCTGTGCAATAGGACCTTCACATTCGCCTTCGTGAACTCAAACCCAGGCATGTTGTGGAACATGAAAATCAACTTGCAAAATCCCGCGCTCCTTACAGCCTCAGAGACATCACGGATAATCGAGGTCACGTTCTCATCCGATCCCTGCACAATGACAAAATGGATATGTCTTTCGCATATCAGGGAATGGAAATCCCCACACACATTATCTTTTGAAATCCTTTTCGAATCAGAAAAAACATTCACAACGTCCGACTCCCTTTCAAAGACCTCTAGATAGGCGGAATAACACGAAACACCTCTTTGCACCAGCTCCGTGGCCAAATCATACGTCACACGCTCGATTCCGCCAATGAGCGGATCAACATTACGATGTGTGACAAAAAGGATGTTCATGTCCATATCCATCAACTACTCCTCTTCTGACAAGCTCTCTTTCTTAGGGAAAGAAAGATATTTATAATATAATTTCTTCCCCACCACCTGATAAGCGAAAGAAAGGAATTTGTCAAAGAGACTAAAACCTGCGTATTTCGAGTAATCAAAACGATGTTTCCCCACCTTTTTGGATGTCAAAGAATGTCCGCAATATTGGTTCAACTCTTCCTCGTCATTAAACCTATAATATCCGTATTTCAGGGCATTCAACAATGGTTTGGCACTCAAATTCCGATCCAAAATCAACGCATCCATTTCCTCAAGGTTCTGAGGGATATAGCAACAATCCAACTTACTGTATATGCATTTTGACAAAAGGACAACAGGCTTCCCCATATAAGAAGCCTCCGGTCCCGTTGTAGACCCAAAAACGATGACCTTGTCCGACGCATCCATCACCGCATACGTACTAATAGGAGAGTCAGCCGGGATGATAGTAAAATTCGATTTGTTTTCGAACAGCTTATACAACGCGGTATGATAGCGATATTTCACATTCTTCAAATTTGGATGAACCCTCAGATAAAAATGGTACCCTTCCAAATGGTCATACCTTTCAATTAAGCATTTTATTCCCTCATACTGGGAATTAAACATAGAACCCGTCTCGTATTCATCTCCCAGAGAAGCGAACTCATCCTCGGAACTATTCAAGATGCAAATATTGTACTTATTTTCGTCCCAATTCTCGGGCAATAATCCCTTTTTCTGATCCTTCACATACAACTTATCTCCAGAAGCGATTGAATTCCTTCGTTTATAGAAGAAAGACTCCGCCACTTTCCTTTTGCATTCAGGAGAAAACTTGTCTGAATTCCACAATCTATCAATATACAACGTATTCTCATCCAAATCATGGACTGTCGATTCAAAAGACACCTTAACCTGTTGATTCTTAGTATTAAACTTTTGCTCAGAACAAATATACGGAATATGATAAGCACGGGCCAATTCAACAACAGGACGAGCTTGAATCGTCCTCGAATTATGGCATTCCACCACATCAGGTTTCGTTTCCAACATGATCGCCTCCGCCACATCCACATACTGGCATATAAGTGTCAAGGCCTTTCTCATATAATCCTTGAACTCCTCATTGATTTCCGGAAACAAGTTTCTAGACAACGTCAAATATGAAGAAAAAACAGCATACCCTATCTTCACATTCTTGTACTCGAGTTTCTTTAGTTCCTCAACCGAATTAAAATCTATTGAATAGTTGTTCTTAATACTATCGCTGAATTTGGAGAAAGGGAGATATTGTACATTTTTCTTAGGCATATACTTAAATAGCAACTTTTTGTAAAGCATACAACATTTACAAATAGCCTTGTTCGAACTCATATTATGAGAACAACGATGAAAGAGTTTCCCATCACAATATGCCAAGACAATATCATTTCCATCTTTCACACGCTGAGTGGCGTAATCTAAAACGACAGAAAGCATTCCCGCATTATAAAAACTTGCCTTAAACGGCACAAAAATCGTATTTTTCATTAAAAAAACATATAAATCGGACAATGTAAGAAAAGGAGGTCACATGAGGACGGACTATATCACCAGTGTCTCACCAGATCGTTCGCTTTCTGGTACTCCTGCGGATTCCCTATATCAATCCACGTTCCATTCAACGGATAACGAATCACTTTCTTTTTTTCTGAGATTAGCTTCTCAATTAAATCAGTGGCATTAAAAACCTGATTTTCAGGGATCTCATCCAGCACACGACGCTTAACTAGATATATTCCCGCATTGGCATAATAGTTATACTGTGGTTTTTCCATCAGGCCCTTTATGTTCCGTCCCTCCAAGTCCAAAATCCCGTAGGGTATTGAGACGTTGTATGGGACCGCCGCAACCGACATTTCCGCCTCGTTTTCATAGAAATGAAGGAAAAAATCCTCATAGTCGATGTTCGTGAACAGATCACTGTTCATCACCAAGACAGTATCATTATAAAACCGTTCGACGAATTTCACAGAGCCTATCGTTCCAAGATACTTAGGTTCTCGGCAACAATTGACTTTAATGCCATTGCGAGGCGTCGCATAATGTTCCTCTATTTGTTCTTTCAAATAGTTGACCGTCACAGATATATGCTTAATACCATATGTGACAAGCCGATCCACATTATGGTCAATTATCGCCTTATCGCCAACCATAAGCAATGGTTTGGGCGTTTTTTCGGTAAGTGGGCGGAGCCGTTCCCCCTTGCCACCCGCCATCAGGACAGCATCAATAGGAAGACGGGTTTTATACTTCTGCAAATCTATGACGTCGACAATATGCATATCCCCGTCGAGGACAGGGACAAGCTTCATCTGCAAATCCTTCTGTCGACGAATTTCCTGCACATCACCAATGGCATGGACAGGAAGATAATTGAAGTTGCGGTGCATGATTTTTTCCGTCGTATCATTTACGGAAGCACCCGAAATCAACGCCCTACGCGAGTCTCCGTCCGTCAATGTCCCGACCATCTTCCCGCTTTCGTCAACGACAAATAGAACTAACGGCCCACATTTCAGGTTGTTAATTTGATTCAACGCATCGAGCAAAGTTTTGCTTGTGGAGATTAAGTGGTTTTCCATATCTCAGCACGTTTATATATCTTCTTATATTCTTCTTTATTGGCAAAAAGATACCCTGCCACCACCTGCATCAATTCGTAATCCTCTTCAGAATCAATATCAAGGATGCCTGTATCAGCCATAACGACAGCATCACAATTTGAATTGAAGAATGTAGCTTGTTCCTTAGATTTCAAGGCCTGCGGCGAATACGCATAAATAGAAGCGTTCATGTCATAAAACACAGGGGCCTCCTGTCGAGTTGTGAAATTGGAGGGGATCGCCTTGCAGAAGAATCCGTTTTCTTCCTTCACCATATTGAAATACGGGTTGCGGCGGGATGGCGCAACTGAATAAACCACATCCGTTTCTTCCCTCGAAATCTTTTTATCAATCGCATTCTTAATATCCTTTACCGTCCGTAATGGAGATGTAATGTCCAGATCCACAACAACATCGTAATCAGTCTTAAACAGATCTTCCGATCGCTTCAAGCAATCCAATATTACAGCCACTTTCGGCACCCGGTCTCCCGCCAGACTTTCATCACGGCGAAGGACGGTTATAGGCAAATTCCTTACTTGTTTTACCAAACCGATTAAATCTTCGCTGTCGGTATTCAAAACCACGTCAATATGGTCGGCGGCGTTTAAGAATTGTTCTTTGTAAAGGGCAATGCCAGCCATAGAATACCATACCAACGGCACATTCAGGAAGTCTCGGGCGTTTTTGCCTTTGACACCCTTGGAACCCGCACGTCCGCAAAGTGTAAACAAAATATTCATTTTATATATTCTCCTTTCGCTAATCGTAATACTTCATACGCATGCTCTGCCGTACTATCGTTGGATGAAACGCCATTGATGATGTCGACAAAATGCTCTATTTCACGCACTTGATACGAATTGCGTTCGCTATCGAAAGTAAATGTTCTATTCTCTTTCAGATACGTAACCGTTCCTTCCAAAATATCGCAATGAACCGTATCTTCCGGCATAAACAAGTCCAACGTCCGCATTGGTTTCCTACCAAAATAATCCAGATGCAACTCAATCACCGTGGACTTCGTTTTGGCTATATAGACAGCAATATCGTCGCTGTCGATCTCCAAATCAGAGATTTTGTCCTGAATCGAATAACAGAGTTCAGGAATTCCGAAGAAATGCGTCAGATAGTCCCACTCATGAATCAAGTCAATGCCAACTCCGCCCCCCAGACTACGTTTCGCGCTGTAACATTGACGATAATCCTGCCCTGGGCGCCAATCGGGAAGATAACTTGACGACATGGCCTTAGCCGAAATCACCTTATCCAAAGGAATATTTTCCTTAACATACCGCAAGACTGAATTATATCTCAGCGGACAAGCGACATAGCAGACAATCTCTCTCAACTCTTTAAAAATGGACACGTCAATTTCGGTGCTGTCGAAAATCGGCTTTTCAATGAAAAAGGATTTAGTATGCGCTTTGAACTTCTTTAGCGTTTCATAATGCATTGAAGTCGGATTAGTCACAAAAATAACATCGTAGTTTTTTTGCGCCCCCTCCGCGAAAAGGTATTGATTTGACACCAAAGGCTTTATATCATCGGGCAAATCTTTGGAAACAGAGCTGCGGTACAAATCTATTTCAAACATATCACCTCTTGTGGTCAGACAATCAGTGACATTTTTCAAATGTCGTTTTGCGATTGACCCTAATCCGGCGAATGCTATTCTATAATTCCTCATTTTTCAATGCTATCAATGATTTCCAAAAGCATCTTGTCTTTTGAGAAGTCCCACGCTGGTTTGTAGGCAGGATTGGAAATCTGGGCAAA
Organism: Paludibacteraceae bacterium; assembly: GCA_017962085.1. GTDB lineage: Bacteria > Bacteroidota > Bacteroidia > Bacteroidales > Paludibacteraceae > UBA1181. Next base: position 19,964 of record JAGCWA010000028.1, read on the forward strand.
AAAAGCGGCGATTTCCTCTCTGTAAGGGTTTTCGGTAACAAAAGCCGCATATCCGTCAATATGTTCCGACGCATTGTCAAGACTTATCGTTTCCTCCTTTTTTTCCCTCACGTTGTACTCCTTTAACGAGTCCGGCGTGCCATCCCACGAAATCTGCAAATTCTCGCCATAAACATCGATGTGCCGGATCGGTTTCCTTGAAACAACATCAACGGCAAAGATACCTTTCGCACCTGTTTCGTGCTCCAGCATAACAAGATAATTGTCGTTGTAGTTGATGTTTAAACTTGTGTTTTTGCTTTTCAACGCACTAACACTCTTGATATCGCCAAAAGCAGTAACAAGCCATGGCATATCAATCGCCATAATTTCGCGGCAACCATTTGTACGGGAATCGCTAATGAAATAATCCTTGTAACTCTCCCACGGATGCCAATCAGGGAGGTACTGACCAACGTGATATATATAATTGACTTTGTCTCTATGTCCGCTTACCCGCTCGATAATAGTCTGTGTTTCTTTACGATAAAGAAAAGTTGACGACAGAAACAACACCAAATTTTTGTCTGCCGCGAGTTTGATATTCTTTTCGTAACCGTCAGGCACCAGATTAATTTCAGTAAAAACGTGAAGGTTGTTGGTCAGACATTCCGTGATTATGTTTGAATGAGAAAGTGGCGATGTACAAACGAACGCACAGTCAATCTTCTCGTTTTTGACAGCATTTGAAATAGAGGTGTAACATTTAGCCCCAAAAGAGTCTGTCACATCCTTGCAACGCTCCAAGTTGCTATCCATGCCATATATCTCAATGTCCTTCAACTCTTTAAGCAACCGCATTCTACGTTTACCCATCGAGCCGAGACCAATTACCAAAACTCTCATATATCGTAAAAATGTTTTTTCACAATATTATCCAACGGATAATTTGTTATGACATCATAAATGTTCCGCAACGTGTTTTCCTTTTCGTAAGGATTCTTTGCAACGGTAGCGATTTGACGGAAATCGTCGGACAACACTTTTTGCAATCCAGCCTTTATATCCTGGTATGTCGCCGCAACGTCGACAACGCTTTCGCCACGAGCACGTCCTTTTTGGCGGTCACCGATATTCAATGTCGGCATTCCAAACGAAGGGGCCTCAATCAAGCCACTCGACGAATTCCCGACCACAGCAGAGGCATATTTCAATGCGGTATAATATCGGGTTTTACCCAACGAATCCACCGCAAGAGATCTATCGGGATGAGCGAGCACATACTCCTTAACCTTCGAGGCGATCACACGGCCCTCGGTATCGGAATTAGGCAAAGTGAAAAGCAATTGATAATCTGCGTTAACCTCCTCAAGAGATTTCAGCAAAGCATCACACTGGGTAGCCGCCGTTGAATGTTCCATCGTCACAGGATGGAAAGTAATCAGCAAGAACTTTCCTCCCAGATTAAAATCCAAGCTTCGTTCAAGTTCGGCAAGCGACATCGTGGACTCAGTTCTGATATTATCCACGCCAAGCGAACCCACATAAAAAACCCGTTCCGGAGACTCGCCCATCTGAATAATGCGCTTACGGTACTCCTCCGTGCTAGTAAAATGCAGGCAACTCAGTTTTGTGATCGCATGACGTATCGAGTCATCATATGCACCCTCTGTGATTTCTCCTCCGTAAAGATGCGCCACCGGAATTTTATAAATCAAGCAAGACTGCGCCGCCGCCAACATCTCATACCTATCGCCCAGAATCACGGCCAAGTCAGGCTTCAAATCCTCCAAAGCATCAGCAAAACCTATCACCGCCAATCCCATTGACTTCAATGTCCCATTAGCGGAATCAGAAGAAAGAAGCATCTCCACCTTTTTATTGATGGTAAAGCCGTCGGATTCAATCTCCTTGTAAGTCAGTCCAAACTCCGGAGAAAGATGCATATTGGTCGCAACAATCTGTATCTCAATATTTTGAGAATTCTTCACCATACGCATCAATCGGCTCATGATACCATATTCAGCGCGAGTGCCCGTAAAAAAACAGATCTTACGTTTCATATTTCAATAAGTTCGTCCTCCATAAAATCACGTTTTGCCTTTTTGCCCAGGACCTCGTCCCAACGCATTGGTGAGATACCGTCCCCAGGACGTTTCACCGTGAGGTTGTCAGAGGTGAACAACTCCCCTTGCTTGATGTTTGATGCGGCAACAATACTCTTCCTAGCTATCGCCATATTCTTCCGTTCCGACTCGGAAACGGACTTGTGTCCATCGCCAAGAGCAAGTTCGATGTTCCTGATAGCAGAGACCATGGCTTTCAACTCATCAGGTTCAAGCGACGCCTTATGGTCAGGTCCCTCCATATCTCTATCGAGCGTAAAATGCTTTTCGATAATCTCCGCGCCCAGCGCCACCGCCGCAATAGGGACTTCAATGCCTTTGGTATGGTCTGAATAGCCTACACGGACACCGAATTTGTCTTTCAATTCATTCATTGCCAATAGATTGACATCCGAGAAAGGTGTCGGATATTCCGTATTGCAATGTAATAGAGAGATTTTATCTTTCGTCAGTCCATTGTCGCAAAGCACCTTCATTGCGGCACTGATATCTTCCATTTCGCACATACCCGTTGAAAGGATAACCGGTTCGGAGAACTCCGCGATTTTCTTCAAATAAGGATAATTGGTTATTTCCCCCGAAGGAATCTTCCAAAGGCCTAAGTTTAAGGAATGGAGATAGTCAATACTTCCAAGGTCAAAGGCGGTGGAAAAGAATTTGATATGTTTTCTGTCGCAATAATCGATCAGTTCCTTATGGTCAGCATCAGAGAGTTCCAACTTCTTCAGCATCTCCAACTGGCTATCACTTCCGGAATCCTTGATATTCCGTTTTTGGTATTCAGCTTGTTTCGCAGACTTAGAAACCAGTTTCTCCGAATTAAACGTTTGGAATTTTATAATATCGACGCCAGCCTCAACCGCCTCGTCTACCATCCTTTTGGCTATTTCGACCGAGCCATTGTGGTTAACACCCGCTTCAGCAATAATAAGCACGTGCGACATCATCCTCTGATTTTTAAGGCGGCAGGATTGCCGGAATAGACACCCTTTATGGAGATCGGGCGCCTCACGACCGAGCCAGCCGCCACGATTACACCATCCGTTATATTCACACCATTGTAAAGCACGGTTCCACTGCCGATAAAGCAATCATTCCCCACCTTGCAATCACCATTGACCATCGCACCGGTGGAGATATGGCAATGATCCCCCACGACAGAGCCATGTTCGATATTGGAGAAAGTATTAAGAATCACGTTCTTACCCACAGATGCCTCCGCATTCACGAAGGCATGATGCATCACCACAGTTCCCTCTCCCAAACTCGCATAGCGAGAGACGTAAGCCGTAGAAGCGATTAACGTGGCGAACTGACCGCCCATGCTTTTGACCATATCAAACAATTTTATGCGCAGTTCAGGGGTTCGAATATAGCCGACAGAGACAATAAACTCCGCACTGTCCACATATTTAGGGATATCCTCGTCGTTGCCTATGACCTCATAATTCAGGATTTTCTTTCCCAACTCTTCAGGTCTATCCAGTATGCCTGCGATACGGTAACCTGCGCTTTCCGCGACGTCAATCAACGATTTGCAGTGCCCGCCACCTCCGATGAGTATTAATGGTTTCATTTCAATCTAACACTACTTGGTATATTCACCACCCTATCCGCAAAATAGAGTGTATTCTCCAGCCCGTCGTTTTCGCACTTCTCGAACATCGGCAAACGGTTCATCAGTTCCCATATCGGACGGGTCATAATTCCGTTATCATTGCTGAACTGCAAGAATTCTTGTTGCCTATCCCTATCCTTCAGGAGGATAGCATTCAGCCAATAATTGCTGCGGCAGTCAGCCGGTTCGCTGAAAAACTCGACATCAGGAACATTTTTGAAAAACTCCTTGTATGCCGCCGCCGTCTGGCGCTTGCTTTCGACGTACTTGTCGATATTTTCCAACTGAGCGCAACCGAGGGCGGCATTAATGTTCGGCATGCGGTAATTATAGCCGATATGGTCATGGCGGAATTCCCAACGGTGCGGGACTTTTGCCTGCGTAGTGATATGTTTGGCAAATTTTCCCAACTCCTCGTCATTGAAAAGCATCATTCCACCGCCACCCGTAGTTATGGTTTTGTTGCCATTGAAACTCAATGCGCCGACCCTACCGAATGTGCCCGTATGTTTGCCTTTATAAAGGCTTCCGATGCTCTCTGCGGCATCTTCGACGAGTTCGATATGGTATTCGTCGCAAACCTCCACCAATTCATCCAAATGAACAGGATGTCCGAACGTATGCATCGGAACGCAAGCTTTCACACGGCGACCCGAATTCCTGTTAAAGCACTGGCCATCTTTTATTTCCGCATTTTTTTCAAGCCAATTCCGCACAGCCGTCGGAGAAAGGCCCATTGTGTCACGGTCAACGTCGATGAAAACGGGCATCGCACCGATATAACTCAAAGCGTTACACGTCGCAATAAAGGTCAAAGCCTGCGTAAGAACCTCATCATCACGCTCCACCCCAGCCACCATCAAAGACATATGAAGAGCATTTGTTCCGCTGACACAAACGACAGCCCTCTTACAGCCCGTGAATTTAGCGATATCGTCTTCAAAACGGTCAACAAACTTACCGACACTTGAAACAAAAGTGGAGTCGATACATTCGTTGAGATATTTCTTCTCGTTACCCGCGAACACCGGCACTGACAGCGGAATGAAATCGCCGCAACCGTACAAATCGCGAATAAAATCAGTTATTTTTTTGAGTTCCCCCATTATGACAAATCTTTCAACTTACTTGGCAAATAAAAATCTATTATCCGATATTTATTGGGTATTAAACGATACACACATCTCAGAACAAGATAAACACATTCCGATATAACCATTCTTATCTTGTCAACCAATATCGACCCACAAAAAACAACACACATTAAAATGATTAAGGCCACACAATGTTCCACAAAAGGTTTATCGTAAAGACTTCTTGTGAAATCGTAATAACAAATGTTTTTAATAAGTGGATGCATATGGATTAAGAATATCGCCAAACAAGATGCCGCACTCCAATTAATAAATTTTCCACGTATATTTATTTTACTAAAAAACAAAAAAAGGAAAACAGCCTGTAAAATAACAAAAGGAGAAGCGTAACTATATCCTAAGACAAAGCAACACATTTTTTCAGCATCATAATGAAGGAATATATACGCACTATACGATAGAACGAATATGATAAATGTAGTGATCAAGTATCTTTTACCAGCATTATTTGATAAAGGCTCTGTACCAACTTTAGAAATCCAACGTCCGATAAGGTACACCAAAAAATAATTCAAGTTTTCACCCATAGAACGCATAATGACATGTTCCGCGAGCCAGAAAACGACAATAAATATCAGCAATTGTCTACTATCCGTTTTTTCGGCAAAAACATTTAAAACAGGCGACAGAAAATACAATATAATATACCAAGTTATAAAGCCCCAACTGTCATAAAAAGCCTTGAAACAATGGAAGAATTCCACCCTATCGAAATTACATATGCCAGTGGAAACACAAAAGAGATAAACAGCAAAGCTGTAAAAGGCGACTTGGAACAAAAGGTTATACAAACCTTTCATTCTCCATCTTATACCAAAATAACCTGATATTAAAATAAATACATTAACTGCACATATTGATGTTGATTCTCTAAGAAAATCCAAAGCTTGACAGAAACCACGATCACTATAATATCCCCAAAAGCTATGAAGATTAAGGACCATCAACATCGATAGGAGTCTCAATGCCTCGAAGTTAGATTTTCTATCTCCCGCTTTTAATGTTGATAAAATGGTGTTCATGGTCACATTTTCGAGTCAAGATTCTTCCCTTTCTCTTCGTGTTGGAAATTGGGAATAAAACCCTTTATCGCCTCAACAACTTGATTTTTAGAGAAATCAGGTTGCGCAAATATATCTTCCAGATTCGAGAAAAAAGCATCGATTTCATCCATCGGACGGCGAGAAGTCTCCTCGACTACGCCAAGCGACTTAAACCTTTGCATATTGATCTTTTCACCCGGAACATAAAACTCCTCATAGGCTTTTTCCCCAGTAGTGTCACTTTTGAAATAAACCACCGGATACTTGTCGGAATCATAAGACATCCCGTCGGCGTACTCCTTTGCGGCGTCATCATTTGGGCACTCGATTTTTTGGAGGCCATGCGCCTTTACAAAGCTATCGCAAACCGTCGAGAAAGTCAGCATCTGGTCTTCACCAAGTTTCGGGAAGAAAACCTCGCCACCTTTGCCGAGGATACAAGCCAGCATACAAATCTGACCGCTCTCTTCAGGCGAGACGAAATACCTCTTGACATCGTTAGGTGCGGCGAGAGGCTGTTTTTTCTGCAAACGATGGATCCAGCCGTCAGGCAACGACCCATTAGAAAAAGCGACGTTGGCAAACCTTGCCGTAGTCACCTTGAAATGGGCGTTGTATGCCATCACCAGATCCTCCATGATTCGCTTGCTTGCCCCCATTATGTTCACAGGGTTGGCAGCCTTATCAGTAGAGACACAGAAAAAATGTTTAGGAGGATAAGCGCAAAGCAAATCCATCAGTTTTTTCGCCTTGATATCATTGTTCTCAATGAGCGCCTGCACAGAATACCTGTCTTTTTCGGAGCGCACATGTTTATGGGCGGAAAAATTGGCGACAATATCAAAGCCCTTCTCCTCCCGGAAAATCCGTTCAAAGATAGGGTCAGCGAAATTCAAAGTATAACATCTGAACTCATCGGGGCAAAAGAGCCCCTGTGTCGAACGCACGTCCCTAACAAGTTCCGCCAGCCCATTTTCGTTCAAATCAACGACAACCACACTTTTGGGCTTAAATTCGAGAATCGCCTTAATGAAAGACGATCCGATAGAACCAGCGCCACCAATGACGCAGACAGACTTCCCCCAAATCTCACGGGAAAGTTCAGCCCTATTGTCATCAATATCCTTTCGGAACATGCTCTCTGCCCTAAAGGTGACGGACTCCGAAATAAAGCGATTCAAATCAAACATAGAAACGGGAAAAATAAAGACCTAAAGCCCCCAAAAATCCAACACTTTCCCCACAATCGGGGCCATGTCGTAGTATTTGTACTCCGCCAGTCTTCCACCAAAAATTATATTATCTTCCTTGTCCGCCAAAGTTTTATACTTCGCATACAAGGAATTATTCTTTTCATCATTTACAGGGTAATATGGTTCCATGCCATCCTTCCACTCCGTAGAGTATTCCTTGGAAACCACAGTTTTAGGATTGTCATAAACTTCCTGACCAAACATCTCGAAATGCTTGTGTTCTATAATCCTAGTATACGGGACGTCCCGTTCCGTATAATTGACGACAGCATTTCCTTGATAATTAGGCACATTGTGAATCTCCTCCTCAAAACGAACGGTCCGGTACTCCAGCTTACCATAGCGGTAATCATAGAACTCATCTATTTTACCAGAAAAAACCACCTTATCGGCCATACCCATCCAAAGACTTTTGTCCTCGAAGAAATCCACACCCGTCTTTGTTTCAACGCCCTCCAACAAACGATCCACCAATACGTTATAACCACCGATTGGAATCCCTTGATACCTGTCGTTGAAATAATTATTATCGAAGACCATACGGACCGGCAATCTGCGGATAATAAATGCAGGTAATTCCGAGCAGCGTCTACCCCACTGTTTTTCCGTATATCCCTTGATCAATATCTCGTAAACATCCTTCCCAACCAACAGCAAAGCCTGTTCCTCCAAATTGGCAGGCGCACGCCCATCCAACCGAAGCGCAGCCTCCGCCCTTTGCTCCTCTAACTTGGCCATCGCCTGTTCCGGCGTGACGACTCCCCACATCTGGGAGAAGGTATTCATGTTGAATGGCAAATTATACAATCTGCCCTTATAATTAGCCAAAGGGCAATTCGTATACCTGTTAAACTCAACTATAGAATTCACGAAAGACCACACCCTCTTATCCGAAGTGTGGAAAATATGTGCACCATACTTATGCACATTAATGCCTTCGATATTCTCACAATAGACATTGCCTCCCAAATGAGGACGTTTGTCTATCACCAAACAACTTTTCCCCGTTTTTTTTGCCAAATGGGCGAAAGTGGCTCCATACAGACCCGACCCGACGATTAGATAATCATATTTCATCTCGACATATATATCACTTTACCCAAAAGCTTCGCATTCGTCAATAACAGATGCTACTGGCGAACAACGTACAAATATAAGACAAATATATCATTCCGCAAAAGGATTTTTCAGGTTCGTAGCGTAACGCCATCACAAAAAAAGAATGAGGAAACATCTCTTTACAATTCAGCTATAACCAAAGCACACGGAAGCTATTTTCACTCCGTCACAAGCGCCTTGAATTTCTTCTCCAGACGGTTTCCCGCCTCATCCACCACGGTAATCGTATGCTCACCCGCCGTGGTGCTAATACCCTTTTGGTGGAATCGTTTCGTCTCGCCCAAGTACGTCTCGTCCAAGTGCCAATAGAGCGTCACGTCCGCTTGGCGGTGCGCCACCTCGAAAATGACCTCACCCCGCTTACCGTCCATCTCCTTCGGGATATACAACGAGCGGAAATCCTTCGGATAGACGAACTCCATCACGGAGACGGACTCACCCTCGCAACCAGGCTGGTACGGAGGCAACGGAAGATAGGATGTGTTGTGCAGACGGTAGAAACTCTCGATGGTAGGAGGAAGTATGAACCAAGGCTTATGCACCATATCCAGCGGAGACATACATTTCTCCGACACCCTATATTTCTCATCCTGAGAGAGATGGATGATTTGATGATACGGGCATGGCTCACTCTTGGCGCACGGGGCATACAACATCACCGGATCGCCCTGTGGACAATCCTTTCCTCGCAGGAACCCGCTCTGATGGCAGAGTTCGACGGGCACGAAATCCTTCTGAGGGCAGGCGAACCATGAAGTGTTAGGCATGATGTTGTATATGGCGAACATCAACGGAGCGGCATACCCCACACCCGTCAACTCAGGACGTCCCTCTCCATCCGCATTGCCTACCCAGACACCCACCACATACTCTGGCGTGGCGCCCACCGCCCAAGCGTCCCTGTTACCGAAACTAGTACCCGTCTTCCAACCGACCTTGCGGGAAGAAGAGAATATACGCCAGTCCGCCACATTCGGACGGTTCACTTCCTTGATGGCATCCATGGTGTGCCAAACAGACCCCGCATGGAACAAGACAGGCTTATCGACCACCTTATGCTTCTCCTCCTGCCGACAGAGCCGAAGCGCATGGATATCCCCTTCGTCATACAGGAAATCTCGGTTGTAGCGGTTCAGCACGCGGGACATGGAGGCATAGACACCCGTCACATCCCAAAGCGTAGCCTCCGCACCTCCCAGGATCAACGTCAGTCCGTAATGGTCGGGCGTGTAATTGAGCGTCGTGATGCCCGCCCGTTGCAGGTAATCCTGGAACACCGGGATACCATACTTACGCAACATCAGCACGGCAGGTATGTTCAGCGAACGGGCCAACGCCTCATTGGCAGGCACTGCCCCGTCAAAGGTACGGTTGAAGTTCTGTGGCTTATAGCCAGCGATCTGAATCGGCACATCGGGCACCAACATACGTGGGGTAACCCGTCCGTCCTCAATCATCGCGCAATAGAGGAAAGGCTTCAGGATGCTACCCGTGCTACGAGGAGCAAGAATCACATCCACCTGATTGTCGTCAGCATTGTCATAGGCCGCATTGCCGCAATAGCACAGGACATTGCCTGTGGATACCTCCACCACCAACACGGAGAGGTTCTGGACTCCGTTCTGCGCATAGGTGTTCTTAAAGCGGGTGGCCATCTCCTCCACGTTTTTTTGGAGCGTGGCGTTCAATGTGACATACACAATCTGTCCATGTTTCTCCTTGTTCATGCGGTCCACCAGATGGGGCGCCATCATCTGCAACGGGAAGACTTGTTCAGGCAGAGGCTCATCCATCGAGAGGTGAAGCGTCTCCTCGTCGAACTCACCCCGCTCGCACATTGTCCGCAGAAGAGCGTCACGCTTGCGTTTCAGCGACTCACGATTCCGCTCCACATGGATCATGGAAGGCGCATTCGGCAGCACGGCCAAGAGGGCTGCCTCCGCCCAGGAAAGATCCTTTCCCGCCCGCTGGTAATAACGCCACGAAGCGGTCTGCACGCCCACCGTGTTACCACCGTACGGCGCATTGGAAACGTACATGGAGAGTATCTCCTCCTTCGAATAGTGCAATTCAAGCCATAAGGCGCCGAACGCCTCGATGATCTTCTCCGTGAAAACACGCTTCCGATGGTTGCGGCTCATACGAATCACCTGCATGGAGATGGTGCTACCACCGGAAACGACCCTGCCGGCGGAGAGGTTGAGCCTCAACGCACGGAAAACAGAGACCGGGTTGACACCCAGATGATGGTAGAAATGTTTATCCTCGAAACACAGCGTGGCCTTCTTCAGCTTGTATGGCACCGTATCCATCGGAGGGAACCTCCACTGCCCATCATTCGCCAGACGAGCACCCACCAATTCGCCTTTCTCCGTGAAGACAACCGTGGAATAATCATTCGGGAAGAGCTGGAAACGAAGCAGGCATAGCACTGCGAAAAAAACAAAAAGGATGAAAAAGATCCTCGCTTTCCAACTACGAAAATACTTTTTCATCCTTGTAGGTATTAGGGTTCAAAGGTCAATCAGACCCTGTTCGCACGTTTTCTCTCGGTCTCGTCCAAGATGATCTTACGGATACGCATGCTCTTCGGAGTCACCTCGACATACTCATCCTCCTTGATATACTCAAGCGCCTCCTCCAGGGAGAAGATGATAGGCGGGATGATACGAGCCTTCTCGTCGGAACTCTTCGAACGCATATTGGTCAACTGCTTGGACTTCGTCACGTTGATGACGATATCATTGTCCTTGCAGTGTTCGCCGACCACCTGACCCGCATAGACCTCGTCCTGTGGGCTGATGAAGAAACGGCCTCTATCCTGCAACTTATCCAACGCATAAGCGAAGACCGTACCCGTCTCCATCGCGATCAGGGAACCATTGGTCCTGCGCTCGATTTCCCCCTTATAAGGCTGGTATTCCAAGAAGCGGTGGGCGATGACACCCTCACCCGCAGTGGCGGTCAGGACATTCGTACGCAAGCCGATGATACCACGGGAAGGAATGACGAACTCCAGATGCACGCGGTCGCCCTTGCGCTCCATGGAGACCATATCACCCTTACGGACGGAAACCATCTCGATCACCTTACCGGAGACCTCATCCGGCAAGTCGATGGTCAACTGCTCAACCGGTTCGCACTTCACGCCATCGATCTCCTTGATGATGACCTGAGGCTGACCCACCTGTAACTCATAGCCCTCACGACGCATCGTCTCAATCAAGACAGACAAGTGGAGCACACCACGGCCATAGACGATCCACTTATCAGAATCAGGGTTCTTCTCAACACGGAGAGCCAAGTTGCGGTCCAACTCCTTCTCCAAACGGTCATTGATATGCCTTGAAGTGACGAATTTACCCTCCTTGCCGAAGAATGGCGAGTCGTTGATGGCGAACACCATGCTCATCGTAGGCTCATCGATCGCGATAGGTGGCAACGGCTCCGGATTCTCGAAGTCGCAGATAGTGTCACCGATCTCGAAGCCCTCGATACCCACGAGCGCACAGATCTCACCGCAATGAGCCTCACGCACCGTCGCCTGTCCGAAGCCCTCGAACACGCGCAACTCCTTGATGCGCACCTTCTTCACGGAACCGTCACGCTTCACGAGCGAGAGGTTCTGGGACTCCTGTAAAGTACCACGGTGGATACGACCGATAGCGATACGTCCCACGTAGGAGGAGAAGTCCAAAGAGGTGATCAACATCTGTGGGGTACCCACATTCATATGAGGTTCAGGGATATATTTGATGATGGCGTCCAAGACTGGGGTGATATCGTTCTCGCGAGGTTTCTTCCAGTCGTCCGACATCCAGTTATTCTTAGCGGAACCATAGATGGTAGGGAAATCAAGCTGTTCCTCCGTAGCGTCCAAGTTGAACATCAGGTCGAAGACCTCCTCCTGCACCTCCTCCGGACGGCAGTTCGGCTTGTCCACCTTGTTGATCACCACGATAGGCTTCAGGCCCAATTGGATAGCCTTCTGCAAGACGAAACGCGTCTGCGGCATAGGGCCCTCGAAGGCGTCCACCAGAAGCAACACGCCATCCGCCATGTTGAGCACGCGCTCCACCTCGCCACCGAAGTCGGAGTGTCCCGGAGTATCTATGATATTGATTTTGTAATCCTTATAACGGATAGAGACATTCTTAGAAACGATGGTTATACCTCGCTCACGCTCCAAATCATTATTGTCCAAAATCAGGTCAGTCGGTTTCTCGTGATCCTTAAACAGGTTTCCAGCCAACAACATTTTATCCACCAACGTTGTTTTACCGTGGTCAACGTGAGCGATAATCGCAACATTTCTAATCTTTTGCATCTCTATATTACTTAAAATTTTTCAAGTCGCGAAGTTATAAAAAAACATCAAAAAGATGTTATCCAACATAAAACTATTTTTGTTCGTATGCGTCGAATCCTGTTGCGCATCTAATTCCCTTCTGAAGATTAACAAGCAAAAGAGAACCCTCCTAATCACCAACACGCTGGTGATTAGGAGGGTCAACAAGTTTTACTAACTGCAGATCCATCCCCTCATATAGAAGGGGGAAATACAGTGATTGCACATCAGGATCTTAATCTTCCTCATCGTCCGCATCCATGTCTTCGAAATCACCTGCGGCGATCTTATCCAACGCAGCCTGAGGCAAATCGGAGACGCGAGTAAAGTCAGTTGTAGGAGTCTTATACGTATTGCCCTCAACTGTAACTGCGACTGGAATAGTCGGGAAACATGCCAATGTTATTTTTTGTCCATCATAAGTGTAAGCGTAGCGATAAACCGTTACGGTCTGTACCGAGCCTTGTTGCTTTACATAGACATCATAGTAATACTCCTTTTCAAACTTCTGGTAGTGATCCTCATACCAGAAGAAACCTTCGTAAATCTCTGTGGAATCTTTTGTCATCCAAGTACCGATCAATGCGTTACTTTGTCCCTGGTCCTTATTATCGTCGTCATCATCACCACAACTCATGAACACGACAGGGAAAACCATCAAAATAGAAAACAGCACTGTTGAAAATAATTTCTTCATAACATTAATTTTTTTTACATTAAACAATCAATGAAACGAAGGTAACCAATGTTTTCCTCAGAACCAAATCACATCGACGAATCAATCACTTTACCACACAAGTTAGCGACTTTTTATGGACGAATCAACGGGAAAGCACCAACATGGCGGAGAGAAGCACCGCAAACAGCAACATATTCCTGGACGTCTCCCCTATCAACGCATTCAACTGGGCAGGCTGATCAATCTTACGGATCTTATTCCAAGTCATGGCGTGCAAAAACAGATAAGGCACCATCAACAGGAACATATAGAGGGGCAAGCCAAGCACACAATTCGCCACCCCCGTCAGCAACACGGCGGCCAAGCCCGAACACAGGTACAAGTAAAGGCCGAATCGTTTGCCAAGCAACACCACCACCGTACGCTTCCCGGACTTCGCGTCATTCTCCACATCACGGTAATTATTCAGGACGAGCAACACATTGACCGCCAATCCAGTGGCAATGCCCGCCAACGTCAGCGCCACAGGCCATGAAAGGATTTGCACGTAAGCCGTGAAGCCGACAGCGACCAATCCAAAGAAGGCCACCACCGCCACATCTCCCAAGCCATTGTAGGCCAAAGGGAACGGACCAGAGGTGTAGAAGTAGGCGAACAACACGCAAAAGATTCCCACGCCGACGAGCCACCACCCCACATAGAACATCAGCACCGAGCCAAAGAGGCAGCCCAACGCCACCACCACAAGGATACCAATCTTCATACGATCGGGGGTAATCCACCCCATCGCCGTAGCACGAGGCGGTCCTAAGCGGTCCTCCCCGTCGCTTCCCTTCAGGAAATCATACAAATCGTTGATCAGGTTCGCCGCGATCTGCATCGCAACCGCGAACAATAGGCAGCACAAAGCCGGCACCCACTGAAAAGTGTTGAAATAATACGCCAAGGCGCAACCCACGGCCACCGGAGCAATCGCCGCAGCCAAAGTTTTCGGGCGGGCGGCTAAGATCCACGCCCGCATAGAGTTTTGCTTAATATCTTCCATCAGACAAAAATATGACACGCGAATATACCAAAAAGGGCTAGCGATCGCAACATATCCATACAACAAGCGGGGGATGAACGAAGCACGTCCATCCCCCGTCGTAATTATTTCAGGAAGGTTACTCCTTCACGATTCTTTGCGTATAGATCGAATCGCCAGCGATGACACGAACCACATAGATGCCCGCAGGCAACGAACGAAGATCCAGCGTCATATCAGAAGCGTTCAATTGTTTCTCCACCACAACCATTCCCATAAGGTCGAAAACTTGGGCGGTAACCGGCGCAATCGTATTCAGTCCGACAGTCAACTCATCCGACACAGGGTTAGGATAGAACGAGCAAACGGATTGCTCGACATCATCCACACCTGAGGTCTTGCCATACTTAGCCAACACCACGGCACGGGCACAGCCTGAACCAGTCGTCACGTTCCAATCAGCGATACCAGGGAAGCCAGTCTTACCATCACCCGCACTGGTAAACTTGATCGGTTCACCCTGATGCGCGAAGGATGAATAATTACTCATGTTCTCATAATAAGAGATGGCGAACGCATCGGAAGAGAAGGTCAACTTATAGTCACCCTCCGCAGGGATTTCGATTGGGGTTGAGAAGGTGATCTTCACGAACTGGTTACCCCTGGAGACCTGGATCGGGTCTGAAGTGAACGTAGTCTTCTTCGAACCGGACAACTCCGCCTTCACGGTAGTCTGACCTTGGTTATAAGGGTTACCATCGACATGGACGTAGACACTTGAGATGCTACAAGGCTTGGTGGCCGTGAAATTAGCGGAAATGTTACCCCAGTTCGCAGCCGTGGAGGTGAAGTTCTTCTGTGATGGGCCAACGACGATGTCCATGGCACCCGCATCCTGCACGTAGAATGTCTTGTCCTCAGAGATCGTAGTCTTGTAGGAAGAACCCGTGGCGAGCGGCGAACCACCCTCCAGTTTATCATACCATTCGTACTCACCATCCCCTTTCACCGTCAGGGTCACATTGCCACTTGCGTCAGAAACGGCATCCTCCGCCTCCGGCAGCAAGGAAACCACCTTGAAGGTAGCGCCCGTCGACTCACAATTAGAAGCGGAGATCTCGCACATGTACTCACCACCCTTCGTGACGACATACTTCGAAGAGGTGGCACCCTTCAACGCCTCCCCGTTTCTATACCACTGGTATTTTACAGGTGAATCACCCAAACTGAAATCCATTTCAATTTGGGATGGATTACAAAGCTCCATATCCGGAATAGGTTCGAACTCAGGCAAGGAAGCCATCACCACGACGCTACCGCTAGTAGACCATTCGCCGGCAGAATCGATCTCACAGGTATACTCGCCAGGAGTGGTCACCTGATAAGAAGAGGCGGAAATCGATGACTCCACCTTCTGTCCATCCTTATACCATGTGAAGGTCTTCTTGCCATCGGCAGGCACCTTGCTATCCAATACGACAGACCTCATACCACACAGGGAGACGGTAGGCTCAAATTCAGGAGATGGGTGACCGAACTTATTGACATTGACAGGGTTAATGACAGAGTTGATATAACCCAAGGCACATACCAGACCCGCATTGTAATCGATACCGCCCTCAGATATTTGGTAATTATCCAACGACTCCGAATAGGAAGCGGACTCCAAGGTGGCGCCACTACCGCCCACCAAAAAACCCAACTGTATGAATTTATAATTCTTGTCAGGTATAGGCACTTTGCTCATATCATTGCCATCATAGCGGAAGAAATTACGATGATGTGGAATCACCGGATATTTATTGCCAAATCCCACGATGAAAGACATGTTAGATGGATTCTTACCCAAGAGGAATTCAATGGTGGCCAAGGAATAAGGATTCACATCCTTGTCACTCACCAATTTAGAATACAAACCATACGTGAAGGCTTGGTTGGCAGGATAACGAAGGGAGCCCCACTGAGGGTCGTAATGGCCAGATTTTCTCAGGATATAGCCAGAAGAAGGCTTATACATCGAATTCACGTAGAAATCCATCACGTCCATCGCCTTCTCACTATAGGAGGACTCCTTGATGGCAGCCATCAGGTATGCGGCCAAATCTTCCGTGTTATTATAGCACAACGTGTAATTGTAATTATAGTCTCTCTGAGCATCCATCCAAGTACAATTCTCCTCAGCCGCCTTCAGATATTTAGAGTCGTTCGTGGCGCGGTATAACTCCGCCGCAAGGATGACCATGTCCGGTACATACTTAGGCTTTGCCCCATAGAAAGTACCTCCTCCAGTATTACCTTTCGACGTTCCATTAACAAACTCATAAGCAACCTTAGCCTTTTCCAAGCACTGACTTGCATATTCCGGGTCAAATTTCTTATACACACGGGACATCACTGCCAATGCGGCCCCTCCAAGAGCAGCCATAGAAGTCACATTACCACTCGCTTTCTCAATTTTCCTTGTTCCATCAGACTCACCTCCCTGGTCCACCGTCATAGCGGATTTCACAGGAGAGGTGCACCATACCTTATGGTCGAGATTACCATCGCCTTTCTGGTAATAGAACGTGCTCTTGTCACGAACCGCCTTCAATATAAAATCGGTCGCATACTTCACCTCATCCAAGATGTCAGGGATACCATTCGGCGCACCCTTCTTTCCCTCCCATGTATAATCATCAGCGGAGATGTAACCATGGTAATCGAAGGAATAGTAGTCGTCATATCCCCCAGGGAACTCCGAGTAACCCAACGCCAGCATATAGGCGGAATAGAAGAATGTCTGGCCGAAGAGGACAAAATCGCCGCAATCGAACCAACCACCCGTCAGGTTGTAAGAGCCATCCGCATCCTTCAGGTAAGACTTACCCTTGACGAACTTGCTCTCAGAAAAAAACGTGCCGTTGGCGACACCATTCGGTTCATGCGTGGCTACGAGCCAATTGACGCCCTCTCCCATACGCTGGGCGCCATAAAACCTTGCGGTCATCCACAAAGCCTTTTGGTACTGCTCCTTATCGAACGCCAAGTCCGCCGCGGAGGCCGTGAAGGCACCAGCGAAAGAACATACCAACGCTAAAATCGTAATTCTTAGTTTCATCATACAATACTGCTTTAAACATTATATACTTAATCCGTCTATTCCTCACATTGAATAAACTACGCCCCACAAAGGGGGTTACAATCGGCAAATATAAGAAAAAAACAATACAGAAACACATTTCTTTTTACGAACTGAAAAGTGGAACTCAAAAATATAATGATTAAATTCGCGACTGAATCAGTAATCAGTTAATGTGTAGCGATGCGTCGGAAGTTATTCCTTATCAGAGCAATCCTCTTTTTCTCCTTTATCTTTTCCTTCTTCCAAATGAAGGCGGACAAAGAAGCGTCGCCATTCCAACTGGATTTCTCCGACACCATCACGGCAGAATTCACCAACTACCTGCCGGTCCTCGTGTTCGACTCCCTTGAGGCAACCGATTTGGTTCCCTTCACCCTCCCCTACGACATCACATATTGGAAGGCGAGGCCAACACGCAAGAAGACCTCATTGGAGGTAGCCTACGACAGCATGAAGACACACAGCAAACTGGCAAGAAGGTCGGTTTACAACATCGCTATCACCAGACCTGACCTAATCGACTTCTACGGATTAGAGTCGTTCGACGAGACACTGAACAGCACGCACGAAAAATGGAAGGACATACACGTGGAGGGAGTGGACGAACCCCAGCTGATTCCTACGCCGTTTCACATAGAACAGCCTAAAAAGTCAAGAGAAGATGACCCATGGACATTCAAGGGGAACCTCACCTTGCACTTCTCGCAATACTACGTGACGGACAACTGGTCCAAAGGAGGTACGCCCAACGCCACCTTCCTCAGCCTACTGGAGTATGCGATCTACTACAAGAAAAATAGATGGTTATGGGAAAACCGCTTCGAAGTGAAGGTTGGATTCTACAACACCTATGTGGATACCCTCCGAGCCATCCGCGTCAGCGCCAACGACAACAGAATCAATGCACCCACGTACATTGGTCTTCAAACAAAAATGTCGAAGAAGCTATACTATAGCGCATACTTTGAATTCGAGACCCCAATCCTTACCGGATACAAAAAAACCAACTCCCAGGAGGTGCTCGCCTCCTTCTTATCCCCAGCCAAATGCTATATCGGCTTCATAGGCTTGGACTACAAACATAACAAAAGCGCGACATTGAGGGTCTACCCTTTGGCCTACAAATTCGTCTTCATCTTGCCAAACACGAAAATGAAGCATAACCTGGCAGGTCTCGACGACGACCAATACCACATCGGGTTCACTGGCTACATAATCCAAGCGAAACTTAATTGGAAAATCTCCAAAGAAATACAACTCAGATCAGAGGTCAGACTGTTCAATTCATACAACTTCAAGAACATAGACCTTGGCTGGGAGACCACAGGCAGTTTCACCATCAATCGCTACCTAAGCTCCCGCCTTGCCCTGAATATGATTTTCGACAACACCCCGAAGAATGAGAAGGCGAAGATACAAATACAGGAACAACTCTCCTTCGGATTCAGCTATCATTTTCAATAAGAAAAATACTATATATCAGTATATTATAAAATTCCACCCACATTCCACAAAGGGATAGATTGGAACAAAAATCTGCTTATTTGACGCTATATTCACATTCTAGGCGATCAATTCCCTCTACATTTGCAACCGTAAGCATATGTTATTCGATATCTAATATCCAGATCAACATGGTCTGGAATGACGAGCAGTACTATTTTATTAATTACCATTAAAAGCATAAAACACATGAAAAAGTATTACATGAAAGCCGTTTTAGCGGCAGTGGGGATAATGATGGCCAACTGTGCCATGGCGCAATTGGCGAAGGACAATCCGTGTAAGTTCTTGGGTAACATCACGACCACCAAGGATTGGAACACGGGAGAGCAATGCGATTACAGTGACTGTAAACTCGTTTACGCCGACTATTGGAACCAAATCACGTGCGAGAACGCCACCAAGTGGGGCTCCGTGCACAACGGTTGGGGAAGATTCAACTGGTCAAGTCCTGACAGGACCTACAAGTATTGTCAAGAGCACGGAATCATATTCAAATTCCACGCCCTCATCTGGGGTAGCCAACACCCTAGCTGGATCGAGAGCCTAAGCGTCGACGACACTAAGAAGGCCATCATAGAATGGTACGACGAGTGCAAGAAACACTTCCCGAACCTCGAAATCATCGACGTGGTGAACGAGGCCATCTACTCAGGCAACGATTACCACTCGCCTTACAAGCAAACAAAGATCATCCAGGCATTGGGTTCTCTTGCGGAGGATAGGGCACAAAAGGAGACCGGCACAAGGCCTAGCTACAACTGCAACACGAATGGCTACCCTAACACCAACTCCTACCAATGGATCGCGGAAGCGTTCCGTCTGGCGCGTGACCGTTGGCCGAACGCCATACTCATCTACAACGACTACAACACGTTCCAGTGGCAAAAGACCGAGTTCATCAACCTCATCAACGGTTTGAAGGCTTGCGGCGCACCTATCGACGCGGCAGGTAACCAAGCGCACGACTTGAACGACATGAGCGGCAGCCAATTCAGGAGCGCATTGGAGGAGATCCACAACAAGACACAAATACCTCAGTACATCACCGAGTATGATATCGCCAAAAGCGACGACGCTACATTCGAGACACGTTACAAGGAGCAGTTCCCTATCATGTGGGAAGCCGACTACGTGGCTGGTGTAACCCTTTGGGGATGGATCTATGGACACACATGGGTTACCAACGGATGCTCCGGATTGGTCAGGGATTGCAAGAAACGTTCAGCATTCACATGGTTGGAGAACTACATGAAGACCGACGCCGCCAAGAACGCACAAAGCCCGTTCTGCGGTACGGCATCCAAACTCAAGGCAAACGTGGAACTCTCAGCGAACGCTATCTCCGTAGGTGACAAGTTGACCATCAACGTAGAGGCATCAACCACCGAAGGAAGCATCAGCAACATCACAGTGAAGGTGGACGGAAATACCGTGAACGACGAGAACGGGAAATGGGTATACGTGGCGGACAAGGCCGGCGACCTGGAGATCCTCGTCACTGTACAAAGCACCAATGGGGATAGCAAAGAGATCAAGAAATCCATCACGGTATGCGACGCAAGGGCTCCATTCTCAGGATCAGCCTCACAAATCCCAGGAACAATCGAGGCGGAAGACTTCGACAAGGGATGTAACGGTGTGGCATCATACGACTCCGACGGCACCGACGAGGGAGACAGCAAAGGCTACCGCTTCGACAATGGAGGTGTGGACATCGTAAAAGGAAACGGAGGCTACGCCATCGGCTACACGAAGAGCGACGAATGGTTGGAATATACAGTGAACATCGAGCAAGCCGGCACATACACCGTTTCGGCGACCGTATCTTCCGGTTCAAGCAACTCAGGCTTCAAGATCAGCTGCGGAAACTCCTCCGCTAAGATCAGCGTACCTGCAGGGGAAGATTGGGACACATACACCGACGTGAATACCGAGATGGATCTCTACGATGAAGGTGAGCAAACCATCAGATTCACCATTACGGGCGACTACGTCAACATCGACAAGGTCAAGTTCGCCTGCCCGAACTGCTCAACCACAGGAATCGAACTCACACCGAGCGAGATGGAGACTGGCAACTACACCGTCATCTCCATGATAGGCGAAATACTCGGTGAGGTGTACTACAACGGAGGAGACTTAAATGAGGAAGTAAAACAGATAACAGGTAACAAAGGAGTCTATGCCCTGCGCAACACCACTACAGGCAAGACATCCAAGTTCATCTGTAAATAAACAGACTCCAAATTTTGAAAACAAACGAAAGAGAGGGTGTGTCGGTTTTCGCGACACACCCTCTCTATTTTCACAGGACCGATTCGTAGAATCCGCCCAGGACCAATCGATTAGTACTTAATAGCTCTCAACTTTCCTCCGTCTACCGCATAAACAGTGTTAGAGTTGAAATCGATTTCGTATACCACATTCTTGTCGTCGCTTAAACGGAAAGACTTCACTTCCTTACCAGTATTTTGGTCAACCACAACCAACTGAACCAACTCGTCGCCGTTCACCTTCTCAGAAGTCATGAAGATAGACAAGTCTTCGCTGGCTCTGGCAGCCTTTTTCGCCTTCTCGTTATCCTTCATCTTATGACGCAAGTTTTTCTGAGCCTCCCAAGCGCGTCCGTGTTGATCAGCCTCAGCTGCGGAGCAGAACAATCCAGACTCAGCCACCACTTGGCCATTTCCGTCTGTGGCAGTAATCTTAACGCTCTTGATTCCGCTGTAGATAGATGATGCAAGCAAAGCGGCATTCGCGCCACGACCCGTCTTCAACTGAGGGAAGACCTTCTGCGCGATCACGCTCTTATCCTTACCGATCATGACATACTCTTTGGCGCCATAGATGAAGTATCCGTTATCCGACACCTTAAGACCAGCGATCGTGGCAGGATCATCCACCTTAGTGACAACTGCAGGCAACTTCGCGTCAGCGTCCGGATCGATCACGTATACCTTCTTTCCGCTCAATGCGACAATCTTGCCGGTAGCATCGTCATATGCGACACGATCTGTCGGGGAAAGATCCAGCTTGAACTTGCGCTTATTAGTCTCCTTGTCGTAAACCAACAGACGGTTGTTCGTCATGATGGAATAAGTGCTCTTATACTGCTTCTCGACCTGAGGGGACTTGCTCTCGTCGACACCATCGAGTTCAATTGGTTTTTTCCAAACCTTCTCGCCGGTAGACTTGTTAACCATTTGGATCTTGTTACCGTAGCAGATACGGACACCCTCATTCGTCACCTCAGCGCTCTTATAGAATGGTGCAGAGAAGCTTTTCTTCCACTTCTTGTTACCAGCCTTGATGTCGATGATGTTCACCTCCACATCCGAAGCGATGATTGCCTGCGTGTTGTCGATTTGGATAAGCTCCGCAAACGGTGCTGCAAGCTTCATTGGCTGAGCCCATACGTCCTTACCCGTCTTAGCATCCACCAAGTGCATCTTTTTCAAGCCGCTTTCGATGGAAAAGATATACTTGCTTGAATTATCAATCAAATAAACCTCTGGCTTAGATTGGTTTTCCCACTTCTTGTTACCCGTTTTCGCATCGATCAAATACAGGAACTGGTCGAAACCGTAGATAACATTTCCGTCAGCGGAAAGGCCAGGTCTGCACTGAACCATCGCCATGTCCAGAAGCAAGTTAGCCGCGATTGCCTTCTTTGGCTTAGGCAACGCAAACTTCCAAAGCACCTTGTTCGTCGCGATATCTATCGCATGGAGGGACACATTCTTGTCTGTGCCATCTATGCGGACAAGCGCAATATTCAACTCAGGGATAACGTCGCTTGCCTGAATCTCACGAACACCGTCGATGATCGTCTCTCCAGTCACAACATCAATCACCTTGTCACCCACGAACACGAAATGAGTCCAGTCAACCTCCTGATAGACTTGTTTCTCGAACTTGTTCATCATGCTCGCCTCACTACTGTTTCCAGTCAACGAAGCGACCTTCGCCGCCTTCTTCAGGTTTTCGTTCCCTTTAGCTTTCTGGATAGTCCATGCGGTCGTATTCTTCTCCGCATCGATTCCCACGAAATTGTCACTCATCTCAACGATTGGGGTCTGCGTGAATCCATTGAAGAAAATTCGTTCCGCTTTGCCATTAACAGGCACCTCCCACGCCACTGTCTGCGCATTCGCAAAAGCAGCCATAGCCAACATTGTGGCAGTAAAAAATCCTCTCATATACTTATGATTTGTTTTGTTAACGTATAACAAATATATGAAATTTATTTATCAATCCAAGACCTCATCACATTTTATAACTGATTTAACTTTTTTTGACGACATTCGTCGGTTCACAGAGGGTCATGGATACGACAGAAGCAACCCGCCCCAATAGGGCAGGAAACACAAGACTGGCGACGAAGCATCCTCCGCTTCGGCGCCAGTCCGTGAATTTAAAGCCTTTATGAATTATTTTATGCGCACTCCTTCATCACCCTATAGCGATAAACAAGCGTGGATAGCACAAAGTAGACACATATCTGCACAATCAGTCCGATACCCTCCGTCTGCAGGTCAGGGATCGTCGCACCCATCGTATTGATCTTCACAAAGCCCTGCAACCCGAACGTGGACGGGAAGAAGTAGCTGAGCGCCTTCCAATACCAAGGCACAGCGGCGGCTGGCCAGGACAATCCGGAGATGAACAAGAAGATAAGCGACGAAGCCACAATCAACACGTAGGCGGTCTCCTTCTCCTTGATAAACACGCTGACGGACATGCCAAAGAAGATACAAGCGGCAAGGTACGGCAGCATGAAGGCGATGATATTCCAAGGGTCACCCATACGAGGCAAGTTGAACAACCAAGGAATCACCCCAAGAAGATAAACGCTCATCAGTCCGTAGAACATCATATAGCACAATGCCTTACCGAAAATGATCCTGAACGAACCACGCTTATGGCGCATGATCGGTTCCAACACATGATACATCTTCTTGTCGTAGATACTACCCGCCAAGGCGCAAATACCAATGATCATCGTCTGCTGTATCAGAAGCATCAGGAAGCCAGGGATCAGGAAGCTGGCGAAACCGCTCTTCGGGTTGAAGAAAGCGACATCCTCATACTCTATCGGAGTCGTGGCGACCTCCTCCTCCCTACCCGTGGAGTTGCTCATTTCCTGGATCTGTATATCCTTGTTCATCTTCAAGGAGACCTCCGTCATATTGAGGAGGAAGCACTTATAGTAGAGCAGACTGCTCATGTCGCAGTAGAGCTGCACATAGGCATGTTCCTTATTCGCCAAGGCACTGGAGAAGTTTCTCGGAAAGACCATAATACCATACGCCTCCCTCCTACGCAACGCCTCCTGCGCCTCCTGCATATTGGCGCAGAGTCCCACCACCTCGATGTCCGGCGTGGCGTCGCACATGCGGCGGAACTCGCGGGTCTCGGGGGAATTGCATTGATCCACCACCACCATCTTGGCCTCACGCGCCACCTCATGGCTGTATATCAAGCTATAAACGACAGGATAGAGCAAAGGAGCGGCAAGGAAAAGCATCAATATGGCCGCATCATGGATGACGAGGGAAAACTCGTCACGCCAGACGACGAATATATCCGCCAAGCCCTCCTTTACTTGTTTCCAAAAGTAATATATAATCTTCATAGCAATATTCTTTGACAGTTTCCACTAATAACACCCACACAACGCACAATCACGGTTTATACGTATCGTAACGGTAGACATTGCGCAGTCTAATCGAAACCAGTATCGGCAAGAACAGATACAGCAACATGGCGACGTACGAGCCCCACACGTAATAGCTTGGATAACCGTTCAAGCCATTATTCACATAGATGAGGAAGTAATGGCGCAACGGGAAGATATTCGACCATGTCTGTAACAAATCCGGCATCTCACCCACAGGGAACGTGAATCCACTGATGGAGAAAGAGAGCATCGTGATGAAGGCCGAAAGGCTCAACGAGATGCTCATGATCGGAATCAGCGAATAGAGGAATACGCCCAACGACTGGGAAGCCAGCACCATCAAAAGGCTATTCAGCAACATATTCGGCAACCCATTATGGCAAGGGAAGCCCAAGAAGCGGTACAAGACGACGTCATAGAACGCTGCCATCAGCATGAACGTCAGCGTATACGGCAGGAGTTTGCCCACCATCACCGACAAGATATCATCGTCCACCTTGTCCAAAAGCTTGCGCGACCGCATCTCCTTCACCTCCATGCCCAACGCATAGACCGTCAGGAGGACAATCATCACGCTCAACAAGCCCGGCAACAAGACGTTGCAGAGATAGACCGCATAGTTCAGTTGAGGATTCCCCAACGGATGCGTTTCCACCACGATCGGTTGCAGGTCGATCATCGCCTGCTCCATCGTCTGCCCCTTCGCTAGCCTCAACTCACGCTCCACGGCGGCAGAGCCCAATATGGAGATCGTCTTCATGTCGCGGAAGAGCATGGAGCCCGCCACGATATAGGAGTTGCTCGTATAGAAGGAGACTTTAGGTTGTCGGAAGGAGAGCACGTCGCGTTCAAAGTTCTCCGGCACGAAATAGATGCCATAGATCTCCCCACGCTGCATCATTTTCCTCGCCTCGCTGAAATCCTTCGCATGGACGACGATCTTCGTCTGCTTAAAGGCGTCCAGCTGACGGACAAGCCGGCGAGAGATGGAGGACTGGTCCATGTCGACCACCGCCGCAGGAAGATCCTTCGGCAACCCGTCCTGCATCAGCGTAAGGAAGAAGCCAATGAAGAAGAGCGGCATGATGATCATGGCAACGATGTAGACCTTGCGAGAGAATATCTGCCGCCATTCCCTCATCATGACCATCCAAACCTTATTTGACGCTAACCTATTGTTCATCGTTTCACGATAACTGACATGCCAGAAACCAAACCTTCAACCTTCTCCGTAGGAACGGCGCGTATTTCAAATGTTTTGGAATCAAACTCGCCCGTCACCTTCGTAGCCTTCCAAGCGGCGAAAGAACCCATATCCTTCACATAATTCACCTTCAAGGAAATCTCCTTGTCGCCCAATGCAGGGACAAACGCCTTGAACTCAGTACCCTCGGAGAACTCAGCCAAGTCCTTCTCCCTGAGATTGAACGTAACCCACACATCAGCCGTATCGATCACATTCATGATAGGCGCACCCGAGCCGACCAACTCACCCCTCTGCGGGAAGATCTCACTGATCTTACCGGAGATTGGGGAGGTCAACATCGTCTCCTCCACATAAGAGCGGACCT
Source organism: Paludibacteraceae bacterium (assembly GCA_017962085.1). Classification (GTDB taxonomy): domain Bacteria; phylum Bacteroidota; class Bacteroidia; order Bacteroidales; family Paludibacteraceae; genus UBA1181. Next base: position 46,188 of record JAGCWA010000028.1, read on the forward strand.
CGGCGACAGCGCCCTTCGCCCTTCTCAATTGAGCCAAAGCGGCATCCTTATCCTCTTGGTCTGCGCCACGCAAGGCCATGTCGTATTGTGACTTGGCAGCCTGTTCGGTCGCCAACATCGCCTTGTAGTTAGCCTCCGCCTCATCACGTTTCTGGGCAGGAACCACCTCTTTCTCGTAGAGCGCCTGCACACGGTCAAAAGATTTCTTCGCCACATCCAGACCAGCCTGTGCCTTTTGCCACAACTCATAAGCAGCCTTGATCTGCTCCTCGCTCGCCCCGCGCAAAGCCTTTTGGTTCACCGCCGAAGCAGCCTTCTCCGCTGCACGGGCTTGGGAAAGTTTCGCCTCGATCTCCGGGCTGTTCAGCAAGACGAGCGTGTCGCCCTCCTTCACGTATTGGCCCTCCTTCACAAGGAACTTATCGATCCTCGCTGGGATCTTGCCAGAGATACGCAACTCAGTAAACTCCACCTCGCCCTGGATGATATCCTTTTCAGGCTTCATCATAAAGATACCGATCAAGGTCACAATCGCCACAATGGCCAACAAAACGACAAATGCTATCAGCATATTGACGTCTTTCTCCGATTTATTCATTATGCTCATATTCTTTTATTTTATTATTTTCCAATTTTACCTACCGCCTTCTGGTAATTGATCTCGCTCATCTTCGCCTCTATCTCGGCGTCGATTTTGTCGGAATGGGCGGCCAACCAAGCCGTCTGCGCCTCCAAGAGGTTAGAGGCAGGGATGACACCCTCCTTGAAGCCCAACGTGGCATAGCGCAGGTTCTCCTCCGCCCGCTCCAGATTACGTTTGGAGACCTCCCACTTACGGATCGCCTCCGACTGCTTGAAAGAGGATTGGCTCACCTGAAGCTCAATCTTCTCCTTCGCCTCATCCTCCTTGTACTGAGCGATGTTAGCCTCGCACTTGGCGGCCTTCATGGTGTAGATATTCTCGCCCCAATGCAACAGCGGGACATTCACCAACACGCCCACATGCCAATCGAAACCGAACTCCTTCTCAAATCCATGCTTCGTCGAAGGGTTGGTACCCGCATAGGTTCCGAACAACGCCACATTAGGCATCAAGCCGGCACGCTCCACCTTCACCTTCTGGTCATATATGGATTTAGCGATCTCCAAGCTCTTCACCTCATTACGGTTCGAGTAGACTTCATTGATATCGTAAAGTTCAGGATCCGCAATGGCGATCTCATCATTTGTCTCATCCTGCAAAGAATATTCCTCCTCCAGCGGCAAGCCACAGTACTGCGCCAACAACATCTTAGAGAGACGGATACCATTGTCCACCTTGAAGAGCGTCATCTCCGCCTCGTTCTTCTTCACGGAAACCGACAGTTCGTCCGCCTTCGTAGCCACGCCCGACTCGATCAAGGCATCCACATCCTTCTGCATCTTCTCCAGCAATGCCACAAGTGCCTCGACCGCCTTCCGTTTATTGTTGAGCGATATGATTTGCCAATAGGCCCCGTCCACCTCGAGGATGACATCCTCATTCAGCGTACGAAGCTTGCTTTGCGCAAGTTCCTTCTTCAGTTCAGTGATTTTATTATAGGCGACGATCTTACCGCCCATGAACACAGGCTGGGTAAGGTTCAGGGAAGCCAGGAAGATGTTCCTTGTATCAAACTCCAGCTCGTCTTTCGGGATGATAGTATACTCCTTCCACTGCAATTTCTCAGGGTTCTTCCTTGGGTCGAACGGTTTTCCCTCCTTGTCGAGCGGCACGACCGAACCATTGTAGAACGTCCATTTGTTGTTCAGTTGACGGCTGGCGATGGTACCGTCCGCCTGGAGCGTAGGCAGTTCAAATCCGAAACTGCCGTTGAGCAATGTACCGATAGGGAGGTACATATCCTCGGAGACCAACGACAATTGGTCGCCACTGCGCACATAGGCGCCCCGTAGGTTCAGGTCAGGGAAGTACTTCGTACGAGCCGCCTTGCGCTCATAGGTCGCTTTTTCCACCTCCTCACGGGCGATTTTCTGTTCCTTGTTATTCCTCAGCGCCAACTCCCGGCACTCCTCCAATGTGTACACCTTCTGCTCGGACCACACGGAAGAGGCAGTCAGGCACAACATTGCCACAAGCAATAATCTCTTTTTCATATCGATAGTTTATTTATTTTTTCACTTTCAGCTTGCTCGACCTCACGCAAATTGCGGAACACGCGGCCCAGCATCTCAATGGCGGTCTTCACATCCGCCTCGCTCATGCCCTTGAAACACGTCTTCATCGCGTTCAACGTGGCATCCTTGACAATCTTATGGCAGGCAAGTCCCTTCTCCGTCAACCGGATACGATTCGACCGTCTATCCGAATCCCTCATCTCGCGGGTCACCAGGTCTTGTTTCTCCATGTTATGGATAAGGCGGGTCACACTCGGACGATCCCTGAACGTAGCTTCCGCCAACGCATTCTGGGTAGGACTCTCCCCGCCCATCTTCAACCATAGACACATCAGAATCGACCACTGTTCGGGCGTGATATCCAGACCCGACTTCTTGAAACTACGAGACAAATTACGATTGATAGCATTCGACACCTTGCCGCTTATCACAGCAAAGGCCAACTCTATGTCCTGAATGAACTCTTCCATTTCCTTATAAATTAGCACCACAAATATAGTTGTTTAAACAACAAGATTGTCTTAACGAATCTTAAAAAACGTTGCATAGACAATAAATTTCGCATAAAGCAATAAACTGAAAAAATATGACAAAAGCCAAAAGGAAGGTGCGGAAAGGGCGGTCAAACGCGAAAAAAGGCTTCGAAAAACTTTTTTTTACGGTCGAAAAAGCATATATTGGGGATACAAAGTTGCGAAATCCAAAGGATGGCAAAGTTAAAAGTTTACGGAAGAGTCCGTGACCGCGTTGTTCTTGGGATCGTCAACGCCTACATGGCGTCGCATCCCAACGCTACGTTAGACGAATTGAGCGAAGCGTTCCCGAACGAATTGAATGCAACCCTGAAAGGTGGCAGGATTTTCAGAGACGCGGCAGAGACAAATGGTATGGTCTCATGCGGAACAAAAGAGCCGGGCTTAGGCATACTCACCTTAGCGAACGGCAAGAGAATTGAAATGGTTGTACAATGGACAGACGAGGATTACTCGAAACTGAAAGCACGGGCGGAGACGTTCGGCATCGAAGTGGAGGAACCTCGGACGGACATGGAGATTCCTGAAGAAGGATTCAAGATTGAGCGAATGGAGTCACTCTCTGTTGAAGCGAAAAAGGAAAACGAACGTGGAGAGAGGGAGATGACAGGTAACCAGAAACACTTGCTGCACCTTCTTCTGACCCTACTGCTCTTATTCACTATCCTATTGTTCTCAAGAGGAAACGCGAACGATGCAGACGAGATTGCCCAGTACAGAAAACAGAACATGACGGAGCATAGCGTTGACCTGCACCGGCTCGCCGCAGAACAAAGGAGGCAAGAGAAAGAGTCATACGAACGCTATCAAGACGAGCAAGTCAAACTAGCAGAGGAAATTGCCCGTGACACAAGAGAGGCATTTCACTCACTGATAAAGCAGTAAAATGCTTTATACAAAGATGTAATCAGTCGCCTATATTGGAGTATAACCAAGCATAAAACGACACACGAAAGGAGATTCGCCCACCAAACGGGCGAATCTTTTTTTATCCACGAGGGAAAAGGCCACGACACATCCATGTGAGGCAAACAAAGGGCGCATATTCGCGAATTGTTGCATAACATGAAATAATTTGATTATATTTGTGGCAAAGAAAAACAAAAGAGATGAGAAGGAATTATTTATTTATACTCACGATAGCGGCATTCTGTCTGTTGCTGTCCGGCTGTAAAAGCGCCTACGAGAAATATTCGAACAACGAGTTCACCATTGAATACCCTAAGAGCTGGGAGAAAGAGATCAACATGTTCCCTGTCATGCCGTTCGTAGCCTTCAGCGAGTACCAGACCGCCATGGTCAGCACCAAAGACAGCAGCGACGTCTCCATCGAGGATTTCGCCAAACTGCGTATCAAAGCCTTCGAGGAGGAGCAGATCGGTTTCAAACTAATCAGTTTAGACGTGGACAGTAAATACGCCCTCATACGCTACTCGAACGAGGACGAGGACGACCCGAACTACCATCTGGAAACGTTGATGAAGATTGGCAGAAGAGGCAACAAACTATACGGAGTAACCTGCGCATACGAAAACAGCGACCAAAAGGACACGGTGGAGCACATCATCAACTCCTTCCAGCTGAAGTAAGCCGACGGACGCAAACAATACCCAGATAGGTAATCAAACCGTTTAACAACAATAATTCATACCCCATGTCATAGCCACAAAAGACATGGAGCGCTTTCGACGTGCCATAAGAGAGCAACGGGGAGAGAACCGCCACCACCACTACCCACACGGAATCCACCACACCTCCTCCACGACGGAAGATGCAATAGGCGAACATTCCCAACAAAGGGCCATACAGATAGGAAACCAACTGGTATATCACGTCAATGGCATGGTCGCTCCTGACAAAATCCAGCAACACGACCGCCAGACAAACCGCCGCCGCCACGCCTAAATGGACACGATGGCGAAGCTTCGGGGATACCCGCTCCGCATCCTCGCCCAAGAGATCGGAAAGAAGGGAGGTGGTCATGGCCGCCATCGCCGAATCGACACTCGAGAACGAAGAGGCCAGCATTCCCACGGCAAAGCACATCAACACCGCCGGACCAGCCTCCTTCACAAAATAGGGCAAAAGAGCATCCCCCGTCGCCGGCAAAGCATCCACCCCATAGTGGTTGGCCACTAAAAGGCCTAAGGATAGAAACAGCAGATTCACAGGGATAAAAAGCACCCCATACGACAACATATTACGTTGCGCCTCCTTCAACGAACGGCATGAGAGATTCTTCTGGATCATATCTTGGTCCAAGCCTGTCATCACAACAACCACAAAGGCTCCACTCACGAAATGCTTCCAGAAATAAGTGCGTGTGCTCCAATCGTCAAAATAGAAGATTCGAGACATGTCCGAGTCTGCGATGAAGCTAAGTCCGGAGCGCCAATCCAAGTCCATAAGGGATAGCGCCTTATGAAGCAAAAGCACCAAAGACAGAACCATCAGGAAGGTCTGCAGGAGATCCGTCCACACAATAGAGCGGATACCGCCCCTATAAGTATAGAAATAGACGAACGACACGCATAGCAAGGCAAACACGGGGAATGGCAGGAAATCAATGTCCGACAGTTGGTATAACACGTAGGCCGCGACATAGAATTTCACAGCGGCCCCCATCAGCTTGTTCAGCAAGAAAAAGAGAGCGCCCGTCTTCCGCCCCGACTCACCCAAGCGGGAGGTTAGGTACGAATAAATGGAGACGTTCCCGGAGTTGTAATAAATGGGGAGCAACAGGTATGCGACGACGACGTAGCCCACCAAAAAGCCAAGCACCATCTGCATGTAAGAGAACGAGGAGGCCGGTACCCAACCCGGCACGGAGACGAACGAGACGCCCGACACCGAAGCCCCCACCATACCGATAGCGACCGCCCACCAAGGAGAGCGCCGATTCCCCAGAAAGAAATCGGCACCACTATCGTTTTTGCCCGTACGGTGAGAGACGTACGTAAGCAAACAAAAATACAATACAAGAAGTAAAATGAGCATTCGGGCTAATCCTTCTTATCCTTCGAATTGGAGGAGTCATTCCCTTGTCCGACGCGTTTCTTCTGCTCTTCCGCCATCTGCTTTTGAGCCTCCGCCATCTGCGCCTGGAAATCGGCCATCTTCTTCCGGAACGAGCCGAACAAACCGCCACCTCCGTTATTGTCCGAAACAGAGATGTCATTGATGGCGCCGATCACGTCACCGCCGACAGACTTCCTCATGCGGTCCGCCTTGTCTTGTTGCTGCTTCAGTTCAGAACGCTTCTTGCGGTGTTCCTCGATACCCGCCAACAATTTCTCCTCATTAATGGATTTGCGGATAAGGTATGTTTGAAGGATTGTGATGAACAATGAAAGGAAATAATAGTAGCACAATCCGGAGGCTATCTTGTTGAACCAGAAGAAGAAATAAATCGGCATACCGTACATCATGTACTTCATGAACTTCATCTGATCCATCTGAGCCGAATTGCTGTTCATCTGCATGTTGTACTTCGTGTATACGATGTTCACGACCGTCATCAACAAGCAGAACAAACTGATATGGTCACCAATCAACGGAAGGTCCGCGTTCCACGAAACGATGGCATCGTAAGAGGAGAGGTCCTTCGCCCACAAGAAAGGCACATGCCTCAACTCTATGGCGACAGGGATAAAGAAGTACACGGCCGTCAAGAACGGGAAGGAGAGCAACATCGGCAGACATCCTCCCGCAGGGTTCACACCCGCGTCCTTGTAGAATTCCTGCGTCTTCTGCTGACGTTCCATCGGCGACAAGGAAGCGTATTTCTCGTTGAGAGCATCCAATTGCGGCTTCAAGACACGCATCTTAGCGGAAGAGAGGTAAGACTTATACGTCAATGGCGTAAGGATCAACTTCACCGCAAGGGTTAAGAATAAGATCACAAGTCCGTAGTTGCTGAAGATGGAGCCGAAGAAATCGAACAATGGGATGATAACGCCTTGATTCACCCAACGGATCAGGGAGAAACCGAGTGTCAGAAGGCGGTTCAGATTCAGCTTATCCTTTCCGCTCGTTCCCTCGTTGAAAGACTTCAGGAGTTTATAGCTGTTCGGACCGAAGAAGAAGCGGAAGTTCGCCTTGCCCTCCTCGAAAGGAATGGAGGTTTCCAATTCATATCTCTTCAGATAAGAAGAGTCCGTCAACTGCGTAGACTTCAGGAAACTCTTCTCCATCAATGCGTTGTCCACGATGAAGATGCTGGAGAAATATTGGTCCTTGAAAGCCACCCAGCGCAGTTTGCCTTCCACGTTGCACTCGTCGTTGGAATGTTCGCTCAAGTAATCGCGGCCCTCTTCGGGATCATAGTAGTACATCTGCGCATAGCGGTCCTCAAACTCACGGCCCACCTCTTGTTGCGGAATGCGCAAAGACCATGATGCGCGGAGCTCCTTCATGTCCGGGGCCAACATCATGTTTTTATCCTGTGCCTCCACGTTGAATTGGAGCATATAGCTATTCTTCGGCAGAACATAGGAGAAGAGCAATGCGCCCCCATTCGCACCAGGCAAGGAGAATACGACGGAAGTGTCGGTCTTGGCGGCCACCTTGAAGTTCATGTCTCTCGTCGTCAGCTTACGGTTGCTCACCGTGTTCAACACGAAACCGAAGTCACCGTCCTGTGGGCGGAACAATGTCAGCACGTTCTTATCCTTGTCGAGGTATTGCTTGATAACCGCGCTGGAAACCCGTGCGCCACGAGAGGAGAAATCCACCTTGACCAAATCGTTCTCCAACGTCACGGTCGTCTCATCCCCGAATGCGCCCGAAGCGAACTCGCCATATGCGAGGGAAGCCTTGGCCATCTTCGCGGAATCGCCCTCCACACCTTGGAACACAGAACTCTCATGAGTCTTCTCACGCTCAAGCGCCTCCATCTCCTTCATTTTTTGGACTTGCGCAATTGAGTCCTGATAACGATTGCGGGCTTCAATCTGCTCTGGAGTGGGTCTATTCCAGATAGAAAAACCGATAAACACAGCGATAATCAACAAGAAACCCGTAATAGTATTCTTATCCATACCTTCTAAACAACAATTTTACAATTTAGTAATCAATCGATTATATATTATGTGTCACCACAACCCGAAATCAGGGCATCCGATGGCACAAATGTTTTGCAAAGGTAAAAAAAAAATGTAAATTTGCGGTATTATGAATTTGATACAATTATTCAAAAGCATCAAACCGTTTGTGATGCCCTACAAGTGGTTGGTTTTAGCAACCTTAACACTAACACTCATAGGGTCCTTCATGGCACAGGTCAACGCGATTGTCCTGGACTGGACGGTGGACTCCATCAATGACCACATCCAAGCAGGTGGGAAATGGGGCAAGGAAGCGATCGGAATCGTCTCCTTCATCGCCATTGTCCTTCTTGGCAAGGAAGCCCTCTCCGCCATCATCACATTCGCCCAAAGATATTTCGGTGAAAAGATGCGAATATTCGTATCCAAGGACTTGGCGCAAGCGGTCATCGAAAAGGTCCTCACCTTCAGGGTGGCCTTCTTCTCGGCCAATGACAACGAGGCGGGCAAGCTACAGACTCGTATCGACCAAGGTGTGAGCAGTCTCTCCAGGACCGTGCAGAACTTCTTCATCGACCTATTGCCGCTCTTCACCAGTGCCATCCTAGCATTGATCCTCATGTTCAAAGCCAACGTGTGGGTCGGACTCACCGCCCTATGTATTGTGCCGATCTACTTCTTCATCACCTACCGCCAAGCAGTGAAGTTGAAAGGATGGAGACGTGACATGCGCCACTTCCGCGAGCTGAAGAGCCATGGCATCATGAACATCATCGAATCCATCAACGTCATCAAATCCTTTAATAGGGAAAGGATCGAGGGAGACAAACAGCTCGACATCCAAAACCGGGTGACGAACAACCAGATGGAGACACGCAAGGTGAGCTTCTTCTTCGACGGATTGAAAAGCTTCATGCAACAGATAGGCACCGTGCTCATCATCATCCTCACCGCCTACTTGGTGTTGGACGATTACCCGGGCATGAGCATCGGTAAGATCATGTACCACGTCATGCTCTTCAACAACGTGGCGGCGCCGATCAACCAGTTGCAACGCATCTTCGACGACATGAACGACGCTCTCATCTATGCGGAAGGCTTCTTCGGCATCCTGGACTCCGACCAGGAAATCGAGCCGACAGGCACTTACAAGCCAGAGAAAGTGCATGGCAATTTCGAAATCTCCGGAGTGGACTTCACCTACCCGAACGGGACGAAGGCGCTGCATAACATCAACATGAAGATCGAGAGCGGGAAGATAACCGCCTTCGTCGGGCTCTCCGGCGCAGGCAAGAGCACGATCGTCAACCTCCTCGACAAATTCTACGAGCCAGACTGCGGAAGCATCAAGCTGGATGGCGTAGACCTGAAGGAGTATGACACGAAATTCCTGAGAGACAACATCGGTCTGGTGCTGCAGAAGAACCATATCTTCGACGGAACCATCGCCGAGAACATACTATACGGCAACCCGAACGCCAGCATAGATGAGGTGTACGAAGCGGCCAAGAAGGCTTACCTCTACGACCAGGTGATGGCGCTCCCGGACAAGTTCGACAGCAAGGCGACCCTCCTCTCCGGAGGCCAGCAACAACGCATCGCCATCGCGCGTATGTTCCTGAAGAATCCGCCCATCATCTTCCTGGATGAGCCGACGGCCAGTCTGGACGCCATCGCGACGGAGCAGATCAAGAACAGCATCGACGCCATCAAGAAGAACCGCACGGTCATCATCATCTCACACAGCATATCCCAAATCATCGATAGCGACACAATTTACGCGCTGCAGAACGGACGTGTGGAGCAAGGCGGTGACCCAGACGAGGTGTACAAACAGGGTGGTATCTACAAAGACATCGTGGATGCCTCCGCGCGTAGCCTGAACATCGAGAAAATCGCCAAGGCGATAGAAGGGGACAGCAAAAAGGAAACAATATTATAACAGGCATTATTATGATAGACACTAAAGAACTTCGAATCGGAAACGTCATTTACCTGAACGGTAAGAAAACAGCGGTCAGTTCGGATGACATCGCCTTCTTGGCGAAATGCCAACTCCTAGGCATCAACTGCGAGGCAACCCCTGTCAGAGTGACGGAGGAGACGCTCAAAGCATTAGGGTTCTCTTTCGAGTTCGAAAACGTCTCCAACAGAGTCTACTCTAAAGAAGGGATAAATCTACAGATCCACTCATCAGAGGGCATCTGCCTCTACATCAAAGGGGAGAAGTTCGGGAAGAGTTTCTTCTACGTACATCAGCTACAGAACTTATGGTTCAGCATATTAGGGAAAGAAATAACCAATCTATAACAATAAAATACAATATAACATGCAAGGAAAAGAAGAAAAAAAGGTTGTAAGTACAACGACGGAGAACGAGACGGGGGAAGCGTTGAACTATTGTTACAAACATCCTCATCCCGCAGTGACAACAGACTGTGTGATTTTCTGTTTTGACAAAAAAGACTTGAACGTTCTTCTCATCAAAAGGGGTGTGGAACCATACAAAGACGCATGGGCATTCCCTGGAGGATTCCTCCGAATGAACGAGTCCGCGGAAGAGTGCGCATTAAGAGAGCTCAAAGAGGAGACCAACCTCATCCCAGGACACATTGAACAATTCTACACCTTCACGGATGTGGAGAGAGACCCAAGAGAGCGTGTGATCACGATCGCCTACTTCGCTTTGATCAAGAAGTCAGAGGTAGAGGGCGGCGACGACGCTTCCGACGCACAATGGTTCAAGGTGAAAGACCTTCCTCAATTGGCGTTCGACCACGACTACATCTTCAGGAAGGCATTGATCGCCCTGAAACAAAAGATCCACTTCGAACCTATCGGATTCGACCTTTTGGAAGAGGAATTCTCCATACCGGAGCTCCAACGTCTCTACGAGGGCATTCTCAACGCTCACTTCGACCGTAGAAACTTCCAGAAGAAAATGCTTCAGTTGGGTATCCTGGAGGAGTCTAAAAACAACGTGAAGAAAAAGAACAAGAAGGGAAGATCCAAGAACAAGAAATGGAGATTCATCCTACAGAAATACGAAGAGATGAAGACGAACCACCAGTTCCGTCTCGAGTTCTAACGGATTCTTTAAGAATTCATTAAATATCTCACATAAAAAACTAACTTCGCGCAAGTTTAGTAACCTAAATAGAAAGAGATGAAATATAAAGTATTACTTGCTGTGGCCCTATTGGCCAGCACATCCGTCTTCGCAGGCACGCGTGCAGACATAGTGAACGCTCCATGCACCACGATAGATGCCATGATGGCAATCGTGTTAAGGCAACAACAGAAACCTTTCGCACCAGGTGCGAGCGGAAACGACGCTTTCGACAACCCTGGATTGGTCAGCTTCGCTTACCGTCAACTGGGTCTCGACATCCCTGCGGACCTGACTGCCATCAGCACACAAGGCCGAAAAATCACTGTGCCTAAGAAGATGAGAAGAGGAGACGTGGTCTTCTTCTCCAACTCATTGAACCCGAAAGAGGTTTACCACGTGGGTATCGTGCAACACATCAACGAGGACGGCACATTCAACTTCGTCTGCGTTTTCCCGGACAGGGGTGTCCTCATCGCCAGCAGCACCGACCCTGGCTTCAACGGTAACTTCATGTACGCGACGCGCATCACATCCGATGAACAAATCAAGGAGATTCGCTCAGATTACCAAAGGGACTTGGCCGCCATCGAAAAGGCTAAGGCTGATTTAGAGAAGGCTAAACAAGCTGTTATCAACGCCGAAAACAGAGTCCATGACTTGGAGAACGAATTTGCGAAAAACAACACTGCTCCGCTGAAAATGAAATAAGGCCGGGTAATGCGAATAACAAAAAAAGAGGAATCTTCCACAGATTCCTCTTTTTTTATAGGTCATTGGCACGAATTCTACCGCATCACTTGACATGCTTCGCAGCCCTCGCGATGAAGTGGAGACGGTTCAATACATTCACTTCGCTCACTCCTCCGTCGAAGTCCAGGAACAGAAGGTTCATGTCCGGATAGATATCCTTCACTTTCTTCTCTATACCCTTGGAAATGACGTGGTTGGCGATACATCCAAAAGGCTGCAAGCTGATGGCCGCATTGATGCCGTGTTCCGCGAATGATGCAAATTCGGCAGGAATCAACCACCCTTCGCCAAATTGGGCCGCCAAACTAGTGATCTTTTCCGCACGTTTCGCCTCCTCATGAATATTCACGATCTTCTCATAATAACGGAAAGCGGAAGCCGCCTTGTTTATCTTCTTCGCCACATGGTTCAGATACTTCTCGCCTAGGCTGGAGAGCATTCTGGCCACGAACTTACGTTTCTTCTCCAAATAATTCGCCTCGTTGAACTTAGCGTTCGGGAAATACTGCACGAAGAACTCGTTCAGCGAAGGAATCACTGGCTCAATGCCCTCCTTCACCAACCAATCCACAACATGCTGATGCCCGAAAGAATTATATTTAATGAAGATCTCACCCACGATACCGACACGAGGCACATCCTTCGTCTCCGTTATCTCCTCAAACTGTTTCGCAGCCTCGGAGAGGTAGTTGATCATCAACTTAGACTTCTTCTGACGGACCGCCTCAACGCCCAAAGCGATATACTTGTCCAAAATCTGACGAGCGGCTCCCGGCACCTTCTCCCTAACCACTGCCGAGTAATACATCTTCGACATCGCATCGGAGAAATAGAGGAGGTACATGGTTATCTTGATGATCTTCTTTACATTAGGCGTAAAACCGGACTGTTCATTGATCGTATCCATGATGGAGACGGAGATGACAGGGATGTTCCCATAACCCGCCGCCAAGAGGGCTTTCTTGATCAATGCGATGTAGTTCGTCGCACGGCATTGTCCTCCCGTCTGAGTGATAGCGAAGACAATGTTATTCAAGTCATATTTACCTGATTCCAAGGCTCGTATGCAGTCGCCGACCACTAATGTGGCAGGGTAACAGATCTCGTTGTTCGCATACTTCAGACCATACTGGACAGATGCCTCGTCGCTCGGTGGCATGTTCTCGAATTCATAGCCCATCAGCTCAAACAAGGCTGGTACGAAAGGCGAATGGAAATCCGAGAAGAACGGCACGAGGATCTTCTTCCCCGCATCCTTCTTCAGGAACTCAGGCGTGCTCTGGAACGCATGAGCAACCGGCTCCGCCTCCTCACTCTTGTACTTCAACGACTCGATGAGTGAACGGATACGCAAGCGAAGAGAGCCCGCATTGTTCACATCGTCCACCTTCAGCAAGGTAACGTTCTTGCCGTAACGCTTCATCATATCGATGATCTCATCCACAATGAAGGCATCCGGTCCGCAACCGAAGGAGGTCAGCTGCACGTAGTGCACATTCTCGTTCGTCTGGGCAACCCACTTCGCCACCTTCATGATCCTATTCATGTAAGACCACTGCGGGATGATGTGGGAATCCTTCAAGTCAGAGTCCATGCCACGCACCAGATCCTCCGTGACCACATCCACTCCAAACGAAGTGATAATCTCGGAAACCTTATGTTGCACGAGCGGATCATTGTGATATGGTCTGCCCGCAAGGATAATCACCAGACGATTCTCCTCCCTTGCCTTCGCGAGCAAGCTCACCGCTTTCTTACGCACCGTGTCAGAGAATACGTCACGTGCCTTCAGCGCCTCGGCGAAGGCCGCCTCGAAACGTTTCTTCTCATATTTATCCTTGAGGATACTCTTCATGTAGGTCGCGCACGACTTCTTCAGCAAAGCGTCATCCTTGAAGTTGATGACAGGCGAGTCGAGCGGAATATTAAAGCGAGCCTCCACATTGATGGAACTCTTCAGCACATCCGAATAGCCAGCCACCACAGGGCAGTTGTAGCTATTGTTGGAGTTAGGCTCCATACGCTCGTAGATGACATACGGATAGAAGATACGGTCCACCTTCTTCTCCGCCAAATCGAACACATGACCGTGCAACAACTTGGCAGGGAAACAGATGTTATCCGCCATCACCGTGTTCAAACCCTTCTCGTAGAGCGAGAAAGTGGAACGAGCGGATGATTTGACAGCTATATTGCAACGCGTGAAGAGCGTGTACCAGAACGGGAAGTTCTCATACATGTTCAAGGCGCGAGGGATACCCATCGTGAAATAAGGCTTCTCCAACATGCCAGCCTTATCCTTCTTGAAGGCCAGCTCATTCTTGTAGAAACTCATGTTGAAGGCAGTCCTACCCTTCTCTCCCTTGTTGGTGTATACCTTCTCGCACTTATTTCCTGAATAATACACCTTGCCGTTGGCGAAGACGTTCTTCAGGATCTGGCAATTATTCTCACACCCCACGCAACGGAGAGGCTCGGAGGTATACTCTTTCAAGTCCACCAACTGGGCGAGCGCCACAGGCTCCGTTCCCGCACCGATCCGTTTCTTGGAGAAGAGGGCCGCACCGTATGCGCCCATCAACTCAGGGTAGTTGGAGACGATGACCTCCTTATCGACGGAAAGCTCGAAGGCGCGGACCACCGCCAGGTTCCTCATCGTACCGCCCTGCAGCACGATATGGTCGCCCAAATCCTTCGTATCCTTCAGTTTCAACACCTTATAGAGGCAGTTCTTGATGACCGAATAGGCCAGACCTGCGGAGATATCATCCAACGGAGAACCCTCACGCAGACACTGCTTCACCTTAGAGTTCATGAAGACGGTGCAACGCGTACCCAAATCGCATGGGTGTTGGCTCTCGCATGCCCTACGGACGAAATCCGTGATCGGGCACTTCAGCGACTGTGCGAAGCTATCGATGAAAGAACCGCAACCGGACGAGCACGCCTCGTTGATCTCCAGCCGGTTGATGGCGCCCTTCTCGACAAAGATCGCCTTCATATCCTGCCCGCCGATGTCCAAGATGAACGACACCTTCGGGTTCAGTTTATAAGCGGCCGTATAGTGGGCGATGGTCTCAACCATACCAAAGTTCAGTCCGAAGGCCGTTTTAATCAACTCCTCGCCATAACCGGTCGAGCAGCTACCCACCACCTTGAGGTCACGTCCGCATTTCTGAGCCTCCTCCTGCAAGAGGGAGAGACCCTCCTTCACCGTCTCCAATGGTCTACCGCCATTTTTCTTATAGAAGGTGAAGAAGATACGCTCCTGTTCATCCATCGCCACCACCTTCGTGGTCGTGGAGCCGGAGTCGATACCAATGTAACAATTGTCGGAGGCGATGTCAGACATTGCCACCTTCTCGATCTTATTCTTTTCCTTGCCCTGTTTCCAAGCCTCGAAAGCCTCCTTGCTCTCGAACAGAGGAGAGAGGGAAGAAGCCGAAGCGCCCGTGTTCTTGCTCTTCGTCTGGAACAGCGTGATGAACTCGCTCAGCTTACGCACCTCCGCCTTTTCGTTCATGGAGAGGCTGGCGCCCCAAGCCGGCACCACGGAAGCGTGTTCAGTCAGGATGATATCCTCGGAGGCGAGCCCGAGACGTTCCTGCATGATTTTCCGCAAAGCAGGGATATGGGCGAATGGTCCACCGCACAAGAAGACCTTAGGCAGGATATCGCACCCACGGGAGAGTGCGGAAACCACCTGTGTCGCCACCGCATTGAAAATGGAGGCGGCTATATTCTCGCGCCTCACGTTGAGGGCGATAAGGTTCTGGATATCCGTTTTGGAGAAGACACCACAGCGGGAGGCGATCGGATAGACCGAATCAGCATTGAGCGCCATATCGCTCAGCTCGCCCACCTCGACGCCAAGGATCACCGCCATCTGGTCGATGAACGCACCCGTACCACCCGCGCAGTTACCGTTCATACGAATGTCAGGCTGCATATTCTTATTGAAGAAGATCATCTTACTATCCTCTCCTCCAATATCAACCAATGTACGAGTATCAGGGAAACGCTTCTCAATCACCTGAGTCGCCGCCACAACTTCTTGAATAAATGGCAATCCGAACCTTTCAGACAGACCCATTCCAGCAGAGCCCGTCACTTGGATACGGACAGGCACATCCGACAAATTTTCCTTCAAGGCAGACAACGAGGAGAGTAAAGTTCCTTGTATATCAGCGTGATGCCTAGCATAATCCGTGTAAACAATCTCACCGTTCACATCTGTCACCACCACCTTCAAAGTGGTAGAACCGGCATCCAAGCCTATGTGATATATGTTATTCAACATAAAATAAATCGATTTGGCGCGAAAGTACGAAAACTTTTGCCTTAAAAAAATTATATGCGCCTTCGTTTTACTCCATTCGTCAATAAATAGACATAGAACAACTTCCCCCAACAGAGAGAAATGGCACAAATGAGGAAGAAATAAAAGTGCGGTATCCCAATGTTCACAAGGGGGGAAGCACAGACAAGAATTACAGTAAGGTGCCCCCATCCCGTCCATAAAACAGAATGGCCATTAAAATTAATTTATATATATCAAGAAATAGAACATAATCCACAAAAGCATGGGGAAAAAATTTGTTGCAGAAACGTACAAGCACTAAATTTGGCGAATCGTTCCCACAAAATGAACGACCTCTCCAAAATCGGGTAATGGGTTCTCCCGACGAGGAGAGAGATATATTCAGAACCCGCCTTTTATTTTATAGATTTTACTATATGAGAAAAGTAGGTTTACTCTTTTTTGCGCTCGCTTCATGCTGCGCTAGTGCGTTTGCGGGTGACGCATACTATCTTATTAAAGATGGAAAATTCCAGAACGGCGTAACTTTCGCTCCGTTCGAGGATGACGAAAAAACAGACAACGTGATCGAAGAGGGAGACGGTTACGCAACCATCAAGCACCTTGGTGGTTTCGAGAAGACCCTTGAGACAAGATTATCAGGAATGGACTTCAACATCGGTGGAAAGACCATGGTTATCGAGTATATGGTTGATGGCATGGACATTTACAACGATGAGAACGGTATCAACGGTGGAAACACTTGCGAGGCTATCTCAAAGCCAACAATCATCATCGAGTGCTTTGACGAAGAAGGCATGTCATGGTTGGACAAGTTCAGTGATGCGACCAATTCAAAAGAGCACCTTCTGAACAAAATTTCCATCGACGGAAAATCAGAAGGATGCGACACGAAATGGCAAACATACAGAGAGTATGCTTACCCTTGCAAAAGCAACGCACAGGTGAAAAACATTCTCATCGCATACAAGAGGGAAGTTCCAAAGATTTCAGAAAGCGTATTGAAAATCAAGAACTTCTACTTCGAGAACGATTATGACAACTACCCAATTTACGGTTGCCAATTCTTGGGAGGTAACTTGTACGAGGAATTCCAACCATTGTCAGGTATCACTGATGAGTCCATCACTAAGTTGCTCTATCAAGACGGTCTCGCATTACGTTGGGACAGAACCTTATTGCCAGTAGACAGAAAGGATGCTCAGTTGTTCATCTCTTACGAGGGTGAGCTCAGCGATGGTTCAGGAGTTCCTGCTTCTGAGGTCAATGCGACTTTGGTTATTTTGTCTCCTGCATCACAATACAAAGAAGGTTATCCTTACTCAATCTGGTTCGATACAATTCCATTGCCAGAAGAGGCTGCAAAGGAAGGAAAGATTAAAGTAGAATGTCTTGCAAAGCACTACGGAAAAGAGGTATCATACACCTTGGTAGGAAACGTGAACGGAATTAATCAAGACGAGCTCCTCCCTATCTACATCTCATTCGACAACAGCACAGAGGCTGTCCCTGCATTCAAGGATTCCATCATCAATGGTACTTGGACCAAAGAAGTGGGCGAAGTCGATGTTCCAGCAGGCGCAAAGAGCATTTTCGTAGAGTTCCGCCAGAACGAGAAAGTTTCTTACCTTGTAGACAAGTTCTTGATCACTTACAAGAGCAAGAATGGTGTCGCTACTGTTAACGGTGACGGAACCACCTTGTCTATCTACCCTAACCCAGTTCTCGACGAGATCGCATTCTATGGCATCGATGAGATCCAAAGCGTAGAGGTTGTTTCCTTGAACGGTGCGGTTAAGGCTTGCAAGGTAGTGAACAACAAAGTGAACGTTTCTAGCTTGGCAGCTGGCGAATACGCTATCATCGTCAACAAGAACATCACTGGCAAGTTCATCAAGAAATAATCGCTAAGATTATAACTCCCAAAGCGGGAAGACGACCAATCGTCTTCCCGCTTTTCTTTTGCCCTTTCCCAAAAGGATATGACAGTCGAAAATTTTTCGCATTTTTGTTTTGTGATTTTTTTTCAGATATTTGTATGGGCAATTTACAAAGGGCGCGGCCTTCCAAGCTCCTCTTGCCTAAAAGCGATGATTCACCTCATCGCTTTTTTGTTATAGAGAAGAAACAACAACACGGGGAAAACCATAAAACTGAAACACGAACATGGAATTTGAAGGATTATCCCTCAAGAATCGCATGGAGTAACGCTCTAAAATCAGCAACAGATTCAACTGACATGAAAAAGGAGATAAATTCAGGACCCAGTCTTTTAGAATTACTCAGAAAATAGCCGTTAGAATCCACACAACAAAAGCGAGAGAACCGCCAAGGCTTCCCGCTTCGATTTCACCACTTTATCTGCCCATATTCGCATTTTCGACTCGTCGCCCATGCATCCCTGACGACACCCTCACAAAAACGCGGCAGAGAGGAGAAAAAAGGATGACGGGAGTGCCGTTATGGATTAAGGATTTCAACCCATAATCACATCACCTCAGCTTCCAGAAATGGGAGGTGAAGAGCAACAAGATTGTATAGATTTCCAAACGGCCAATCAGCATCAACACCGAAAGCACCCACTTACCAGCGATAGGCACATCAGCGAAATTAGCCGCAGGACCTGTGATACCGAAACCTGGTCCATTGTTCGAGATGGCGGAAAGACAGGAGCCAAACGCCGTGTCAAAGTCCAGGCCTGTCATCGTCAGGACGAACGTCCCCGCCAAAAAGAGTAAGGCGAAGATGAAGAAGAAAGCCAAGACACGCACCACCAATTCCATCGACATCAATCGGGAGGAGACCTTCAAAGGGAGAATAGCGTTAGGATGGGAATGCAGACGCAGCTCATTCCCCGCATTCTTCACAGCGATGATGAGACGAATCAGTTTCGCACCTCCACTGGAGGAGCCCGCACAGGCGCCACTGAACATCATAATGGCGGTAGGAATCCAGAAAGGAGCACCCCACCCGACATAGTCGCAATAACTGCCCTGATAGCCACAAGAGGAAAAGATGCTCGTCACATGAAACAGAGCCGCCCTAAAAGCACCCTCATAAGTGGAAGGCATCTGCGCCGTCAACACATGGCAAGGGTTTTTCACCAACAAAATATAAAAGATAAAGACAAGCACCAACGTGAAAATACCATACCAGTGAAACTCCTCATTGACACGGAAGACCTTCCAATCCCCCGTACTCGCCATGAAATAAAGTGCGAAGTTCACACCCGCCAAGAACATGAAAATAGAAGCCACATACTCCAAATAAGGGGAGTTGAAATAGGCGAAGTTAGCCTGATGCGTACTGAACCCACCCGTCCCGACGGTTGTCATGGAATGGCACACCGCATCATAGAGAGACATCGGTCCGATAAAGTAGAACAAGGCACAAACGACTGTCAACACGGCATATATGAGGAAGATACCCCTGGCCGTCTCCTGCGTCTTCGGACGAAGCTTACGCATGGAAACACTCGTGGCCTCCGTGGAGAACAACTGCGCGTTATTTCGGTTATAGGAAGGAAGCAAGGCGATGGAAAACAACATGATACCCAATCCGCCCATCCATTGCTGCACACTGCGCCAGAAGAGGATACCATGGGGTTGCTCCTCGATATTATTCAGCACCGAAGCCCCCGTCGTCGTAAAACCGGACATCGTCTCGAAAAACGCATCCGCCACCGTGTCGGTCGTCCCGTAGATGATGAACGGGAGCATACCGAAAAGGGAGAAGACCACCCATGCTCCGGAAATGATGATATAACAATCCTTTCGGGTCAGAGAGCCTCTGTTTTTCCTATTGGACAAGAAAAGGAATCCACCGCAGGCACCAGCCATGCACGTAGGCACCAGCAAGGCAAACAAATCCGCCTCGCCATAGCAAAGCGAAACAATGGTGGAGAGCGCCATGAACATAGCCTCCATCAAAAGGAGAACGCCAAAAACCTTTTTTTTCATCTTATTACCAACACTCCATTTAAAGAAACTAAGTGGTTTTCCGCCCCATATACTTTGTCGGGAACCATGAGATAAGCAAACCTATCAGCAGGGAAGAGAGCAGGACGACCACAACATCAGAGAAACTAATGCTAATCGGATATGCGTCCACAACAAAACCTCCATCCTCACCATTACCAAGCTTGATAACTCCCAACCACTTCTGCAAACCGCAGAGAATCAATCCTATAGAAACACCTATAATCGTTCCGAACACGGATATCAGCCAACCCTCCAGCAAGAAGACACGGCGGACAAATCCGTTGGTGGCTCCCATGTTGCGCAAGGTGTCGATATCCTCCTTCTTCTCCAATATCAGCATGGTGAGCGACCCCACCAGATTGAACACCGCTATCAGTAGAATAAAGACCAAGATGAGGAAGGAAATCCACTTCTCTATCTTCATCATCCGATAGAAATCCTCATGTTGCTGCTCCTTTCCCTGCACCTTGAACGATGGGCCCAATGTTTCGGACACCGCACGCAAAGCCTCGTCCACATCGACATTCGGACTCAATTTAAGCTCCAGCGACGTGACCTCATCCTCCGCATACCCCAACAACCTGCGGGCGAAAGAGAGATCCACAAAAGCATATTTGGAGTCGATTTCCAACTGGTTGGTCCCATAGATACCCACGACGAACAACTGCTGCTCCTCGAAGCCCTTCTCAGGATTCGCCAAGTTGATCTGCACATTATGTTTAGGCACGTATAAGGAGACGGGGCGGGTGAAACCCAACGCCACATCAATCTGATTGGCCAGTGCCCCTCCGATGACCATACCGTATTCATCTTCTTCCCGCAAGACAAACTGACCCACCTGCATCACCTCGTTCACGTTCGTCAGCCGGGCGTACGAGTCGGAGACGCCCTTCACCGTGACCATCGTCTGCCGCTCATCATTCCGAATCAAGGCATTCTCCTCCAGGACATCGCAAGCGACCTCCACGAAATCGAGGGATTTCACCTTCTGGACACGCTCGTCCGAAACGCTGAAACTCTTTCCCTCGACCGCAGTGATCCTAACATCAGGATCGAAAGCATTGAACAAGTCCTGGATCAGTTGCTGGAAGCCATTGTAGCCAGAGAGCACACAAATCAGGGCCATCGTAGCCACACAGATGCCACCCGCACAGATGGAGGAGATGACATTGATGGCATTATGGTCTTTGCGTGAAAAAAGATACCTTAAAGCTATGAATAACTGTAGCCTCATTTCTTATCCAAACCCAAAAGGCGGTCTATATTCTCCAGATAGTCGAGCGAATCATCCAGGAAGAAATGCAGTTCAGGCACCTGACGCAGTTGGTAACGGGTACGCTGGGAGAGGTCGTACCGAATCGACTTGGTAGCCCCCTGTATCATCTCCAGGAACTCCGTCTGCTTCTCACTTGGGAAAATGCTCAAGTAAACCTTGGCGACGCTAAGGTCAGGCGACACGGAAACCGACGTCACGGAAATCAGCACCCCACCCTGGGACTTCGTGAACTTCTGAAAAATATCGCCCAATTCCTTTTGGACGAGCCTATCTATCTTGTTTTTTCTTGTTGATTCCATCGCATTCTAAACATTAATAATTACCTTTGCAAAGGTAATATAAAAATCGTATCTGTGGTAAAGCGAAGGCAAGACTACCAAAAATACGGAAATTTCTATTTGTTTACACAGCATGGAACAAGATTTATTGTATCAAATCGCCCTGACGATGGCGAAAGGCGTGGGCACCCATACCATCAGAAAACTCGTCGGCATATTAGGCAGTGAAAAAGAGGTGATCCAATGTCCGCACAAGGAGTTGGAGAACATTCCGGGAATCGGCACCATAACCGCCAAAAGCATCAAAGACCCACTGCTCCTGAAACGGGCGGAGAAAGAGATCCGTTTCCTGCAAAAGGCAGGTGCGAAAGCGATTCCTTTCAGCGACGAAGAATACCCTCAACGGATGAAGGAGTGCGTCGACGCCCCCTACATCTTGTACACGAAAGGGGAGATGTCAATGAACGGAGACCACTTCATCGGAATCGTCGGCACACGCAAGATGAGTCCCTACGGGAAGTCCGTCTGCGAAGAAATAATCACCTCCCTGGCTAAGAAATACCCGGACTTGAGCGTCATCAGCGGACTCGCTTACGGAGTGGACGGATGCGCCCATAAAAAGGCGGTGGATTTAGGCATCCAGACAATCGGTGTGGTCGGACACGGACTCGACATGATCTACCCCGCAAGGCATAGGGCATTGTCGTACAAAATGATGGAGAGGGGTGGCATCGTGACGGAGTTCCGCTCGGAATGCATTGTGGACAAGAAAAACTTTGTCTCCAGGAACCGTATCATCGCCGGACTATGTGACGTCATCCTCGTCGTGGAGTCCGGGGAGAAGGGAGGGGCTCTCTTCACCGCAGAATTCGCCAACTCATACAACAAGGACGTATGCGCCATACCCGGACGCATAGGAGACCCCTACTCGGCGGGGTGCAACAAACTTATCAAAAGCAACCAAGCGACCATGGTGGAGAGTGCGGAGGAGATCGAACAGCTGATGAACTGGGACATCAAAGAAAAGGAACAACCCTCCATGAACATATCCCGCTTCATGCAATTGACAGACCAAGAGAGGATCATCGTGGAGGCGCTTCAGATGGACGAAAAAATGGACATGAACCAACTGACGAGGAAAACAGCGATCCCCTTCAGCCAATTATCCTCCCTGCTTTTCGACATGGAGATGAAGGACCTCGTCTGCTCGGCTCCCGGCAACATCTACTTCCTACCCAGGCACTAACAACAAAAAAAGGGACGTTGGATCCATTCTCCAACGCCCCTCTGAATTTATTCACGCAGACTGCATCTACTTTTCCAGAACCTTATTAGGCAAATGGAATACTATCGGCAACGTCAGCGCGGTACGTACTTCCTTCCCATCCTTCATGGCTGGTGTCCACTTAGGCATGTTGCGCACCACACGCATCGCCTCTTCGTCCAAGGCGTTAGTAACACCTTTCTCCACCTTCACATTTTGAATGGAGCCATCCGTTTCGACCACAAACGAGACAAAGACCTTGCCTATCTCGTTGTTCTTTACGGCCGATTCAGGATATTTCACATTAGCTTGCAAATAGCTCGCCAGCGCATCGTTTCCACCAGGGAATGAAGCCTTCTTGATGAGACCATCCTTATCCGAGGCAAACGAAAAAGTGGCACAGCACACAAAGGCGAAGAAAGCCAAAACTATTTTCCAATTAAAACGATTCATAACAGTCATTGCACTTTAAAGATTAATAAGAGAACGTACTGCCTCCCAAGAACTCGCGCAACAGCGAGGTGAACGGAATCTCCGTCTCCTGGATAGGACTGAAATACTTCAGGAAGTTCTGCAGCCTATGCACTTCGGAATACTCCACACAATTCTGCGGAACCTCCGACAAGATCGGCTCAGCGAACTTCTTCAAAACGCTCAGCTCAAAAATCAGAGCCGAGTTGAACATCGCATCCGCATTCTCCTGGTAAGGGAAGATCCACTTCTCCTCACCCGCATTCACCTTCGGCCAACGGCTGATGGTATCGAGTGCGGAATAGCCACGGTACTTATAGTCACGGATAATACGACGAAGCAATCGGTTATCCGTCGTCGGTATCCAGTTGTGATTATCGAACGAGATGGTCGTCAACGCCGACACGTACACCTTGAACTTACGCTCCGAAGGGATTTCCGAAGTGAGGGTCGGGTTCAAGGCATGGATACCCTCCACCACCAAGATATCATTCGGCCCCAGTTTAATCGTATTGCCCCTGTATTCTCGCTGTCCCGTCTCGAAATTGAACGTAGGGAGACTCACCTCCTCACCCGCCAACATCTTCTTCAGATGATCATTGAAAAGTTCCAGATCGAGCGCATAGAGAGACTCAAAGTCATAGTCGCCATGCTCATCCCGTGGAGTCTTGTCGCGTGACACGAAATAATCGTCCATCGAGAGAGGCGTAGGCCGCCTCCCATTCACCGCAAGAGCAATACTCAGACGCTTACTGAAAGTGGTTTTACCAGAAGAGGAAGGCCCCGAAACCAAGACCAGTTTCACTGTGCCTCGCTCACAGATATCGTCCGCTATCTTCGTGATCTTCTTCTCCTGCAGAGCCTCCGCGATCTTGATCACGTCAGACATGACACGCTTCTTCTGGATCAACGAATTCATGTTCCCCACATTGCTGAGGCCCATGATCTCATTCCATTCGGTATATTCGCTGAAGGTTTCGAACAACTTGTCCTGGTTCACCTCCTCGCTCAGTTTGGTGGTATCCTTTCTATCCGGCACACGGAGGAACATTCCATCCTTGTAAGGGGTCAGGTCGAAGACATCCACATAACCCGTGGAAGGCGCCAAAGGACCGATGTACCAATCCATCAGTCCATCCAACTCATAGACCTTCGTATACAATTCGCCCAAAGACTTCAGCAGGAGGGAAACATCGGTAGCCCCACGCTTCTCGAATGCGGCGATCGCCTCCTCGGTAGGAATCATACGCATGACGAACGGATAGTCCATCGCAATGATCTTCCGCATCTCCTCCTTGATACGCTCCGTCAACTCCGTAGTGATCTTCTGATCCGACCTTAACAGCTTACAGTAATAGCCATTGGCGATCGGGTGATCCAAACGGATTTCCGCCCCCGGGAACAAGGTGTAAAAGGCCTTGCACAAAATAAAAGACAAAGAACGCACGTAGGCACGTCTGCCCGCAGGCACATCATTGCTCTGGAACTCTATTCTTTTCGGATTATATATCTTAAACTTCAAATCGCGCGTCACATTGTTCACCTGAACAACGAAAGGCTTCCCATTCAACGGCACATTCAAATCCTTGTATACATCCAACAAACTTGTACCCATAGGGTAGCTGTACTTCCTTTGTGTATTCACGCAAAAAACATCAACCATGTTACTCATAATCAACTCTAATTACTTACATTCAACAAAAAAAGACCTCGTCTTTCTACTCTAAAATCCGGACTCGTACAAATCGAACTCCTTCATAAAGGCCTTCATGTTGTCCAAGAAAACCTTTTCCTTCTCAGCGGACCGCAATGCGAAATCCATCTTGACCGAATTCACGCGATTCTCCAAATATTCGCCACTCTCGCCCGCCTTAATGGCATCCAGCACCGGCGGAAAATCATTCTCGTAGAAAGAGAGATACGTGGAAACGAAATTCACGGCAGCCTGCCGACACGCATCATTCCCACTACAATCCGACATACCTTGAAGGGTCTCCAACGAAGACTTGGCCGCATCATAGCCCACCATGTACGATTCATTCACCTTCCCATAATCAATCGGGGAAGAAAGTGTCTCCACAAAGCGGTTGTGCGCCTGCACTACCGAACTAACCTCTTTCGAAACCTTCTCGAAATAGTCCGCTGGAACGGTACATGCCACCATCGAAAACGCCAGCACGAGTCCTAAAAACAAATTTTTCATTAATCTCCAATAATTAAACTCAACATTTATAGGGTGCTATTACTATCACATGCATAAAGATATAAAAACTTATGAAAAAAAAAGCATTCATGAAGATTTTGATACAAAAGAAAATTAAATTTGTAATACAATAGAGAAAAAGAGTATCAAAACACACAAGGTATATGACGAAAAAATATGATTTCTTAGTTATCGGTTCCGGCATCGCGGGCATGAGTTTCGCCCTGAAGGTGGCCCACAAAGGCAAGGTTGCCATCTTATGCAAGACCGAAATGGAGGAGGCGAACACGCACTATGCGCAAGGTGGCGTGGCTTCCGTGACTAAACCAACCGACGAATTCGAACATCACGTGATCGACACCCTCATCGCAGGCGACGGTATCTGCGACGAAGCGGTCGTACGCAAAGTAGTGGAGGGCGCACCTGAACAGATCAAGCAATTGGTGTCATGGGGCGTCGATTTTGACAAGAACGAAAAAGGAGACTATGACCTGCACAAAGAGGGCGGCCACTCCGACTTCCGCATCCTCCACCACAAGGATAATACAGGCGAGGAGATCCAAAAGAGTCTGATCAAGGCGGTCAAGAACCACCCGAACATCGATGTATACGACCAACACTTCGCCATCGAAATCATCACGCAACACCATCTGGGACAATTGGTGAAGCACACCACCCCGAACATCGAATGTTACGGAGCCTACGTTTTGGACATCCGCACCAACCATGTGCACACCTTCCTCTCGAAGATCACCATGATGGCCACGGGCGGTATCGGTAACATCTACCAGACAACAACCAACCCACCAGTAGCCACGGGCGACGGTATCTCCATGGTCTACCGCGCCAAGGGATTGGTGGAGGATATGGAGTTCGTTCAATTCCACCCTACCGCACTCTATCATCCGGGCGACCGCCCATCCTTCCTCATCACAGAGGCGATGCGTGGCTACGGAGGCATCCTGCGCAACAAGAAGGGCGAAGCCTTCATGAAGAAATACGACTCCAGAGGCTCCCTCGCACCACGCGATGTCGTCGCACGCGCCATAGACAATGAGATGAAGATCACGGGTGACGAGCATGTCTACCTCGACGTGACGCACAAAGACCCGGAGACCACGAAAAGGGAGTACCCGACCATCTACAACAAATGCCTCTCTATCGGCATCGACATCACCAAGGATTATATCCCTGTGGCACCGGCGGCGCACTACCTCTGCGGAGGAATCAAGGTGGACATGAACGCAAGGACCAGCATCCACAACCTCTATGCGGCAGGCGAATGCTCCCGCACCGGATTGCACGGTGCCAACCGTTTGGCCTCCAACTCCCTTATCGAGGCGGTGGTCTATGCCGACGCAGCCGCGAAGGATGCGCTCAAATACCTGCCAGCCATCTCATGGAACGAGGAGATACCGGAATGGAACGACGAAGGAACATCCCTCAACGAGGAGATGGTGCTCATCACCCAAAGCGAGAAGGAGGTGAACCAAATCATGAACGCCTACGTGGGCATCGTACGGTCGAACCTACGTCTGAAGAGAGCCTACGACCGTCTGGAAATACTCTATAGGGAAACAGAAAACCTATTCCAAAGATCTGTCGTCTCCAAAGAAATATGTGAGCTGAGAAACATCATCAACACGGCATACCTGGTCATCAAGGCCGCTTCGCAGCGGAAAGAGAGCCGAGGCCTGCACTACACGATAGATTATCCGAAGAAGAATTCCCACATGAACCTCTACGACACGGACGAATTACTTCGCATGGGTGAGAGCCAAAACAACCAAAAGGAGTAGAGCGAGGAAAATCATACAACGATGGAAGAGGGGTAACTTAAAGCGTTTCCCCTCTTTCTTTTTGCTCGGGTCCAAGTGCTCGGCACTACCCTCCGCATTCGACGAGGAGGGTTGGCTCTTCTCGCCCACCTTACGCCCGCAACTCAAGCAATACTTGGAGCCTTCAGGCAATTCCGATCCACAATTGTAGCAACGCATATCGTATTATCTTTTAGCTAAATCATCGTACAGACACTGCAGGAAAGCCTTCCCCGAGTGGAGCAGCGTATCATTGTCACTCCGCTGCGGTGCGCCGGAGGCATTGTCGAAAATCGCCACACCACGATGGTCGATCATGCCAAATCCGTCCGGGAAAGCGTAGTATGCGAACTTATGGGTCCGCTGCCCGAATATATTTTTACTGAAGATAAAATCATCCGCAGGCAAATCCAACTGCGCCAACAACGTGCGCGCCAAATCCATCTGCGAGCATATCGTATCCACCCGCATCGGTTGTTGCTTTAGAGCGCCACCTAACCAAAGCATAGGAATCTCATGCCGTGCGACACACGAGCTGGACAAATCGTTCGGATAGCGGAAGGCATGGTCAGGCATGATGACCAGCAACAGGTCCTTCCACACCTCCCTTTGGCGAAGCTGCTCGACAAAACTCCCGATGCAACTGTCCGTATAGGCGACTGCGTTAAGATACGGATGTTCCAACCTATGCATCGGCACATCGAACGGTTCATGGCTGTTCAGCGTCAGGATGGTTTTAAAGAACGGACGGTGGTCCTCCCCGTCAATATCCTTCAGGAGGCGGTTCAACACCACATGGTCGTACGCACCCCACTTGGCGGACATCTCAGAATGGCCGAAATCCTTTTCCGTGATGATCTTCTCAAAGCCGGAAGTGATGAGGTAAGAGTGCAGATTCGTGAAGTTATCATCTCCGCCATAGAAGAAGGCCAAATCATAGCCAGCTTGTTTCAAGGAGAACGGTATTTTAGCTATATTCTGCGTCTTAGCAGGGTATTTCATCACCGAAGAGGTTGGTTGTGCGGGATAACCGCTCAGAATCGAAACCAAGCCCCTATCCGTGCGGAAACTATTCGCATAGTAGCGGGTGAAGAGAAGTCCTTCCGACATCAGGCGGTCAAGATTAGGCGCAACACCCTTTTCCCCGCCTAGCGTCTCTATCACATTCGAACCGATACCCTCCATGATCAGGAAGATAATGTTCGGGCGATCGGTATTCAGCAGGCGAACCGTGGTGGAATCCCCCTCGACAGGAAGCAAAGGAAGAATCCCCTCATGCGCCTCCTCGTCCGGCATGAAACGATATTGATCGTCGAACCGCTTGGAAGAGAAACAAGCACTGATGAAGTTCCAGGTAGGGTTAATCGCCGCATGATTCAAAAAAATATCCTTGCTGAAATAACACCTGCCCGCATTCATCGTGGAGACACCCACACCGCCCCTTATGGCGATGAACATCACGCCCCCTAGGAGCAAGAGGGGGAGCAACGCCACATAAGCCTTCCCCGAAAAGGAGAAAAAGCGTTTGTGCAATTTAAGATACGTCCACACGGAACCGCCTAGGAAGAGCGTGAAAAGAAGCAATGCGGAGATATACTCCTTCGCCGTACCACTCGCCGCCGCATCCTTAGGCGACGACAGATAAAAGAGAGGGGTGGCATCGAGACGGAAGCCCCAATACTTGTACAGGAAAAGGTCTGAGACCAAAACCAACATGCCAAAAGTGAGGAAGATAATGGTGAGGACCTTCGTGATATTCCCAAAGATACGATCCTTGGAGAAGAAACAAGAGACCAATAGCACAACTAATATCGGCAGGGTAAAATAACCCGCCATGGAAAGGTCCATCGAGAACCCATGGAGATTGGTCAGCAACCACTCCCCAAAAGAATGGCGGCATGCGCTATCCCAATGGAACAACAGGAAGATAGGTTTCTGTAAAACAAAAAGAACCACCCAAAAGAGGTATACGAAAAGAAGAGATTTCAATCTGGACTTCATAGGGATTCCTCTTTAAAATTTAGACAGTGGCACTTGCGTTCGACCTTCGCTCGGAAACGATCATCAGCGCCTCCTCCCGCACCACGTCAGGCAACTGTATTTCTCGAGTCTGAAGGCTTTTCAGCCAACCGGCCACATCAAAATCCTTCATGGTATAAAGCACGTTCTGGAACTGCGAGATCTCCTCGTCCGTATAGCTGGAAGGCTCTCTGTTCGCAAAGACATCCAACTCCTCATCGTCGTAATAGACCGCCTTCATCTTAGTGTTCAAGAGCGAATCACGCTCGCAGACCGCATGTTGTCCGCAGCACTCGCCCGAGGCGATCTTCTCCTTCCGTATACGTTCCTTCCGCTCCTCCTCCGTCTCCTCCTCAACAGGAGGCAAAGCCTTCTTCTTACGGTTATGGACATAGAAGAGATAGGAGAAGAAAATCGAAAAGAAAATTACCAATAAGGCTATCTGTTTCATGGCAATCGGTCATTACAGATTATCGATACAAGAGGTCAGTTTCATACTATTAGACCCCTTCACAAGGACAAGCGAAGAGGATATCGGGTTCGCCTTTAGGTACTCGTTCAGTTGGTCGACCGAATCGAACTTCAAAGCGTCAGCGCTCGTCTTAGCGAATTCAGGACCGATTAAGAAAGCCTGTTTCAGATGCAGGGCTGGCAACATATCCACAATCTTCTGATGCTCCACCTCGCTGACATGGCCCAGCTCCTTCATGTCGCCCAGAACAACCACCTTGCTCTCAGCGACCATCTTCCCGAAATTATCGAGGGCGGCCGACATACTAGTAGGGTTTGCATTATAGGCGTCGATGATTAGATCATTGGAAGCAGTCTTCTTATATTGGGAGCGGCTGTTCGTCGGCGCATATTGGGAGATAGCCTCCACGATATCCTGCGGATCGACACCGAAGTAGGAACCCACAGCAATGCTCGCCAGCACGTTCTCAAAATTATAGGCACCGATCAGCTGGGTTTGGATATCATAACCATTCCAACAGATATGCAGGAAAGGATCGCAACCCACCAATTCCGCAGAGAGCGGAGAACCCGCCCCGTAAGGGATACGGTCCATACCCAAAGACTTCTCCTCCAAAATAGGATTAGCGCAATGATAAAATACCTTTCCGTTATGAGTCCGCAGGTAATCATACAACTCGCACTTCGTCTTGACCACACCTTCGAAAGAGCCGAAGCCAAGGATATGAGCGGTACCGATGTTCGTGATCAAGCCGAAATCAGGATGGGCGATGTTCACCAGCTCCTCGATGTCTCCAGGGTGGCTCGCACCCATTTCGACGATAGCCAGTTCATGTTCTTTCTTGATGGACAAGAGGGTCAACGGAACACCGATTTGGTTGTTCAGGTTACCCTTCGTATAGGTCAGATTAAACTTTTTGCTCAAGACAGAAGCGAGCAACTCCTTGGTCGTCGTTTTACCGTTACTACCCGTAACACCGATGATTTTCAGGCCCAACTGTTTGCGGTGGTACTCAGCCAGACGTTGCAAGGTCCTCAAGCAATCATCGACCAACAAGATCCGATTACCGTCCGCATACTCCGGCTCATCCACGAAGGCATAAGCACAACCCTGTTCGATAGCGGCGCTCGCGAACTTATTACCATCAAAGTTACCGCCCTTCAAGGCGAAGAACAAAGAATCTTTAGGGCAACTCCTGCTGTCGGTTGTCACAAGCGGGAAGCGCGAGAATATATCATAAATGCTTTGAATATCCATAACGAAAAGAATAAACTATCAGTAACAAAAAAAGCCCCTACGAGAGGGGCTTTTTTTTCTATGAGATTACATTATCTTACATCTCCATCCTCAGCACCTACCTTGCTCATCGCGCAACGGAAACCGATATCGCTACGAGACTCAGTCTGCTCAAGATATCTTCTCTGACCTGGGTTCAACCAGTAAGAACGGTCTTTCCAACCACCACCCTTGTATACGCGGGAAGTATTAGAAACCTTAGAGGTCAAGAAGCTCTCCTTGTCGCTCTCCGGATCTGGATCGTACAACTTCTTAGTAGAAACGTCAGGATCCGTAACGACAGTCCATTCTGTTCTGTTCAATGCGCTACCAGCGTCACCATCCTTGTAGTTACGAACATCCAACTTAGCGTAACCTGCAGGATCCTCAGCCTTGTCAACTGGGTAAGCGAATACCACACGACCCAAGCTATCGATTTGAGGAACTTTCACGTTCACACCATCGATGGTAGTCTCTTCCTTAACAGGAACCTTATATTCGTTACCACGGAATGGGTTGTACTCTTGTACATCGTCGCTAGACAACACACGATAAACATCCATTACCCACTCGTTTACGTTACCAGCCATACAATAGAGGCCGAACTCATTTGGCCAGAAAGCGTCCACTGGAGCCGTGATAGTAGCATGGTCGTTCAAGTGACCACCCATACCCATCATATCGCCTCGACCACGAACGTAGTTGGCATACATTTGACCTTTAACCTTCTTGCTTGGGTTACGCATTTGGTGACCGTACCAAGGATAAATCTTTCTCTCTTGGTAGTTCTCCTCGCCCTCGATAGCCTTTGTTCCGTAAGCAGCGTACTCCCACTCAGCCTCGGTCGGGAGACGATACTTCGGCATCAAAATACCGTCGGACATATTTGTCTTTCTAACATTTCCATAAACGTCAGTCACTGGCTTCTTACCATCAGTTGGCTTATAGTCAGACTTCATCAAATACTTCTGAGTACTGAACACTTGGTTCTGAGCGATATCGTTAGGGTCAGTGTTACCCTTCAAAGCTTGGAAGTCAGGATATTGGATGATACCCTTGGAAGCCATTCTCATCTCGTTCACACGGTCAGTACGCCAGATACAATAATCAGAGCACTGCTCCCAGTTAACACCTACAACAGGATACCAGTTGTAAGCGACGTGTGAGAAATAGAAGTCCAAATATGGCTCGTTGTAAGCCAACTCCTCTCTCCAAACCAATGTGTCTGGATAAGCTTTCTCAACATATTCAGGAGTATTGTGGAAGACGTTGCCCATCCAATAGAGGTACTCACGCCAGTTCACATTTGAAATCTCATATTTATCCATATAGAAGGAAGCAACGGTCACACGTCTCGGGATGTTGTTCCAATCACCAATCACATCTTCAATCACACGGCCTTGCGTAAAGGTACCACCCTCGATGAATACCATTCCCGGAGGGGTTTCCTGTACATAACCATTCACAACCTGGAATCCGCCATTCTCCTTGTCATTGTATTTCCAACCTGTAGCGTTTGATTCCTTCGAGTCTTTCAACTTTTTTTCTCCGCACGAAGCCAATGTAACACCAGCTAACATCAACAACGCCGCAGTCTTCAAAAAATTTACGTGTCTCATAGCACTATAATAAAATAAGATAATGTTTCATTTAATAATTATATAACTTCTCTTTTGCAGTTTTATTGCCCCACTCAACCTCAAAATTCAACAGCACAATCAATTTCGCGACTGAAGTAGTGGACAAAGATATATATTTTCTATTTTTGCAAAAAAGTTTTTAGGGATATTTTTTTGCATTTTTTAATATTAGGTCCGTCCAAAAGCGGAAAATTCATTACATAATTAATTGTATGACAGCAACTTACAATAAAAACACACCCCAAGTGATGGGGATAATAAATATTACGCCGGATTCCTTCTTCAAGGATAGCCGATGTGAAACCAAAGATGCCATCCTGTCAAAAATCGAACAATTCATCAAGGAGGGCGCCACCATTTTCGACATCGGAGCCTGCTCCACCCGTCCGGGAAGCGCCCCGGTCGACGAAAAAGAGGAAATATCCAGAATGAGGAAGGCATTAGAAACCATCAGGAGCGCATACCCGGACATCTGCCTCTCCATAGACACCTTCCGGGCCAGCGTCGCCCGCATGTCGGTGGAAGAATTCGGAGCGCAAATCATCAACGACGTATATGGAAGCGACCCAAAGATGGCGGAGACCGTGGTCAAATTGGACTGCTCCTATGTATTTACACATTCCCTTGAAGTGGATTCCTCCTCTCCGGAGGAACTAATCAGAAAAATTTTCGCTTTCTTTGCAGAAGGAATCAAAGCACTGCAGGAGAAAGGCGCCCGCAAAATCATCATCGACCCCGGATTCGGTTTCGGAAAGACAATGGACCAAAACTTTGCACTGCTATCCCTACAGCAGGAGCTGAAGTCGCTGGGGTACCCTCTCTTAGTGGGCATTTCAAGAAAAAGGATGATCTGGCAGACGCTGGACATCACCCCCGAAGAGGCATTGAACGGAACCACAGTACTGAACACCTTGTCACTGATCGCAGGGGCAGACATTCTGCGGGTACATGACGTGAAAGAAGCGAAACAATGCGTCGACCTATATACGCGTTATTATAATAACAAGGTACAAAATGATTAGACTGATCGATTACATAGACATTTTTTTAGTCACTTGTCTGCTCTACAAGACCTATAAGGTCCTGCGGGGAACGGTCGCCATGCGCATCTTCCTAGGCATACTCTTCTTCGTCATCGCATGGCTGGTCGTGAACTTTGTCTTCCAAATGCAACTGTTGGGAGGCATCATGAACCAGATCGTCAACGTGGGAGCCATCGCGCTCATCGTGCTTTTCCAGGATGAGATACGGCAGACGCTATCCCGAATCGGAACCGGGCGCGACAAAGTGTCATCGTTCATCAACAAATTGTTCTCCGCCAACCCATCCCAACTGGTCGACGCTGAAGTAATGCAGATCATCATCGCCTGTAAGAACATGGCGAAAAGGCGGGTGGGCGCACTCATCGTATTCGAGAAATCGAAAGACCTAAAAACCATCGAAGTGACGGGCGACATCATCAACGCGGAGATCAACGCCCGCCTCATCGAAAACATATTCTTCAAGAACTCGCCGCTACATGACGGGGCGATGATCATCTCCAAAAACAAGATAACAGCGGCAGGCTGTATTCTACCCGTCTCGCACAACTTCGACCTACCCAAGGAGATCGGACTACGCCATAGGGCAGCAGTAGGCCTCTCCGAAAAAACCGATGCGATGGTCATCATCATCTCAGAAGAGACGGGAAGAATATCCTACGCCCAAAACGGCAAACTCAAAATCAATATAACCCCTGAGGAGTTGGAATCTATCCTGACCAATAAAATGGAAGAGTATTATGATAATAGCAAATAACATCACCAAATCATTCGGGCAATTCACCGCGCTGCGTGGTGTGAACCTATCCATCGAGAAGGGGGAATTCGTCTCCATCATCGGTGCGAGCGGCGCGGGCAAGACCACACTGCTACAGATCCTAGGCACGCTGGACAAGCCCGACATGGGCGAGGTGACCATCAACGGAACAAATGTCTTCTCCCTATCGGATGACGAGCAAGCGGCTTTCCGCAACAAACACATCGGCTTCGTCTTCCAATTCCACCAACTCCTGCCGGAATTCACCGCCCTGGAGAACATCATGATCCCCGCCCTGATCGCAAAGAGAGAGAAATCCGAGGCGGAACGGGAGGCGAAGGAGCTGCTCGCCTTCATGAACCTGAGCGAAAGGGCCGACCATAAGCCAAGCGAGCTATCGGGAGGAGAGAAGCAGCGGGTCGCCGTGGCGCGCGCCCTCATCAACAAACCGGACGTCCTGCTCGCCGACGAACCGACAGGAAGCCTTGATTCAAAGAACAAACAGGACATCCATCGATTGTTCTGCCAACTGCAAAAAGAGATGGGGCAGACGCTCGTCGTGGTCACGCATGACATGGAGATGGCCTCCGGCTCGGGAAGGATCATCAACATGCAGGACGGAAGAATCATTGAGAATTAAGAGTTATGAATTAAGAGTTATGAATTAAGTTTATGGGGTTGGCAAACTCAACAAAAAATAATACCTTCGCGTGACATTTGGTCACGAAAGACGGCAAGATAAAAACATACAATAACTAATAATAATAAAATGGGAAGAGCTTTTGAATACCGTAAAGCAAGAATTTTTGCGAGGAACGCCCGATTATCCAAGACGTTCACCCGCATCTCTAAGGAAATAACCATTAGCGTCAAGGCCAGCGGTGCGGATCCATCCTCCAACTCACGTCTCCGCATGCTCCTGCAGAAAGCGAAAGCGGAGTGTATGCCGAAAGACAGCGTAGACCGCGCCATCAAGAAGGCGACCGACAAGGACGCCGCTGATTTCAAGGAGATCATCTACGAGGGATATGGTCCTGGCGGAGTAGCAGTCTTGGCAGTGGCCGCGACAGATAACAATACACGCACCGTCTCCAACGTGCGCTCTTATTTCAACAAACACGGAGGTAGCCTCGGCACATCCGGCAGCCTCGCATTCCTCTTCGAGCACAAATGCGTGTTCAAAGTAGCGGAGAAAGAGGGAGCGGACCTCGAAGAACTGGAGTTGGAGTTGATCGACTTCGGGGTGGAAGAGGTATTCAAGGACGACGAGACCGGAGAAATCATCATCGAAGGTGCGTTCGAGAATAACTCTAAGATCCAATCCTACTTGGAGGACAATGGGTTCGAGATCAAGGACGTGGAATTCATCTACGCTCCTAACGACACGAAGGAGATCACCGCAGAACAGCGTGAGACCCTCAACAAGCTCCTCGACAAGTTGGACGAGGACGACGATATCTCCATCGTGTTCACCAACGTGAAAGAAGAGGACGAGGAATAATATCCGCCCCCTCACGACAAACAATGACTATACAAGCGACGGAGCTTTGCGGTTCCGTCGCTATTTTTTTTAGGGATTCCGGCATATTCCACACCTGCGCACCACGGGGAGGCGAACTCACAGCACCCAATAACATGGGCAAAAAAGACATAATAAACAAGAAGAAACAACACCCAAAGGAGTATAACAATCTTTTTTCTCAAAAAAATTTAAACGAATCTAAAAAAAATAGAATATAAAAAATTGTGATTCCAATTTTTTGTTATATTTGCACTGTCAAACCTGCAAAGGCGGGTTTCGTGTTATATGATCGAATTTTATTGTTTAACTTTTTAATTTATTTACAAAATGAAAAAGATTTTTAATTTGGCAGTGATTTTCGCAGCTTTGACTGCTGCTTTCACTTTCGCATCTTGCGGTGACGACGATGACAAGGCAGACGAGAACTCTACTTTCACTTCCATGCAAGTTTCTACTGGTGAGAAGTATTCTTTCTCTAACAAACAAAACGCAGTTTCTGGTTGGATCAAGGTTACTGCAGCTTCTGCAGGTTCTGTAACTTTCGAGCTCACTTGCGACGGAACAGATCAAAAGAACGAGGAGATCACTCTTTCTGACGCTGGTACTTCTTACTTGATCCTCAGCGAGGGTAAACTCGTTACTTCTTTCCAAGCTAACGCAGTAGAGAACGCTGACAAGGTTATCATCGCTTTGATGGCAGGAACTCAAAAGTTGGGTGACGGAAACGTTAACACTCCGATCAAGAACACTGGCAAGGCTGGTGAGACTTTGTTCGGCAAGAAATAATCACTGCTGAATTAAGCAAATCAAAAAGCGGGCTTCGGTCCGCTTTTTTTGTGCCTTATATGATCATCGTCTCTACAATTTATCATTCCAGGGACGCAAAACAAACAATCCCCCTCTGCCCCCATCTAAACGGAAAAGCCTTGCACACCCAATTTTCCAAACATTTAATTCTTACCCTTAACTCTTAATCCTTAATTTACACTTTCCCCTCCAATAGCCCACCAAATAAAACTTCCACACGCCCAAATTGCTTTTTTTAGAATTATTTCATTAATTTTGCAAACTAAAATATAACTTAGAGATAGAATGTACGAATATATCAAAGGCAGAGTCGAGGAACTGAGTCCCGCCATGGCCATCATAGAGGCCAATCAGGTCGGGTACGCGGTGAACATCTCGCTGAACACCTATGCGGCGCTGGAGGGCAAGGCGGAGGCTAAGCTCTACATCCATGAGGCCATACGCGAGGACGCCTTCACGCTCTACGGTTTCGCAGAAAAAGCGGAACGAGACCTCTTCCTTCTGCTCATATCCGTATCAGGCGTTGGCGCCAACACCGCCAGGATGATACTATCCTCCTTCTCTGTACCCGAATTGGAGGCCATCATCAGCGGAGAGAACGTCAGCCAACTCAAGGCGGTAAAAGGCATCGGACTGAAAACCGCCCAGAGAATCATCGTTGACCTGAAAGACAAAGTGGGGAAAGAAACGTCTCCGTTGGGCGCACAGATACAGACGAACAACAACAGAGAAGAGGCGCTCACCGCTTTGGTCTTGTTAGGGTTCAACAGAAGTGCTTCCGCGAAGGTGGTCGACAAAATCATTGCAAGCGACCCGACAATTTCGCTAGAAAAAATCATCAAGGACGCACTAAAACAGCTTTGACTTCGTTTCCTAATCAGAAAGAAAGACAGACATTGAAGAAATTAAATAGACATAATATATTCATAGCCGCGTCGCTTTGTGGAATACTTGCCTTCTCGGCATTCGCACAAGGGGATGGGAATGTTTCCCTCCCGAAACCATCCGACAGAAAGCCAACCCTTGCCGACCCGCAAGAGGACACGACCAGCTTGCGCTATCCCCTCAAGAAGCAGGAGATGGTCACCTATGACGACTTCACCCAGAAATCCTCCATGGACCTCGCCAATCCGAGCAACATGAGCACAGACGTAGACTACGACCCGGAGAGCGGGTTCTACATCTACCGAACAAAAATAGGCGAGATGGAGGTGTCGACACCATTCGTACTCAGCGAAGACGAATACAGGGCGCATGCGTTGAAGGAGTCCATGAACAACTATTGGGCAGAAAAAGCTAAAACCAACACGGAGGGTGGCAACAAGTTCACCCCAGGCGAGATACAAATCGGTTTAGGCAAGCAGGGAGAGAAGATATTCGGTCCGGGTGGTGTGCAACTGAAGACACAAGGGTCTGTCGAACTGCCATTCGGTTTCACCATCACAAAGAGAAAGAACCCGGCCATCTCCGAGCGTAACAGAAAAAACACGACGTTCGACTTCGATTGTAAGATTCAATTGTCAGCCACTGGAAATGTGGGAGATAAGATCAATTTCAACATCAACTACAACACCGAAGCTACCTTTAACGCAGACCAACGACTCATCAACCTGGGTTACAAGGGAGAAGAGGATGACATACTCCAATTAGTCGAGGCTGGTAACGTCAAACTACCGCTCTCCTCATCACTTATCACGGGAAGCACAGACCTGTTCGGATTCCGTACAGACCTGCAATTCGGCAAACTGAAGGTATCCGCTGTCGTATCCCAACAACAATCTGAGCGAAAGAACATCTCAACTCAAGGGGCGCAAACCACTGATTTTGAGATTAGGGCCACGCAATACGAGGAGAATAGGCACTTCTTCCTCTCCACCTACTTCTACGACCACTATGATGAGTGGGCGAAGAACGCGCCTAATCCGCAGTCAGGAATCGTCATCAACAAAGTGGAAATCTGGACAACGAACTCTTCCAACTCATCGTCCAACAACACCACGATGCGAAACATAATCGCGCTACGCGACCTTGCGGAGACATACGATGGCGAAGGTCAATCGGAATCATGGCCTAGCAACGCCAACGGAAACCTCTACAGCACCATCAGCACCAACAAGGCATTACGAGACATACAAACCGCCTCCAACGAGATGTCCAACCTCGTCATCGACGGTCAAGACTACCAATCGGCAAAAGAATACGAAATACTCAACAACGCCAAGTTGTTGCGGGAGTCAGAGTATACGCTCAACTCTGAATTGGGATACGTATCCCTGAAGAGCAGCGTCTCATCGGACAACATCGTCGCCGTGGCATACGAATACACGCAAGGAGGAAAGACTTACAAGGTCGGAGAGTTGACCACAAGCACAACCGACACGGCAAGCACATCGACAAAAAACTTGTTCGTGAAGTTGATAAAGGGTTCCATACCTGCACCTAACAACAAGCGGCTATGGAATCTCGCCATGAAGAACATCTACTCATTAGGTGCCTATAACATACAGGAAGACAACTTCAAGGTGGAGGTCAAATATTACTATCAAAGCGATTCGACTACCCAATATCTGAACTATATACCGGCGTTGGGTAACAAAAACCTGTTGCGCGTCTTGAACATGGACCGACTGAACAAACGGTTGAACGCAATGCCGGACGGCTATTTCGACTTCATCAGAGGCTATACGGTAGACCCGACGACAGGAAGGATCATATTCCTCTCCACCCGTCCGTTCGACAAGGGCATCAGAGCCGGATACAACAATATGGCGGGCGTGGATAAATTCACCTATCCTGAGTTGTATGACTCCACCCTCACAGTGGCAAAAGAGTATACGGAGAAAGACAAATACCTCATAACAGGTAAATACAGCTCATCTTCCGGATCGGAAATCAGACTCGGTGCCACCAACGTGGCAAGAGGTTCCGTGAGAGTCACCGCCGGCGGAAGAACGTTGGTGGAGGGCACAGGATACACGGTGGACTATAACCTGGGTATCGTAAAGATCCTGGATGAGATAGCGCTTTCGTCCAACTCCCCAATCAATGTCTCCCTTGAAAGCGAGTCCTTCTTCAACACACAAAGGAAATCACTCATAGGAACGAACATGGAGTATGAGTTCTCCGACAAATTCAGTTTGGGAGGAACATTGCTCCACCTGTCCGAGAAACCGCTGACCCAAAAAATCGGCATGGGCAACGAGCCAATCTCCAACACGATATGGGGAATGAACGGAACATTCAAGTCCGATTGGCAATGGTTGACTTCAGTCATCGACAAGATACCATTGGTGGATGCGAAGGCACCTTCTTCCGTTGCCCTTTCAGGGGAATTCGCACAGATGATCCCTGGCCACAGCAAGGCCGTCAACCAAGAGGATGAGGGAACATCATACATAGACGACTTCGAAGGAACCGAGTCGTCCATCAATATCAAACACCCTACATCATGGGTTTTAGCAAGTACGCCAAAAATTACCAGCGGACCACTCAAAGACAAACACTTCATCAGGGAGAGTGATAGCTACTGGGGGCAACAGCTCAGCGCGACAGACCTCACGAACGTGGGATATGGACTGAACAGGGCACATCTGGCATGGTACTATATCGACCAAATATTCACCAGATCAAGCTCCAACACGCCTGACCACATCAAGAAGGACAAGGAGCAACTCTCCAACCACTATGTTCGTCAAGTGGACGAGAGAGAAATATACCAAGACAAAGATCCAATCGTCGGAGAGTCCACAACCATGCAAACCCTCCACCTGCACTACTATCCGAAAGAGAGAGGTCAATACAACCTGGATATCTCAGGAATGGGTCCAGACGGTTACCTGACTAATCCAGAAGACCGCTGGGGAGGTGTCATGCGCAAATTGGACAACACCAACTTCGAAACATCAAACGTGGAATATCTCGAATTCTGGTTGATGGACCCATTCGTCTATTCAGACATGAACACAACATCAGGTCTATTGGTCTTCAACTTGGGTAATGTGTCGGAGGATATCCTAAAAGATGGTCGGAAAGCGTTCGAGAACGGATTACCTACCTCCAACAACAACGCCGCTGTCGACACCACCATTTGGGGACGCGTGCCAAGGCTGACAACGTTGACGAACTCCTTCGACAACGCCAACCTCAACCAACAAGACCTTGGATTGGACGGATTGTCCAACGAAGAGGAATTGCGCTTCGCCAGCTCCTACTCCAAATACTACAGGGAGATAAACGCTAAAGTGAGTGCGACAACCAAACAGAGATGGAACAAAGCGCCATTCTCCCCTCTCAACGACCCAGCGGGTGATAACTACCACTACTACAGAGGATCGGACTATGACGACATTGAAGCAAGCATCTTTGACAGATACAAATACTACAACGGAACAGACGGCAACTCGACGGCCAGCGACGATAAGTTCACCTCCTCCGCCACAACATCGCCTGATGCGGAAGACCTGAACGGAGATAACACGCTAAACGAATCGGAGCAGTACTTCGAGTATATCGTGAACATAGACAAGTCCATCTTCCAAAACGAGGCAGAATGGGAGGAGAACTATATCACCAACATGGTGGAATCGCCAGTGGAGCTGAAAAACGGCGACAAGGAGAACATCAAATGGTATCAATTCAGAATACCGATCAAGACTCCTAAAAAGCGTGCAGAGGGAGGAATATCCGACTTCCGTTCCATCCGTTACATCCGTATGTACATGACCGGCTTCCAAGAGGAGGAGCACCTGCGTTTCGGAGAATTCCAACTGGTGCGCACCGATTGGCGCATTTACGAGAAAAACGACAGGCTAGTGGACAATAGCATATACGCGAAGTTACGCGGAACAGGAAAGATTGACATCTCCTCCGTATGCTACGAAAAAGACCAAAGGAAGAAACCTGTAGGATACAAACTACCTCCAGGCATCAAGCAAACCATCGACCCTAGCCAAAGCCAAATCAGGGAAGAGAACGAGCAATCAATGGTTTTGCGTATAGACAGCCTCGAGCCTAACGACGTGCGGGCAGTATACAAGACCGCTGCGTTAGACACTCGTCAGTACAAACGCTTCAAGATGTTCGTACATGCGGAAGAGTATATCGACGGGGAGAACATACCAGACAATAGAATCTATGCGTTCGTACGCTTCGGATCAGACTTCACGGAGAACTACTACGAGTACAAGATTCCATTGAAGATGACCCAAGCCGGAGCCATCGACGCCAACCAGATTTGGCCAAAAGAGAACAATTTCGACTTCTCGTTCGAGCAACTGACCAACCTCAAACTGGAGAGGGACAGGAAGAAAGTGTCCGGCCAAGCGAAATACAACGAAGCATACACCAAGATGGACGGGCACAACACCATGGCGGTGATGGGTTCACCATCCTTTGGAGATATCACATCCATGATGATCGGTATCATCAACGAAGACAATGTATCGCACAATGCGGAGATATGGGTCAATGAGATGCGTATGTCAGGCTACAACGAGGAAGGCGGTTGGGCAGCCGTGGCCAACTTGGGCATCGTATTCTCCGACTTGGGATCGTTCTCATTGGGCGGACAAATCGAGACGGTAGGCTTCGGTAATATCGAGGATAACGTGATGGAAAGGAACCAGGACGACTTCTACGAGTACAACCTCGCGGCCGCCATCCAATTGGGTAAATTCTTCCCTGAGAAAGCGAAGGTCAACATGCCGTTCTCCTACACGCGCACACACCAACGCACCTCACCGAAATACGATCCGATGAACACGGACGTCGAACTGAAGAAGACACTCGACAACTACGATTCGGATGCGATAAAGGACTCCATCAAAGAGATGTCCCAAACCAACAAGATATACAAGAGCTATGCGCTCAACAATGTGCGTGTGGGCATAACAAGCAAGAAACCGATGCCGTACGACCCAGCCAACTTCTCATTCAGTTTGGGTTACAACAAATCGGAGGAGGTGAACCCTGAACTGGAATACGAAAACATCCAGAACTACAAAGGCATGTTCAACTACGTGTACTCCATCAACCCGAAACCGGTGGAGCCGTTCAAGAAGGTCAAGATATTCAAGTCCCCATATCTGAAGCTATTCAGGGATTTCAACTTCTACTACGTGCCTAAGAACATCGCGTTCGGTACCTCCATGACACGCTACTACGAGGAGGCTCAAATGAGGAACTACATGCAGCCAATCGTCAAGGATACCACCTTCCAATACATGACGTTCGACAAGAACTGGCAATGGGACAGAACGTCTGATATCAAATGGGACTTGACAAGGAACCTCAAGGTAAGTTTGTCCACCGCCACCAACTCCGAAATCGCCGAGATTATCAGGACGGAAGAAGAGGATGGCGAGAGACTGATCAACATACCGATCAACAAGCAATACTTGGACGACATCGGCTACTACGATTGGTACGACAAGTGGAAAGACACTGTATGGTACAGCATCAAGCACTTCGGAGAGCCAGTATCCTACGAGCAGAAATTCAACATCTCGTATAACATTCCAATCAACAAGCTTCCGCACTTGGATTGGATCACCTCCAATGCCTCATACTCCGCCTTCTACCAATGGGACAAGGGAACGGTCTTGGTATTGGGTGAAGCCCCTGTGACGGGTAATATCATAGAGAACCAGAGGAACTGGAACGGAGACGTGCGCTTCAATTTCGAAACGTTATACAACAAATTCCCTCGTCTGAAGGAAATCAACAAGAAATTCAGCAAAACGCCTACGACCAACACCAAGAAGAAAGACTCCAAAGACGAGAAGACAGCTGATAAGCCGAAGAGCTACGAAAGGAAGAACATGAGGCTGAAAGCTGGTAACAAAACACGTATCAGCCACAGATTGGGATCTCTCAAACTGAAGGTGGCGGTAAAAGACTCGACAGGAAAAGAATTCCCAGTGAAGTTCTCATCCATCGACGCGAACGTCATCAACGTCACCAGTAGTGTGGACCTGAACGACGTGACGATGGTCATCACAG
Source organism: Paludibacteraceae bacterium (assembly GCA_017962085.1). Lineage (GTDB taxonomy): Bacteria > Bacteroidota > Bacteroidia > Bacteroidales > Paludibacteraceae > UBA1181. Next base: position 89,926 of record JAGCWA010000028.1, read on the forward strand.
TCGACAACAAAGGTGATAAGGGATTCTACAAAGGTCTCGAATACTCCGCTCGATTCCTCATGATGGTGAGAAACATAAGCTTCAACTATCGCCATGGAGATGTGCTCGAAATCGGTGGCTATAGGCCTACCAGCGGATTCCTCGGACAAGACTGCGACGATCCGGGCTACGACTTCACATTCGGATTCTACAACACCAACAAGTTCATCCACAATGCCTACGAGCGTGACTCAGTATTGCTTATGGACGGCAAAATCACTACGCCTATCGTGAGGTCCATCTCGCAGAACCTCACCGCGAAAGCGCAACTGGAACCGTTGCCGAACCTGAAAATAGATTTGAACGCATCTTGGATGAAGAACAACCAGGATGACATCTACTACATGTACGGATATTCGGACGATTGGAACATGAAGGAATTCTCCGGAACATACTCCAGGACCTGCATCTCCATACGCACCGCCTTCAAATCCAACGAAGCGAACTCAGAGGTGTTCGAGGAATTCTTGCGCAATAGAAGAACTATCCAAAGCAGGATATACAGACAAGTGGGTGACATGAACAGCAACGGGAAACCGAACTTCGTGAATCCAAGCGGTGCCGACGTGCTTGTTCCTGCCTTCTATGCGGCCTACATGAAGAAGAATGCGGACGATGTGGACTTGAACTACATACCAAGCGGAAACTTCAAAAGCATGGTAACTTCCCTCATACCAAACTGGAAGCTGACATGCAGTTCCATGATGCGTATCGAACCAATCAGGAAAGCGTTCAAATCATTCAATTTGAACCACGCCTACAAGAGCACCTACAGTGTAGGTCCTTACAGCTCCTTATTGGAATGGACGAACAACATCTACGGAAACGACCGTTACGGAACGAGCGGAGAGTACGAGGAATTCAACAACGTCACCTCCAAATACGATATCAGCTCCGTCAGCATCAGCGAGCAATTCGCACCATTCTTTGGTGTGGACGCAAGCTTGAAAAACAGTTTGAGCATGAAATGCGAGTTCAAGAGATCACGTAACGTACAATTGGATATTCCGGGCAACCAGATACTCGAGTCCACCAGCAAGGAGTTGGTGATCGGTTCAGGTTACCGTTTCGACGACATCGGCATGATCATCAACCTCGGCAAGCAACAGAAGAAGATAAAGAACGACCTGAACCTGCGAGGAGACCTCTCGTTCAAGAACACGGACGCATACATCCGCATCATCGACGAGGCATTCTCCCAATTGAGCAGCGGCTTGCGTTCACTCGCCTTGAAACTCTCCGCCGATTACTTATTCAGCGAAAGACTGAACGTCAAGCTCTACTTCGATTGCAAGTCCAGCACGCCGAAAGTGTCTGAGGGATTCCCTATCATCACTACAGATTTCGGTATCGCCTTTAAGATTAATTTGACGAGATAGTAGAAGATTATAGGCTATGAAACGTCGGTTCGACGTTATCAATGGAAAAGAAAGGGGATGTCAGATGGCATCCCCTTCTCTTTGACCCCTCAATCCCCAAGTGAGCAACCGCCCCGCACAATACAAATCGCACAGAAAACGATGAAACTTCTGTAAAATATATTTGGAATATTGAGAAAATAATCTACATTTGTGTTGATAATCTATAAAATCATTTAAAAGCGTAAAAAAGTAATAGTATTAAACTAATGTGGCAGATAAACCCTGTCATGCCCCATCTGTGGGGAAAAACAAAAGGAAGGAGACACACAAATGAGTTCAGCATTAAAAGAATTAAATGAAACGTTAGGATTCAAGAGCAACGACGTTTTCTTATACGGATTTCAACGAAACACACTCGTAATCATACACGAAGATGAGAATAACAGGATATGCGTATCGGTAAGATTCCCCATCGAGCTTGACGAAAGCGACATGGAGAGGATCAAATCCTGGGAGAAAGATGGATACGCGAAGAAGGTCGGAAATGATCCAGATGACAAAACCAGCGTAGACTTCGAGTTCAAATCCTCCAACAAAGACAAAATCAAAGAAGTATTAGAGGACATCTCCGGGTACACCGCCGAGAAATATCCCGAGGCTAAAATCCAATGTTACGGGAAGGATTGCACGGAAGACACGAACATAGACATATACGAGGTGAATGGTATTCCAATCCCTCTATGCGAGAAATGCGCCCAGGAGTTGGAAAAAGATCTCGAGAAGGCCAACATAGAGGAGGAAGCAGCACCTGGTAATTACCTTCGGGGATTTTTGGGAGCAGCCCTTTTCTCCATACCAGGCATATTAGTATCCTTCATATTCATTATGTTAGGAAAGATTGCGGCCATCGCAGGATTCGTCTACTATCTCCTCGCCCACAAAGGATACCTTTGGGCCAAAGGCAAATACGATAAAATCGGTGTCCTGATCATTTCCGTCACGAGCCTTTTGTTCGTGGTTATCGGAACATACATAAGTGTCGTAGCCGACATAGCATTTGAGATGAAAAAAATCGACGAACTTGCGGATAAACCGATGTCTGATTTATTCTTATATGCATTTGCGTTCGCACAAACACCTGATGTCGCAAGCGACATCAAAAAAGACATCTATTTGGCGTTGTTCGTATGCGGAATCTGTATTGTCTTATACGCTTTCCAAGCCTTCAAATCGGCAGGACAGAAATTGACGATCAAGAAGGGATAAGAGAATTCTGAAATCAAAAAAACAGGGCATCATCGCAAATGACATGTGATGATGCCCTATTTCTTTGCGTCGCACAAATCCGCCGAAACGGATCATGGAGCGAACCCAACGGAAGGGACTACCCTACTCCCCGATTCACTCTTTATACCAACTTGCATACATTCGATAGTTGTTGGAGATCTTATGGATCATCTCCTTGGTCTGTTCCGGAGAGACATCCTTCAGTTTCTTGGCAGGCACGCCCGCATAGAGGCTACCGGGTTCGACCACGGTATTAGGCGTGATAAGCGCATTCGCAGCCACGATGGAATTCTCGCCGATCACCGCGCCATCCAAAATGGTGGAGCCCATTCCTACCAAGACGTTGTCACAGATCTTCGCCCCATGGATGGTAGCATTATGACCCACAGAAACATTATCTCCGATCTCGATGGTGGATTTCTGGTAGAGCGTATGGAGCACGCTGCCATCCTGTATATTCACATTCTTACCAATGCGGATGGAGTTCACATCTCCCCGCAAAACCGTATTGAACCAAATGCTACAACCCTCACCTATCTCCACATCCCCAATCACAGTCGCATTCTCCGCCAAGAAAACATCCTCGGCTATCTTAGGGGTGAATCCCCTCACTGATTTAATCAAAGCCATAATATAAATTTTACAATTAACGAAAAAAGGAAGGCACAACCATAATCGCAAAGTATCATCCCTTCCCCTATAGAAAATTATAGGGAGATGCACATCCCCCTATAATTCCTAAATCCTAAATTCTAACTCTTAATTCTTCTTCGCTTTACGCTTCACGAGTTCCTCCTCCAGAATCATGTCCAAGGTCTGCATATCGATCTTCTTAGCGATGATCTTTCTGTCCTTGTTCAGCAAGTAAACACCTGGAGTGGCGGAAGTATCATAGAACTCCCAGAAGTAAGACTCGCGGTAAGGGTCCCACACGTTGACCCAATCCTGCATATGGTTCTTCTCCACAAACTTCATCCACTCGTCGCGGTCCGTCTGCGTGTAGCAAGCGAAGACCTCGAAACCCTTGTCTTTCCATTTCGTGTAGACCGAGTCGTGAAGTACTGGAGTAGTCTTCTTGCAATGTCCGCAAGAAGGCTCGAAGAAATAAACCAACACGCACTCCGCCGTGATGTCGGAGAGTTTCTTCACCCTATTGGTCGAATCGAGCATTGTGAGCATATAGGCCTTATCGCCCACCAAGTTGTAGCGGATTTTCTTAGCCTCCTTACGGAGAGACTCCACCCAAGCGGAATCAGCCCACTTGGCTTGTCCGGAGAAGTAATACTTCTCAGCGAGACGCAACCAAAGTTTATCCATACCCATCATCTTACTGGAGATACCATAGTTGATCATCTTGCTCGTCATCACCTGGAAAGTAAGCGTATCGCACTTACTGCGCTCGATCAGGTCGATAGCAGCCTCCGCCAACGTATCAGGATCCTGCAACACATGCTTGGAAATGAAACCGTCCACCATGGAAGGGAAGAACGGAGTACGCAAGAAACGAGGGTCGCACAAATTGACGTTGTCGAAATAATGATGCTTAAAGTATTGATAGCGAGTGAACGCACGGATAGAGTCCGGCACCTCTTCAAACGAAGGAGTCTCAACAGGAATAGTAGCCTTGACGTAAGCGCCAAGGAAATTACCCTTGTTGCGATCGATCATATCGTGTTGGTACTTCATCACCTTCTCCGTCATCTTGTCGAAAGTATCATAGAACTTCGTAGAATCGATCTTCTTTTCCTTGTACTTCTTTTGCAACTCGATACGTTCCGTGTTCATCTGGATGAGGAATTTCCTCAAGTTTTGGAATTCAGTACTTTCAGCAGAACCTGAAACAACCGCCTCGTCAATATTCGAAGTATCGACGGAAACTTTGATGTTCTGATCTGAGCCGACCATCATATCGAAGTACTTCTCCGCATTAAAGTAGATGATATAGATACCCTCTTCCAACTTATCCTTGCCAGAGAAAGTACCATTTCCCTTTCCGTCCAACTTCAGGGTATCGCGGGAGTAGGTCTTCCCGTTCATGTGATACGCCAGATAAGCTGGCTCGTTCTTCATGTTCTTCACATTCAGCTGAATCTTATAGCCTGCGCCCACTGCCAAAGAGAAAGCAGCGGATAGCGACAATGTCGCCAAAATCATACACAATCTTTTCATGACTCTATTCCAAAAAATTTTCGCTAAATTAATGAATTTATTTATCAACGACCAATAACGGAAGTCATTTTACCCAACCATTTTAACGTTTTTTTATCGAAGATGGCAGGAGAGAGAGTCTCCCACACCCGTTTATGGTATTCGTTCACCCAATTCAATTCTTCGTCCGTAAGGAGTCCGACATCTATCAAACCGGCATCATAAGGGAACAACGTAAGGGTCTCGAAACGCAGGAAACGTCCGAATTCGCTTCGTTCACCCTCCGCCACCGCCACCAAATTCTCGATACGGATACCATGCTTTCCCTCCCGATAGACACCTGGTTCGTCGGAAAGCACCATGCCGGGGAGCAAAGAGACGCCATTTTGCACCTTTCGGATATTTTGAGGACCCTCATGCACACAAAGGAAATGTCCGACGCCATGACCCGTTCCATGACCATAATCCGCACCAGCCCGCCACAAAGGCATCTTCGCCAGCACATCCAGCTGAGCACCCTGCGTGCCCTCCGGGAAATGAGCCATCGCCACCGCAATATGCCCCTTCAGGACCAGTGTATAATCGCGCCGTTGCTCCGTCGTAGGCGTGCCGAAGCAGACCGTGCGGGTGATATCCGTCGTGCCATGGAGGTAATTACCGCCCGAATCGACCAGCAGCAAGCCATCTTTGCCAATCACCGCATTTGACTCCTCCGTGGCGCTATAATGGACCACCGCCCCATGTGCGGCATAGCCAGCGATGGTGGAGAAGCTCTCACAGACAAAGTCCTGTTGTCCATACCTATGCCTCAACAAGATATCTGCGACATCCATTTCCGTCAGGCGTTCCCCCTCCCCTATTCGTTCATACAGTTCCGAAAAGGCATTCGAGAGCGCCACGCCATCCTTCCGCATCGCAAGGCGGAAACCGGAGAGTTCAGTATCATTCTTGCAAGCCTTCAGCAAGGCGACCGGAGAGGTCTCGACAACCTTTCGGCAAGCGATCCATTCCGCCAGGGTGGAGTTCGTCTTGGAAGGGTCAACGGAAAGCGTGAAATCCTTCGGCAAGGAAGCCACGTATGAAAAGACACTGTCGTATGGTTTCAAGTCAATACTCTGCTCTGCAAGGGATTTCCGCAAAGAGGCAGAGACACACTGCTCCTCCGCGAATAGCACCGTCCTTTCCCTGCCCACCACCGCATAGGCGACAGCCACAGGATTATACGGAGTATCGGCGGCACGTATGTTCAACGTCCACGCCACCTCATCCAAAGCGCACAGCAGAAGAGCATCCGCATCCGTCTTGGAGAAGATCATTTCACGCTTCTCCCGATGCGACAAACCCGTGATCTCAACAGGCAAACTATATAGCGATGTACGTTTCCTCGGGACCCCCTCATCCCACAGCGGGGAGAGATCAGAGACCACAAGGATGCCATAATCTTCAAAGAAAGAGCGGTACGACTCCACGTTTCGGGCAGAGAAGCACGAGCCATCGAAGCCCACGACATTGCCCTTGGACAACTTACCTGCAATCCAATTCAGGAACGAAGGTGTATCCGACAGGCCATCCTTGAAAAGCGTAATGCCGGAGCCCGACAATTGGGTAGCCGCCTGCAGATAGTAGCGGGAATCCGTCCAGAGCCCCGCCTCGTCCGACAAGACCACCAACGTGCCTGCGGAACCTGTGAAACCTGAGATGTATTGCCTCAACTTCCACTCCTCAGGCGGATATTCACTCAGATGCGGATCCTCGGAAGGGACGATATAGGCGTCCACCCCCAACTCCGCCATCCGTTTTCTGACAACATCCAGTTTATTGTTCATGGCGACGATTATTTGCGGACGAAACGAGCCATTTTCTCAGGCAATTCCGCCTCGAAGGTCATGAGCTTAGTCGTGATCGGATGACGGAACGTGATGGATGAAGCGTGCAAGCCGATACGGCCGATAGGGGAAGTGGAACCCCCATATTTCTTGTCACCGATGATCGGATGACCGATGCTTTGCATATGCACACGTATCTGGTTCTTGCGTCCGGTCAGCAACAAAACCTTCAGGAAGGTGTAGCCGTTCAACCGTTTCACCACCTCATAGCGGGTAATCGACTCCATGCCCCCATTGTCGAAGTCAGAAGAATAGACCTTTTTAGACTTAGGGTCCTCGTTCAGCCACGTGCGGATCTCCCCCTCATCCTTCTCGACCACGCCCTCGACGATAGCGTAGTAGACCTTGCTTTTGACGTCCCGTTGCCAATTACGTTGCATCAGCATCTGGGCCTCCTTCTGCTTCGCGAAGATCAGCACGCCGGACGTCTCACGATCCAAGCGATGGACCACGTACAAGCGGTTGCTCCTGCTCTGTTTCTTGAGGTGGTTCAGCACCACACGGAAAGCCGTATAATCCTCCTGCTTATCCGTAGCGACGGACAACACGCCCTCCGACTTGTTCACCACGACGAGATAATCATCCTCGAACAAAACGGAGACACGGCTACTCTTCAAGCCCGTAGCCTCCTTGGCGAAATCGACGGCGACGACATCCCCCGGACGAAGCGCATAGTCATACTGCGTCTTCACCTGGTTATTCACGAAGACCTGCCCGCGCGACAAAACACGCTTCAGCGCAGTTTTACTCATGCTACCGATCTTTTTCGCGACGAAATCGGAAAGGATAGCCTCCTCCTTCACATGGAAAGTGACGATTTTACTTTTTTCCTCCCTACGAGAGGAACTTCCTCTTGTTAACATATAGATGAATTTTTACCACAAAAGTAAAGAAAAACACCATAGCAACGTAAAAAAAAGCAACTGAATCAACCGCAACAGATTCGTTGAAGAAAAAAAGCGGATTTTAGAGCGATTCATTCAGGAAAAAAGCCTATATTTAACAAATTTTTCTCTCGTAGTATTGTTTGACGAAAAATAGATTGATGTGGCATGAGTTATCTGAGATTTGACAAGACGTTATTAACTAACTTGGAGCAATCCCAACAAAGGGAGATGTTGCGCACCAACAAGTCAGGAGCCTATCATTGCACAACCATAATAGACTGTAACACAAGAAAATATCACGGATTATTAGTGACCCCCGTAAGGAACTTGGACAACGACAACCATGTCCTCCTGTCATCCTTGGACGAGACAGTGATACAGCATGGGGCCGAATTCAACCTAGGCATTCACAAATACAACGGAGACTATTATGCCCCGCTTGGTCATAAGTACCAAAGGGAATTCAAGTTCGACATCGTCCCTTCCGAAGTATACAGGGTGGGAGGAGTCATCCTTTCCAAAGAAAAGGTGTTCGTGTCGTTCGAAGACAGAATCCTGATAAAATACACGTTGCTTGACGCACACTCGGAGACCATCCTACGGTTCAAACCATTCCTGGCCTTCAGGAACGTGAACGAGCTATGCATGGAGAACGATAAGATAAACACCTCCTACGAAGAGGAGGAGAACGGTATCTCCATGTGCCTCTACCAAGGCTACCCAAGGCTCTTCATGCAATTCAACAAGCCCGTTCAATTCGTCTCCCAGCCTAGCTGGAACAAAGGAATCGAGTACTTCAAGGAGATGGAACGTGGCTACTACTACAAAGAAGACTTGTTCGTCCCAGGATATTTCGAATTGCCCATCAAGAAAGGGGAATCCGTCATCTTCTCCGCAGGCGTCAGTCAAGCGGACTGTCCGAAACTATCGGAGATATGCTTCGATGAAATCACAAGGAGAACCACCCGTACGAGCTTCTTCAACTGTCTGAAGAACTCCGCCCAACAACTCTTCTGCAGGAAGAACCCTGAAGAGCTATACCTGTTGGCCGGTTATCCATGGTTCAAATGCAGGGCGAGGGATATGTTCATCTCCCTACCGGGAGTTTCGCTCGCATTCGACGACACGTCCGGCTTCCAGAAGATCATGAACACCATGATTCCCGCCATCCGTAACTTCATGAACGGTAAGCCTATCGAGCGGGACGTGGAAGGCTTGGACCAACCAGACGTGCTGCTTTGGGTGACATGGGCGCTGCAGGAATACGGCAAGGCGACCTCCAAAGAGGAGCTTTGGAACCTTTACGGAGACATCCTGAAAGAGATCGTGGAATTCATCCTGCGGCAAAGGCACCCGAACCTCTTCGTACATGACAACGCCCTGTTGTTCTCCAACGGATGGGAGACACCAGTGACATGGATGGACGCCACCTTCAACGGGAAACCCGTCACACCAAGAAGCGGTTACATCGTGGAGATCAACGCATTGTGGTACAATGCGCTACGATTCATCGCAGACCTCACCATGGACTTCGGGGAGGAACATTTCTCGGAGACCCTCACCAACTATGCGAACAGAGTGCAGGAGAGTTTCTCCGCCACCTTCTGGAATGGCTATTACCTCTACGACTTCGTCAGCGGCAACTACAAAGAGCTGTCGGTTCGTCCGAACATGATATTCGCCGCTTCCCTCAAATACTCTCCGCTGGAGAACAAGCAGAAGAAAGCGATCGTGGACATCGCCACAAAGGAGTTATTCACCCCTAAGGGCCTCCGCTCATTGAGTCCGAAAAGCCCTAACTACAGAGGATCCTGCGAAGGGAACGAAGACACCCGCACCTTCTCCAAACACCAAGGCGCCGCATGGCCATGGTTGCTCGGTCCGTACGTGGAGGCTTACCTCAGCGTATACAAGAACAGCGGCATATTCTTTGCGGAAAGGGCGCTCATCGGCATAGAGGAAGAGATGTTCGTCGGATGTATCGGAACGCTCTGCGAGATGTACGACGGCAACCCGCCTTACAAAGGAAGGGGAGGTCTGTCGTTCGCGATGAACGTCGCAGAGACACTACGCACAATCAAGAACCTAAAGAACCACAAGAAAGACTAAGAAAATAGACTATGAGAGCATTAATGTTTGGTTGGGAATTTCCTCCGCATATCTTAGGAGGTTTAGGAACAGCGAGTTACGGACTCACCCGTGGCATGTCTGCGCAAAAGGACATGCAAATCACCTTCGTGTTGCCTAAACCATGGGGAGATGAAGACCAAAGTTTTCTTCGAATCATCGCGGCGAACAAGGTACCGGTGGTTTGGAGAGACCCTAACTGGGACTACCTGAACCAAGAGCTAGCGGGAAGGTTGAGCCCAGACGAGTACTACCGTATGCGTGCCTGCATACAGGAGGATAACAACCATATCGGCACGAACGGCATCGGCTCCATTGAGTTCTCGGGACGATACCCCGACAACCTGCAGGAGGAGATACGCAACTATGACGCGGTCGCAGGTGTCGTGAGCCGCGCTTTAGACTTCGACATCATACACTCGCACGACTGGCTGACATACCCCGCCGGCGTGCACGCCAAATACGTGTCGGGCAAACCGCTCGTCATCCACGTCCACGCCACCGACTTCGACCGAAGCCGAGGCAACGTGAACCCTACCGTCTACAGCATCGAGAAGGCGGGTATGGACCATGCGGACCATATCATCACCGTAAGCAACAAGACAAGGGATACGGTCATTGACCAATACCACATAGACCCCGCAAAAGTGACCACGGTGCACAATGCGGTGGAGCCGCTCAGCCCGGAAATCCAGGCCATCCAACCTCACCACAACACGAAGGACAAGGTGGTCACCTTCTTGGGACGTATCACCATGCAAAAGGGTCCTGAGTACTTCGTCGAGGCTGCCCACAAGGTGTTGCAGAAGACCAAGAACGTGCGCTTCGTCATGGCCGGCAGCGGTGACATGATGGAGAAGATGATCAGCATGGTGGCCTACAAGAACATAGGCGACCGCTTCCACTTCACAGGGTTCCTGAAAGGCACGGAGGTCTACGAGATACTGAAATCGAGTGACGTCTACATCATGCCATCCGTATCGGAGCCATTCGGCATCTCTCCTTTGGAGGCGATGCAGGTAGGTGTGCCGACCATCGTCTCCAAACAGTCAGGCTGCGCCGAGATCCTCAGCAACGCTATCAAGATAGACTACTGGGACATAGACGCAATGGCGAACGCAATTTACTCCATCATCACCTACCCCGCCATGTACGATTACCTGAAAACGGAAGGGAAGAAAGAGGTGGACGGAATCGTCTGGGAGAACGCGGCTTGGAAAGTGCGCGACATCTATGACAGAGTATTAGGATTGAAATAACAAATAACAACATAGGCAAAATGAGAACAATATGCTTTTACTTTCAGATACACCAGCCCTTCAGACTGAAGAGATATAGGTTCTTCGACATCGGCATGGATCATTACTACTACGATGACTACGCCAACGAGGAGATCATACGCCGCATCGCCGAACGTTGCTACCTGCCTGCCAACCAGACCATCCTACAAATGATCAAGGAGACGGGAGGAAAGTTCAAGGTGGCCTTCTCCATCTCGGGAATCGCCTTGGAGCAACTGGAGCTTTACGCACCGGAGGTGATCGACTCCTTCAAGGAACTGGCACAGACAGGCTGTGTGGAATTCCTGGCGGAGACATTCGCCCACTCCCTATCGAGTCTGGAAGAGGACAGCGACGAATTCGAGCTGCAAGTGAAGATGCATGCGAACAAGATACAAAGTCTCTTCGGCTACAAACCGACCTCCTTCCGTAACACCGAGCTCATCTACTCAGACGACATCGGAAGGCGGGTGGCCAACATGGGCTTCAAAGGCATGATCACCGAAGGCGCCAAGCACGTATTGGGATGGAAAAGCCCGAACTACGTCTATTGTTGCGCCAGCAACCCACGCCTCAAGCTATTGCTCAAGAACTACAAACTGAGCGACGACATCACCTTCCGCTTCTCAGACTGGAGCTGGGATCAGTTCCCGCTGACGGCCGACAAGCTAATCAATTGGATATCAGCCTGTCCAAAAGAAGAAGATGTCTTCAACCTCTTCATGAACTACGAGACGTTCGGTGAGCTGCAAAGCAAGGAGACGGGCATCTTCGAGTTCCTGAAAGCGATACCGCGCATGGCGGAGAAAGCGGACATCAATTTCGAGACGCCAGCCAACCTCTTCAGCAAGAAGAAACCGATCGACCGCATCGACGTCCCTTACACCATCTCATGGGCGGACGAGGAGCGAGACACCTCCGCATGGCTCGGAAACGAGCTGCAACGGTCGGCTTTCAACATATTGTACAGCATCCGTGACAAAGTGCGACTCTGCACCGACAGGAAGATCCTGCAGGACTGGTATTACCTCCAGACCTCCGACCATTTCTACTACATGAGCACCAAGCACTTCTCCGACGGAGCGGTACACAACCATTTCAGTCCGTACGAGACCCCGTTCGAGGCCTTCACCAACTACATGAACGTACTTAGCGACTTCATGATCCGCGTCAGGGAGAAGTTCCCGGAGGGAGTGGACGTGGAGGAACTCAACTCACTCATGAAGACCATCAACGCCCAAGGGAAGATCATCGCCCAATTGGAGCAGGAGAAAAACGACACCTCCACCCAAAGCGAGGCTAAAGCCAAGAAAGGGAAGGTGGAATGCAAGGCGCAAAAGGTCACCAAAGAGAAGAAGAGCACCGCGAAAAAGGGGAAGAGCACCGCTTCCACCCCAAAGGCTAAGAAGTCAATAGCCTAGGCAATAGACATTAGACTTTAGTTGTTGGGGTGCTAAGTTTTGCACTCCAATAAAAATCCGGCAAGGCGCAAAAGATAATTTGCATTATTCGTTGTCGATTATGAAATCATTTTATACCTTTGCGGCGGATTTCGGGGTGTAGCGCAGTTGGTAGCGCGTTACGTTCGGGACGTAGAGGTCGCCCGTTCGAGCCGGGTCACCCCGACCACAAGTCTTTGCAACTCATCATGAATCGCAAAGACTTTTTTTATTGGCAGGTTCCATATTGCAGAACACGCCTAATCGTCATAACCAAAGAAGAAGCGAGGAGAGAACACATGAGAAAGATCAGATGCCCCAAATGTGAACAATTCATCAGATTCGAGGATAGCCGCATAGAGCCAGGCGCATCCATCATCATCCAATGCGACAACTGCGGGAAGAAATTCAGCATACGATTCAAGCCTAAAGAGGAGAAGAAGGAGGACTACACCTACGGCTGCATCATCGTCGTGGAGAACGTGTTCTGCCACAAGCAGGTCATCCCGCTACAACTCGGGGAGAACATGTTCGGAAGACGCTGTCCCGGCACCGTCATCTCCTCGCCCATCGACACCAACGACACCAGCATGGACAGGATGCACTGCATCGTCCACGTGGAGATGGACAAGGCGGGTAACATCATCCATAAAGTGGAAGACTACGACAGCCTCGTCGGCACCTTCGTGATGAACGAAATCCTGCAGAAAAAGGAGAAGAGGATTGTCCACGAAGGGGAGATCATCACTTTGGGAGCGACCACCCTCATCCTCAAAACAGGTGCGCCAGACTAATCAACCAACCGCATAAGCGTTCCGTTCCACCGCTTCGGAACCACCTCAAGATGCCCCATTCAAACAAATATTGAAAAAATCCAAGCATATATCCCCCGATAATCAAGGATAAGTTACAGAATTTTATGTATTTTTGTCGAATGACTACACGGGAGGAACACAATTTTCTTCCCAATAGTCAGTTAAGTAATATGGGGAGACCCAACTAGGAATAACATCTTTGGTAAACAGTAATGTTAAGGACAAAAAACACCTACATATTGTTCGGTCTAATGGCAATTCTGACATTAGCGGGCTGTGACATGAAGAAAAACACTTGGTTCAACAGAAAGCACCAAGCGTTGAACACGAAATACAACGTCTATTACAATGCGAACGAGTCCTTCAAAAAAGGGAACAAGAGGATTGAGGAAGCATATCAACCCGACTATTCCCACGTGATTCCCGTGTTCGCCGTGAGCGACGCATCCACGAAAGGGGCTGGAACGGGAGACATGAACAAGGCGGTGGAGAAATGCGAGCAGGCCATCCAGAAACGCTCCATGCAGAAGAAGCCGAAGAAGGACTACAGCAAGATGCGTGACCCTAACTACGTATCATTCTACAATCAAGAAGAGTTCAACTCCTACATGGACGAAGTATACATGCTGATGGGCAAATCCAAATACTACGCCAACGATTACTTGGCGGCCTCAGCCACCTTCACCTACGTCACCAAGCACTTCTCGCAAGACCAAAGACTCGTCACGGAAGCGAACATCTGGAAAGCGCGCGCCATGAAAGAGATGGACTGGATCTACGAGGCTGACGAAATACTTAAACGAATCGACCCGGAAGAGATCGACCCATCGCTCGTCAACCTATACAACGGAGCCATGGCGGACCTGCTCGTCACCCAACGAGAATACAAAGCGGCGCTCCCCTACCTGGAGAAGGCGGCAGACACAGAAAAAGACCGTTTACAACGGACTAGATTTAACTTCGTGTCCGCACAGATTTACCAACTATTAGGAGAAAAAGAAAAGGCTTTCACCCTCTACGAGAAGGTCATAAAGGCAAACCCGCCTTACCAAATGTCCTTCAACGCCAAGATAAGGGAGACCGAAGTGGTGGGCGGTAAGCAATCCACGGAATCGCTCGTCAACCGTCTCCTCAAGATGGCCAAGAACAAAAACAACGAGGACTATTTGGATCAGATCTACTATGCGATCGGTAACATATACCTCGCCAAGAAAGATACCACCAAGGCAGTGGAGAACTACCTATTGTCCGCAGAGAAAAGCACTCGCAACGGCAAAGAGAAGGCACAGACGCTCATCACACTCGGAGACATCTACTACGAACGTCCTGACTATGTGTTGGCTCAACCATGCTTCTCGGAAGCTTCTTCCCTGATAGACCATAAGCATGACGACTACGTCAGAGTATCCCGCCTCGCCTCCGTATTGGACGAGCTGGTGCAGAACTACAACACCTACAAGCTGCAGGATAGCTTGCTCATACTCTCCACCGCAAGCAAAGGCGACCTCACCGCCGCCATCAACAGACAGATCGCCAAAATCATAGAGGAGGAGAAGAAAGAGAGGGAACGCCGCCAGAAAGAATACGAGGAGCAGAAACAACTGGAGCTTGAAATCGAAAACATGGCGGTCATGGATAAACGAGCCTTGGGCAACACGGAAGGCTCCACATGGTATTTCTACGTCAAAAGCACAGTGGACAAGGGAAAGCTGGAATTCCGCAAGAAATTCGGACAAAGACGTTTGGAAGACAACTGGAACCGTAAAAACAAAACCATCGCTGTCTTCTCGGAAGAATCCCTGTCGGACATGATAGACATGGACGCGCTAACCATAGAAAGCGATGACGAAGAGACGAAAGATGAGACGAACGGAGCGAACAAACAAGCGGTGGCAAACGAATCCAACCCTAAGCGCCCCGAATATTACTTGAAACAAATTCCTTTCACGGAAGAACAGAAAAAGACCTCTAACGAGCAACTCGCCGACGCTCTCTTCAACTTGGGCGTCATCTACGACGAGAAACTGAACGACTACGAGAAGGCCTTCGAAGCCTTCGAGGAGTTCGCCAAACGCTATCCGAACGATCCGCGCACGGCGGACGGTTTCTATTGCTGCTACAGAATCGCAGGCAAGATGAACGACGCCCAACTCACCGACAAATACAGGAACATACTGCTCACGGACTACCCGGACAGCAAGTATGCGAAGATACTCTCACAACCGGACTTCAAGGCGAAACTTGAGAAGATGAAGGATGTACAGGATTCCCTCTACGAGAGGACGTACGCCGCCTTCCTCAACGGCCATTTCAACGAAGTGAAGGCGAACACCGCCTACATGGAGACTAACTACCCAGTATCTTCCCTCATGCCTAAATTCTTGTTGCTGAACGCATTGAGCGTCGGAAAGACCGAAGGGAAAGACACCTTCGCCGTGGCGCTCAATAACTTGTTGGAACGCTATCCAAGCAGCGACGTATCCTCCATGGCGAAGGATATTCTCGCCCTCATCAACCAAGGAAACAACCCGGAGCAGGGCACATCAACGGGCGGACTCATGTCCCTCCGCGAGGAGACCCGGAAAGAAGAGGCTGAACAAAACGGAGTGGTCGAGAACAAAGGCTTCACCGTTAGCTTCAACTCCCCTTACATCTTCGTGATCATCACAGACACCACGAAGGTCAACTCCAACAAACTCCTCTACGAAACCGCCACCTACAATTTCACGAAGTTCCTCATCAAGGACTTCGATCTGGACATCAAGAACGGTATATTATCCGTATCTGGACTCGACAACTACGAGGAGGCGCTCTGGTACATCAACGGTGTGATCGCCGACAAAGGCATACAATCCGTTCTCAGCGGGACAGACTACAAGTACTTGCTCATCACGCCAGAGAACCTGGAGCTGATCGGCAACGGATACACCGTGGAACAATACGAGAAGTTCTACAGAGAGAATATCGCAGGCAAAAACAAACGCTCCAACAAGACCAACATCGAACTTGTCGGAGAGCAACCTAAAGAAGAGGCGGCAACCTCCACCCAAAAAATCGACACGAAAGAGGGTGAAGACCTGAACGGAGCGAAAACAACATCCGCACCAAAAGAGACTACGCAGACAAACGCTCCAGCCTCAGAAACAAAGGTGGATGAGACGAAGCCGACGGCTGAAGTAGGAAACGAGAAGAAAGAATCCTCCGCTCAACCGGAAGAGAAGAACAATGTTCAACCGGAGGAGAAGAAGGACAATGCGCTCACCGAAACCAAGGAGGAGGCTAAGGAAGAAGCCGACAAGACGGTCAAAGAGCAACCTAAGAAGGAGTTGAGGAAATACAAGGGACTCTACACCTATGACCCTGCATCATCCCACTGCCTCGTCATCATCGTCAACCAAGGGAAGGCGAATGAGGCCGAGGTGATAAAAGCGCTGAACGAATACAACAAGAACAACCAAGCCTTGTTGAACCTGCATGTGGAGACCACTTCATCCAAGGCCTTCCCGCAGATGTTCGTGATCGGCGACATGCCATCGTCGGAAATAGGAATGTCCTACCTTACCCAATTCGTAAAAAGCGCGGAGGTGAAGAATGCGTTCGGGAACACTCCTTACCGCAACATCGTCATTTCCAAAGACAACCTACAAGTACTGAAGGAGAGCGGTAACATCAATGTTTACATGGAATTGTACAAACGATTATACCTAAAAAGATAGAAGATGAAGAAAGATAGGATTCTCTGGGCTGATGACGAAATAGATCTGCTTAAAGCACACATCCTCTTTCTCGAGGCGAAAGGCTACGAGGTGGTGTGCGTCAACAATGGTAAAGATGCGGTGCAATGTTGCAAAGACCAACATTTTGACATCATATTCCTCGACGAAAACATGCCGGGTCTCAGCGGATTGGAAGCCCTCTCCCTTATCAAGGAGAAGGACACCAGCGTGCCCGTCGTCATGATCACCAAAAGCGAGGAGGAGAACCTGATGGAGCAAGCCATCGGAAAACAAATCGCAGACTATCTGATCAAGCCAGTCAACCCGAACCAGATCCTGCTTTCCATCAAAAAGAACATCAACAAGACGGAGATTGTCTCCTCCACCACCACGGACGACTACCGTACCGAGTTCGCCAAGATAGGTATGCTCATCAACGAAGCCTCCCAATTCGAGGATTGGGCCGAGGTGTATAAGAAGCTGGTATACTGGGAGATACAATTGGAGAACGCAGACAGTCAAATGCAAGATCTGCTGCGGATGCAAAAGGAAGAGGCCAACTCCACCTTCGTGAAACATATCAAAAAGAACTACGAGGATTGGTTCGCACCGGACGCCCAACGTCCGATGCTCAGCCACGAGCTCTTCAAGAAATGCATCTTCCCAATATTGGACAACGGAGAGAAGGTGTTCCTCATCATACTGGACAACTTCCGCTTAGACCAATGGAGGGTAATCAAAGACCTGCTATCCAATGATTTCGTCGTGGAGAATGAAGAGCTGTACAGCAGCATCCTCCCGACAGCGACGCAATACGCAAGGAATGCGATCTTCGCCGGACTACTCCCTGCGCAGATCAAGAAGATGTTCCCTCAATACTGGGTGGAAGAGGGCGATGACGAGGGGAAAAACATCTACGAGAAAGAGTTGCTACAATCCCAGATAGACCGTTACAGAAAGAAATACACCTTCTCCTACCACAAAATCAACGACCCTTCAGCAGGAGAGAAACTCGTCACGGAACTTCCCCAACACATTGGCAAGCAACTGAATGTGGCCGTATACAACTTCGTGGACATGCTTTCACATGCCCGCACGGACTCCAAGATGATCCGAGAGCTCGCCTCCTCGGAAGCCGCCTATCGTTCGCTCACCAAGTCGTGGTTCCAGCATTCGCCTATACTGGACCTCTTCAAGGCCCTGGCACAGCAGGACGTCAAAATCATGATCACGACCGACCATGGCACGATCCGAGCGGACAAAGCCATCCGCGTGATCGGAGACAAGAACACCAACACGAACCTACGATACAAAATCGGCAAGAACCTGGATTACAATCCGAAAGAGGTGATGGCCATCAAACAGCCGGAGAAGATCGGTCTGCCTACCCTCAATGTCAGCTCGACCTACATCTTCGCGGGGAACAACGATTTCTTCGCATACCCCAACAACTACAACTACTACGTGTCCTACTACAAGAACACCTTCCAACACGGAGGCATCTCCATCGAGGAGATGATCATACCGATCGTGACGCTACGCCGGAAATGATTTCCCCTTGTGATATGCCGCCAAGGCATCCATGGGCCGCCCCTCGATAGTGCGCACGACATACCCGTAACATCCGGCCACCTCCCGTAGAATATCCGAAAAATGGGAGGCGATGGAGCCTACAAAGCCCATATCACGCACATTCGTAGGATACTGCAACACATTGCGCTCAAAAAAGGCGACAAAAGATTTCTCCACAACAGACTTGCAATACGGCAACTCCACATTCTCCGCCAAGAAACGGGAGAATGTAGCCAAGAAACGATTAGGGAAACTGCCCCTGTAGACACCATCCATAATCGTCTTACGGTCAGACCCATACCATTTCCAGAACCGTTCACACACATCCACGGGGGCACATCCCTTCAGAACATCCCCGACCAATTGCCGGCCCATGGTCGCCCCACTCCCCTCGTCGCCAAGCACATAACCCAACGGAGGAACATTGCTCACCACAACAGAGCCATCATAATGACAGGAATTGGAACCCGTACCCATAATGCACGCGATACCCGCCTCGTCACCCAACGTGGCACGGCACGCCGCGAACAGGTCGCTATGCGCCTCCACCCTAGCCTTCGGAAAGAGGGAAGAGAGTATCTCGACGAAAAGAGGCTCGTAATCCGCCACACACCCTGCCCCGTAATAGTAGACGGAGTCGACAGCGGACGGAACACACATGCCGCAGGAACGCCTCAACTCCTCCCGTATGGCATCCGCATCCATGAAAAAAGGGTTGATCCCCGCCAGCTCGGCAGAGAGATATGTACCATCCTCCTTGACCAAACGGACATCCGTCTTGGTGGAGCCCGCATCAAAAATCAAAAACATAAGATTAAGTATTGATCCTCCACAAATGTAAGGAAAATTATCGTGCCAGCTCCTATTCGTCATACGAAATGAATCACCATTCACCACAATAAAACCACCCTTACTCTGAAAAATGACACGCAATAGGGAAAAAGATTGAAAAAAAATATAACTTTGAGGAGACAAACATAAAAGCGAAACATATGAGGACATCCATAGTTAAAGCATTCCTTTTCGGATTGGCATGCACAAGTCTGATCGCCTGCAACGACGTCAACGAATCCCAGCTTCCTAAACAAGCCGCACAGTTCCTTTCGGAGCATTACAGCGATGTGCCTATCACCCAAATCATGGATACCATCACACAGATGGGGTACACCGCCATCCTGGAGAACGGCACGGAAATCGATTTCGACGAGAACGGCGAGTGGGAGGAGATCAACTTCAAAAAGACCGAAGTGCCGGCATCCATCCTCCAGTCATTGCCTCCAACCATGTCCTCCTACATAAAAGAGAACTACCCGGAAGCCAGCATCCGAAAAATCACCAAGAAGAACTTCGGGCGGAACAAACTCATCTACAGGGTCGCTTTCAACAAACCGAACAAGATCGAACTGTGCTTCACCAAAGAGGGGGAACTCATCAGCAACGACCCGCAAGACAAACGGGTGCCATCGGTGGCAAGGAATATCATCAGCCTATTCGATGGTGCGGAAATATCGACCGTCTACGTGGATGTGGACGGAGACTTCGAGATTGAATTGGACGATAAAACAGAAATAGAGTTTGACAGGAAAGGCAATTGGTACGCCATCAAAACAAAGAACAAAGCGTTCCCGGAGAAGTTCATGAAACAGATCCCTAACGCGATGACCAAATACGTGGCGAAGAAATACCCTGACCAATTCATCCGAAAGATCGAGAAGAAAAGCTACGGCTACCGTATCAGACTGAACAAGCCGAACGACATCGAACTATGTTTCACCAAAAACGGAATCCTCATCAACGAAGAGTCCGAAAACGAATGATGACATGATGAACCGACTCACAACCATATTGCTGATTGCAGCGCTATCCATTCCGGGTGCCTTTGCGGCAGGCAAAAAATCAGCCAAAGAGCAACCCGCCGCCCAAGGGCAACAACAGAGCAGCGCCTATAGGGAAGACCAGATCGCAAGGAAAAAGGCGATCCTGAAATTCAAAACCGTTTTCGTGGAGGGTGGTTCCTTCACCATGGGATGCACGGCCGAGCAGGAAGACGAATGTTTTCCTCCTGAAAAACCGGCACACCCAGTATTCGTGAGAAGTTTCGCCATCTGTAAATACTGCGTCACACAAAGGCAATGGAGGGAGGTCATGGGTAAAAACCCAAGCGACGTGCGCGACGAAGACTTCCCCGTCACCAACATATCCTGGGATGACGCCCAAAAATTCATCGCCAAACTCAACAACTTCATGGGGACAAGCTACCGTCTCCCAACCGAGGCGGAATGGGAGTTCGCCGCAAGGGGCGGAATCTACTCGGAAAGCAAGAAATATAGCGGCAGCGAAGAATGCAGAATGGTCGCTTGGTACAAGGATAACGCCGGGGAACTTCGCCCGAACGGCAAACGGAAAGGCAACGAAATCGGTCTCTTCGACATGAGCGGCAACGTCTGGGAATGGTGCTCCGACTGGTACGGTCCTTACCCTACCGATACGGAGACCGAGCAAATCAACCCAGAGGGTGCGTCCGAAGGAAAAGAACGTGTCGTCAGAGGTGGTTACTTCGAAGGCCCCGCCATCTTCTGCCGCGTCTCCTGCAGGAACAAGAGCGAACCGAGCTACGCCTCCAGCATCATCGGTCTGCGACTGGCGACCGACTTCACGGACGATGCGGAGAAATCGAGCGAGATGGAGCCATAAGCATTCACACCATGCCTGCGTTGAGAAACATACCCCACCCTCTCATCGGGCGAAGGGACTTCATACAACCACGGCAGGAGACGAGATAAATTTTTCGTAAAATATTTGCAAGTACAGAAAAAAGCGGTATCTTTGCACCGCCTTTGAAAAATAAGGCAAATGAGGGAGAGCTAGTAGCTCAGCTGGTAGAGCACATCCCTTTTAAGGATGGGGTCTTGGGTTCGAGCCCCAACTGGCTCACCAAAGCGATCAAGGTTTCTTGGTCGCTTTTTTTTGTTACTTTTAGGACAGGCATCCCCATTTGTTGGTACTCTTCTCTGTTTCCTTTTGTAATTCTTCTTCCTTTGTCTCCTTTTTATCGTTTTTTGTTCTTAAATTTGTCTCAAAAATATGGATTGAGATGAAATATTTAATCATACTCGGAGACGGTATGGCGGACGAGCCAATCGCCTCTTTAGGGAATAAGACAATTCTACAGGCTGCCAACATCCCGACGATGGATATGCTGGCGAAAAAAGGACGAAATGGCCTCTTGTCCACTGTGCCTCCCGGATACCACCCGGGAAGCGAAATCGCTAACCTTACGGTGCTTGGCTACGACGTGAAGAAGGTGTTCGAGGGACGTGGTTCCTTGGAGGCCGCCAGCATGGGCGTGGACATCGAACCGGGCGAGATGGCGATGCGTTGCAACATCATCTGCGTGCAGGACGGTAAGATAAAGAACCATTCTGCGGGACATATCTCCAACGAGGAGGCCTACCAGTTGATCAACTACCTCAACGAGGAACTGGGCGACGACAAGGTGCGCTTCTTCCCAGGCGTCTCCTACCGTCACTTGCTGAAGATAAAGGGCGGCGACAAGCATGTCTCCTGCACCCCTCCGCACGATGTGCCGGGAACTCCTTTCAAGGATGTCATGGTGAAGGCGGATTGCCCGGAGGCGGAGCCTACCGCTAAGTTGTTGAACGATTTGATCCTCCGCTCCATGGGGATCCTTCCGAAGCATCCGGTCAACGTGAAACGTGTGGCGGAGGGCAAGGATCCCGCCAATAGCATCTGGCCTTGGTCGGCCGGCTACAAGCCTAGCATGAAGACGTTGATGGAGACTTACGGGCTGAAAAGCGGTGCGGTTATCTCTGCCGTCGACTTGATCCGTGGTATTGGCGTATACGCCGGACTGAAATCCATTGAGGTGGAGGGCGCTACGGGTCTGTATGACACCAACTACGAAGGCAAGGCGCAGGCCACGATCGACGCGCTGAAGGAGAACGACTTCGTCTACCTCCACATCGAGGCGAGCGACGAGGCCGGACACGAGGGTGACGTGGCGCTAAAACTGAAGACGGTGGAGTACCTAGAGAACCGTGTGGTGAAACCAATCTACGAGGAGGTCTCCAAGTGGGACGAGCCAGTGGCGATCGCCATCTTGCCGGACCATCCGACCCCTTGCAGGCTGAAGACGCATATCTCCGCCCCAATTCCGTTCCTGATCTACTACCCTGGCATCGAACCGGACGCGGTGGAACGCTACGACGAGGAGTCCGCAAAGGCAGGCGCCTACGGTGTGATGGAGGGCGATGAATTCATCAAGACATTGTTAAACAAATAAAACAATATGACCATGAAGAAATTTGTTATTTTGACGTTGTTGGCTCTGCTGTCCACACTGCTCTCTTCCTGCACGGATTCACCGAGCGAGGTGGCTAAGAAGTTCTCCCAAGCGGTAGCTACGGGACAGGTGGAAGAGGCGAAGAAATATTGCACCGAGAGCACGGCCAAAATGCTGGACATGTCTGCCGCATTGGGAGGCATGACGGAGAATCCGAACTACAAGATGAATATCTTGCGTGATTCAATCGTCGACAACCTTGCCTACGTCTTCTTCACGGAAAACGACAGCGACATGGAGCAGGTGATGAAGCTTAACAAAATCGATGGAGAGTGGAAGGTCTCTATGAGCGGTAAAAAATAATGCCTTTCTCTATCCGTAATGCGCTATTGGCAGTAGGATGCCTCGTCGCATCCGCATGTTCTAGTCCGTCAGGTGGTTCGCCATCGGACGGACTTCCTTTTGTTGAGGTTGATTCCATGCGGAGCGGCGACTTGGTCTGCCGGCTAGGCAATGGCTATTTCTCGGGCATTTTCAGACGCTTCTCGGGCGAGTCCGAACGCTTCTCCCACATTGGGGTCTTCCATCGAGAAGGGGACTCTTGCTTCGTAATCCATGCGGATGCGGACGAGCTGAATGGTGTCGGCTCCGTGAGGATGGAGAGTCTGTCCGAATTCCTGCGACAGTCTCACGACCACCAATTCTACCGTTTCACAACCGATTCAATCAGATGCGGCGTCGATTTGATAGCCCACGACTATTTCCGGCAAGGAATCCCCTTCGACAACCGATTTGACCTCGCCAGCAACTCTTCCCTCTATTGCACGGAATTGGTCGCCGTCGCAATTAACAGAGCGACTCATAAAGACTCCACCATAGCACCCTTCTCCCTGTCGGAATCCTTTTGCTATTATAGGATCGATGACATCCTAAATTGCGGTTTACTTGAGCCCATTCCAGGAGAGGGGGGAACCTCTCGTCAATGATTTATTAACATTCAGCACCTCACAGAACAACATTGTAAAATAAATGCGTTTTATTTAATATTTATTTATGCTCAATATCTAATTTATAAGCACAAATAATTTGATTATTACATCAAGAACGATTAACTTTGTTCATGTTTTTAGGGTAGTTTAATGCATGCATGTAGGGTAGTGAAATATCTATCAACTTCTATCCGGATGATTAGATGTTTAATTGCGGATGTTCAGGGAATTATGGACTTCCCCCGTTCATCTCAGTATTTTAGTAAGTCCTGTAAAAATTTTACTTTATGTTCAAAAATTGTTTAGCAACGGGGATGCGAGCTTGTGCCGTAGGTTTGCTCTCAATGAGTTTTTTTAATGTGAGTGCGGCGTCTAATTCGATTGTCAAGTTACCTGCCATTATTCTTAACTGCGACGATCAAAATGGGGCCCTTGACCAAAGATTGTCGGACATGGTTGTCTCCACAATCAGTGTGAAGGACGGTGCGAACTACACCTACTACTGCGCTATGCAGTGGGGATTGACACATGTGAAAGATGACGGGACTTTGGAATCCGAGGAGTGCGGTTATACCGGATTACAACAACTGGGTGACGGCAGACATGTCGCTATTTTCTCCAACTGGAATCCAAAAGTGAGATGGAACGGTGAGTCTATCTCTTCCTCTACATCAAGGTTTATCGGAGACGATGCAATTACCGTAACAATCGGTAATGAAACCCTGAAGACATTTGACAGATCATGGGACAAACTGAAAGGTGACTCTATCTACTGCTACAGCCACGATGGAATCGTCCGTTTCTACACCTATCCTAACGGTACACTTCCAAGCGTATCGTACCAAAACGGAAATTGGATTGAGGGCGACAACATGGAGCTCTTGTTCCAATCTACGGAAAGCACAGTAATTTCTTACGAGCAAGCCAACGAAATCTCTTACGGAATCAAACCTTTCTCCGGCGAAGGCAGGGGATTGCAGTCTTTCTACAACTTGGACTGGCAAGAGAATAACTGGTATACTTTCGTGACGAAATTCTGGCAAGACGGAGACAACACGAAGATCGGATTCTGGCTGCTTGACCACAGCGCGTCAACTTGGTCTCACTACATCACGATGATCTATCCTGAGCGCAACGTTTACGCCACCGCTCCTTTATACTCGTTCCTTGAGAACTATGTGCCAACAGATGGATCTGTAAGGTCTATGTATGCGGCCCCTAAATTCGCTCGCCTTCTTTCGGGTGATTGGTATTACAAAGGGAAAGGATTGGTTTATGCTTCCGGCAGCGGCAAGGATTTCAACGAGAACTACGTCGCTCGTGTGGAGAATGCCACTTTCTACATGCAAGCTGGTGGTACGGAGAATGATCACTCAGAACTCGACCAACGTCAATCCATCGATTACACTGACTTCTACAGCACTAACTACTCTCTTGTAGCGTCTCTCTTCGACCCAATCGCAATCCAGTCTATCGCTTACGAGAACGGTTCCCTCGTTTGGGACATCGCAACTGACAAGTTGCCTCAGTTCTCCTATGAGTACAAGATCTCCAAAATAGTTAGGGATCAGGATTCTGTCTACTTCGTCCCTGTCTTCGAGGGCTCTGCTATTGACCCTGATTGCAGAAGCAAAGAGATCGACCTCTCCGACTTGGAGCCAGGTCAATACGACATTCAACTTACTGTATATGACATCAATGGCAACAAGTCCACTTCTGCTTTCCCTTGGTATGTTAACAAGGAGACTGAGCCTTCTTGCGTAGAGATGATGTACAGCTTCACCCCTCAATACGGAGGTTTGCTTGTTGAAGTTCCTATCGAGCAAAACAACACGGAGGTTAACTTGAAGATCGAGGATGAGCAAGGCAACGTGGTATCTCAGTTCAACAGCCCTATGAGCGTTGGCTATGGCCAAAACTCCGCTACCGTTTACCTGAACACCCAGAACCTTTCTCTGACTGAGAAATACTATTTCACTGCTTCTTTGAACGACAAGTCTTGCAAGTCTAAGTTCTCTGTAATCAACGGTGCTTACGACGGCGACGAGCCTGTCGCAGACAATGTACAAGGAATCAAGTACATCTACGCTAACTGCAGCAGCGCCGTGCTCGGATTCGAGGCCTTGGAAGAGACTACCGCAACAGTGATTATTTCTTCCATCTGGGGCTGGACGGCTAAAACGGAGACTATCCAACTGCAAAAGGGATTGAATCCATATGTGATTAACTGCTATGGTCTCTCTGTTGGCCAAACATTCACCGTCAATGTGCTTGTTGGTGGTCAAAACTATAGCGAGATGTTCATCGTTAAATAATATTCTCCTATAATTCAAACACTTATGGGAAGGGGGTGTATCCTTGGGATATACCCCCTTTTCTTATGCTCTAGGTGAAACCCTACGTAACAGGGGCAACACATTCATCACTACGCAAAAAAACATCAGCGACTTACATGCTAAAGAGTCTATCTACCTTAAACACCCCGACTTTTACATTAATTGCCATATCGATTGTATTTTTTAAGCAATAATAAATATATTTGTGAAATCGCATTGCCGAATCCGTCGCCATAGACGCACGGATAGAAGCTACGAGCCACAAGGGAAAGTTCCTCCTCGCCGGACGCTCTCCCCCACTCTTTGCCAGCCTTGTGACTGACAAGGGCGAAGCCGTGCCCGACTGGTGTGTTCCTAGCATGAAATATATCGTTGAAACCAATGGATAACAATATCTTAGGCTGTACTGTAATCATATACCCTGATTGTGACGAGTCCGAAGAGAAGAAATTAGAGCGGGACAGGATCGGGAAGGAATTTCGTACCCTAATCTGGGGAGAAGACGGAGAGGGCGGCATCGCCCAAAAACTGAAGGATATCCCCTACGAACCATACGGTAATGATTTGGAATTCATATTGTTGGATTTTCAAGTCACCCCGACAGCGTATGTGCGCGATGCGATAAAGGATGTGGACGGTTATAGCAAAAAGGAAAAGTCCATAGGCGTCAACATCATCATTGAGGAGGATTTCTTCACCTTGTCCCAAGAGGAACAATTCAATCATGTGAAAAGGGCGATTCTAAGCAGATTAGACATGCTCAAAAGAACCGTCACGAGGAGAAAATTGGATACTGACATCGATAAATTGACAAGTACAGTCGATGACCTCCTGAAGGGTCCGCTGACCTCCACAACCCACAAGGAGCCTGCCAACAGGGTGGATCCGCCGGAGCCAATCGAACCGATTTGTGCGCTGACCCCCAAAAGCAAGGAGAGTGAAGAGGAGGTGGCCAAGCTCATTGAGCTGGCAGAACAGGGGGATGCCGTGGCGCTAAAAAGAGTGGCGGATTGTTACTACGATGGCATCGGCATCGAGCTGGACCTCACGAAAGCGGCGGAGTGGTATGGCAAGATAGTTGAGCAAGGGGATCCAGAGGTGCTGAGACGAATAGGCTTCTGCCATTACCAGAAAAGAGAGTTTGAGAAGGCCTTGGAATTATGGCGGGAAGCCGCGGCGCAAGGGAGTGTGGTGGCCTATCGGAATTTGGGCAACTGCTATAATTTCGGATGTGGTGTGGACCGAAATTGTGAGAAGGCGGTTGAACTGTACACCATAGCGGCGGAGCAAGGGGATGCAATAGCGCAATACAACCTGGCTTACAGCTACCATAGTGGCGAAGGCGCTCGGAAGGATGAAGCGAAAGCCGCAGAATGGTACGCGAAGGCTGCCGAGCAAGGCCTTGCCGAAGCGCAGTACAGCTTGGGCATCCGCTACTTTAAAGGGGAAGGCGTTCCCGTAGATTATGAGAAAGCGGCGGAATGGTGCAAGAAAGCCGCCAAGCAAGGGGACAAACAGGCAAGTAGCCTTTTGCGGTATTTGCGCAAATACAAACTGTCATAAAGAAAAAAAATATGAGGAATTTTACACTACTCCTTTTAGTTTGGCTATCATGGACAGCCACCTTCGGATCATCCCCCAATTTTTATAAGGACTATTACAGCCCTGTTTATGTCTTCCGACTCAATAATGAATTGACGGATGAAGTGTTTTCGCACGCATCGGACGACAATATTAAAATCTCCGATGAGGTTTTCTCGAAGATCGTGGAAGGCAATATGTTAGTGGCTCAGTTTGAAGAGAAATATTCTTTTTCAAGAACGAAACTCAGGGTGGATTCAATGGCGCCTGGCAACTATCTCCTGGCCCGTTTGGATGGGAAGAGAATCTCTTATGATTATCACGCTGTCTCTCCTTTCCGAATCGCCTTGTCGAAGGATAACGAGAAACTGACTTTCTTTTTGTATGATAGCTTAGGACATGTCTTGCCGGATGCGGAGGTTTCTATAAATGACAAACCGATGCCTTATAATGCTACGACGCAACGTTATGAAACGAAAAAACAGTATGTTCATGCCAATGTGCGCATTTCCCATCAGGGAAATCTTTTCTATTATAATGTTGCTCAGGATCGATATCGGCGTGAGAATTCGCCCAATCGAAAGAATGGGTTTTCTAAGTTCTTCATCACAGTGGGTCGTGTCGTGAAGGATCCCGTGGTCTCTGTCAGAGAGGAGGATCCCGTGGGTTATGTGGCTAAGTTTGGACGCTTGGCTTGGAAAATAGGTGACCGCATTGATGGCTACAATGAAGACAATGAATATGATTATCGCAGTGAATTCAGGGAGTACTATAACTACGATACGGGAGAGTATATGGATTTGGAAGAATTGGAAGATCGGGATTGGCTCCGTTATCACAAAGTGATGAAAAAATGTGTAAGGCGCGATCTACGACATAACCGCGAGATGGATTGGGAAGAAAAACGTTTTTATGATCGTTATGGGAATAGCAAGACAAGGCGTAGATCAAAGATAAGCGGCGGTGTGGTATTGGGCCAGCCGAAGTACAAACCGAATGATACCGTCCGCGTGAAGGGATCTATCTACCGGAAGAACCGTCGATACAATCGTCCGGTGTCAGTTTGGCTTACGGATAATAATAGGCTGAAAAAACGATTGAAACCCTGTGCCGATGGTGTTTATACGTATGATTTTGTTTTGACCGATTCCCTGAAGTTGCAGTTGGACAAAAGATACTATGTCTCTTTTGTGGGTAAAAGAAAAAAATGGGAATTTTGTACCGGCTTCACGTACGAGGATTACGTTTTGCATGACGCCACTTTGGAGGCATCGTACGACCAACCCACCTATTATAAGGGGGATAGCATCCGTGTGAAGGTAAAGGCGAAGGATGCCAATGGACTTCCTCTCGCGGATGCTTTGGTGAAGGTTACCCTCCAATTGAAAGGAATAGATTCACTTTTGGAGATGCGCTCCTACTATTCCGTGGAACTCGCCACTCAAAGTATGGTGACCAATGGGAAGGAGGATTTGACTTTTGCTTTCCCTCCTTCAATCGCAGGGGGGAACAATATTGTATTCGCTGCCGAGGTGACACTTTCCATGCCGGATGGAAAGGTGGAGGAGAAAAGGCTGTCCAATCAAAAATATTACACAGGGAAGCATAGTATAGACATCTCACTCAGTCGGGATTCTCTTTGGGCGGTGGCTCAATACAATGGCAAAGACACGGTCGGCAAGGCCGCTGTTTTTGTGAGGGATCTCTTTGGCAACCAAATCCATCTGTTGGACACCCTGTTGCCTTGCAAATTACGCGTGGAGCCATCTTACGCCAGCTATTTGTTCAAGATGGCTCACGCTTCAGAATATTATAAGGTTCCCTCTTCCGCCTCTATGGTGTCCGTACAATGGAAGCAATCGGGAGACAGTCTCATCCCTTCGATTACCAATTTATTGCACCTGCCGATGGTGTGTTATGTGGTCAAGGATGGAGAGTTGATCTTTAAGGGCAATGACAAGGAGTTGCCCGCCTTCTATCCTTGGGATAGGGAGAAATCCTATGTTCTGAAATCCAATGTGCTTTGGGCAGGGCAAGTCATGGAATATGAGGATGTTGTTCGTGTGCCAAGCAAGCGACAGCTGCATATTGCGGTGGATGAACCTTCCGTGATTGTCCCGGGAATGAGTTGCGAGATGGAGGTGCAGGTGACCGATGCGGAGGGAAAACCTGTGAAGGGAGCCGATGTGACCGCCTATGCCGTCAATAGCCAATTCAAAGCGAAATCACCCAACTGGAATCATTCAGGCAACTATCGGGATATCCCGATGGTAGACTACAAAAAGGAATTGTGGACGACGCCTTCTGCTTATTTGAATAGTGCCTACCACTCCGCATGGAGAAAGATTGATGCCATCGACACGATAGCTTTCTATTCTATTCGCTATCCTGCGCGCGATTCCATCCATCAGTATAGCTACTATCCGGAAGATTCCATCACACAGATATCTCCGCTTCTATGCAAAGATGGTGATGTGCAGGATGTGCATATCGCATACATTGATGATGTGCCTTGTTTTATCATGTCTGAAAATATTCCTTTTTCTTTCGCTATCACTCCCAATGAATACCATCGCATCCGATTAAGGACAAAAACGGCGGAATATACCATAGACTCCGTAAAAGTGGAGGCCAACAAACGTACGATTCTGAGTGTTGACGTCAACACGACCTCCCCGTTTGTGAAGAAGGAAGAGAGAGATGGTCAACTGACCGATAAGGAGTTGGAGCAATTGAAACCTTACATCATGCTCTTCGAGAAATCCGAATATTATCCGCAAGGGCAATTGGTGAGAGAGGATGGCTCACTTCTTTTTGTCAACGAGGGAAAGAACATTAATCGTTCAGGGTCAATCATCCTTAAACGCTTTGCGGGACCGATATTGGATTCGGTTCGTTGGATGACTAAATATTTCGATGTGAAGACGAAGGTGGACCACAATCTTGTTTACTCGTATGACACTGTCAATCATCGGCCGGTAACCCGGGTGGCCGAGGAAAAGGATTTCCCGCAGTTACTTTACACGACTAACCACAATTCTCTGAATGGAGGGTTGTGGACGTTGGAGCGGATGGAGAGGGTGCAGCGGCAGAAAAATGGCTCAACGGAGAAACCGCAGGTGTACGCTTTGCTGCGGGATTATCCGAAGGAGAAGAAGTCGGGTAATTATCTGGAGCTTCGATCCGATAAACCAATTTATCGTTGCGTGTTGATTCCATATAAAAACTATGCGTCATTTGCAGTGACAGAGACCCAATCTTGGTATTATAGGAATCTTCAGAGATTCGAGGACATAGAAGCGGGTCTATACCGTGCCTATTTGATGAACGAAGATACCACCTGCTATCGGTTGGACTCAGTGAAAGTGGAGCCGAATAAACGTTTCATGGTTCGTTTTGACACGAAAAAGGATCGCATTATGGCTGATTCGTTCGCTTTTCGCTTGAGAAATCTTCTCACATATACTGCCAAAGGGTGGCGTGATAGTCTTGCCTTTGACCAAGCGGAGAGATTGTTGTCCCGATACCTTTGGACCAACGATCCTCTTCCGTTCGTGGCTTTGCGTGATTCTAGCGTGAAGAATGGATATGACATGCTGGAAATCGAAGTTGGTCCTCACCGGAAAAAAGATATTACAGGTTCGACATGCCAAGTCAGTTCATCACCCATTGCATCAGTTGAGCAAGCCCTGCAAGGTCGTGTATCAGGGCTTCGAGTCACTGCTGCAAGTGGTCAGACTGGAAGTTCCTCTGCGATTAAAATTAGAGGGGTCTCATCGTTGACTGGTAGTTCCTCTCCACTCTTTGTGGTGGATGGAATGCCACTTTTGGGAGATGATCTGTCTAAGATTAATCCCGCTGATATCTGGTCTATGGAGGTGTTGAAGGATGCCTCAGCCACCGCCATTTACGGTAGCCGTGCGGCGAATGGTGTGGTTATGATAACAACAAAGAAAGGCAGCAAAAATTCTGAGGCAAAGGAGGAATCGACTGATTACGCTACGCTTCGCACCCACTTCTCCGACCAAGGTTTCTGGAAGCCGGCATTGACGACCGACAAGGAGGGTAAGGTGCGCTTTGCTGTCACCTTCCCGGATAATATTACCCGTTGGCAGACAATCTATTTGGCGGATGCGCCTGTCAAGAAATATATTGCTACAGGTTCTACCGAGGGTTCCATCAAATCCTTTGTGCCACTCTCTGCCAGATTATACCTGCCTGAGTTCCTGGTGCAGGGGGATATCTGCATGGCACGTGGCAAGGTGATGAACTATGTGCAAGACACAGTGCAGTTGACCAGCTCCTTCTCCGTGAACGACTCTTTGATCGCCACCTATCCACACCGTTGCGCTTCGACGTTGACCGATACGCTCCAACTCTCTGCCAAGGCAGATTCACTCTCCGTGGTTTATCAATTCGTTTCGGAGAACCGTTTCAACGATGGAGAGAGACGGAAGGTGAAGATTATCCCGCAGGGCGTCACCTGTACCGATGGACGCTTCGCCATCTTGCGTGACACGTTGCGGATGTCACTTCAGTCGGAGAAGACGGATAGCGTGACGATCCGTGTGATGAGCACGCAGTCTGATTTGTTGCAGGACGAGGTCTCCATGCTGACGCATTATCCATACGGATGCAATGAGCAAACCGCCTCTAAACTGATTGGTTTCATGACGGCCAACCAGAACCCGAACCTCACGAAACATCAACGCAGAACGAACGAGAAGAAGATCGAAGAACTTGTAAAGACCTTGAAGGAGAGACAATTGATGAATGGACTTTGGGGGTGGTGGAAATTCGACGAATCAAGCTATTGGATTAGTCGCTACATTGTGGAGACGCTTCAGAAATATCACATCGACTTCCCGAAGAATAGAACAATAGAGACATGTAAAGATCGAATCAGTGAAAACAGATCAGCCGCTGATAAGCTGTTCGGCTTGTCGGTGCTCCATTCGTTAGGCGAGAAGATGGATTATCAGACCCTAGTGGGCAGTCTGGATACTGTGAAAAACCTGACGCTCCAAGAGCGCTTGGACTTGGCTGAACTCAAGGCGAAATGTGGCTTGCCGGTTGATTACGAATGGTTGAATAAGTATCGCGAAGAGACGATGAATGGATCTGTCTATTACAAGTTTAATAATGGCCAATATGTGTATGACAACGATATGATGAACACGTTGCAGGTTTATCGCATCCTACAAGCCGATTCTCTCAGGGATTCCAAAGCCGAGAGGCAGAAGATACGCGACTATTTCTACAACCAAAAAGCGCTTAGCCGCACCTCCCACTGGCGCAACACGTACGAGTCGGCCATGATTCTCCGCACCTTGTCGAATGACATGAAGCAAAGCTTGGGAGAGGGCAAAAAGATAGTACGTTTCTCAGGCGCCATGCAGGAGGAGATAGACCAGTTCCCGTATGAACGGAAAGTACCGGCGAATGGAGTGCTCTCCATCTCTCAGAATGGCACATCACCGGTCTATCTCTCCGTTTCTTCCACCTATTGGGATCGTCCCGACAAGGCGAAAGGGAGAGGATTCTCCATCCAAACCAGCTTCTCCGATTCCGTTTTGATGATAAGCGAGCGAGTGAAGATGAATGTGGTGGTGACGGTCGAGAAGGATGCGGACTACGTGCTGATTCATGTGCCGATCCCTGCAGGTTGCACCTATGCGAGCAAAGAACGGAGTTGGGAAAACAACGAAGTCTACAGGGAATACTACAAGGAGCACACGAATATCTTCTGCTCGAAACTGAATCGGGGCGTCTATGAGTTTACGATAGAGCTAGTCCCTTACACTCAAGGCGATTATGTGCTTAATCCAGCCAAGGTGGAGCAGATGTATTCCCCTGAGTTCAATGCTTGTACGGAGATGAAGAGGGTGAAAATCGGAGGGAAATAAGCGGTGAGATAGGGCGATGAAGGATTTAAAAATACTGGCATGAAAAAATGTTTTTATATTTTCCAGCTAACATTTGTGGGCCTTGTTTTACTCCTTTTGTCGTCTTGCACGGCAACGCATTATTCCGCAAATCGTTATTTCAAGAAGAACCACAGAGCGACAGAAAGGTGGGTACATCGTTTGTATAAAAAGAATGGAAACGCTTTTTATATAAACTCCACATACTCCAATTACTCTTATGTGTGGACCTATAAAGATGATGGAATAGAAATCCGCGAATTGGTGGAAGGGAAGGTGCAGGGAAGGCGGACGTGCAAGGGGAAGCGGTTAAAGCAGTATGACGAAAAGGCATTGGCGGATGCGGAGAATGAACTGGAAGAGAAATGTCCGTGGGAGCTAGACGGAGATGAAGAGGGGTATATCATCCAAGTGAATGGCAAAGCCTATGAGTACAGTGGCGTTAGCAGTATAGATTGTATGAAAGAGAATGTATATGACTCCGAGTTTTTAAACGACTTTGTGTGTGCTATGCAATGTTTAATACAAAAAGATTAAAGATTATGGTACAGCTCAAGGCGGTCTATTTAAGAATGATTCTGGCTATTATAATCCTAAGTCTAAATAATGGGTGTAGCCCTCAAAAGGATAAGTCCCAGAGTAATGAACAGGTTGAAAGTGTTCCGAAAGTGAATCTAAAAGGTATTAATGATACATTTGTTGTTCACAAATTGGATTACGAAAAGATAATGCGTTACTACAATGTAGATTTTGGCTATGTAATGGTTGGTATTATTCTCAATGATTCCGTTGTTGAAAAGATAAGGGAATTGGAGTCTCCCATAATAAAAATTGAATTTGATGATGGTTACAGAATAGCCAAGGGTATGAACCGTCTAAGTTCACAACTCCCAATGGGATGTCGCTATTCCTATTGTTTAGATTCTATGAATCGAGTTAGCTTGGAAGGTGTGAAAGGTGATGAAATATATTTTGGGCTAGGAATACCGTTGGAGGAATAAACAATCACATATTTACTTCCTGCGAATCATTTGCCAAATTAAGGAATAACCCTTAATATAGCAACCATGGAAAGCAACGTTGGTGATTTAAAGGATAAAAAATGAAAAATTTTTTGTTCGTAATATTTTTGTTGGTAAGTGTGAATATATATCCTCAAAAGGAGGTTAAATATATATATTCAGGTAGAGATTCTACCCTGACAATATCAGGCAAAGGATGGATTCAATCATCGGACGTAAATAAATATAGTAAAAAGTGTGTCCGTGTAATCATAAAAGAGGGTATCGAAGGGATTCAATTCGGCTCATTTCTTGGGTTTAGATTCATGAAAGAGATACAACTTCCAAACACATTGCAATATATTGGGAAAGTTGCTTTTAGTAATTGTTCTTCATTAAAATCCGTAAAGATTCCCCCCAAGGTTAAAGAATTGACAGAGTCATTTATAGGATGTGATAGTCTTAGACAAATAAGCTTTTCAGATTCAATATATTTAGATTTGAGTACATTGGATAAATGTGGTTCATTAGAAAAATTGTCATTTAATTATCTGATAGGCCTTTCTAATTGTTATTTTGTGGGATGTAAACAGATGGAGTATATTGAAGTAAAAGATAGTACAGGCGGTTATTATTCTTCAGATGGAGTGCTTTATTGTCGAAAGCTTTATTGCCCAAATCGTGTTTTGTATCCTCCTGCAAAAAAGGATAAATGCTATGTTTTCTCGGATACTATTAAGGAAATAACGATACTACAGAATCCATATATAGAAGAAATTCATGTCTCGGATGATATCCGTAAAATCAATTTGCTTCCTTGTGAAAACCTAAAATTAATCAAATCAAATAGTAAGATATATTATGACGGGAGAGGTGACAATTTGAAGATGGATAGTCTAGTGATACAAAAATATAGAGAAAGCGGACATCCAATGCCTTATGTCAGGGAAAAGCAATTGCATATCAGATAAATCCACGCCACCTGCCACCCCACTATGAGCTTACCACCCATTTGGGCAACGTGATGGCGGTGATATCGGATGAGGCATCCACTGCAGACGAGCCTACCATCGTTAGCCTTTCTGACTACTATCCGTATGGTATGACGGAGCCGGGAAGAAGTTATAGCAATGGGGTATACCGATCTGGATTTAATGGATTTGAGATAAATAAAGAAATTCAACAAGAATGCTTAGATTTTAAAACATCCTTAATGCGGCTAAGGATCAGTTTGATACGATTAATCGTTTCCTTGAACAAACAAAGAAAACTGCTGAAAAATTTAAAGATGTAATAAAATTTTAATTATTAATGGCTGTTGACAATTAAAAGCAATAGTGTTTTTATGTTTGAAGAATATCAAAATACAAGTGGTCAGGTAAGTGGACATGATTATGTGGATCTAGGTCTTCCAAGTGGTAATTTGTGGGCGACTTGCAACCTTGGTGCACACAAGCTTCACGAACACGGGGATTACTTCGCATGGGGAGAGACATCTCCTAAGAAGTTATATGCTAACACAAATTACAAGTTCGGAGAAGAAGGTTCATATTCAAAATATTGTGCATATAAAAAATTTGGAGAGCTAGACTATAAAATCATATTGGAAGAAATGGATGATACTGCAAGAGCTATTTGGGGAGACTCTTGGTATATGCCAACTCAAGAAGATATGATTGAATTGGTGGATCATTGTGAGTGGTGGCCTGTTGATGATTTTGAAGGAA
>JAGCWA010000029.1 GCA_017962085.1 Paludibacteraceae bacterium
CTGAGCGGTTCCGACTGGCTCTCCAACGACAACCAGGTGACCATCAAGCTGGGAGGCAAGGCCGTCCAGCCTGAGAAAGCCGAGGCGGGCACGGGCTACTTCACGGAGTACATCAAGGGTGACGATGTGAAGCCGGACATGGGCCATGTGGAGCTGAAGAGCGAAGCGGGCGGCAACATCTCCTGGGGTGCGCTCTACTGGCAGTTCGAGGAGGATATCGACAAGGTTTGGAAGAACAAGACCGCCCTCCACGTGGAGAAGATGGTGATGTTGGAGGTGCGCGAGAACGGCAAGTCTGTCCTGAAGCAGATCAACGAGGGCACGAAGCTCTCGGTGGGCGACAAGCTGGTGGTGCGTCTGACGTTGCGCACCGACCGTGACATGGACTATGTATCCCTGAAGGACCAAAGGGCCAGTTGTCTGGAGCCTACCCGACAACTCTCCGGCTACCGCTGCAGCGAAGGCACCTGCTACTACCAGTCGCCGAAGGATGCCGCCATGTACTACTTCTTCGACCATCTCTCGAAGGGCACCTACGTCTTCGAATACCCGCTTTGGGTAACCCATGCGGGCGACTACTGCAACGGTATCACTTCCGCCCAATGCCTCTATGCGCCTGAGTTCCTGACGAACACGGGAAGCGTACGGATACGGGTGGAGGAAGGGAAGTAGGCACTCCACGCACCCTACAGTCTAAAGATATCCCCACACATCGTCCAAGGCAACGCCCTAGGCCATGTGTGGGGTTTTTGTATGCGCCCAGCGGGGGAAAAACGATGGTTTTTTATTTAAAAAGCGAGCTGATCTTTTTCCCGAACCAATGGGAGAACAGAAGATTCACCAGCAGGAAGCATATGCCCGCCAATCCGGCTAAGATAAACGAGAGAATACCTAAATTAAAAGATCCCCAAATGCAGGTGCAGAATGCACAAATAGGGAATAGTATGCCGGCGGTTATCAATCCGGGAACATAGTGTCGACAGACTATTGACGTATAGATGTATGAGAAGAATCCGATGCTTGGGTTTTGTGTGGCGGAAGTCTCCATCCCTGGAACATACCTGCGGATCAAACATCCTTGGATGATATGAACCAGCAGATGCAAGGTGTATGCGAAGAAAATACCGAAGAGGAAGAGGAACCAATCCATGCGTATGGATAGGATGATTGCCAGCACGATCACGATAGACTCCGCTATCACGGCAAATGCGAACGCTTTGGTGTCCATCGTGAGCAGATGGTCAAACACCTTTTCTAGCTTAGGGAATCGTTGCTTTAGGTCCGGTGCGTTTTTCTGCACCCATTCATGTTGGAAGATAATCTCCTCCACCTCGTGGGCGATAATGCCAAATAGAAATAAAACGAAACTAAAAAATAAGACTGCTGCTATTCCATCCATTTTGTAATCTATTGTGTATAAGTAAAATAATTAATCAATAAGTACTATCATAGGATAGTCATATCATATCGAATATTTGTAAAATAGAGCATAAAACAGAATGATAAAGGCGTATGCCACCAGTATGATGCCTAGGATAACCCCTACCGCCAGCAATAATGTTATCCACAGGGAGAAGTCGAAGAAATGGTGCAATATGCAGGATATGACGACCAACGCTATTGTGAATGGAACAAGATGAAAGTCTCTGACTATCTCATGGAGAGCCGTCTGAAAGCTACGTTTGTAGGCGTCCCTGTCTATAAATACGTTCTTCAGATCCTTCGGGCGTTGCAGCTGGTCGCATCCCATGAATGCCCATGCCTCGATCCTTTTCAGGGAAGAGGGGTAGTTGATGGAACGTAATGATTTGCAATTCTCAAAGGCATAGCTGTGGATGGTCTCCACCCCTTCCGACAATACCACCTCCTCCAGACACGATTCACGGAACGCATACTCTGCGAGCTCCTTCATTGTGGATGGTATCTGAATGGTTTCCAGTCTTGTACATTCTTGAAAAATGTTTTCCTCTATGGTGGTTACCCCCTCGGGAATCTCCACGTGCTCCAGGGATGTGCAGCTTGAGAACATGTACTCTTCAATGGTTTTTGTGTTGGCGGGCCAACTGAGGGTTTCCAGCCTTTCACAACCGCTGAAGCACCCTCTTCCAATCTCCTCCAGGCTCTCAGGAAGCACCACTTCCTTCAGATGCGTGCATGCAACTAATGTGTTTCCACCGATGCGTTTTAACCCTTTCGGGAAGGCAATGCGCTTTAGCTTTTCGCAACTGTCAAACGCATTAGCCCCAATCTCCTTCAAATGCTCGGGAAGGCGGATCTCTTCCAACTTTTTGCAATTGCTGAAGGCGTTTCTGTCAATCACTTCGAGGCTCTCGGGCAACACCACTTTCTCCAGGTTGTCGCAAGAGTTGAACGCCCTGTTTCCGATGACTTTCACCCCTTCTGGAATGACCGCCACCACAATGTCTTCCCTACCCATGTATTTCTCTTCCTTCACAATGAGGCATTTCTCCTTCCCCTCATGGTAATTCTCTAGGCTGGCTTTTACGGTCATTGCCGTGACGACGCTTCCTATGAAAGGGGACTCGTCCTTCTCGAAGTATCGAGAGTCCACCTTTACCTTCGGGTCAATCTCCAGTTTTTTGAGTTTCAGGCAATTGTCGAACGCTCCGCGCTCTATTTCCTTCAAAGAGTGGGGCAGCGTGAGCTCCGTCAACGATACGCAGCTATCGAATGCGTCCTGAGGAATGGTTTCTATCCCTTCGGGGATGTTTATCTTAGTCAGTTGGTGGCAGTTCCTGAAGGCTGAGACACCAAGCTCTCTCAGTGAATCGGGAAGCGTGACTTCCCTGAGAGCGAGGCAATACCTGAAGGTGTTGTCATCGATCACCTCGCATCCTTCGTCGATGACCACTTTGGTTATCTCATGGTTGAGATAAAAGGCGAAGGCCGATATCCCTTTGATGCCTGAAAGGTGCACTTCCCCTTTGCAGGATGATCCGTCGACTACCCATCCGTTGAGGATGAATGGAGTGCCTTCCTTCTGCCGTGCCTTCTGGTACGGGGTGTTGCGGAATGCGTAACCATATATGCGCAGCTTCTCGTTCTTCGGAAGCACCACCTCCTCCAACGAGGTGCAGTCCCTGAAAATGGCTTCGGACAGGTTCTCCATATTGGCTGGCAACACAACCTTCCTGAGCGAAGTGCACCCTTCGAAAGCTGAGTAGGAAACGAATTCCACCGTGTCGGGGCAGACGATGCTGGTGAGCTTCGTGTTGTCGGCGAAGGCCCCGCAGTTCACCCCTTTCACGTAATCTGGTATGACTAGGTCGCCTTGGCATTTCTTTCCGTCGATAAGCTCGTTGTTGATGACCACCAAAGGGTCTTTCTTGCGTAGTTCGGTCAGGAAGGTGGTGTTCTCGAACACATTGAGTCTGAAGCTAGTATAGTCTAACGTATCGTCCAACTCTACTTCCCTTAAGTTGACGCAGTTGGCGAAGGCTTCGTCCCAGATGTTGATCTCCTGTGTCCCCGGGTGGATGGCGATGCGCTCCAAGGCGGTACATCCTGAAAAAGCGTTTCCATAGATGTTTTCCAGTCCTTGGGGGAAAATGAGCTCCTTCAGTCGTGGGCAATCCGCGAAAGCCCTATTTCCGATTGATTCCAACCCTTCCGAAAACACAACCTCCTCCAACGCCTCCATCCCTTTGAAAGCCTCTTTTTTGATCTCTTTCACGGAGCTTGGAAAAACGATGCGCTTGATTGTGTCCATGTCGCTGGGGGTGTCAAACCATCTTATGGTCTCGACATCGTCGTGATAAGTCAGTGTGCTATTGCTTACGGAATAATTCATAGTGCTATGGATTTTTAGGGAAGTGATCTTTGGGGTTTCTTACTGATATGGGTACGGATTTTTGTAGATAATATTAGAGTCCGATACTTTTACAAATATATGGATTCCTATGACATTATTTCCCTGCTTCACACTCTTTTTTGCGTTAAGGGGACTATAAATAAGCAAGCCCCCCTGCAGACGCTAAATCTGCTTGGGGGGCTTGCCATAATCGTCATTAATCGGAATCCACTGAAAGTCAACGGATTCAATCGATTCCATCCATAACTTATTCGGTCACGTCACGTACTAGGCGGACGGAGCAACCTGCTTTGCGTCCAAATTCCTCAGGTTTACTACTGATATAGTAAATGACCCCATTCCCAGATAAGTAATCTTCATAATACCCATCGCAATGGGCCTCAAATTTCATTCCCCATGCGTTCCAAGTTCCAGTTGTAGTTGTGGACCAATAAGAACCCTCTGTCCATGAACTGTATCCATAGTCGTAATAGTCGTGAAAATCATCATATCTGACTATTGACGCACAAGGCAAGAATACAACGCCTAACTTTTCCAAAACTTCCCATTGTGCTTTTGTGAAGACGTTGGCTTCGTATGAAAGGATTGCATCTTCTGGATGATCGTTGA
This sequence comes from Paludibacteraceae bacterium, assembly GCA_017962085.1. GTDB lineage: Bacteria > Bacteroidota > Bacteroidia > Bacteroidales > Paludibacteraceae > UBA1181. The sequence continues at coordinate 4,442 of JAGCWA010000029.1, forward strand.
TCTCAATGCCGTTGTTGTAATCCCAATCGTCAGGGAAAAGAAGTATTCCCTCAGCGCCACATACTTGGGCAGGAATGTCGAGTCCTTTACCATCTTTATTGCGTCGTTTGTTCATGAGGTATTCCCACTCTTCTTTTGTGAGTGTTCGCCAAATGTTCGCTGTATTTCCACCATTAGAGATTGGGTTGTTCACACCCCAATCGTATTTTGTGCCCGAGATGTTCATGGTGTCTAGTCCATAACATTCGTTGTCAGTGAAATTATATATCGGATCAGCGGCATAACCTGAAGATGCCCAATGAAACGCATCCATCCATCCGTTATGAAACGATGTGTAGTTTTGCCACCAATTCTTTGGGGTGATTGCATCATATTGGTTTTCGGCGAAACGCCAAATCTTCGAATCCTTATTGTATTGCAGATTACCTTGTGAGAAATTTACTTGTTTGGTCTCCGACACAGAGAATTTCCCGGGAAGGAGTCCTGCCTTCATATCAACGTTTGATAAATCAGTTGGTCCGTCTGGAATATAATTGTTCGGACCTTCATCGGAATCCTCACCATCGAAATCCTCGTTTTCTATTGGCTCCATAGCCATTAATTCACTCGCGAAATTAACTCCTGTTACAAGGCGATATGAAAGAGTCGCTTGGCAATATCCAAATTCGCTGATGAAGTCTTTGTTTGATAGGAAATCTTCTTCACTTTCAGGGTACTCATGGTTGAGTGTCATGTCTAGAGTTGTTATTTCCCATCCACCGTGTGACCAATAGGAAGTGCATGGCATGAAGACTGCACCTGCCGCCTCCATTTCTGACCAAGTTTTTTTATTGTAAACATTAGTCGTATAGTCCTCCGCTTTGGGTGTGAAGGTTAAACCGGATGGCGTGTTCCAATCATCTGGTAAGATGACATATCCTTTTACTCCGACCACTTCCGCCTTTGAGTAGAGACTATTTGCGTTCTTTCTTCCCCAGAAGAGGTATCTCCAATCGTCAGCACTAGGTACAAACCATTTTCCCTTTATGTTTCCTCCGTTATGAATGGCTTGTCCACCCCTTTGTGCGTGTATTGCCACATCTGTTTCGTAATCATAGGCTTCACTATGTTCTACGTTGAGAGGACACTGAGCAACAGTGTCGTTAGCGCCAAATTCATAATGGTCGATCCAAGATTCAGGAGGATATCTCCAATAACTTAGATGACTCTTTCCAATAACCTCATATTGTGTTTTGGCGAATCTCCATACTCTTTTGCTCATAAGAAGTTGTAACATTCCCTTGGAGAATTGCACTTGTTCATTCTCTCCCATGGAGAACTTGCCCGGCAACACTCCATTTACAGCGGCCGACTTGAAGGTGGTGTCCGCATTTATAGTGTCAACAGGGATGGTATCAACTGGAACAACGGTGGTATCGCTAGGAATTGTGTCGCTAGGAACAGTGTCGACTGGCGTAGCCTGCTGGGCGGAGATGGAGTCCAAAGCAGCTTCAAGTGCTTTGATCTTGCTTTCCCATATCGCATCTCGCTCATCCATGGCACTTTGCAATTTACCTTCCCACGCCGCATCTTTCTCTTCCATAGCACTTTGCAATTTATCTTCCCATGTCGCATCCCTCTCGTCCAAGGCGCTCTGGATCTTGGCGGCGATGACATCCTCCATGAATTGCTCGTCCACCTTGTTCGCGATGAATGACCTCTGCGCATACAATGCGTAAGGGACGCTCAACAACTGCGAAGTGACGGAGATGCTCTTGCCGTTCAGCTCGGCCGTGGAGCGGATGTAGAACGGTCCGTTGCTCCAATCGATGGAGGAGAAGTCGTACGAGGTCTTTCCGCCTCCGACCTCAAGC
>JAGCWA010000030.1 GCA_017962085.1 Paludibacteraceae bacterium
AGGTACACCTTATTACGGCAAATGTCCTGATTTATTGGTGGATGGCTTTTGGTATGAGCATGAAGGGTTTTGTGGGGAAAATCCTAAAAGATCGTTTCGTAACATGTGCAACCATGGGTTCAAACAATCGAACAGAATTATCATTGAAGATTGCGGGCTCACTGATCGTCAAATGCGAAAATCGTTGGCTGAACGTATAAAGAACGGCATTTATGTGGAAGAATTATGGATCCATCGAAATAATAGCTGTCGCCTGTTCTTTAAAAACACGTAAGGCTGACACACATCATGTATCAGCCAACGCCGGCGACGAATCCGCAGAATCGTCAGTCAGGAGCGACTCCTGACTCCGCTGCAAAAATACACATTTTTCAATATCCGCACAAAATCTTGTGATTTTTTTAATCCAGACTAATGTGTGCCTTCCTCGAAATGCACGGCATTTAGCGAAATCTTTTACGAATTGCCTCGAATATGTCAGCTTTTCAATCTCTTAATTGACACAAAACACTTCCATTTACCTTTCCTCCGACAGCACCCTCCCCACCTTGCAAAGCAACTCGTGGATGGTGAACTTTTCCTTCGTGACCATCCCATCGGGCATCAGCGATGAGGCAAACTGCATGAATGGTATGTGGCTGGAATAGACAATGTTCCCTTTTACGTTGAGCTTTAGCGGCAACATGTAGGGTACTGTCCCAGTGGAGCAAGTTGGATCGTGACATTCCAGCAACAATGTCTTTCCATCGCTATTAGTGAATTGAATCTTCAGAGTGCTTTGGGTGGTGCAGTAGCCATTGAAGGGCGACATGACAATGCTTGTGAGAAGGCTGTCGCTGATGAGTGATAATGTATCACGGACCCACCGCATGGAGGCACTATCTTTTCTATAATAGCCATGCTCACTTTCATCACTGAGAACGGTCTGCATCGAGTCCAAATCCGCCGTGGTGACCACGAACTGCCGCCAGGAAATCTGCAGGTCATAGTGTTCGTCGAGGTCGCGAAGCAGCGAATCCAGCTTTGATGCAGGAAACGAATGGTGAAACGACACATCCGCGTTAGCCTTCTGCCTTTCCTCCTCCGAAAAGTATAAACCTGTGGCGCTCTGAGTCATCTTCAATGTTGTGAACAAGCCTCCTTCTCGGCAATATTCTACTTCTTGTTTCCTACCGCCTCCACATCCTGATTGAGATGCGGTTATCCGAACCGTCTCCACAGGCGACTGCAAAAAAACTTCCAATGGGTGTTCGTAACGAAAGGGCAAAATCGAGCCATCTCGGATGGCATAACGATAGTAAAGATTGCCATCGGACAGTAGTATGGTGTCCGTTTCGGTACCGTAAGTCGTAATGTTCGTGATTTGGCCAAGTGGTGGATATGTACGGTACCACTGTTTCCTCGTTTTGTCGAAACAATAGAGGATATTCCAATCGAAACTGAAAAGCTGTCCCGCCACCCTTATCCTATCGTCTTTGTTAATTTTGATTGGCTCATCCGTGTAATATCCAAATTCGCGTATTCCAGTGTCGGAAACAACCATAATCCGGTGCGAATCTTTACAATATATCTTATCTTGCACCACAGAAATGATATCGAAATCATACGCCTCAGGGAGATGGCCGACTGTGTCGTAGTGTGCCATATCAGAAGTGCGCAGGATCGAACCATTGTTCATGATGAAGACCAGCTCGTTACGCGCTTTATCCACAAGGAAGCTTCGTGCGGGAAAAAGTTGCCATTGGATACTATCCGCCATTTCCGCGTAACACACCCGCCCTCGCGCAGAGGCGAAAAGATAACGATTCCAACTTTGTACCCGGCATGTCAGCCAAAAAATGTTGCCATCAGGGATCAGGCCTTGCTTAACCGGATCGTCTATTCGTCTTGCACTTTTCCACCCGTCATCGGTAATAAATATGTCCCCATATCCCGAGCTGAGCATTCCGTATTTAGCGTCTGCCATAAACAGTTCTTCGGCAATGTTTGACCGACGATATTTGGATAAAGCGTCAGAGAGGTAGGAGAACGTAATTCCTCCATCTTCGGAATAATACAAGTGACCAAATGTCAAGAAGATCCAGATTCTTCCGTCACAAGACCAGATGCTTCCGATAATCTCATGAGCGACTGGCAATTGGAAACGGGTCCACGTGTGTCCATTATCCGTTGAGCGATAATAGCTTAACGTATCCTTGAAAATAAAACCATTGATCAGCAAAACGGTCGTGTCGTCATAAAAAAGTATCTCGGGACGAGCCATTCCGAACTGGCTAATCTCAACCAGGCCATTATCAGTCCGCACCATCGGAGTGAAGGCACGCCACAGCGAATCGGACGAGCTCATCTTGTGAAAGGTTGTTCCTCTGTCTGGTAGATGCCAAACCGTTCCGTCGGGTGCCACAGACACCCTGCCGACATTCAGCACCTCGTGGTAGTCCATCTCCTTCGGCTGCGCCCACAGCGCATTTCCTATAGAAAAGAGCAACATTATCAAGCAGAACGATAGTGGTTTCATATATAGGGGACTTCTATTTTTTACTTCTTCACGTTGCCACCGATTTGGTGCGAAGTCCGTCAAACATCAAAACAGGTAAACAACGCTGCAAAATTACAACAATTTCTATCACTATGGTGCAGAAAATCCAAAAAGTTGCAGCATATTGAAGAGTAATTGAAACAAGCCGTCTTTTTTACAATTAATTGTTAATAACATATTGACAATCAATATATTATGGAATTTAATATCTTTGCCGCCAGTTTAAAAACTGTGATGA
>JAGCWA010000031.1 GCA_017962085.1 Paludibacteraceae bacterium
GGAATATTGGATAGACGGGAAGATCGCCACACGCACTTCTTTAGACGCCTCTCCTGCGCAAATTGACCTCTCCGGACTTTCGGCTGGAGTGCACACCCTTACCACACGCGTAAAGGACAACTCGGGAGCCTGGAGCAGCACTGTCACGAAACACTTCATCATGCCTTCGTCCGAAACACCATCGCCCACAGGCATCGTCGAAAGTGAATATTGGATAGACGGGAAGGTCGCCACACGCACTTTCCTAAACGCCTCTCCGGCGCAGATCAATCTTGTCAAACTCTCGACAGGCATGCATTCTCTCACCATGCGAGTGAAGGATGACTTAGGCATGTGGAGCAGCACCGTCACAAAATACTTCGTCATCTACCCAATTGCGCAGGGCGAGAAAACCATCACACGATACATGTATTGGTTCGACGACGAAACGAACGCACTCACTGCAGGCACACTCAGCGCCAAAAACGGTGTCATTTCCATGAGCGTCAAGCGATTGAGCGAAGGCAAGCATAAACTATCGTGGAGGGTGGCCGATTCGAAAGGAATCTGGAGCGATGTGGCCATGGATTCTTTCCTTGTCACTAAAGCTGAACTAACCAAGGATATGGTATCCATTGTCCAAGACAGCTTTATATACACAGGAGAAGAAATCACCCCTGAGGTTATGGCAATAAGCGGAGACACAGCGCTAAAGGAAGGGACGGACTACTTCGTCACCTATACAGAGAATATCAATGCGGGTACTGCCTTCGTAACCATCACCCCTACAGCAGAATCAGGATACAAGGGCGAAGTGGTCATTCATTTCGACATCGCAAAGGCTGACCCTACAATCACCCCTCCTATGCCAATAGAAGCGGAAGGATTAAGCTACACCGGCGAACCGCAAACACTAATAACAGCAGGAACGGTTGAAGGTGGAGAAATGCGGTATTCACTTGATAACGAGAACTATTCGGACACTCTTCCGCAAGGAACGAATATTGGAGAATACACGATCTATTATCTAGTTGAAGGAGATAGCAACCATAACGACATGGCTGCACAAAGCATAACGACATTCATCAACTCCATTTCAGGCGTGGAAATCATCAACAACGATTCAACCGCACAAAAACCAAAGGTATATCTTATTAATGGTCGGATATTTATACACATGCCCGACGGTAGGATTTATACTTTAGTAGGTGAAAAAGTGAAATAAGAAGGTCTGGATCTCCAAAGAGGAATCTAACATCAAAAATCATCACAAAAATAGAGCCGTTCCGAAAGAACGGCTCTATTTGCATTTATAACCTATCAGCTACTATTTTAACTGGCTATAACATCTTCATTTCAGGCATATCACAACCAATTATTCTGCCGATACCAACGGATACTCTCCTTTAATCCACGCACAAGATTATACCTCGCCTTGAAATCGAAGTCCTTTTTCAATGGCTCGATGTCGCATTTCCAGTTTGTTGCGGAGAGGATATTGTATTTATCCATATTCAACGTAGGCGTCACACCGAACAACCCACCGATTTTGTCGAACAAGAACGCCAGCACCTTCACGATGCAGCAAGGTACCTTGATGTTCAACGTCCACTTCACGCCCAGCAATTGCTTGCAGAGCTTCACGTAGTTGTCGGAGGTCCACACATCCCCGTCCGCCACGAAGTAAGCCTTGCCGACGCCCTTCTTCTCTGCGGCGAGGAAAGCCAGATCCACCAAGTCCTTCACATAGATGAAGGTGATGTATTGGGTTTCGAAACCGATGCCTGGATTGAGGTGGCGCGTCAACGTCTTCAACATGACGAAATAATCCTTCTCCTTTGGCCCGTAGATGCCTGTAGGACGCAGGATGGTATATGGGAACACCTTCGTGTCTAAAGTGGCCAGGAAACGCTCCGTTTTAAGTTTGCTGGCTCCGTAAGCTGTGTCAGGCTTAGGCTCGTCCGTCAGTTCAATCGGTTTAAGCGTCTTGCGGTCGCCCGAACCGAAGGCGGAGAGGCTACTCAGGTAGATGAAATGCTTAGGGGTCATGCCACTCTCCATGAGCGCCTGCACGAAGTTACGGGTATATTCAAAATTCACGACGTCGAAGTCCGATTTATGCTTACACTTCGTGAGCCCCATCGTATGGATGATCAAGTCGAACTGCCCCACGACGGAGCGCAAGCCAGCCAAGCACTTCTTCATCCTGTTCTTATCCGCATAAGGCAGGTCGATGAACTTAGGCGAAAGACCCTCCAAATTAGCCTTGGAACTCTCCGCACGCATGGCCGCATAGACATCATAACCACGTCGGATAGCCTCCTCGACCATGAAGCTACCCACGAATCCGTTCGCACCTGTGATTAGAACCTTCTTCATTTACGAGCCAAATATAATGAACATGTTTGCATGGTGAATTTTCTTATCTCGACAGACTGGAATCCGCACATCTTCAGCAGATCCCTCATCTCATCATCTTTCGGGAAGGCTTGGATGGATGCCGGCAGATAATCATACGCCTTCAGATCCTTGGCGAAGAGCCTAGCCATAACGGGCAGGCACAATTTGGTGTAGACCTTATACCCCAAGCGCAACAATGCGTTATTAGGCTCCGTCATCTCCAAGATGGCCAACATTCCTCCGCCGACCAGCACCCTGTTGATCTCCCTCAGTCCCTTCTCAAGGCTGGAGAAGTTGCGCACACCGAACGCCACCGTGACCGCCTCGAATGAAGCATCCTCCAAACGCAGGTCGGTCGAATCGCCTTGGGCGAAATCCACCACGTCAGACAAGCCACGTTCGGCGACCTTTCCCTTGCCGACGTTCATCATCTCTTGGGAGAGGTCTACGCCCAACACCCGCTCGGGCTTCAGGCGTTCCGCCACGGCGATGGCAAAGTCACCCGTGCCCGTGGCGACGTCCAAGACACGGTTAGGATGGCAAGCCTCCAACGCATCGATCGCCTTGCTTCGCCACACCTTATCCTGCCCCAAGGACATCAAACGGTTCATTCGATCATACTGCCCCGCAATATGATCGAACATCTCCGTTATCTGTTTTGTCTTACTTCCCCCGTCGGCATACGGGAGCACCTTTTCACACTTGAAATCGGACATCACGCCTCCTGCTTTTTCCCTGTCAACAGACTGACAACTACGATGGTGATGCAAGAAAGAGGGAAGGCGAACATGATAGGGTCAACGAACTTCAACATACCGTCCGTCACCAAGACATCCGTACCGAGCAACGCCTTGCAGATACCCAAAGCGGTAGCCTCCTTCGCATGCAAGAAGATCAACGCCAAGAGAGTGGCAACCACGCCTACCCACATGCTGGCGTATGCGCCCTGCTTCGTCACCTTCTTCCAGTACAATGCGCAGAAGTAGGATGGCAGGAAGGCCGATGCGCAGATACCCATGAAGAGGGAGGTGGAGATTGCGATGATCGGAGAGTCATTGCCCTCGCCCAACACGAAGCAGATGATAAAGCTGATCAGGATGGACACCAACACCGCGAGACGGATCATCACCGTCATCTTGTTACGTTTCTTCTCCTCATCCACGCAAGAACCGTAGATGTCGGAACCAGCGGCGGCAGCCATCGTGTGGAACTGCGCGCTCAACGTGGACATGCTGGCGGAGAGGATACACAACATGAAGATGGTCGTGAACCAAGCCGGCATGACACGGCTGATGAAGTATGGTATGATCTTATCGGAAGCCTCCACCATGTTGATGGAAACCGCTCCGTCGTTTTTCCAGAAGTAGAGGTTGGAGAGCGCACCCACGTGGTAAACAACGCCCACCGTGATGATCAAGAAGACACAACCGATCACAACGCCCTGATTCAGCTTCTGCGTGCTATTCACCGTCATGAAGCGAACCACCAACTGAGGCTGCGCCAAACAACCGATTCCCACGCCCATGATCAGGGAAGTGACCAGCGTATACCATTGCTGGGAGCCCCCTTCCGGCATGGAGGTCCATCCTCTATGACCTACTGCGGCAAGTTTCTCCGGCACTTGGTCAGAGATGGCTCCAAGCGCGGCGTTCGCCTCGGAGAAGCCCATGCCCAACGCCTTGTACACGCCGAACACCAAGCAAGCCATACATACGAACATGATCACAGCCTGCAAAGCGTCCGTGTACATCACACCCTTCATACCGCCCGCGATGACGTAAGAGGCCACGATGACGGTGAAGACCAACAACGCTAAGTCGAAATCGATGCCGAAGACCTGTTGCATACAGAAGACACCACCACGCAACACGGCGGCGGCATAAAGCGGCATGCAGATGAAAATCACGGCTGCCACGAAGATGCGGATCTTCTTGGAGTCATAGAACGCACCCAAGAAATGGGCGAACGAACCCACCTTCAGCTTCGCTCCGATACGACGCGTAGGCCGTCCGAACACGATGAAGGCGATTACCACACCCACGAACATGTTTAGGAACATCAACCATTGGATACCCATACCGAAGGTAGCCGCCACACCACCGAAACCTACGATGGCAGAAGCCGAGATGAACGTGGCACCGTAAGAGAGCGCCATCACGATTGGATTCATCTCACCACCACCGATCAGGAAGTCCTTCGAATCCTTTGTTTTCTTATATCCCAAATATCCTAAAAAAGCGATGGACAAGAAATAAACCATCACGATTAAATACATTGAAAAATTTTCCATGACTGTTTATTCTTTATCTTTATCGTCTTCCTTATTCCAATATTTAACACCAAAGATGATCGAACCGATCACACACAATATCGACAATAGATACACGATCCAAATGCCGGGATCCGAAATGCCAAACATATTCTTTTTCTTTTATGGTTAATACATTACAAATTGTTCAATTCAGCCTCCGAAAGGTTGTTCATACCATACCTGCGGATCACCTCGTGCGCCGCGTCGATGTTGTTGGTGCGCAGGACGAGTATCGCCTTCTGGTTGATGGAGAAGCAGTACATATATTCGATGCTGATGCCCGCCTTCGTGAAGCACTGGATTGTCTCGGCGAACTTATCGATGGAGGAATCCACCGAAATGGCCATCACCGTGTTCAGGTTGGCGCTCACCCCATTGGCCTTCAACAATTGGAGGGCTTTGATTTGATTGGAGGTGATGAGGCGCAGGATACCATAGTCGGACGTATCCGCCACGGTAGCGGCGATCACACGGATGTTCTCCTTGCTCAAGAAAGAGAGAATCTCGTTCAGCCTGCCGAACTTATTCTCCAAGAAAATTGATATCTGGTTGATTGTCATAGTAATATTCTATTAGTGGTTTTTCCTTAAATCTTTCACTCTGACCGCCTTCCCTTCGGACACTGGCAAAGAGCCCTTCTCCACCAGTTTCACCTTAGGAGTCAGCAGGATCTCATCCTTCAGCTGACGGGTGATCTCCTTCGTCAACGACTGCAGTTTCGTGAAGTCGTCCGTATGCAGGTCGCCCAATTCCACCTCCACCAACATCTCGTCGTTGTTGCCGACCGTGTCTATGGTGATGAGGTAGTTCATACCCAACTCCTTGAAGTTCATCAGGATACGTTCGATCTGGATAGGGAAGATATTCACACCCTTCACGATCATCATATCGTCGGAACGTCCCTTGATACGGGAGATTCTCCTGTGGGTTCTACCACAAGGGCACTCGCCCGGCATGAAGCTGGTAAGGTCACGCGTACGGTAGCGGATCAAAGGCATCGCCTCACGACGGAGGGTTGTCAAGACCATCTCGCCCACCTCGCCATCTTTCACAGGCTCCAAGGTCTCAGGGTTGATGATTTCAACGATCACCATGTCCTCCCAGATGTGGAGACCATTCTGCTCCTGGCATTCGAAAGCGACACCCGGACCATTCATCTCGGACATACCAAAGCAGTTATAAGCCTTCAAGCCAAGGAGTTCCTCGATACGTTTCCGTTGCTCCTCAGAGTGAGGCTCAGCGCCCACGCACATGATCTTCAGCTTGGAATCCTTGCGAGGGTCCAACCCCTCCTCCTGGAATACCTCCGCCAAACGTGTAGCGTAGCTTGGGATGGTATGGAGAACCGTGGTACCGAAGTCACGGATGAACTTAATCTGACGTTTGCTGTTACCGGCTGCGGCAGGGACCGTCAAGCAGCCCAAGAGCTCCGCACCGTATTGGTAGCCAAGACCACCGGTGAACATACCGTAACCAGAGGTGTTCTGGAAGACATCCGACTTGCGCACGCCCACCATGTACATGCAACGCGCCACCTGGTTCGCCCAAGCGTCGAGATCGTTCTTCGTGTGGAGCACGACGGTCGGATTACCGGTAGTACCGCTGGATGAGTGGAGACGCACGATATCCTCCATCGGCACAGCGGCGAGTCCGAAAGGATAGTTGTTACGAAGATCCTCCTTCGTGGTGAACGGGAACCTCTTCAGGTCGTCCAAGGTCTTAATGGAATCAGCGGAAAGACCTTTCTCCGCAAATAACTTCTTATAGAATGGCGAGTTCGACGCATGCGCCACCGTTTTCTTCAAACGCTCCAACTGGAGTTTTTCGAGATCAGCACGACTCATCGTCTCAATCTCTTCTTCCCAATACTTTTCAGTCATTTTGATATTTTTTGCCCGTTTCGAACAACGGATTTCACATTCATGTTTTTCACTATCGTTTGCAAATTTAAAGTAATTCATCGAGTGAGACAAAAAAACCGCCAACAAATGTATGAATGGATGAACGGAGAACCATCGCATAGTGACGCAATACCCATTCGGGGAATTATCGGGGCAACAGAATCTAGGGGTGAAAAATTTTTCGCCCCTAGATTTTTTTTCGCACACACATTCCACCTCCGAACCACATAAGACATAACAATATTTTTCGCAAAAAACAAATAATAGCCACAGGGAAAATTGATAAAAAATCGTATATTTGCGTGTAGATTAAATTTTATTTATCAGGCGTGCTGAGAGGGCACGATATGTATATGTGTATAAATCTTTTTATTGTATAATTAATTAACAACTGAACAAAAAAAATGGTTAAGCTAAAGTATTTAGGGGTATGTTTCTTATGTAATGTTATGTGTATCAGCGCATTTGCGCAGGATAACCTATCATTCGAGAAGGAACAGTATCAGAAAGCGTTGTGGATGACAACACGATTTTACGGGGCACAAAGAATGGGTGATGGTGTGAATTGGCTCATCGCGACACATGTGCCTGGCGAAGTGAGCGAGGATGTCCAATTCGACAGTAGTAAATTCGTGCAAGGGAAATCCTTCCTCAATGACGCCGACGGAGATTATGATTTGACAGGCGGATGGTTCGACTGCGGAGACTATGTGCTCTTCGGCCAGACCTTCTATTACTCCGCCTACTTGTTGTTGTTAGGGTATACAGCCTTCCCGGAGGGGTATCCCGACTTCTATTCGGAGGATTACCACGGTTACATTGACTCGGACGACTACACGTGGGAAGGGAAGCAAGGCAAACCGGACGGCATCCCTGACATCCTGAACGAGGTGAAATATGCGACGGACTTCATGTTGAAGGCGGTACGTGACAACCAGACCTTCTACTACCAGAAGGGAGATGGTTATTGGGATCATAAGGTGTGGTGCACCTCATCGGTCAGATCCGGTGTCCCGAACGCTATCGGAGGGGATGCGGACGGTCCGCGCATGATCATGAAAGCGACGGGGAAGGCCACGGCCATGGCCTCACAAGCCGCCTCCGCACTAGCCGTGATGGCGCGCGCGTATGCTCCGTATGACAAGGATTACGCAGCCGCTTGCCTGGAGAAAGCCAAGGTGGCCTGCGAGTTCGTGGAAACGACGGAGAAGGGCACTTCATGGGGCGAACCGCTGGTGGCGGACGGGAAAGACCAGAACTTCTATCATGTGGGTGACCGCTATATCCATGACATGATCGTCATGTACGTGGAGCTGTATAAAACGACGAATGATCCGGAATACCTGAGGAAGGCGGAGGAGAACTGCGATTGGATGAACGACATGAGCCTGTACGACTACAACTTCTCCCTCTGCTACGACCACAGGGAAGACTTGGCCGCCTACGCCATAGCGTCGTTAGGAGCGACATCGACCTACGGAGCAAAAGCCCTCGAAATATTAGGATTCTATGTCAACACCATGTATAAGCCTACTTCCGGCTATCTGTTGAACAAGCAGACAGACGACTGGGGCGTGCTCCGCTACCCTGCCAACCAAGCCTTCGTATATGCCTTGTACGATAAATTGACGAGCTCGGAAACAATCAATCCGTACACCTCCACCTCTATCGACTACATCATGGGGCGCAACGGACGGAACTTCTCCTACATCGTAGGATTTGGAGACAAATATCCTAGCAAGCCCCACCACAGGAACGTGTACAGAACCGACATCAGGAAACTGGCGCTCGAAAAGGACAAGTTGCCAAGCATCGACAACAACTACAAGTTCTCCCAATTGGGATATTTAGTCGGAGGTTCGTTGAACGACGGCGAATACACGGATGAAGTCAGCGGTTACGAAGGAACCGAGGGTGGCGTCGACTACAATGCGGGGTTGGTCGGCGCATTGGGCTACATCAACTCCAAAATCAACCCTGTTCCACAGGTATTGGCCTCAGTGGAGACCACGGAAAGGGAAGAGATGGTCTGCGTTTTAAGTCCGAACCCAGTACAAGACCATATGAACATCCACTTCGGCAAGTTCATCAAAGGCTTGGTGAAGGTGGAGGTGATCGATGCTCTCGGATGTGTCCGCACCAGCAAGGTGGTCTCCGGTCAATCCTACTGTAGTCTCGACTGCGGCGGATTGGACAAAGGCATCTACCTCGTGCGTGTCGTTGCGGGAGAGGAGAGCTTTGTGAAACAGTTCATTAAGAAATAACGCTAGATAATTTTGAATTAAGAATTAAGAGTTTTTGGGGAATGCGTATCCCTATACGATGCTCAACCCAAAGCCCCAATGGGGCGGCATCCCCCAGGCAGGGGTGTAAACCCCTGTGCTATGGGCGATGGGCGCAGGACGCAACATGAGCCCCGAAGGGGCGACACGGGAATTTTTTGAATTATGAAACGTTCGTCGACGTTTTATGATTCCACACAAACAATGGGGGCATATCCTGAATGGATATGCCCCCTCTTCGTTTCTTAATGACGGCTAACGCCTTCGTCTATTCTTCCATGACGTCCTCAACCTGTTTCGTGACGGCGGTAGAGGTGGTTTCCTCACCCTCGAACTGTTTCAGTTCCTTCTCCAATTTATCCTTCCACTCATCAGCCGTTTTTTTAACCTTATCCTTAACTCTCTTGCAAGTCTCCTTGCCCTCTTCGGTATTCAACAAATAATTACCGAGCAACACTGCAGCGGCACCAAAGACCGCACCTTTCACAAAATTTCCCATAGCGCATATAGTTTTAATGTTCATGTAAACAAATATAGGAATAAAATTGTATATAACAACGGCCCTTGTCAATATTTATACATTATTAACATTGCATATTTATTTACATAATTATTCCTAATTTATGCATTATATCCCTATTTTATGCATATTTTAAAATATTTTAACCAAAAAGACTGTATATTTATTTGTCAAATAAAAAACAATGCCTATATTTGCAATGTGATTCAACGAGGAATTACATAAACAACGAATAAATAACGTATAAAATTACAGAACTATGGTTACAGCATTGGTATTATCGATCGCAGCTTGCTTCGTAGCAAAGGTAGTCATGACATTCGACACCATCAAAGGCTGAGAAAAGAAGAGTGAACAGAAGAAAACGAGTGATGAACCCTTAAAAATTTTACGAATATGATAGTAGCAACATTTTTGACGATCTCAATCGCCGCAGTTTTCGGAGTAAAAGTATATTTGGAAATTAATTCCATGAGTAAATAACCCTATAATTAGAACTGAGATGGAACAGAATAAAAAACGACGGAAACAGCGAAAGCGGCCGTACAGCGTACGACAATAGCCTCAATGGACAATATGATGTCAATTGAGGCTTTTTTTTGCTACTAACAGGATAATTAAGAGTTAAGAGTTAAGAATTACCTAGCGCCTTTTCTACCAAGTGTCGCCCCTTCGGGGCTTATTCCACGTTGATGATTCTTTGCACAAGGGTTTACACCCCTGCCTGGGGGATGTCGCCCTTTCAGGGCTTGGGGTGTCCATATCACACCGCAGACCCAGGGTGTTGCCCTGGGCTATGTAAAGAGCTGGCCTTGCAGGCCGTGGGTAACATCTCCACCATCAAAGTCTAATGTCTAAAGTCTAGCGTCTAAAATTCTCTTCGAAACATCAAGGATATTTGAAAAAAAAGTTGTTACTTAGTCGCACAAAACGTAGAAACACATAAAACATTAAACAACAGAAATATGGCTGTAGAATTTAAGTATGCTCCGATGTTCCAATTAGGAAAAGACGACACGGAGTACTATCTACTGACGAAAGACTACGTCTCTGTCGGTGATTTCGAAGGAAAACCTATCCTTAAAGTTGAGAAAGAGGGATTGACCAAGATGGCCAACGCCGCATTCCGCGATGTTTCCTTCCTGTTAAGACGTTCCCACAACCTGCAAGTGGCTAAGATATTGAGCGACCCTGAGGCGAGCGACAACGACAAGTATGTGGCCCTCACCTTCCTGCGCAACGCGGAAGTGGCCGCTAAGGGCAAATTGCCACTCTGCCAAGACACGGGTACCGCCATCATCCACGGCGAGAAGGGTCAGCAGGTCTGGACGGGCTACTGCGACGAAGAGGCTTTGGCGAAGGGTGTCTTCAAAACCTACACCGAGGAGAACCTCCGCTACTCCCAGAACGCTCCGTTGAACATGTACGACGAGGTGAACACGAAATGTAACTTGCCTGCGCAGATCGACATCGAGGCGACTGAGGGCATGGAGTACCGCTTCCTGATGGTCACCAAAGGTGGTGGTTCAGCCAACAAGACATATTTGTACCAAGAGACCAAAGCGCGCATCCAGAACCCTGGCACGTTGGTTCCTTTCTTGGTGGAGAAGATGAAATCATTGGGTACGGCGGCTTGCCCTCCTTACCACATCGCCATCGTCATCGGTGGTACCTCGGCGGAGAAGAACCTGCTGACGGTTAAATTGGCCTCCACCCACTACTACGACAGCCTCCCTACTTCGGGCGACGAGACGGGCCGCGCTTTCCGTGACATCGAGTTGGAGAAACAACTACTGGAGGAGGCGCACAAGATCGGCTTGGGCGCTCAGTTCGGCGGTAAATACATGGCTCACGACGTGCGTGTGGTTCGTTTGCCTCGCCACGGCGCCAGCTGCCCTATCGGCTTAGGCGTAAGCTGCTCCGCGGACAGAAACATCAAGTGCAAAATCAACAAGGACGGTATCTGGATCGAGAAGATGGACGACAAACCATACGAATTGATCCCTGAGTCTCTCCGCCAGGCTGGTGAGGGCGACGCTGTGAAGATCAACTTGAACCAACCGATGAAGGAGATCCTGAAGGAGCTCTCCAAATATCCGGTATCCACCCGCCTCTCCCTGAACGGTACGATCATCGTGGGACGTGACATCGCCCACGCAAAGATCAAGGCTCGTCTGGACGCTGGCGAGGGTATGCCTCAATACCTGAAAGACCATCCGATCTACTACGCTGGTCCGGCCAAGACTCCGGAGGGTATGCCTTGCGGAAGTATGGGACCTACCACGGCGGGACGTATGGATCCATACGTGGACGAGTTCCAAGACAACGGAGGATCCATGATCATGTTGGCGAAGGGTAACCGCTCACAGGCTGTGACAGACGCCTGCAAGAAGCACGGAGGATTCTATTTGGGCTCCATCGGTGGACCAGCCGCTATCTTGGCGCAAAACAACATCAAGAGCATCGAATGTGTGGAATACCCTGAATTGGGCATGGAAGCCATCTGGAAGATCGAAGTGGAGGATTTCCCTGCCTTCATCCTGGTGGACGACAAGGGCAACGACTTCTTCAAACAACTGAAACCTTGGTGCGGTTGTAAGAAATAATCGTCCGCTGAATATTCACGGAAACACAGAGCGCACGGAGAATATCACATCTCCGTGCGTTTTTTTGCCATGGCGGCTTACTTCCCACTCGTAGGCACGGGGAAAACTTTCCCTTCACATGGCCCGCTTCCTGTTTTTTTTTCATATTCAACGATTTTGCGGATTATGACAAAAAAACATAAATTTGTATAATTGAGTTGTTGGGTTAAGATCTAATACCTGCAATTGGCTTTATTATAACAGATTAAGGAATCATCACACCACCACAAAACATGAGGAAAATATATAGCATACTGTTTTTTATCCTATTGGGAGCCTTTCCCATTCAAGTGAAAGCCGACGATGCAAGCGCCGTCGCTTACGAACATTGGTCATATGGCCACATCAAAGCCGACACGCCCAACAAACAGATCGCGCTAGAGAAGGAACTGATGATCGTAACGGAAAACAGCATACAAGCCACCTTCGTTTTCAGGAACACCACCAACCAACACGTGGAGACACCCTGCGTGTTTCCGATAAACGTTATGATGAATATGAATTCTTCAGAAACAGAAGGCGACTCTATATACTTCCATATCGGACAAGGCTCATCAGAGCCTCATCCATGGGCAATTGGTTTGAACAAGAAAGTAACTTTACAACCTCGCGAGAATTGCTCCTTCAGTATAGCAAAACACGATTTTGAAGCTGCAGACAAGAAACTGAGGAAATACACTTACGAAGACTACCTAAAAAGGGTAATGGAACTGACAGGAACCTCCTACTTGTCCGGATGCGACATTCAACAAAACGGTCAGAGTGTACCAATCAAAAATGTGGGAGTAGAAACCGCCATGCGGAAAGACAACTATAACAAAGGATTGGAGATGAACATCTATTTCTATCATTTCCTTAAATTCAAACCTTATGAAGTCTCCAAGGTAGTGGTGGAATACCCTATCGAATCATTTGAGTTAGAATATCGTGAATGTAAAGGGTACCGCGTGACGTACGACATTTCATCGGGAGGCACATGGAAAGACAACATAAAATCCTTCATGGTCTACTCTACTCTGCGCATGAAATCTATATCAAAGAATCCTGAAAACGTAACATTCAACAACTGTACTTTTTCAGACTGGAAGATCTACTATAAAAAAGATTACAAACCAGTAGCGGACGATTATTTCCTTTTTGAAGGAGGAAGTTGCGACTCTTATTTGCACAACACCAGCGGTGAACAATTGGAAGAGAGGAGGTTAGATTATTTGAAAAATGATTCAACCGTTAAGATTTTCGCTGGACCAGATGAGTTGAACCCATTTGCCAGCTTCCCTAAAAAAGTGAAGCCACTGCCTTACGTCACCAATGTATCCTCCTCCACGAATCAGGATATTTCTCCTCTCTTCGATGGGAACCTCTATACATCTTACATCACACCCACGTCTTCTTACGTGGAATTCACCTTGAATAAACCCGCATTGGGACCTTTTGTATCCAATGGGTTCGTAGGCAATATGTTTAACGAAAAGGTCTTTTACGGTACACAAGCAGAGAAGAAAAGACAATTAGAGGAAGAAGATGAACGACTCACAGGAAATCATCACGAAAGAACTGTCGAGAACTATGATTTTCCAATGTTCAAGGACACTGTTTGGGAGAACACATCAAGGTTGAAGAGGATGACACTTCAACGGATAGGGGCTTCGGAGAAAAAGACTTTTTCGTTAGCGAACAAGTATGGTGTTTTGCCAAACGAAAGAGTTGATTGGAAGAGCGTCAATGCGGTTCATCACCCTAAAATTTTACGTTCAGGCACCTACCGCCTGACATTTGACGAAACGTACAATGGGAAGAGGAGCGAGGAGGTCGCGCTGAGTGAAATATGGTTCTACCAATACCCAGAGGATTTGATCGCCATGGCGGAGGAAGAGAGGAAAGACTCCATCCAAATCTTTCAGGATTATGATAAATATATCGAGCGCAATTGGGTGACCGACTATGACTTTGTTCCGTACGAATTGCTTCGTAGCCAAAGCGGGTCCTACTATAAAGAGTGTTTAAAAAAATTCTGTGACGATAGCCTGAAATTGGAGATGGACTCCCTTGGAAACTACTGCATAGCCGCAATGGAATATGAATCGACAGCATTCGAAACGGTGCGTTCTGACGAGATGCCTAACGACTCGACTGCCATTCAGAACACGGGGAACGAATCCTCGGATGTTTCTGACGCCGGCAAATCCTACCGCATCATCATAGGAATAATCCTGGCATTACTCATTGCGGGCGGAGCGGTACTCTTTATCCTTAAAAGAAGGGGATCTTCGCCTCTCAAGAAAAAATGACGGGAGCTCCCCGCCATACCGCAAACACAAAAGAGAGAGCAGCTAAAACATAAAGAGAGACAGGAGAAGGCTCTGCCAGTTTCTCGTTCTTCCGTACATACAAAAAGAGGATGATAGCCATCAATGCGGACACAACCGCACCCGACGACGAAGCGCACACCGCACCCGGCCAATGCATGATTCGGAACAATCCACCTACGGACAAGACCATCAAAGAGAGGCCTAAGAGAGCCAGACATAGGCTTAGGCGAATCCTAAAACCTTTCCGCTCCTTCAGCGCCTCCACCTCATCCTGAGCAGCCTCGGCAGAATCATGCGTCGTACAAGCGCCTATCAAACCACCCAACGGCACCAGAAAGAGGGCGAGGAGCACCACTGGGTATACCATGAACAGAGGCGAGGACTTCGCCACAGCAAAAAGAAGGCTCTCTATCACTATCAGAGAGATCATGATTTTAGGAGTTTTCATGTCAACACTTATTTTACGTAAACTATTTATTCAAAACCAAAGGCATCATCCATCGTAACTATTCACTGGAGAAAGGTTCACGCCACGGGCCGACATGGATATTATCCTCCAGGACACCACACGCCAGCAAGACCTTCTCCACATCATCCGCATCCGTGATGATATAAAGATCGGTGGCCATTGTAACATACTTTCTTCCCTTCATATTTCCCCTGAAGAAAATATCCGAGTCCATGAATTCATCAACAAATATTCTCAGTACGTACGCCTTTTCTCCCGACATCAGATCTCCAGCAGCACCCGACTTCTCCATGAGTTTCACATGCCAATAAAGATTAGCCCAATCCCCATAAGGAGAAGCCTTACGTTGGTCTTTAGACATCCGACAGTACGCCACAAACAGTGAATCGGAGCGGCGTTCCGCCTCCGACAGCAACCTTACCTCCTCTTTCTCCTCGGCAGGGACAATAGATGTATACGTGTGCGGAAGAACATACTTTTCCAGATACCAGGAGAGGGGCGCATAATTCAAATGGCCATACACGTCGTCATCAATGTTTTCAAAAACATACCAGCCTTCCTTCCCATCCTTCTCCATCTTATTCACATACAACATTTTGGAGTTAGCTATCCGTTCCGCCCGCAAACCGGATTCTTTCGATTTGCGACCTTCCGCAAAGGTTTTCCAGATAGAGAGATTTTTCATAAGGATAGATTCCTGTTCCGCCAGCCAATTGTACCTTTTCACACCAAACGTTTGGAGTTTAAGCTGCTCCAAATCCTTACGGCGAAGACTCTCCTCGGATCCATCCTTGGAAGCCCGCATCACCTCACAGTAATGGGGGCAATCCCTATACTTCAGCAAATCCAAGGAGGGAAAGAACAAAGGAGAACAATTCAAAGAACAATACAACAAAGTGGCATAGCTCAGGAAGGTCAAATCCCTACCCAATGGATGATAGTGGGCCGCCACTATCTCGGAAACGTCCATCTCAATAAGCGTGTTCGAATGAATAAACGAGATAGTGACCAACGCTATGAGGACTATGTAGACATATACTTCGTGGACAGGCCAATGCTGGACAATGAAAACGTTATATACGATCATGGACACAAGTATCGCACCCGTAAACACAAGATAGAAGCACTTCTTGATCTCTTTCCTGTAATTGTCGGGGAGCAAATGGCGAAGAAGGAACGAC
Source organism: Paludibacteraceae bacterium (assembly GCA_017962085.1). GTDB lineage: Bacteria > Bacteroidota > Bacteroidia > Bacteroidales > Paludibacteraceae > UBA1181. The sequence continues at coordinate 16,001 of JAGCWA010000031.1, forward strand.
AGCACAATAACAGAAAAGAAACCTATTTCCAAAAGGATATTCGCGCGAGGACCTATATAGTCAGAAAGGACGATACCCACAATGAACGTCAGCGCACCGAGGAATAAAAAGAATAAGCAAAAGACCAGTTTCACCACATTCTTCCTTTTCTCTATGAATTTCTCCTTCTCCTGCCCTTCCTCCTCGGATATTTCCAGGAAGGCGCTTCTATACAAATCGGACAAAGGAAACACGATCATCAGTAGGCAAATCACAACCGACAAGCTCACATAGAGCAAATCCAGCATCTCTTCCTTCTCGGCAAACGACGAGTACAGGAGAGACTTCAGGAGAGTCGCCATCACCTCCACCACAATCAACCGCACCATGAAGTAAGCCGTATTCATCGAGCCTTTCCTATTCTTTTCAGTGACATTCATATCCACAAATATTCTTGAACAATTAAACCATTCAGCCGCCAAGGAGACGGTCTATTCGAACAACACCGTTTTGAAACCCATGGAACGGAACATATAGGTGAACTGCGCCTTAGCGTTCCCGCTTGCGGCGGAGATGTTCTCCTTCGACATGGCACGAAGACGCATATCCCGCTTCGCCCGCTCGTACAAGGCAGTTTTGATGGCTGGCGTAATCGAGCCGTTCTCATAGAAGGTGCGGGTCTGCATGTCATCGATGATCTCCTCGTCCAATATCCGAATGGCGGGCAATTGGATCCTCACCGTGTCGTGCGAGGCGGTCACCCAACCCGCCTGGGCCTCCTTCATGTCAATGCCCAGCCGTGCCGTACCCTTATAGATGCGGGCGAACTGATCGTCGGAGACTATACTCCGAGGAATCACCGTATCCTCGAACTCCTCCATCTCGACCGTGAGGAACTCCCACTCCGCCACCTCCTTGATGGAGGAGATCTCCGTGGAGATATCCATCTGCACATTTCTCGTTTTGGAATCCTTCCCCCTAAGGAGGAAGAAGGCAAGGACACACACAGTTATCGACAATAATAAAATTATAATTTTCTTCGCCATATCCTATTCATTTCAAACTGATTCCACTATCGATGCACAACACTGCGAGACTCACAACGACTCCCTTTCGACCATCTTAAGGAGAAACTGCTCGTCATGGCTCTTGTCCAACAACTTCTGGTCAAAACGAATCACGATGTTCTCACGGCGGAAACCAGCAGCCTCAACCAAAGGGACCAAGGCATTATAGGCGCCCACTTGGGAACGTTCGACAATGTCCGTACCCTTCATTTCCGCCAGCATCTTTTCCCTGCCTTTCGACAGCAGAGACTCCCGCTCCTCCTCCGTGAAGCTGAAACGGTTCCATGAGAGGAACTGTCGCTCCCCCTCGTAATCAATCTTCGATGAGGTCATCTCCATCTGCGGGGCAGGCAACGTAATCGTAATCCGGTCACCCTCCACGGAGACATTCTCCTCGGAGAATCCGGCGAAATCGACATAAGCCTTGAAGGTAGCGTCCATCGGCAAGACAATCTTGCGCTCACCAGGAATCGGGATGGTGATTTTCTCGAAAAGGAGTCCAACCTCGAGCGAGCTGAAATCCTGATAGGTCAGTACCTTGTGCACATTATACTGCACCGTATACAAGCGAGCACACTTAGAGACGGAGAGCACCACATCCCTCCTCTTCTCCTCCGGGCTCTTGGAAAAGAAACAGCCCGTCGACACAAGCGCCAACACGATGGCAAGCCAACCATATCTTTTCATATCGCTAAAAATAATAAATTTCCACAAAATCCATCGGACATCAGTTGATGATCCGCTCGCCCAGGTACTTCGCCAAGGCCACCTTGCTCACGTGCAATGAGTTGAAACGGGTAAGCTGTTTTCTCTTCTCCTCCTCGTCTTCCGTCTGCCGCAACGCCTGCAAGCATTTGGACATCTCACGTTCCACCCAGATGTACTTGTAGTTGAACATCACGCGAGGCACATCAACCATCAAGCGTTCCGCCTCCTCATTGTCCAATTTCTTCGCCTTCACCTTATTGTCCGAACATTTCTTATCGAACATACGGCTGAGCTGGTAACGGTCCGAAAGGACATCCGTCGCCACCTCAACTATTTGCGTATCCTGATTGCGCAGGAAGAAGTGTTGCGCGGAGGTTTGGGTGTTCAAAAAAGCGGCAAGATATTCATTTAACATCTTGTCATACAATGGATTAGATAACGACAAGTCATCCGTATCAAGTTCACTCTTAATATACGTGACCACATGGAACTGGAAAGGTTCACCATCCTTTTCCCCCTTCCAAAGAGGCGCTTCTCCATAGCGGACCAGGTAGTAGATGATCTCCTTCTCCGCCCTATCGGAAAGGGTCACTTCGTAGCGTTCACGACTGGTAGGGGATTGGGGAGATTGTGAGGTCTCCGTGCCATCCGGAGTCGTCTCTCCTTCAGGAGGCACAGGCACCTGTTGGATATCCGAAATAGGGCTCGACGTATTAGCGTTAGAGAGAGTGTTCGTCCATTGTTTTTGGGCGATGGTCGTATGGAGCAGGTTCTCCTCCACGCCCAGCAGTTTCGAGCATTCCGACACGTAGACGGAGCGCTTCACCTGATCAGGGATCACTGCGATGGTCTGGGCGATCTCCGTGATGGTCTGCGCCTTCTTGATCGGGTCACCGTTCGCCTCCTTCAGCAGGTAATTCGTCTTAAAGATGATATAATCCTGCTCCTTCTCCGCCAGATATTGCAGCACATACGACGAATCGTTGTTCTGTGCGAAAGTATCCGGGTCATCCTCAGGCGGGAGGACGACAACCCTAGCATTGAGCCCCTCTTGAAGGAGCAGTTTACCGTTTTTCAGGGCGGCATGCACGCCCGCGCTGTCACCGTCATAGAGCATGGTGACATTCTTATTGCCGTCAATCCTATCCGCATCAACGGAAGGGACGATACGGCGCAGCAGGCGGATCTGTTCGACGGTCAGTGCCGTACCACAGGGCGCGACGATGTTCTGCACGCCCGCCTGCACCATGGAGAGGACATCCGCATAGCCCTCCACGATATAACATTTCTTCTCCTTGATGATCGCGTTTTTCGCGAAGTAGATGCCATAGAGCACATTGCCCTTGTGGTAGATATCCGACTCCGGGGAGTTCTGGTACTTCACGGGGTCATCTTTCTTCATCGTTCGTCCGCCGAAACCGATGACCTTACCCGATATGGAATGGATCGGGAACATGGCGCGGCCATGGAAACGATCGAAGGCGTAGTTATCCTCCTTCACGATGGTCAGTCCCACCTTTTCCAGGTACTCACGCTTGTAGCCCTCGCCCTGCGCCAGGACGGTATAGGCGTCCCGTTTATCGAGCGCATAGCCCAGCTGGAACTTACGGATGGTATCTTCATGGAAACCACGGTGGGCGAAATAAGCCATACCGACAGACTGGCCTTCAGGCGTCTCGAAGAGGTTATGGGTGAAATGTTTCTGCGCCCATTCCGTCACCGCCATCATGCTCTCCCTTTCGGTGCGTTGTTCGATCTGCTCCTGGGTCAGCTCCTCCTCTTGGATATCGATATGATACTTCTTGGCGAGGAACTTCAGCGCCTCGTAGTAGGAGAGGTTCTCCATCTCCATGACGAAGTTGACAGGGTTACCGCCCTTGCCGCAACCGAAGCACTTGTAGATATTCTTAGCGGGGGAAACAGAGAAGGAAGGCGTTTTTTCATCGTGGAACGGACAAAGACCGGTATAGTTAGCCCCGCGTCGATGAAGTGTGACATAATCAGACACCACATCGACGATCTGAGCCGCATCAAAAATTCTATCAACCGTAGCCTGGTCTATCATCGTCCGCTAATTTGTCAAAAAAAGGAAGCGTGAGCGGGCGAGGCCGGACACACTTCCTGTAAATTACGCACTGAGTATATGAGTAACGCTTATTTCAGCAACCTGTTAATTTCCAGGCAACGACGAGCGTTATCACTATCATCAATATCCGCATAATTGATTTGAGCAAGGATCTTCATCAGATCGACATACTTAGCCTCGCTCAATTTAAGTTCCTCGTCAAGAGCCGTTTTAAAGCCCCTCATCCACAATGAGTCATTCGCATACTCAACGGAGAGTTCATACGGGCGTTGGGTCTTAGACAACGGAGGAGTCAGCATGCCATTAAAGATGGCAGTTCTCGAAAGATTCTGTTCTCCCGTCAAGGCTGACGAAGAGACCAACTCTTTCTTTTGGGCAGAGGCGACAGTATCACAGATGGAGAACAGGGCCTTCGCCAAGATTTCGCCATTGTTCGTGCCACGTTCCTCCGCAGTCATTTCAGGGAACTCCACTTCCCGTCCCAACTCGTATGCGTTTGCGGTATCATCGCCGCAAGACTGCAGTCCCAAGGAGAGAGGGAGAAGCGCAACTAAAAAATACTTCGTGATTTTCATGGTTATCTCTGTTCTGATTGATTAGTTCTTAGAGATAAAGTTAGCTAAGTTAACCAAAGCAGTTGCCACATTTTCGGCAGTGATACCGTTGTCCAACATAGTCTTCAACTCAGCCACCTTAGCGAGGTTCTCTGCTGACTTAGCCTCCGTCTCAGAAGAAACGTTATACTTCGCCATTACGACACCAGCCAAGAAGTTAGTCGTCCACTCCGTGTTGCTCTTGTTTGTCGTATATTCAGCGGCGCCCGTCACAACAGAAGCGATAGCCACTGCGTCGCCAGAACCTGCCTTCACCAAATTGGCATAGAAATCCCTTCCTTTAGCGATCACATCAGACTCCACATGCGTGTTATTTTCAGTGTTTTCGTTGTTATCGTCATCGTCTCCACAAGAAACTAAGCCAAAAGACAACCCAAAAAACATAGCCATCAAGATCGGCAAAAATTTAATCTTCTTCATTTCAAATAAAAATTTAGTGTTAGTAATTATCAAATTTAATTCACGGCCGCCAACGAAGCGGCACTTATCTTCACATTATCCACATGGGAGAAGGCGGCGGCGCAAGCCATCAGGGTGGAACCCGTCGTGATCACATCGTCCACGATAAGTAGGTGGCGGCCTTCCAGGTTCTGCGGTTGGACATTCTGTTTCAGGGAGAAGATTCCCTTCACGTTCGACCAACGCTCCTCGGCGCTCTTCGTCGTTTGGGTGGAGGTTTCCACCACACGCTCGACGAGGTCTGTCCTCACCGGAACGCCCAATTCCCTAGAGAGTCCCATGGCGATCCACTCGCTCTGGTTGTAGCCTCTCCACTTCAGCCGTTTCGGATGGAGCGGGACCGGCACAATCATGTCCACGGAGGCGAACCGTCCGTTCCTCAATTCTCTTCCCAACATGCTTCCCATGCTTTTGGCCAACTCTTTGGCTCCATGGTATTTTATTTCATGGATAATCTTTTGCGGAGCGGACTCCTTCTCGTACATCATCAGCGTCGTGGCCGATTCGATGTAAGGTCTACCGTAGAGATGCTGCTCCACAAAGTTATCCGCCGATTCGTGCACCTGCGCCAACGGCAGGGATGAGAGGCACTCCACACAGAGGAACCGTTCATCGTGGAAGAGTTTTCTGCCACAGCCCACGCAGAGCCTCGGGTAGAAGAGTTCCACAAAACCGTTCAGCGCACTGCTCCAACGGATCATTCATCCAAACGTCCAAAGACCCTTCTCAGCAGATCGGAAGTACGGGCAGCCGCGTTCGTGCGGATATCCACCTCCTTGTCAGCCACCTTCGTGAACAAACCGTCCAGCGCTTTGCCGGTCACATACTCGCCCAAGTTCGTATTAACGGACTGGATAGCATTCACCTTGTCATACAAATAAGCTTTATCACTAGGCAAGGCCAATTTCATAACCGCCAAAGCAGTGGAACCCACTGTTGAGTTCTTCTTTTCAGCTATTTGGTTATATCCTTTAGAGAAAGACGACCAAGCGTTGTTCAAGGTCAAACCGCTCACAGAGACCTGGTCGAATGTGGAAGTCACAACATTACCAAATGTGGTCTGCAAACCCGCATAAGTCTTATCGTACAGATAGGAAGTAGCCGCCTTGTCAGAACCGAAAGAAGCGGTGACATTGCCCTCCTCGTTTGCGGATTGGCTCGTATATTTTCCGAAAAGAATCGACTCGCCATCAGCGACCGTCATCTTCGTGATAGCGTTCGCAAATATCTCAGCGGATTCAGGAGCAGCCTTCTCGGCAGCGCGGTTCATCAACTCGACCAAATTGTCGGTCTGTAAACCTTCCGCACCTATCGTGTTCAAAAAGGTTTTACCTGCAGAAGTACTCATCAACTCCGCAACGGTAGCAACCTCTTGCGGCATACCGATCTTCACCATGGCGTCGCCGTAGTAACCATCCTTTTGTCCGAGGTTCGTAGCAGCGGTTTTCGCACCAATGGTCAAAGCCTCCTTCAAAGCAGCGACCGTATCGCCGGAGGCAAGGTTATTCAATACATCGTCGTCACAGGACACCGCGAAAAACGAAGCGCCGACAAATGACAACAATAAAATTCTTTTCAATCCTAACTTTATATCCATACTCATAAATTTAGTTTATATCCAAAAATATACACTTTGCAAATTTACTTATTTGACGTAAAAAAAAGAATAAAAAAAGATGTTTTTTACATAAAACTCTACCAAACCATAGGATTAAATCGATGAAATAGACTAACTTTGTGACCAAATGGCAGAGAAAAAGAAGAAAAACAGCAAGAAACCGGTCAAGGTGCCAGACCGCAAGAAACTGGTGCGCGACCAACGTATCAACATCGCCCTGAACGATGCTGAAATGAGGGCTCTGCAACGTTATTTCGAGAAGTATAAAATCACCAATAAGGCCAAGTTTTGCAGGGAGCTCATCATGCTTGAGGTCTTAAGAAAATTCGAAGCGGACGCTCCCACCCTCTTCGACAACGTGGAAGAGCCATGAACGACGAATACTACATGCGGCAAGCCCTCGCGGAGGCGAAGAAAGCGGGGATGAAGGACGAGGTGCCCATCGGCGCGGTCATCGTCCATGGAGAACAAATCATCGCGAAAGCCCACAACCTCACGGAAACATTGCACGACGTGACAGCCCATGCGGAGATGCAGGCCATCACCATGGCGGCAGACTACTTGGGAGGTAAATACTTGGCGGAGTGCGCTTTATATGTCACCGTCGAGCCCTGCGTCATGTGCGCCGGCGCCATCGGTTGGGCCCAAATCAGCAAGGTGGTCTACGGAACACCCGACCCGAAGCGAGGCTACTCCGTCTATGCGCCTAACGCCCTGCACCCCAAATGCACAGTGGTCTCCGGTGTGCTGCAGGAGGAGTGTTCGCAACTCATGACAGATTTTTTTAAGAAACTAAGGAAATAATCACAGATATGACAGAAAAACTATCCATCAGAGAAAAGATCGCGTATGCCTTAGGCGACGCGTCCGCGAACATCGCATGGCGCGGTGTCTCAGCATTCCTCATCATCTTCTACACGGACGTCTTCGGCATAGCGCCCGGCATCGTCGCCTTGCTCATGTTGGTGGCAAGGACCAGCGACGGATTCACGGACGTGATCATGGGCGCGATCGGTGACCGCACCAAGACCCGATTCGGAAAGTTCAGACCTTGGATCCTCTGGACAGCCATCCCGCTCGGCGTGATTCTGTCATTGCTCTACACCTGCCCTGAGAGCTGGTCGATGGGCTGGAAAACGACCTATGCGTTCACTACCTACATCCTCTTCACGCTCATCTACACCGCCAACAACATCCCTTACGGAGCCTTGATGGCCGTCATGACGGGCGACGACAAGGAGCGCACCAGCATCGGCTCGTTCCGCATGGTAGGCGCATTCGTGGGAGGTATGATCGTGCAAGGCTCCTTGCTGCTGCTCGTGGCACACTTCGGGGAGATCACCCCGGACATGGAGATCCGGAAAATCGCGGACAAGAAATTCGAAGTGACCGTCACCTCGCAAGAGGAAGTCAAGAACGTGAGCATCAACACGATGGGCGGCATGGCCACCTTCCTCACCGTGGACAACCCGAAGGATAGCACCACGGTCGGAAAGAGCTTCTCACTACAAGCCAACCAGCCTGTCACCTTCATCGTGGAGGGCGAGGAGGACGTCTTCGCCGGGAAGACAGAGTTCAGCACCATGCTCTCGAAAGTGTTCGGAATAGGCGACAACCAAAAGAACTCGGGCGCCATCACCCTCATCAACCAAAGCGAAGGCTACAGCAAGGCGATCTATTCGCTCTCCATCATCCTCGTCCTTTGCCTCTTCATCACCTTCTACTTCACACGGGAGCGGGTGACCCCGCCAGCCACGCAGAAGGAGAACATCAAAGAGGATCTGATAGACCTGATCCACAACAAACCATGGGTGATGCTGTTGATCGTCGGATTGGTCTTCAACATATACAACAACATGAAGCAAGGCATCACGGTCATCTACTTCACACACTACATCCACGACCAATTGTTGGCGGGAGGATACATGACCGCCCTGATGATCGCCTCGATCGTCGGCGCCGCCATCACCAGTCCGCTCAGCAAGAAGTTCGGCAAGAAGAACCTCTTCATCGGAGCGTTGCTCGGTTCCGGAGCCATCAACTCGCTCCTCAGTTTCTGCGGACCACAAGACACCTCCGCCATCTTCGCGGTCGGCTGTCTTTCTGAATGTGCCGCAGCCATTATGCCTACCCTCTTCTTCGCCATGTTAGGCGATGCGGCGGACTATTCCGAATACATGAACGGACGACGCGCAACCGGTCTCGTCTACTCGGCAGGCTCCTTCGCCACGAAGTTCGGTGGAGGCATCGCAAGCGCCATCATCGGATGGGTTTTGAGCATATACGCATACAACGGACAAGACTCCATCGCCATACAGAACGCAGTGCCGGGCATCATCCATCTGATGAGCTGGATCCCTGCCATCATCGCACTCATAGGAGCCTTCTTAATGTACCTATACCCGCTCAACCAAGAGATGATGGACACCATCACATTGGAATTGAGCAGCAGACGCAACAACGCAGGAGAATCAGCATTGCAAGAGGTCAACCAGTAAAGAGTCCCAGGCATGTACTCTCCTGTCCGCCCCACCTTTCTCGGAAGGAAAATCATCGATTCCATCGACGTTTTCTCCGTTGTTCCCCTGATAGACTGGAGCTACTTCTTCCATGCCTGGAGGGTGACGGGAGACTTCAAAGGGCTGGAGACGCTGTGCGACTGCCCCGCCTGCAAGACGCAATGGTTGCTGCGATACCGTCCCGAGGAGCAAGAGAAGGCGAAAGAGGCCTACCAACTCATGCGTGACGCGCAAGAGGTGATCAGGAGGGGCATCAAGGAGGGAATATTCTCCCTGTCCGCCATCGTCTATTTCTCCGAGGCGAAAGCCACCGAGGATAGCATACTCCTCACCGACGAATCGGGCACCACCTCATTCCCCATGCTTCGGCAACAGCACGTCAGCGAACGGAAAGATTGTTGTCTCTCCATGGTCGACTTCATATCCCCCGAAAAAGACTACATCGGACTCTTCGCCGTCACCGTACATGGAGGCGACGAATGGGCGGAGAGGGTCAAAGCGGAGGGCGACGACTACACCTCACTGCTCATCAAAAGCGTGGCCGACAGGCTGGCGGAAGCAACCGCCGAATGGCTCCACGAAAAGATACGCACAGAGTACTGGGGCTACGCCAACACCACGCAGGCCAAGGGAATCCGTCCCGCATTCGGCTACCCCGCATTGCCGGACATCTCCCTGCTCAGGGAGGCGGACCAGCTCATCCACCTAGGCGACATCGGCATCACCTTAACCGAAAACTGCGCCATGCGCCCCAACGCCTCCATCTGCGGACTACACATCGCACACCCACAAGCCTTCTACTTCATCGTGGGGGCCATCGCCGACGACCAAAAAAGAGCCTACGCGGAAAGGAGGGGCATGAGCCTGGAAGAACTGGGCAAATGGCTTTCCTCATAAAATTTTGCTATATTTGTGATATAATTTTTTACGATATACAGGAGGAGTGTGACATGAAGATGGATTGGGAAAAACTGATCACCACCAAGCGTTTCGGCTTGGAGAACTACCACGACGAGAAACAACAAGACCGCACCGAGTTCCAACGGGACTTCGACCGGCTCATCTTCTCCTCCCCTTTCCGCAGGCTGCAGAACAAAACGCAGGTATTCCCCCTCCCTGGTAGTATTTTCGTGCACAATAGGCTGACGCACAGCCTCGAAGTATCCTGCGTGGGACGCTCATTAGGCAATGCCGTGGCGAAGCTCCTTAAGGAGAAATACGGGGAGAGCCTACCTGAAAGCATCACTGAAATCGGCTCCATCATCTCAGCCGGCTGTCTGGCGCACGACATGGGGAACCCTCCTTTCGGGCACTCCGGGGAGACCGCCATCGCCTCCTACTTCTCCGAAGGGAAAGGGCAAGAGCTGAAAAGCAAATACAACCTGACGGATAGCCAATGGAACGATATCATCCACTTCGAAGGAAATGCTAACGCTTTCCGCCTCCTGACGCACCAATTCAACGGGCGTAGGAAAGGTGGGTTCGTCCTGACCTATTCCACCATCGCCTCCATCGTGAAATACCCGTACAAATCGGACTATGTCAGCGCCAAGAAGAAGAAATTCGGCTTCTTCCAGAGCGAGAAGGAGGATTTCGTGAAGATAGCGGAGGACCTCGGCATGATCCGCCTCGACGAATACAAATACGCTCGGCACCCGCTCGTCTACCTCGTGGAGGCGGCCGACGACATCTGCTATGAAATCATGGACATCGAGGACGCCCACAAGCTGAAACTCCTCAGCAACAACGAGGCGAAGAACCTCCTGCTCTCCTTCTTCACGGAAGAGCAACAAGCGAGGAAGCGCCAACACATGGACGCGGTGGACGACGAGAACGAGCAAATCGCCTACCTGCGATCCTCCGTCATCGGTGTGCTCGTGGAGGAATGCTCCAACGCCTTCCTGCGGAACGAGGAGGCCATCATGGAAGGATCTTTCCAGGGCGCGCTCATCGACGACATGTCCGAACTGGTAGGGAAAGCCTACCGCCAATGCCAGGAGATATCCCTCAAGAAGATATACAAGTCCAATGTGGTGATGGACATCGAGATAGCCGGTTACAACATCATCCACACGCTCATCGACAAGGTGGTGAACGCGGTGTTCAACCCCGACAAGGCCTACTCAAGGCAACTCATCAACCGTATCCCTGAGCAATATGAGACCGAGAACGAAGACCCATACCGCAAAATCATGGCGGTGCTGGATTACCTGTCGGGCATGACCGACATCTACGCATTGGACCTCTATCGTAAAATCAACGGTATGAGCTTGCCTAGCCTATAAAAATCAAAGGAGGATTACCCATGAAAAAGAGCATACTATTCATTTTAGCATTTTGGGCCTACACCCTATGCGCATTGGCGGAAACGACTGTATCACAGACCGTATCGACAGAGAGAATGGATTTCGACGGTTTGGACGTGCACTGCCTCGTCAAAGGGACGAAGATCACGATGGCGGACGGCTCCGAGAAGAATATCGAAGAGATAAAAGAGGGGGACGAGGTATTGTCCTACACTACCAGCAACACGACGGGCAAGAGCATGGTGAAAGCAGTCGCACAAAAGAACCACACCAACTTCGTCACCTACCGCTTCAAGAGCGGGAGGAGCCTCACCTGCACGTTGGACCATCCCCTCTTCAGCCCTAAATTCGGCTGGGTTTCGTGCGACCCCGAGAAGAGCAAACTCTACAAAGGATTCGCCAATGTGGGGACGGTGAAAATCGGGACGTACATCCTGCGATCGGACGGCTCCGACGACCAAATCACAGCCATTGAGAAGGGGAAGAAAGAACAACCATTCTACACCATCACAGAGTTGAGCGACAAGCACATAGGATTCTTCGCCAACGGTGTGTGCGTCGGCACGGAAGGGCTGAAATAAGCGAAACGATTAACGGTCCTTGCGTTCTATCTCACGGAGGCTCTCCATCTTCTTTTTCTTCAGGAACTCATAGATGCCCTCCAAGTGTTCGGTCACCCGTTGATGTCCGAACTCATAGACCTTCGTGACCAATCCATCCAAGAAATCACGGTCGTGCGAAACCACGATCAGCGTACCGTCGAAATCCTTCAGGGCAGCCTTCAGGATATCCTTGGTCTTCATGTCCAAGTGGTTCGTCGGCTCGTCCAAAATGAGCAGATTGACAGGCTCTAATAATAGTTTAATCATCGCTAAGCGGGTACGTTCACCGCCCGAGAGCACCTTCACCTTCTTCGTCGAGTTCTCTCCGCCGAACATGAAAGCGCCTAAGAGGTCCTTGATCTTATTGCGAATTTCCCCCTTCGCCACGTCATCGATCGTCTGGAAGACCGTCAGTTCTCCATCCATCAGGGAAGCCTGGTTTTGTGCGAAATAACCGATCATCACATTATGCCCTAACGTCAACGTACCCTCATGCTCTATTTCGTTCATGATGCACTTCACCATGGTAGATTTACCCTCACCGTTCTTGCCCACGAAAGCCACCTTCTCGCCACGGGCGATGGTGAACGAAGCGTCCTTGAAGACCAGATGATCCCCGTAAGACTTGCCCACACGGTCCGCGATGACAGGGAAGCTGCCTGAGCGGGGCGAAGGCGGGAACTTCAGGCGAAGCGCCGAGGTATCCTCCTCGTCCACCTCCAAGATCTCCAGTTTCTCCAGCATCTTCACGCGCGACTGCACCTGTAACGTTTTAGAGTACGTGCCCTTGAAGCGTTCGATGAACTCCTTCGTCTCCGCGATCATCTTCTGCTGTTCGTCGTAAGCCTTCTGCTGCTGTTCGCGACGCTCCTTGCGCAGTTCCAGGTAGTGGGAATAGTTCACTTTATAGTCGTAGATACGCCCCATGGTCACCTCGATGGTGCGTGTCGTGATGTTATCGACGAAGGCACGGTCGTGGGAAATCACGATGACCGCCTTGCCGCTCTCCACCAAGAAAGACTCCAGCCATTGGATTGACTCGATGTCGAGGTGGTTCGTCGGCTCGTCCAGCAAGAGGACATCCGGCTTACAGAGCAGTAGTTTCGCCAATTCGATACGCATGCGCCAGCCACCACTGAATTGGCTCGTCGGCTTGTTGAAATCCTCACGGACGAAGCCCAGACCGAGCAAAGTCTTCTCCACATCCGCCTCGTAGTTCGTCTCCTCGATGGAGTAGAACTTCTCGCTCAGGGTAGAGACCTTTTCGATCAGTTCCATATAGCTATCACTCTCGTAGTCAGTACGTTCGGAGAGTTCTTGGTTCATCCGTTCAATCTCACGTTCCATGGCGAAGAGTTCCTCGAAGGCGAGCGAAGCCTCCTCGAAGACCGTGCGGTGGTCTTCCGTCATCAAGTGCTGCGGCAGGTAGGCGATCACCGTACCTTTCGGGGCCGTCACCGATCCACGGGTAGGGTTCTGCACGCCCGCCAAGATTTTCAGCAAGGTAGATTTACCCGCACCGTTCTTGCCCATCAAGGCGATTCTATCACTCTCGTTCACCTGGAACGAAATATTCTCAAAGAGAGTCGAGCCGGAAAACTCGACCGTCAAGCCATCCACTGAAATCATAATCACATATTTTCGAGCCGCGAAATTACGCAAAAAGAAGGAAGGTCGCAAATGCGGGATAATTAGTCCGGACAAGCATTCCTAACACATTGGAATAAACACTTTTTAAGCCCAAAACGCATGGAAAATAAATAAAATAGAGTATTTTTGCATCTTAGAATAAAAACAAATTAGCACTTATGATAAAAAGACTAAACGTATTCACCATTTTTTTGTTTGGTTTTATATTTTTCTCGGTTGCGGCAGGCATATCGATCAACAACCTGCAAAGCGTCAAAGTGGATCAACTAAAGGACCCGCAGATTGAGGATTTCGTGAAGAAATACACCGAGGCAGGGTACACGTTAGCGGACATCGAGCAGATGGCGAAAGCCAAGAAGATGCCAGCCGCCGAGTGGGAGAAACTGAAAATGCGCATCAACAATTTGGAGACGCAGCAAAACACCATCATCGAAGCATCGGAATTAAACGAAAAGATAAAAGAGAACGAAATCCAAGAGAAGAGGGATAAAGCAGGGTTGCACGACACCCGCATATTCGGCGCATCCCTCTTCACCAACAGCAAAGTATCATTCGAACCGAGCCAGGCTGTCGCCACCCCTCGCAACTACGTCATCGGACCAAACGATGTGTTGCACATCGATGTCTTTGGCATGGCGGAGGCGACATACGACCTGACAGTGAACAAAGAAGGAAACATCCGCATACCGAATGCGGGAGTGGCGCAAGTGAGCGGCCTCACGATCGAAAACGCGGAGAAGATCATCAAGAAGAAATTGTCAGACATATACAGTTCCATCCACACAGGCAGGACGAACGTGACAGTCTCCATCAACAACATCCGTTCCATCAAAGTCTACATCATGGGAGAGGTAAGCACGCCGGGCAGCTACACGCTGACCTCCGTCTCCTCGGTCTTCAATGCGTTGAACGCATGCGGAGGACCATCCAACAACGGAACCATGCGTAACATAAAAGTGATCCGCGGAGGCAAGGAAGTCGCCAAAGTGGACCTTTACGAATTTCTGGCGAACGGAGTGATGCCAAGCAACACGACGCTCCAAGACCAGGACGTGATCCAAGTACCGACCTACGGCACGAGAGTGGACATTTCAGGAGAAGTCAAGAGGGAAGGCATCTACGAGATGAAGGAGGGAGAGACCCTGCAGAACCTGATCGACTACTGCGGAGGATTCACGGACAAAGCCTACACGGAGAGGATATCCGTCACAAGGAACATCAACGGAGAGAAGAGCGTGGCGGACGTGTCCAAAGAGCTGTTCGGCATGTTCACCCCACAAGCGGGAGATGTTTTCCGCATAGGACAGATTCTAGAGAAATACAGCAATAGGGTTCAAATCACAGGAAGCGTATTCCGTCCGGGCGTGTATGCCTTGGAGGATAAGATGACGCTGAAAGACCTGGTGAAGAAGGCCAACGGGTTGACGGAAGACGCCTTCATGGGAAGCGCGACCATCGTCCGCCTGCAAGAGGACCTCACCCCTGAGATCATCTCCTTCAACGTGAAGGACCTGATGGACGGCAACTTCAACATCGAGCTGAGGAAAGAGGATGTGATCACCATCGGTGGCAAAGAGGAGTTCGAGTACAAGAAACAGATCACCGTGCGGGGAAGGGTGCTCGCCCCAGGGTCATTCCCTTACTACGAGAACGCCACACTCCGCGATATGATCTTCTTGGCCAAAGGATTTGAAGAGAATGCCGACCCAAGCAAAATCGAGGTGGTCCGCATGGTCCAGGACGCAGAGGAATTAAAGAATGGACACAAGAAATCGGAGGTCTACATCCTATCGTTGGACAATGATCTAAACGGGGCGGACGGAGACTTCAAACTCAAGCCAAACGACCAGATCACCATTCGTATCAAAGAAGGATATGAAAAGTTAGGCGTCGTGAGCATTATGGGAGAGGCAAGACAGGCGGGAGATTACGCCATCACCAGTAAAACCGAGAAGATCTCCGACGTGATCGCCAGAGCTGGTGGCATCACCCAATACGCCTACCCGAAGGGAGCGTTCCTCCTCCGCAGCGCCAACCGGACAGAGGCGGAAAGAAGAAGGGACATAAAGATCATCGAGATGCTCAACAACGCGGAAGAAGATGAAATAAAACAAAAGATCAAAAAGGAACTGATGGAGCGACAAGACCTCGTGGGCATCCAACTCGATAAAATCATCAAGGATCCAGGAGACGAGGAATCGAACCTCATTGTTGAGAACGGAGACATCATCTTCATCCCTCAAGAGTTGCAGACCATCACCATCGGAGGATCGGTACAAGTGCCTGGTAAAGAGGTGTACAGCACCGGACGACTCAGAAAATACGTCAAGGGAGCAGGCGGATTCACAAGCAACGCCAAAAAGAAATCCGTGTACGTGGCCTACCCAAGCGGAAGGATCGCATCCACGAAGCACATCCTCTGGATTAAGAACTATCCTAAAGTGGAGCCGGGATCACACATCTACATCCCAGAGAAGATAGACAAATCGGAGGATGGCAAGGAACGCACCACATTCATCGTATCCATTTCAAGCTCAGTCATCACCATGGCATCCGTTGTGGTAACAGCCATGTCCGTAGCGAAATCATCAAAAGGAAAGGAGTAACAATGAGCGAACTGAATGACATCATGAAACTCCTCAACGACGGGGAGGGAAAAGAGAGCAAATTGTCCATGAAGGAGATTGCCTCAATGGTAAAAAAATACATTCTGGCATTATGGGGCAAAAAATGGCTTGTCGTGGCGGCAGGAATCATCGGTGGAATCATCGGACTCATCTACGCCTACAATAGGAAAACAACCTACACGGCAGAGTACACCTTCACCATCGGAGGATCATCTCCCACAAGCGGAGGAATCAGCGGATTGTCGTCATTGCTCAATCTGGGAAGCGGTTCCATGGACGCATTCTCCGGAGACAACGTTCTGGAGCTCATCAAGTCATACGCTTTGATCGAAAAGACTCTACTCTCTCCTGTGGAATACAAGGGAGACTCCATCACCTTCATCGAATATGCCCTGATATGCGACAGCGTAAGGGCCGATTGCCAGAAAAGAACTGGCAAAGGAAAGGATTCGGACATCGTCTCCGTCTGTGACGTGGAATTCCCTCTTTATCAAGAGAGGGAGACATTCTCCCGCGCGCAGGACAGTATCCTGAAGGTCATGGCAGGGAATTTCATGAAGAGCAACATAGTCGCCATAAGGAAAGACAAGAAACTCTCACTAATGATCTACACCTTCAGCCACACCAACGAAGAATTCGCGAAAGAATTCTCCAGTGCGCACCTGAAGGAAGTGTCCCAATTCTACATCGACACCAAGACTTCCCTCGCGAGGAAAAACATAGAGACATTCCAGGAAAAGGCTGATTCCGTAAGGCGGAAGCTTGACCAATGCTTCTCACGCCGCGCAAGCTTCGCGGACGCGAACAGGAATGCGAGCGGACAAATGGTTTCCGTGACGCAATGGAAGATCGAAACAGACATACAGATTCTCAGCAACACCTACACCGAAATGCTGAAGAACCTTGAAGTGCTGAAACTGGACTTGGCAAAGGAGACTCCTTTCATCCAAGTGATCGATAAACCAAGATATCCGCTCTCCAATGACAAGATGCGCAAGCTGAAGGGTATCATCGCAGGAGGATTCCTTGGCGGATTCCTATCTTGCATGGGTCTCATCGCCTTTTTCATCTTTTGTGAGATGAAGAATAAAATGAACGCCGAAGAAGAAGAGTGAATTTCTGATAACAGACGTATACCATGGAAGGGAAAAACATCATAGTCGGAGTAACGGGCGGTATCGCCGCCTACAAAACCGCATCTTTGGTGAGGGAACTAAAGAAGCGAGGAGCTAACGTCAGAGTGGTCATGACCCCTTTGGCCAAGCAGTTCATCACGCCACTCACCATGGCCACACTCTCCCAAAACCCTATCATGGTGGATTTTTTCAACCCTGAAAACGGGGAATGGAACAGCCATGTCTCCCTCGGCATCTGGGCGGACGCCTACGTCATCGCCCCCGCCACCGCCAACTCCATCGGCAAGATGGCGAACGGCATAGCGGACAACCTGCTCCTCACCACCTACCTATCCGCCAAGTGCCCGGTCTTCATCGCACCTGCCATGGACCTGGACATGTACGCCCACCCCGCCGTGCAGAAGAATATCGCACTGCTCAAAGAGCGCGGCAACTTCATCATCGACGCGGAGGAGGGGTTCCTCGCCAGCGGACTCTCAGGGAAGGGTAGAATGGCAGAGCCTGAAAGCATCGCGAAATACTTGGAAGATTATTTCCGCAAAGGACAAGACCTCTCCGGCAAAAAGGTGATGATCACCGCCGGTCCGACATACGAAAAGATAGACCCAGTCCGTTTTATAGGCAACTACTCTTCCGGAAAGATGGGTTACGCCTTGGCGGAGGAATGTGCGGCAAGAGGAGCGGAAGTGACCCTCGTCTCAGGTCCGGTTTCCCTATCGCCTAAGCACCCGAACATCCATCGCGTATCGGTGGAGTCCGCCCAAGAGATGTACGAAGCCGCCGTGAAAGCAGCGGAGAGCGCGGACATCGAGATCCTCTGCGCCGCCGTGGCGGATTACACCCCGGCGAACAAGGAAGACCATAAAATCAAACGGGAGAAGAGAGGCGCCATGCAACTGGACCTCGTCCCTACCCAAGACATCGCCGCCGCTTTGGGCAAGATGAAACGGAAGGGACAGATGATGATCGGTTTCGCCTTAGAGACGGACGACGAGGAGACGAACGCAGTGGGCAAATGTGAACGTAAAAACTTGGACTTCATCGTGATGAACTCGCTGAACGACAAGAACGCCTGCTTCCAACACGACACGAACAAAATAACCATATTCGACAGAAACGGTGAGAAATTCGCCTACGACCTTAAACCGAAAAAGGAGGTCGCAAAGGATATCATTGACCACGCATTGTCGCTAATGAACAAAAAATGATTATGAAGAAAATGATTATAAAAAGAGCCCTCTCCGTATTGCTCACACTATCGTGCGCCTTCGCCTGCCATGCGCAGGATGTCAAGGCCTACGTCAGAATCAATGCGGAGCAAATCGGAGGGACAAGCACCAACCGAGAGATTTACGACGAGATGTCCCAAGCCCTGACGGAGTTCATCAACTCCAGAAGATGGACGGACGCCACCTTCACAGAGGAGGAGCGCATCGAGTGCAACTTCGTCCTAATCCTCGATAAAACAGCAGGAGAGAATTACTCGGGCCAACTACAGGTGCAGGCAAGCCGCCCCGTCTACAACTCGGGCTACACGACGACCTTGTTCAACTTCCAGGACAATAACCTCACGTTCAACTATACCCAGTACCAAAAGCTGGAGTTCGACGAAAACGTCTACGAGAACAACCTGCTCTCCACCGTCGCCTTTTACATGAACATCATATTGGGCCTCCACTTCGACTCCTTCAGCCGATACGGGGGTAGCCGCTACTTCGAGAAGGCCGAACTGATCGTTTCCCTGGCCCAAAGCTCCGACGACGTGGGCTGGAAGGCATTCGACAGCGACAAAAACCGATATGCGCTCGTAAGCAACTACCAAGACGAGCGTCTGAAGAAACTGAGGGACATCATGTACGAGTACCACCGATTCGGCTTGGACGAGATGGTGAACAGCGTAGAGAAGGGTAGAACGAACATCTACAACAACCTGCCTTACCTCAAGGAGATGAACAGGGCTGTTCCCTACTCCATCGCACTGCAACTCTTCGTGGAGGCTAAACTGAACGAACTGCTCGACATGTTCAAACCGGCCACTTCCAAAGAGAAAAAAGAGCTGTATGATATCCTACAAAGCATATTGCCTACGCAAAGCAACAAATACCAAGAGTTGCTGAACTAATCCGCTCAAGCCATGCTGAAGTCCCTGACCGTAGAGAATTACGCACTGATTGAGAAGACGGATGTGCAATGGAACCAAGGATTCTCCGTCATCACGGGCGAGACAGGTTCCGGAAAATCCATCCTATTAGGGGCGTTAGGATTGATACAAGGACAAAGAGCGGATACGAAAACGCTCAAGGACACGGAGAAGAAATGCGTGGTGGAGGCTGAATTCGACCTCTCCGCATACGCATTGCAACCCTTCTTCGAGGAGAATGACTTGGACTATGAGGAGACCTGCATCATCCGCAGGGAAATCGCCCCTAACGGCAAGTCCCGCGCCTTCATCAACGACACACCGGTGGCCCTCTCCGCACTGAAGGAGATAACCTCCCACATCATCGACATACACTCCCAACACGAGACGCTCCTGCTGAACGAGGACGCCTTCCAACTGCATGTACTGGACGCCTACGCCAACCTGAAAGAGGAGCTTTCGGCATACGGCACGGTCTACGGACAATATGCGGCCAAGAAGAAGCGTCTGAAAGAGCTCCGAGCCTCCCTGGAGGAAAGGAACGCCAACAGAGATTACCTGGAGTTCCAACTGAAACAACTGCATGATGCCGGATTCTCCGCAAACGAGCAGGAGGAGCTGGAGGAAGAGATCAATGTCCTCTCGCACACCACAGAGATGAAGGAGGCTCTCTCCAAGGCCACATGGCTACTCTCCGACAAAGAGGAGAACATCTGCTCCTCCCTGAAGGATGTGACCTCCGCCCTATCGTCCATCGCACAGTTCTCCGAGACCTACTCCGAGATGCAAAGACGCGCGGAGAGCTGCCTCATCGAACTGAAGGACCTCTCTCGGGAGATCGAGCAGAAATTAGCGGACGTGAACGTGGACCCGCAAAGGCTGGAGCAGGTCAGCCAACGCTTAGACCTCATCTACACACTCGAAAAGAAACACCATGCGGAGTCGTTGCAGGATCTGTTGGAGATACAAGCCTCCTTCGAACAACAGTTGGAGGAGATGGACAACTCGGAGGAGACGACAACGCTCTTGGAGCGGGAAATCGCCCAACTGGAGGCGCAACTGGAAGAACGGTCAAGAGCCATCTCCCTAAAACGCCAGGAAAGCAAACCCGCCTTGGAGAAGTCCGTCGAAGAGATACTTCAGAACTTAGGCATTCCTAACGCCAAGCTGGAAGTAAGGGTAGAACCATTGGCACAACTAGAGGCGAACGGAAAGGATTCGGTCCGTTTCTTCTTCGCGGCCAACAAGAACGCCCCATTGCAACCCATCGCCCACGTCGCTTCAGGCGGTGAATTGTCACGTATCATGCTCGCCCTCAAGTCTATCCTCTGCCAAACAGAGGAGTTACCGACGGTCATCTTGGACGAGATAGACACGGGCGTTTCAGGCGAAGTGGCGGACAAAATGGGTGCCCTGATGCACTCCATGGGCGAGAAGATGCAGGTCATCAGCATCACCCACCTTCCACAAATCGCCTCCAAAGGAGCCACCCATTACAAGGTCTACAAGGAGGACGACGAGACGACCACCCACTCGCGCATCAAGCGCCTGAGCGAAGCCGAGAGGGTCACGGAGATCGCCCAGATGCTCAGCGGATCCGCCCTGTCGGACGCCGCCATCCAGAACGCCAAGGAACTTCTAAAACAATCGTGATATGCTACTGCCCTATCTGAAAGAGAACGTCATGGAAGCCGGGTGCGACGAGGCAGGAAGAGGATGCTTGGCGGGCCCTGTATTCGCCGCGGCGGTCATCCTACCGCCTGATTTCCAGAACGCCCTACTGAACGACTCCAAACAACTCACTGAGAAACAACGCTACGCCCTGCGCCCCATCATCGAGGAGCAAGCGGTGGCATGGGCGGTAGGCATCGTATCCGCTAAGGAGATTGATAAGATAAACATTCTGAACGCCTCCTTCCTCGCCATGCACAGAGCGATCGACCAACTGAAGGTCAGGCCGGAGCACCTCATCATAGACGGTAACCGTTTCAGGCCCTACGAGGGCATCAAGCACCAATGCGTGGTGAAAGGGGATGGCAAGTACATGTCCATCGCGGCCGCCTCGATCCTCGCCAAAACCTACCGTGACGACTACATGAACAAAATAGCGGCAGACTACCCGGCCTACCAATGGACAAAAAACAAGGGGTACCCCACCAAGGCGCATAGAGAGGCCATCGAGCAGTTCGGTCCGACCGAGCACCATCGCATGAGCTTCACCCTCATCGACCCACAATTAAAACTGGAATTCAAGGATTAAAAATAAAAAAGCGGCCCAAACCTGAGCCGCTTTTTCTATTATCCGAGGAATCTCTTATTTTGTGCCTGCGTAGCTCAAATCAAGATCAACCATACCAGACTTCACGTTGATGGTGAAATTCAACTTGCCACCCTTAGAGAAGGTTCCTTGTTTCACATTAACGTCAGCCTCAACAGCGCCATCCTGCAATACAACATGCAAGTTGTCAGCCGAGAATGACCAAGTGTCAGTAGCTGCGTCATAGGTGCATGGCAAAGCCTTGAAGTCCAAGTCCTTAACCTCAATACCCATGATGTTGATTGGCTCCAAAGTCATATCAATTGCATTTTCCGCACCACTGTTAGCAGAAACCACAACACCCAAATTGTCAGCAGCCACAGAACCCGTAAGAGGCATTACCAATGGACCATGGTAAGTTCCAGCAACCTCAGAGAATGCAAGAGTCTCTGACTTCTGTTCGTTGTTCTGTGCATCATCGTCATCATCACCACATGCTGGCAACATAACCATAGAGAATCCTGCCAACAAAAGCATTAACAATTTACTTTTCATAACAATACTATAATTAAGTTAAACATAAAAATTAGACTCATTTGAACTCCATCGCAGCAGCCAACTCATCTGCGAAGGATTGACCCTTCACCTTAGCGACCAATGCGAAGCCGAAACGCATAGCGGTACCCGCACCACGGCTGGTGACGAATTGGTTAGAGACCACAACCGGCTCCTTCTTCACCTCCGCACCCGTCAGGTACTCCTCGAAGCCTGGGTAGCACGTGGCCTTCTCGCCCTTCAGCAAGCCCAAGCATCCGTAAACGGACGGAGCGGCACAGATAGCGCCCAAGATCACATTCTTACCTGCAGCGGAGACGAGCAGTTGACACAAGCCCTCGTGAGCGGCCAGATTCTTGGTGCCAGGCATTCCGCCAGGAAGAACCAACATGCCCGCCTCGGAGAAATCACACTCCTCGAACAGAGCGTCAGCCTCAACCACAACGCCATGCGAGCTTCTTACCAGCTTTTTACCCATGATAGAGACAGTCACCACATTGAAACCAGCCCTACGCATGACATCAATCGGAGCGATAGCCTCAGTCTCCTCGAAACCATCCGCCAAAAACACAAATGCATTCATATATCCTAATTCAAAATAAATTTATACGTAATCGTACCGAACTGGTCGTTATCACTGCCATCCGTACGAGGGGAGAACTTCGTCTTCTTAGCGGCCGCCTGAGCCTCCCGCAACAAAGCGGGGTCGGAAGTGTTCGTACCCTTACCAATGCTCGTGTTCACCACATTACCGTTCTTATCCACCTTGATGCTGACGACCACCGTGCCCTCCTCCTGAGAAGCATAATTCGGGCGTACAAGCGAACCCTTGATCGAGCGTCCACCCAAGCTCCAAGAGAGGTTGCTACCTGAGTTAGCCGCCCCGTTGGTGGAAGTGGAACCGTCACGGCCGAACGGATTACCCTTCGTGCCACTGCCGGAACCATCGCCCATGCCATTCGAGTTAGCGTCCGTACCGTTACCGCCGGCGCCGAAGCCCTTCAAGCCCTTTGTTTTCTGAGCGATAGCGTTCTTGATGCTATCCTGTTTGCGTTTCTCCTCCGCCAGCTTACGGGCCTCCTCCTGTCTGCGCTTCTCCTCAGCGACGCGTTTCTCACGCTCCTCACGCTCCTTGCGCAGCTGCTCCTCCGTCTTCTTCGGATTCTTGTCAGGCATTTCCAGAGACTCCTCGATGTTCTGGGTCTGGTACGACTCATTGGAGGGCGTAGGCGTCTGAGGCGCAGGAACAGGTTGAGCGGCCTCGGCAGGAGCAGGTGCGGCATCCGCCACATCGGCACCCGAAGTCAGGGACTCGATACCCAAAGCCACCTCCAAGCCCTCCTCCGTGTCAGGGATTCTATGCTCAAGGTAAATATTGAACATCAGCAATATCAACAACAGATGCAACACGATGGTCACAACCATTGCAATAGCCTTCTGTTTTTGATTATTATCCTCCATTTGCAATTATTTCTGAGGTCTCGTAGCGATAACCAGTTTAAACTTATTCGTGTTGGCGATGTTCAGCACCTTCACGACTTCGCCGTACGGGATGGTCTCGTCGGCATAGAGCGCCACATACATGTCAGGCTCGTCGAGCACCTGCTGTTGCAGGAATGGCTCGATCTCCTCGAAAGAGACTGGACGCTCCTTCTCGTTGCCGGATGCGACGTAGTAATTAAGTTCCTTATCGATCGTCACGCGGGTGATCGGCTTAGCGGAAGTCTGCTGCTTGCTCTGCGGCAACATCAGCTTGATGGCGTTCGGATGCACCACCGTAGAGGTCAGCATGAAGAATATCAACAGCAAGAAGACGATATCCGTCATGGAAGACATGTTGAAACCCGCCTCGGCCTTACTTCTTCTTTTAAGTGCCATAACTAATTACAATTAAGTCAATTAAGCTGGTTCGTTCAGGATATCCATGAATTCCATGGAACGGGCTTCCATGTTGCTCACCACCTTATCCACCAAGGAGATCAGGTAGTTGTAAGCGAAGTAGGCGATGACACCGACGATCAATCCGCCGACCGTCGTCACCATAGCCGTGTAGATACCGCCTGCGAGCAAGCTGACATCCACGTTGTTACCTGCGTTGGCCATGTTGAAGAATGCCTGGATCATACCGACCACCGTACCGAGGAAACCGATCATTGGGCCTCCACCAGCGGTAGTAGCCAAAAGGGAGAGTCCCTTCTCCAGCTTAGCCACCTCCAGGTTGCCCACGTTCTCGATAGCCACCATGACGTCGTTCATCGGACGACCGAGTCTCATGATACCCTTCTCGATCATGCGCGCGTAAGGCGTGTCATTGTTTCTGCAAAGGTTAAGCGCGGCGTCGATCTTGCCCTCGTTGATGTAATCCTTGATCTTATCCATGAAGGTAGGGTCCTTCACGGAAGCCTTGCGAATCACGAGCAGACGCTCGATGAAAATGTAGACAGCCAACATGCACAAGAGCAACAGCGGAATCATGATCCATCCGCCCGCCTTGGCCAATTCGAATATACTCAGACTTGCGACTTCCGGCTCAGCAGCCGCCTCGGCCGTTTGCACCGCTTGTAACAACACACCTAAAACCATTTTATTTATTTTTACGTTAAACGTTAATATTAAATTCACTCAATCACAGATGCAGGTCGTGCCCCATCCGTTCCTTCTTCGTCTTGATATAGAACTCGTTGTACTTGTTCGGTTTGATCTCGATCGGCACGTTCTCCACAATCTCCAGACCGAAACTTTCAAGACCGATACGCTTCACCGGGTTGTTGGTCATCAGGCGCATCTTCGAGACACCCAATTCACGGAGTATCTGCGCACCCACGCCATAGTCACGCTCGTCGGGTTGGAAACCGAGGTGGACATTGGCATCCACCGTATCGTACCCCTCCTCCTGGAGCTTATACGCACGGATCTTATTCATCAGACCGATACCACGGCCCTCCTGGTTCATGTAGATGAGGACGCCCTTGCCCTCCGCTTCGATTCGTTGCATCGCCACCTTCAGCTGTTCGCCGCACTCGCAACGCAGAGAACCGAATATATCGCCCGTAGCGCAGGAGGAGTGAACCCTCACGAGGATAGGCTCGCCATGTTTCCAAGTACCCTTGACCAGCGCCACATGCTCCAATCCATTGGATTTCTGGCGGAAAGGCGTCAACATGAAATCACCGTATTGAGTCGGCAGATGCACCGTCTCCCCCTTCTCGACCAAGGATTCGGACTTGATACGATAAGCGATCAGGTCACGGATGGATATAATCTTCATACCATACTGTTTGGCACGTTCCATCAGTTGCGGAAGACGTGCCATGGTACCATCCTCATTCATGATCTCGATGAGCGCGGCGCAAGGATGAAGTCCCGCAAGGCGAGCCAAATCGACAGCCGCCTCCGTATGTCCCGCACGACGCAAGACACCCTTGTCCTGCGCATATAACGGATTCACATGGCCTGGGCGACCGAAGGTGTCAGGCGTTGACTTAGGGTCCGCCAACGCACGGATCGTAGCGGCGCGGTCGGCAGCCGAAACACCCGTAGTACAACCCTCCAGCTTATCCACCGTAATGGTGAAGGGAGTACCCAGCACAGAAGTATTGTTAAAGACCTGCTTGTCCAATTTCAGCTCGGCGCAGCGCGTCAACGTGATAGGGGCGCAAAGAACGCCACGACCCTCTTTCAGCATGAAATTAATCTTCTCCGGCGTGATCAGTTCGGCCGCGGTGATAAAGTCCCCCTCATTCTCTCTATCCTCATCATCCACCACAATCAGGAACTTACCCTCCTTGAAATCCTCTATAGCCTCTTCTATATCATTCAACTTATATGTTTCCATTTCAAATATATATAATCTTACCCATTCACATTCAAATATTTGCAAAAAACAACCAACAGCCTTCGCCGTCCGCGTCACGATGAGGGATCAATTCCCTGTCTGGTCATCGTTCTGACCGTCGGACTTCTTCTTCCTTTTCAGGAAGGCAGGCAAAGAGATATTGATGGAGCGATCCCTCGCCGCCTCGTAGGTCAAGAAGAGACCCAACGGCAAGAGAACGATCGTACTGAGCCATACGCCTTGCCAAACCATCCACACGCCATCCCTCGCCATCTTATAGCCTGTATTATCGATGACATAATAGAGGATGAAGAGGATGATGGAATATACGGCCGGCAGACCGATACCTCCCTTTTTCGTGATCGCACCAAGGGGCGCACCAATCAGGAAGAATACGATGCAGGCTAAAGACAAAGTAAACTTCCTATGTCTCTCGATATCGAAACGGTGGGAGCGTTTCACATCGGAGAACTTCGCCATGTGCACAAAAGGCATATCGACCTTCAACCTGTTCGCATTCCTCACCGCACGTTTGGCGACCTCCAACATATCGTTCGAGGAGAGTCCCTCCGTCAGTTTGGCGAAGGTATACGCCCCATACTCCGGAAGGGAGTCGAACTGCGTGATGGAACGTATGCTAAGCAACCCCCTGTCGAAATAGGAAGGGGTATAGAGCACACGCATCGCATGGTCCAGGCTATCCGCATGGAACATCATGGAATCGATGGCGAAGGTCAGTTCCTTCAAATCCTTACCCATGTATTTGTTCGATATGACAGACTCGTCCATCTGGCTGAAATTAGCGTCGAAGTCTATGAGGACCTCCTTGTAGGAGAAGGTTTCCCGACGGTACGGCACATTGTTCGCACTGGTGTTCTGCTCCCTCAGGTTCTCGAACGACTCGCCCGAGTAGAGCATGAGCACCATGCTCAGCTTATCTTCGGAGGACTTGAGACGACCCGAATCGGCCGCCATCACCACCGCATTCTCGAAACCCTTCGAGAAGTCATATATCTTGATGTCATACAGCAACTTAGTGCTGTTATCCTTTTTTCTTACGTAGAAATTATAGCCCTCGATGCCTGAATAGAAAGAGCCTTCCGGAATCTCCACCTCGGGCGACTTGGATTTCATGGAATAGAGTAATGTCCACAGTTTGGTCTGGATGGCTGGGATCGCCAGCTCGGAATAGAGGAAGATGCCCACACTCATAAAGGCCATCACAATCAGGAACGGGCGCATGATCCTCGTCAGGGAGATGCCCGCCGCCTTCATGGAGAGCAACTCCAACCGCTCCCCGAAACCACCGAACGTGATCAGGGAAGAGAGCAGGATGGCCAAAGGCAGGGCCATTGGCACCAACGACAATGCGGCGTAGGAAAAGAATTCGAATAGAACAGAGAAGGCAAGGCCCTTGCCCACCATTTCATCCACATAACGGAAAAGGAACTCCATCAGCACGACAAATAAGCACACGAAGAACGTCGCTCCGAACGTGCCGAAGAACTCCGACAACAAAAACGAATTAAGTCTTTTTAAACGCATCACTTTCTCTTCTATTCGAGCACAAAGTTAGCAAAAAAATCAAGCCCCCAATGCCTTTTTTAAAGAGGCGATCTGATTATTCCACAAATCAATGGACTCCTCCTTCTCTCCCTCCTCACAGAAGTCCGTCACGACAAGGATCACATCCATCGTCAGCTCATCGCACAGAATCTTCAGCTCGAAATAACCCTTCGGATTCTCATCATCCAACCAATGATAACGTATATAGAAACCACTCCTGTAGTGCAGTACCTCCGCCTTCTGCGCCTCGGACTTCCCCCACACGAAATTCAGCACTCCATCCTCCTTGTAGACCTTGTCGGCGAACCAGCAAGACAACCCGGAAGGCGTACTGAGACTATTCCACAACCCCTCAGGCGAGACATGCCCGAACGAATACTCCAAAAGAAATTTCACTTTACTCATACACGATTACACTTGCATTACACATTTCATCCGCAATATATGCGTTTTTATTCTATATTCAAACAAGGCGCATTCTAAAATTTTCCGTTTTAACATATCTGCGCCTAATGATGGTTCAAAAACCATCAAATTCATCAATAATGGTTCTCCCCCTAAAAAAGTTGGAATTCTGCGTTCTCCTCCCGCACGACCGCCAAGCATTCCATCTCAATCAGCCAAGCGGGACGACAGACGGGCGCCAAGACTATCACCTTCGGGACCATCGGGAAACGTTTCTCGAACATTTCCTCAACTGCTTCATAATCAGCTACATCCCTTAGATAAACAAACATTTGGGCCACATCATCGAACGAGGCGTTGCCCTCCCTGAGAAGCATCTCCACATTCTCCCACATACGCTCCGTCTGCTTCCGTATATCACCCACATGCACCACCTCACCCTTATTGTTGATGCTGGCCGTACCTGAGATGTAGAGGTGAGAACGGTCTCCGTACTTCACCTTGACCCCTCGCTCGAAGGTGACCCCATACTCAGACGTAGGGTTCAGATGGGTGCGCGCATAGAGGTACTGCTGCTGCCCAGGCTTCAACTCCGCCACCGCATACGCATCCATCCGCACCAAGGCTTTCGGGTCCGCGCTCCGTCCCTCGATGCCGGTACTGGCGATGTAATGGGTATGCTCGTTCAGGCCTATGCCCAAGAAATTCTCTCGACGGCCCTTCACCACCCCAGCGTAGTTCACATCCACATTCTGGACGAAGAACCATGTGCGCACGCAATGGTTCGGCAGGTCGCAACCCACCCGCCTCAACGAGGCCTCGTATCCCTCCAGCAATGCGGTGGTCTGATGGGCGGAATCCGCCTCCGGACAGGTCCCATCGACCGTCCAATAATGGGTATAATGAGCGGTGCTCACCTTGTACAAATCATCCGAGCAGGTCACCGAAGCCCCCGAGACGGAATATACCCATGCGGCCAACTTCGTACCGTCCAAAGGAGGTTGCTGAATCACGGAGACGGGGCAGACAACGCCCAAGGCCTTCCATCGACGCGACACCTCAGCCTCCTGGTTGGCGGCGTCGCTCAGAAAGAAACGGACGAATACCGCCGTTCCATGCCCTGCTTTTTGCTTCAGAAGATAGTCCAACAAGGCGAAAAGAGAGGCTATCTGCTCCTCGAACGGAAGCTCCTTCCGCACAATGCGCAACATGGCGAACGACTCGTCCGCACCCGGCACATGTTCGAACCGGGCACAGTCCATACGGACATTCTCCATGCCAGCAATCACCTTATCAGTCTCAAACCTAGTATATTCCATGACTACTCCTTTTCCCCTTTTTCCTCCAAAAACTCCTTCCAGCCACTCACCCGCTTCTCGTTCTTCGCGGCGAAGTCCTTCCAACTATTGAAATGCTTTTCCGGAACGGCGCGGTTGATTTGATAGAAATGGCACAACGCCACACCTAACGCATCGGAAGCGTCCAGATGCTTCTCCATCGACTCGGCGGGGATGTTCAGCTGGCGCTGCAACATGGAGGCCACCTGCTCCTTCGAGGCGGCGCCATTGCCCGTGATGGACATCTTGATCTTCAGCGGGGCATACTCCGCGATGGGGAGGTCACGCTGCAAAGCGGCCGCGATCGCCACACCCTGCGCCCTGCCTAACTTCAGCATGGACTGCACGTTCTTGCCGAAAAACTGCGACTCGATGGCGAACTCGTCCGGCAAATAGGTCTCCACCAACTCGATCACCTTGTCGTAGACCGCCTTCAGCTTCATGTAGGTGTCGCCCACCTTGCGGATGTCCAAGACACCCATCTGCACGAACTCCGCCTTGCTGCCCACGGCGCGGATCACCCCATACCCCATCAGGTTGGTACCCGGGTCTATCCCCAAAATGATTCGTTCCACCGTGGCCTTCTTCGCAGGAATCATATCTCACAAGACTTCAGATAGGTGGAAAAATGGAGCACCGACTCGCCAAACCGAAGGAAGAGCATCCGCTCCAACTCCGCCAAGTGCTGGTTCTTAAACTTAGACATATCGGCGACCGACTCCGCATCGAACTGCAGGGAGTAGGTGATTCCCTCCTCCTCGCTCACCAAAACCTTGTACAACCGGGGAGCGCCCAATAGGCCAATCTTCTGCACAGCAGGCACATAGACAGCCTTCATCCACGCCAAAAAATCATTTTCGGACGCTTTCGCCACCAAATATGTAGTATTAAACACGAGCATAGTGCAAAATTAACTACCTTTGTTAAAAATAAAAAATCAGAATGGAAGAATTAATCGCACTTTTCGAAAAAGCGACAGGCGAATCCCCCCTCTGCGAAAAAATAAAGGGGGAAGGGTCCAACCGAAAATACTATAGGCTGAAATCCGCCCACCACTCCCTCATCGGTGTGGAAGGCACCAACGAAGAGGAGGACAAAGCCTTCATCCACCTGGCGAAACACTTCACAGAGAAGGGCCTCAACACGCCCCGACTCATCCTCGCCTCCGACGACAACCGGTTTTACCTGCAGGAGGACCTGGGCGACGACTCCCTCTTCAGCCTCATCCAAGGGGGCATCAAGAGCGGACAATTCAGCGAAAAGGAGGAGTCTCTCATCCTCAAAACGATAGCCCTCCTACCCGACCTGCAGTTCAAGGGGACACAAGGACTGGACTTCTCCGTCTGCTTCCCCATCCCCGAAATGGACCGTCGCTCCATCCTCTGGGACCTCAACTACTTCAAGTATGATTTCCTGAAACTCACCGGGATAGAGTTCTCCGAGCCTAAATTAGAGGAGGATTTCGAAAGGCTGTGCGATGCGATCTTAGCTGAACCGAGCGAGACTTTCCTCTACCGAGATTTCCAGTCGCGCAACATCATGATCAAGGAGGGACAACCATATTTCATTGATTTTCAAGGCGGACGGAAAGGACCGATTTACTACGACGTGGCCTCCTTCGCTTGGCAGGCGAAAGCTAACTTCCCCGATTCGTTGCGGGAGAAGATCGTGGAGACCTACATCCAATCGGCCAACCGCTACACCCCTATCGACGGTGCGAAATTCAGGGAGCGGCTCTCTGTCTTCGTGCTCTTCCGCACCATCCAAGTGTTAGGCGCCTACGGGTTCCGCGGGCTCTACGAGCGCAAGCCGCACTTCATCGAGAGCATTCCATTCGCCCTCAACAACCTAAAGGGCTTGCTCCAACAACATGCCTACCCGGACTTCCCGTACCTCGTCCAGACCTTGCGTCAACTGACTGAGCTGCCACAATTCCAAAACAAACCATTACCAGACAATAAATCACTGAAAGTCAAAGTGTTCAGTTTTTCCTATAAAAAAGGGATACCGGCAGACGACTCCGGCAACGGGGGTGGCTACGTGTTCGATTGCCGGGGAGTACATAACCCAGGCAGGTACGACCAATACAAACCGCTGAACGGCCTGGACAAGCCTGTGATCGACTTCCTCGAATCCAATGATGAGATCAAGAATTTCTTAGAGCATATCTATGCCTTGGCGGATGCGCACGTCCTCCGCTACATGGAGCGAGGCTTCACCTCCCTGATGTTCTCCTGCGGATGCACGGGCGGCAGACACCGGTCGGTCTATTCGGCCCAACACTTGGCGGAGCACATCTCCCGCAAGTTCGGCGTGGAGGTTCAGCTGGAACACATCGAGCAAGGGATCAGCCAAACATTCCCCGCCCGATAAGGCAAGCAACCACAAAAACAAGTTGACGGCATGAATACTTTTTTGTATGTTTGTCGTAGTATAAATGTTCAACACTAAACAGTATGGATAATTTTTCTTTTCAATGCATTACGAAGTACTGCTTCGGGAAGGACCAACGCAAAACTGTTGGTTCTCGTATCAAACCATTTGCCAGCAAGGTTTTACTTGTCTATGGCGGCGGAAGCATCAAACGCAATGGTGTATATGATGATGTGACAAAATCGCTGAAGGAAGAGGGGATCTCCTTCGTGGAGCTCTCCGGCATACAGGCCAACCCCACCTACGAGAAGGTGTTGGAAGGCATTGAGATAGCTAAGAAGGAGCAGGTTCAGCTCATCCTGGCCGTCGGAGGAGGTAGCGTCATCGACACCTCCAAGGCGATCGCCATGGGTTACTACGAGGCGGACGTGTGGTCATTCTACGAGCGTGGCGGAGAGGTCAGCAACGCACTACCAGTCGCCACCGTGCTCACCATCCCGGCCGCAGGCAGCGAGGTGAGCCCAGACACGGTGATCTCCTACAAGGGGAGGAAGTTAGGCTACAGCAGCCAGAAGATCCGCCCTGTGGTGAGTGTCGTCGACCCTGTCATCTTCTTCACCCTGCCTAAGAACCAAATCGCATACGGTGTCTGCGACATGATGAGCCACATCTTCGAGCGCTACTTCACGCAGACCAACCACACGGAACTGATCGACTCGCTCTGCGAAGCGACGCTCAAGACCATCATGCGCAACGCTTACCTCCTGATAAAGAATCCGCAAGATTACGAGGCTTGGTCGGAGGTCTCCCTCGCCGGCTCCGTCGCCCACAACGGATTCCTCGGTTGCGGCCGTATCCAAGACTGGGGCTGCCACGACATGGAGCACGAACTGAGCGCGCAGGACTGCAAGGTTCCTCACGGTGCTGGCTTGGCCGTCCTCACGCCTAACTGGATGAGGCACGTCTACAAAGAGAACCCGAAGATGTTCTACCAGTTCGCCGTCAACGTGATGGGCATCAAGGCGGACCGTGACGAGGAGAAGACCATCCACCGAGGCATAGACAAGCTCCGCGCTTTCTTCACCGCCATCGGACTGCCTGCCACACTCACCGAGCTAGGCTTGGGCGCCAACGTGTTGGAGGAGATGGCGGGGAAATGTGTCGGCAACGGTCATGTCGGCAACTTCAAACCTTTGTTCAAGGAGGATGTGCTGGAGATTTATAGGAAAAGCCTTTGAGAATTATGAAACGTCAGTTAGACGTAGTCAATTATGAATTTTGAATTATGAAACGTTAGTTCGACGTAGTCAATTCTGAATTAGTATTGGGAGGACTTGAATGTTAGATATGGATGTGAATATAAAAACGATCTGGAAGAAGGATGCCAAACGGATTCTTTTCGTTGTCCTGTCTGCCTTGCTGATGTCCGCCAACATACGTACATTTGTTCAAGCCGGGGAGCTATATCCAGGTGGCGCAACCGGCTTGACCATTTTGATATTGAGGGCATGTGACATGTTCTTCAACATCAAACTCCCCTACACCATCGTCAACGTCATCATCAATGCGATACCCGTCTACATCGGGTTTAGATACATAGGCAAGAAGTTCACGCTCTACTCTTGCCTGATGATATTGCTGACAGGCATATTCACGGACCTACTTCCGTCTTACACAATCACTTACGACACGTTGTTGATCAGTATATTCGGAGGCATCATCAATGGTGTCTCGATCAGCCTATGCCTGTACGTGAACGCCACGTCCGGGGGTACGGACTTCATCGCGATATACCTGTCGGAAAAACGGCACAGGGATGCCTGGAACATTGTCTTGGGCGTGAACATCATCATCCTCTCCGCCGCCGGACTGCTCTTCGGATGGGACAAGGCGCTCTATTCAATCATCTTCCAATTCGCATCCACACAAATCCTCCACACGCTCTACAAGAAGTACCAGCAGGCGACGTTACTCATTGTCACGACACACCCCGACGAAGTATGCGAAATCATCGCCCGACTGAGCGAACACACGGCGACACTGATACCTTCGGAGGGCGCCTACGAACATTCGCCCCGCACGATCGTCTACTCTGTGGTCTCGCAGGAGGAGTATCCGAAGATCAACAAGGAGGTGAGGAAAATCGATCCGGACGCTTTCATCAATACGATACAAACGGAGAAACTGATAGGGAACTTCTACCAACGTCCGACGGAATGATTGTATTTACGATTTAGTTATTTACGATTTACTATTTGGCCATTGGGAATTTACTATTTAGCCATTTACTATGTATCTTCGCGGTGAAATTTGTAAGCGGTATGGAGTTCTCACTGTTTATGATCGTAGCCTTGTTCGTCCTAGCCATGACAGCCGCCTTCGTGCAACGGGTGTGCGGGTTCGGGTTCGGCATCTTCATCATGACGATGCTCCCCTATCTGATGCCCTCCTATGGCGAGGCCGTCACGCTATCCGGCATGCTCTCCGCCACACAGTCCGTCTTCATCCTCTCCAGAGCCTATAAGTACGTGGCGTGGAAGCGGATGATCCCCATCCTGCTCACCTTCCTGGTCGTCTCCTTCGTCGCCATCCAATACGTCGCGACCTTAGCGGACAATTCCCTGAAGATATTGTTGGGCATCATACTGATCGTCATGAGCCTCTATTTCCTCTTCGTCAGCCAGCACATACAGGTTCGTCCGTCGTTACCTCTTCAGATTTCGATGGGAAGCCTCAGCGGTGTGATGGGCGGATTCTTCGGCATGCAGGGTCCACCGGCGGTACTCTACTTCCTCGCCTCGGAGAAGGACAAGGAACATTATCTCGCCATGGCGCAAATCTACTTCTTCATCGGCAACGTGGCGATGACGCTCTTCCGCGCCGGCAACGGGCTCTTCACCCATGAGGTGCGCATCAGCTGGATCTATGCGGTGGCAGGCGTGGCGGCAGGTACTTACTTGGGCAAATTGGTGTTCGAGCGCATATCGATCGAAACATTGCGCAAAATCGTCTATGTATACATGGCTATCAGTGGGGTGATCGCAATTGTGGGGGCTTGAAAAAGGATTAATTACCGAACATTTCTAGTAACAATTCACGCTGCAGAGAAGATATCGATTCCATTATTTCCAATTTGTTTGCGGAAAAAGGGGCTTAGATTTTTGTGATCACATATTAGGTCAACCTTACAACCGAGCAGTTCTTCCAAAAACTGTGCGGCAGCTATGGCATTGTAGAATGACTTTGGCATTTTCACAAACAAGTCCACATCGCTCTCCTCAGTATGGGTGTTCTTTGCCACACTACCGAAAAGCCTCATAGAAGTAATGCCAAAATGGTTTTTTAATACATCGGCACTACTCTTAAGCAGATTTATATATTCAAGTTGCGACTTCATTTTCCAAATAAGATGCAATGAAAGACATTCTAATATGCGAGAACAAGAAAATTTGTTACAGAAAATTACGAATCTATGTTTGGACTTATGCAAATTTACTTTGTATATCCATTTTTTCATGCAATACCCTAATAACTAAAATATTATTATTCTGCATTTTACGATAGAAAATCAGATGTTTTCGAAAATGATGTCCAAATATTCCGCTTTTTATTTCCGAATATTCTCTATCGATTATTGGATTCCTCTCCGCTATACGACCAATCTCCTCAATCAACCCAAAGTAATATTCATCGGCTTGCCTTTCCGACCATTTCTCATACGTATATTTCCATATTGAATCCAAATCGGACACAGCCATGTTTGTAAGACGCCAATTACCCATTTGTCTGTTTCACTTTTAGTTCCGACAAATGTTTAACCGCATCAAAATCTTCATCGACCCCACTTTTTTCGCCTTCTTCTATGGCATTTCTTAGGGCTATCAGATTGTTTTCATGTTCTTCGAGCAAACGCAAACCCGCTCTAATCACTTCACTTGCATTATTGAATCTACCTCGCCTTACCGAAGATGCAACAAAATTCTCGAAATATTCGCCTAATGCTATTGATGTTGTTTTCATAACGTTTCTTTTTTTGCAATATTACCAAATATTAATAACAACACAAAGACGAAATTCGTTTTTCTCGACTAAATTTCATGACAACTAAAACGTAAAACACTGATATAAAATTATATACATTATACAAAAAAAACAGATTTACTTCCAGAATTTGCACGAATCGAAATGATACAACAATCTCTCACCTCCTAAATCAATCTCCACCAACAACCTGCGAGAAAATACGCGTCCGACAATCAGCGAACTCATTTAGAAGAGGAGGATAAAAAACCATTCCGCCAAACCCTAAAATAGTAAATCGTAAATCATTAAATAGTAAATAAATACAACTGTCCAATACGGCAAATGAAACCGTCGTGATTTTTCATCAAAAAACAGGGGCGCATTCGGTAACATTTTCACCCCGAATGCTTAAATTTGTAGTAACACTTAACTTAAAGGAACGATATTAGCAATGGAGGAACCGGTTCAGCGAACCAGGGAGAGGAAGATCACAAGGGTCACTCTGCTTGGCTCATTCGTCAATGTGTTGTTGACTGTAGCAAAAATCATAGCCGGCGTACTGGGTCACAGTGCGGCCATGATAGCGGATGGTATCCACTCTTTGTCCGACCTCATATCGGACATCGTGGTGCTCATCTGTGTCCGCATATCCTCCAAAGGAAAGGATAAGGACCATAAGTACGGTCATGGAAAGTACGAGACCATGGCCACCCTCTTCGTCAGCCTCATGCTGATCTTCGTGGCGGCGAAAATGTGCCTGACGGGCCTTAGCGCCATCATCGGCGTGGTGCAGGGGAAAGTGATCGAGGTGCCCCACACCATCGCGCTCTGGGCGGCGGTCGCCTCCATCATCGCCAAGGAACTGCTCTTCCGATACACGGCGAAGGTGGGACGGGATGTCTCCAGCCCTGTCGTCATAGCGAACGCCTGGCACCACCGGACGGACGCTCTCTCCTCCATCGGATCCGCCCTCGGCATCGGCGGCGCCATCCTCTTGGGCGACGAATGGGTGATACTCGACCCGATCGTCTGCTGCGGCATCAGCGTCGCTATCTTCGTATCCGCCATACAAATGGGCATCCCTTCCCTCAAGGAACTGCTGGAGGTGGCCCTGCCCCAGGAAATGGAGGAGGAGATGATCGCCATCGCCTCACAGGTGGAGGGGGTGGAGAGCATACACGACTTGAAGACACGACGCAACGGCACCAGCATCATCGTGGACGCGCACGTCGTCGTATCGCCCGACATGACCATCGTGGAGGCGCATAACATCTCCACCGAGGTGGAACGTAGCCTGCGTGAGAAGTATGGCCAGGAGATCCAAACCTCCATCCATGTGGAGCCGGACGAAGACTCTGAATAAATCGCCTCATCACCCTGAACATAAGAAAAGAAGCGTGCCCGCTAAGGCACGCTCCCCTATCTAGTTTGCTCGAAACATCACTTCTTGTTCTCAATCCACTTACGGGCATTGACGAAGGCCTCCAACCATGGAGTCACCTCATCCACCGCCTTACGATCCTCCGGATAGTAAGCCCATTGCCAAGGGAAGATGGCACGCTCCAAGTGTGGCATCATCGCCAAGTGGCGACCATCCTTGGAACATACACCCGCCACGTTGTACATGGATCCGTTCGGATTGGCAGGGTAACCCTCATAGGTGTACTTAGCGATCACATTGTACTCGCTCTCCGCATAAGGGAAGTCGAACTTACCCTCGCCATGAGCCACCCAAACGCCTAACTTGCTGCCGGAGAGCGAACCGAACATCACGGAGTCGTTCTCAGGGATCGTCAGGCCCACGAAGTTAGACTCGAACTTGTGGGAGTTATTGTGCAACATCTTATGCTTCTTCTCATGCTCAGGATAGAGCAGCTCCAATTCAGCCATCAGCTGGCAACCGTTGCAGATACCCAAGCTTAGGGTGTCCTCACGCGCATAGAACTTCGCCAGCGTCTCCTTCGCCTTCTCGCTGTAGCGGAAACCGCCCGCCCAGCCCTTCGCTGAGCCCAACACGTCAGAGTTGGAGAATCCGCCGCAGAAGACGATCATGTTCACATCCTCCAGCGTCTCACGACCGGAAGTCAAGTCGGTCATGTGGACATCCTTCACATCGAAGCCCGCCAAGTAGAGGGAGTAAGCCATCTCACGCTCTCCGTTCGTACCCTTCTCACGGATGATGGCCGCCTTCACGCCGGAACGTCTCTTGCGGTCGGCCGTCAAGCCCATCTTGCCAAGCTTGCCGGAGAAGCTCTCGTCGAACTTGAACTGAAGCGGTTGCTTCTTGTAGTTCTCGTAACGCTCCTTGGCACATGCCTCGCCGCTCTGCTTGCAATCCAAAAGGTAAGAGGATTTGTACCACACATCACGCAACGCGTCGATGTCGAACACCTCCTTCTTGCCATCCTTCTCCACGACAATCGTACGCTCGTCGGATGGTTTGGCGATCATGGCGAAACCTACGCCAGCGTTGTGGAGGATCTTCTCCACCTCCGCCTTATGCTCCACCTGAATCAGCACGCCCGGATTCTCGGAGAAGAGGATCTTGGTCAGACTTGGTTCCGGCAAATCCTTCAGGTTCACCTTCAGACCGCCCTTCGTGTTCGCGAAGCACATCTCCAACAAGGCGGTGATCATACCACCCTCGGAGATATCGTGGCCCGCAAGGATCAGGTTTTTGTTGATCAGTTCCTGAACCGCCTCGAAAGCATCCGCGAAGTACTCCGCATCCTTCACGGTAGGCACCGTGTCGCCCACCTTGTTCAGCGTGGCGGCCAAAGCGGAACCTCCCAGATTCAGCGCATCGTACGAGAAGTCGATATGATAGATGTAGGAATCTTTCTTGTTGATCAACACAGGGGAAACGATGCGACGCACGTCAGAGACCTCCGCACCTGCGGAGATGATCACCGTTCCTGGGGAGAAGACCTTGTCCTCACCATACTTCTGCGTCATGGAGAGGGAATCCTTACCGGTAGGGATGTTGACGCCCAATTCGCAGGCGAAGTCGCTACAAGCCTCAACCGCCTTGTACAAGCGGGCATCCTCTCCTGGGTTCTTGCAAGGCCACATCCAGTTGGCGCTCAAGGAGACACTCTCCAAACCATCCGCCAACGGAGCCCATACGATGTTGGTCAACGCCTCGGCGATAGCCAATACCGAACCAGCGGCAGGGTCCACCAAAGCGGCTGCCGGCGCATGTCCGATGGAGGTGGCGATACCGCTCTTTCCTCTGTAGTCCAACGCTACCGCGCCCAAGTCGTTCAAAGGCAACTGCAACTCTCCGGCACACTGCTGGTGAGCGATCTTACCCGTCACGGAGCGGTCCACCTTGTTGGTCAACCAATCCTTACAAGCCACGGACTCCAATTGGAGCACGTCATTGATATATTTTTGAATATTCTTATCGTCGGTCTGTACGGGAGCGAACTTCTCCACCACCGTGTTATCCTTGATCACCGTGCGAGGCGGTTTACCGATCATGTAATCCAAACGGAGGTTGATCGGCTGGTCACCGTTGGCACGTTGGAAGACGAACTGCATGTCGCCCGTCGTCTCACCCACCACGTACATCGGCGCACGCTCACGGTCGGCGATACGTTTGATCAGATCGATATCCTTATCCTTCACCAAGAAGCCCATGCGCTCCTGGCTCTCGTTACCGATGATCTCCTTGTCGGACAAGGTAGGGTCACCAATCGGCAACTTGTCCATATCGATCTTACCACCCGTCGACTCCACCAACTCGGAGAGGCAGTTCAAGTGACCGCCCGCACCATGGTCGTGGATAGATACGATCGGGTTATTGTCGGACTCCGCCAAGGTGCGGATCACGTTAGAGACACGTTTCTGCATCTCAGGGTTGGCACGTTGCACAGCGTTCAGCTCGATCGCATTGGAATATTGGCCCGTCTCCACCGAAGAGACAGCGCCACCGCCCATACCGATGCGGTAGTTATCACCACCCATCACGACCACCTTCTCGCCCGGCTCAGGCTCGCCCTTCAGGCTATCCTTCTGCTTAGCGAAGCCTACGCCACCCGCCAACATGATGACCTTGTCGTAAGCATATTTCTTGTTGTTCTCCGCATGCTCGTAGGTGAGCAATGAACCGCAGATGAGCGGTTGACCGAACTTGTTACCGAAGTCGCTCGCACCATTCGAAGCCTTGATCAGGATCTGCTCAGGCGTCTGGTACAACCATTTGCGAGGATCCAAGACATCCTCCCAGTGGCGACCCTTCTCCGTACGTGGATAGGAGGTCATGTAGACCGCCGTACCCGCGATAGGCAAGCTCGCCTTACCACCACCCAGACGGTCACGGATCTCACCACCCGTACCCGTTGCCGCACCGTTGAAAGGCTCGACCGTCGTCGGGAAGTTATGCGTCTCAGCCTTCAGGGAGATGACAGACTTCATCTTCTTCACCTCGAAGAAATCAGGCTTGTCGCCGCTCGCCGGAGCGAACTGCTCGATCTCAGGGCCCTCGTTGAAGGCCACGTTATCCTTATAGGCGGAAACGATCTTGTTAGGGTTCTCCGCGGAGGTCTTCTTGATCATTTGGAAGAGGGAAGACTCCTTCTCCTCGCCGTCGATGATGAAGAGACCGCCGAAGATCTTATGGCGGCAGTGCTCGGAATTCACCTGAGAGAATCCAAACACCTCACTGTCAGTCAATTTGCGTCCTATCTTTTCGCTGACGCTATTCAAGTAGTCCATCTCCTGTTGGCTCAAGGCCAAGCCCTCCTGTTGGTTATAGGCGGCCAAGTCCTCGATGTAAACGATAGGGTCCGGTTTCTTGTCGATGGTGAAGATCGTCTGGTCCAGGCCATTGTAGACACGTTGCAGCATCGGGTCATGTTCGGAATCCTTCCCTTTGCAGGCGAAGTACTCCTCGATACGACGGATACCCTTCAGCGCCATGTTCTGGGTGATCTCCACCGCATTAGTACTCCAAGGAGTGATCATTTCACGGCGGGGACCGATAAACCACCCCGCGATATT
This sequence comes from Paludibacteraceae bacterium, assembly GCA_017962085.1. GTDB lineage: Bacteria > Bacteroidota > Bacteroidia > Bacteroidales > Paludibacteraceae > UBA1181. Next base: position 56,867 of record JAGCWA010000031.1, read on the forward strand.
TTTCTCATCGACGAACTCCGCACCGGAGAAGAGCCATGTGAGCTTCTCCAAGTCCTGAGCGCCAAACTTTTGGTCCGCATCAACAGCTATATAGCCTGCGTCCGCTTTCTTGAAAAATAGAACCATCTATGATTTAGTTTATGTATGATATCATCAATTAACTAACCGCGAAATTAGGTATAATTTTAGAGTTTGGCAAATCCAAAGGA
>JAGCWA010000032.1 GCA_017962085.1 Paludibacteraceae bacterium
CTTCCACAGAATATAAAGAGTCAAAACTATCCTTAATACGTTGTTTTTTAACGACAACCACGCTGTCACCTGCCACTGTTACTCCTCGAAAGTTAATCGTCACATCAGGTTCATCAATTTGATATTTCCAGAGGAACTGAAAGTCCTTTGTATAGAACAACAAACTACGATTGCCGATTTCAGGGAAAATGTATATAGAGAGTTGCCTAATATATTGAGGACGTAGAATTCTTTGTTCTGACTTTATTTCACACAAGGTCTCTTTACCATTCTCTATGATCGAATACCTCTGCAAATGAACATCTTTGTCGTATTCTGTGGAATAATACAGATTTTCGCTAAAGTATTGGAAATCTCCGTATCGGGGGCTGTCCTCGTTCCATTTGCCGTCTTTGTAAGTAAACTGTTTTTTGAAATGCTCTCTCTTTGTTAAGACATCGTTTTCACAAAAGACATCATCGTCAGGAGCAGCGTCAAGCAACAAATCTCCTATCTGTATGTTGTGAGCGGTCACTATGATTTCCTCACCCTTCCTAAGGTAGAAATCTTTTACTTTTCCTATCTTCTTTATGTATTTCATTGTATATTCTCCTTGAATAAAATAGTCGTTGGTTTACCCTATGGTAAATTTACAAAAAATTTCATACTCATCCAACCCTTCCACACCATGTCTATCTCTGAAGAATATGCAACTCCTCTGCCAACGGAACATATAAATAAACTTTGTCTTCTGTCACAATAGGGTCTTCTGTTGTCCATGCCTCCCATTCCGTTTCCATCTTTTGATATTCCAGCAGCTGCATGGTCTTCAAATCGATTACTCCGATAGTGGGGACAGGGCTGTTCGATGTAAAATACATCATATTTTTGTCTATAAACGAGTGGCCATTTATTCTATCGTCAGGGTTGAGCAGTTCGCTCTTTATTCCGTGTTCTGTCAACTCCCCGTTTTTAGGGTCGAGTCTCACTACAAACGTGTATCCTCCATCATCTTGCTCCATGGCATAGATGAAACCGTCGCCACCCACCCGAAAAGATGGTTTGTACGGCAACTCTTTTGGGCCCCACTTCCGTTCTCCATTTCTGATGCAGAACGCCTCCATGGAATATTTGTATTTCGTCATACTTAGAGTTTGGCATCTAACTATTACTATAGCATCATCCACTATCGTGTAGTTTAGAGGTTGAGCTATTTCCACATTGGGTTCATCTATTTGGTATTTCCAGAGAAATTGGAGGTCCTTGGTGTAAAATAGTAAACCCCGATCACGAATTTCAGGGAAAATATATATAGAATGTCGCTCATTGTAACGGTGCAACTTTAAACCCAATTCCGACTTTATCTCAAACAAGGTCTCTTTCCCGTTCTCGATAATAGAGTACCTCATCAATTGTTCCTCTTTATTACGTTCTCTGGAGTAATACAGGTTTTCGCTAAAGTATTGGAATTCTCCGTATCGAGGGAAGTCCTCGTCCCATTTGCCCTCTTTGTATGTAAACTGCTTTTTGAATCCGTCTTTATCCTTTTTAGTGCTGTCTTTCTTTATCAAGACATTGTTTTCACAGAAGATATCGTCTTTAGGAGCCATATCCAATGTCAATGCACCAATCTGCACTTTCCCTTCCGTCGCTATAACTTCCTCACCTTTCAGCAAGAAAAAATGTTTTACGCCTGCTATTTTCTTTATGTATTTCATCGTATATTCTCCTTGAATAAAATAGTCGTTGGTCTATCCTATGGTAAATTTACAAAAAATTTCACGGACGGACAAGCAACGAATCCTAAACCCATCTGGAGCGGAAATGAAATACCATCATCACCAAACACAACGGGCGGAACCAGGCCGCATCACTTCTCAGGCATGGACATCTGCCGACGGATCAGCTCCTTGAAAGAGATGATGCTCTCCACCCTATCCACCTCCAAGGTTTGGATACGCTCCCGCAGGACGGAGAGCAGATGCTGGTTGTTCAGGGCGTAGATCTTCACGAGAAGGTCGTACGAGCCTGTCGTGCAATGACACTCCACCACCTCCGGAATCTTCCGCAACTCCGTCACAATCAGGTTCTCGTCCGCATGCTTCCTGAGCCTTAACCCAATGAACGCACACGTTCCGTAGCCGATCTTCTCCGGATCCAGAACAAACTCGGACCCCTTGATCACGCCCAGCTCGGTCAGACGCTGCACCCTTTGGTGGATGGCCGCACCCGAAACGTTGCAACTCCTCGCCACCTCCAGGAAAGGCAGACGAGCATTTTCCGCCACCATGGACAATATCTTATAGTCCAATTCGTCCAAATCTTTCTTTTCCATAAGTATATTATATTAAATAGGTGATCCATGCACATGCACAGTACTTACATATACAAATATACATAAATTTTCTATCTACACTAACATTTTGACAATAAAATCACCTTGAAAATATCTTTTTGCTCAAAAGTAGAGCCAATAATGGTTATTCATAAAATTTTTTGCAAAATTGAAAATTTTACGAATTAAAAGCAAATATAATATTTTACTTATAAATCGTAAGCAATTAGATTTAAATTTCTCTAAAGTATCAAAAAGTGGTTTTTCATACATAATTTACACTAAAATATACACACGGAAACAACTATCATAACGAAAGTAATTTTTATTTTTGCATTACAATATGAAAGTAATTAATAATTTTTATAAACAATATGTCATACACTACACAAACAACGACGACCAAATGTCTTTACAGCAAGGAATACGAGCATGACGCATGCGGCGTAGGAATGATTGTAAACATTCAGGGCAACAAATCACACGAGCTGGTGAGCAATGCCCTAAAGGTATTGGAGAACATGCGCCACCGTGGCGCAGAAGGAAGTGATGGTAAGACAGGAGACGGCGCAGGTATCCTCCTGCAGATACCTCACGAGTTCATCTTGCTACAGGGAATCCCTGTGCCGGAGAAGGGTAAGTATGGTACTGGACTGATATTCCTGCCGCAAGACCCTGCCCAGCAAGAGGAAATCATAAAGATCCTCTTGGAAGAAATCGAGCGTGAGAACCTCACCATGATGCACCTGCGCAACGTGCCAACCAACCCTGCCTGTCTGGGCGAGGGCGCCTTGTCCACAGAGCCTAGCATCAAACAGATATTCATCACGGGTATCCCTGACAATGAGTTGCCGGACCTCGAACGTAAATTATATAAGATAAGAAAGAAGGTGGAGAACAGGGTCCACCACAAGGATTTCTACATTGTTTCCTTGTCAAGCAAGACCATCATATACAAGGGTATGCTTTCGTCCACACAGTTGAGGGAATACTTCCCTGACCTGTCCAACGAATACCTGACGAGCGGTATCGCCTTGGTGCACTCCCGATTCAGCACGAACACCTTCCCTACATGGAGCTTGGCGCAGCCTTTCCGCTTCTTGTGCCACAACGGTGAGATCAACACGATCCGAGGCAACCGTAACTGGATGAAGGCGAGGGAAAGCGTGCTCTCTTCCGAAACGTTGGGCAGCGTGGCTGAAATTTCGCCTATCGTGCAGCCTGACATGAGCGACTCCGCCTCCCTCGACAACGTGTTCGAGTTCTTCATCATGTCTGGTATGAGCCTGCCGCAAGCCATGGCGGTCCTCATCCCTGAGTCATTCAACGACAAGAACCCGATCAGCGAGAGCCTGAAGGCATTCTACGAGTACCACTCCATCCTGATGGAGCCATGGGACGGTCCTGCCGCCCTGCTCTTCAGCGACGGACGTTATGCGGGTGGTATGCTCGACAGAAACGGACTGAGACCTTCCCGCTACCTCATCACGAACGACGGTATGATGTTGGTGGCCTCCGAGGTGGGTGTCATGGACGTAGATCCAGCACAGATCAAGCAGAAGGGTCGCCTTCAGCCTGGTAAGATCCTCATGGTCGACACGGAGGAAGGAAAGATTTACTACGATGGGGAGTTGAAGGCTAACTTGGCCAGCGAACATCCTTACAAACAGTGGTTGGACGCTAACTGCATCCGCTTGGAGAAGCTGAAGAGCGGTAGGAAAGTGGCCAACAACGTGGAGAACTACGGCAAGAAGCTACGTAACTTCGGCTTCGGCCAGGAGGATATCGACAAGACCATCGTGCCGATGTGTACGCAGGGTATGGAGCCTGTCGCAGCCATGGGTAACGATACTCCGTTGGCGGTTCTCTCCGACCGTCCGCAGATCTTCTTCAACTACTTCCGCCAGCAGTTCGCGCAGGTGACCAACCCTGCCATCGACCCTATCCGTGAGGAGTTGGTGATGTCACTGACGGAGTACATCGGTGCGGTCGGCAAGAACATCTTGACGCCTGACGAGAGCAACTGCAAGATGGTGCGTCTGCCCCACCCGATCCTGACGAACACTCAATTAGACATACTGTGTAACATAAGATACAAAGGTTTCAAGACCACCAAGTTGCCTCTCCTCTTCGATGCGAAGAAGGGAGAGCGCGGACTCAGGGAGGCGTTGGACAACCTCTGCAAGAAGGCTGAGGAGTCTGTCGACGACGGAATCAACTACATCATCCTGAGCGATAAGGACTTGGACCAGAAGAGCGCGGTCGTTCCTTCTTTGTTGGCCGTCAGCGCTGTACACCACCACTTGATCGGTGCCGGGAAACGTGTTCAGACCGCATTGATCGTGGAATCAGGAGAGATCAGGGAAGTGATGCACGCCGCGTTGCTCTTAGGCTACGGTGCATCCGCCATCTGCCCATACATGACCTTCGCCGTCATCGACGACCTCGTGAAGAAGGGCAAGATCCAAGAGGATTACGAGACGGCCGAGCACAACTACATCAAGGCGGTCTGCAAGGGTCTCTTCAAGATCATGTCTAAGATGGGTATCTCCACCATACGTTCCTACAGGGGCGCGAAGATATTCGAGAGCATCGGTTTGGGCGAGAGCCTGTTGAACCAATATTTCGGCACCAACATCTCCACCATCGGTGGTATCGGTCTGAAGCACATCGCTTTAGACGCTATCAAGCTGCATGAGGAGGCCTTCGGCAAGGAGAACAACAACGTGCTTCTCCCGAACAACGGATTGTTCGCCTACAGAAAGGACGGTATTCCTCACGCATGGACGCCTGAGGTCATCGCGACATTACAGATCGCCACAAGAACGGGCGACTACAAGAAATACAAAGACTACACCCGATTGGTTGACTTCAAGGAGAAACCAATCTTCATCCGTGACTTCTTCGACTACAAGAAGGCGGCGAAGCCAATCCCTGTCGAGCAGGTTGAGTCGGTCGAGAGCATCGTGAAACACTTTGTGACGGGTGCCATGTCATTCGGAGCGCTCTCCGCTGAGGCGCACGAGGCCATCGCCATCGCCATGAACCAATTGGGTACGCGAAGCAACACTGGAGAAGGTGGTGAGGACAGCCACCGCTTCCATGCGACCACGCCAGAGGGTGTGTCATTAAACTCAAAGACCAAGCAAGTGGCATCCGGACGTTTCGGTGTCACAGCTGAATATCTAGTCAATGCGGAGGAGATACAGATCAAAGTGGCACAAGGCGCTAAGCCTGGTGAGGGTGGTCAGCTCCCTGGTTTCAAGGTGAACGAGATCATCGCGAAGACACGTCACTCCATCCCTGGCATCTCCCTCATTTCGCCGCCGCCTCACCACGATATCTACTCCATCGAGGATTTGGCGCAATTGATCTTCGACCTGAAGAACATCAACCCACAGGCGGCAGTCTCCGTGAAGTTAGTATCGGAGAGCGGTGTGGGAACCATCGCGGCGGGTGTGGCCAAGGCGAAAGCGGACCTCATCGTCATCTCTGGTGCGGAGGGAGGAACCGGTGCGTCACCAGCCTCTTCCATGCGTTTCGCGGGTATCTCTCCTGAGATCGGTTTGGCGGAGACGCAACAGACATTGGCGCTCAACGGTCTGCGTGCCCAGGTTCGTCTGCAAACGGACGGACAACTCAAGACGGGACGTGACGTCATCCTCATGGCGATGTTGGGAGCCGACGAGTTCAGCTTCGGTACATTACCGCTGATCGTATTGGGTTGCGTGATGATGAGGAAATGTAACACGAACACCTGCCCTATGGGTGTCGCCACACAAGACCCTAAGCTCCGTGAGCGTTTCCGCGGACACGCCAGCTACATCGTGAACTACTTCACGTTCCTGGCGCAGGAGGTAAGGGAATATTTGGCTGAGATGGGCTTCAAAAAATTGGAGGACATCATCGGACGTACCGATCTTATCCTTCCGAAGGAGACCAAGGACGACTCCAAGTCATCCACGTTGGACTTCACCCGTCTCCTCACATCCGGAACAGGCAAACTCCACTTCGACGGACGTCCGTACAGCAAGGCGGAGAACCCTAAGGACGCAGAGATCATCCAACAAGCCAAATCGGCTATCGAGAACCAGCAGGAGATCACGCTGAACCTCACCATAAGGAACACCGACCGTGCCGCCGGCACACAGCTCTCAGGTCTCGTCGCTTCCCGCTACGGAGGCGCAGGATTGCCAGACTCCACGATCAACGTGCAGTTCAAGGGATCTGCGGGACAGAGCTTCGGAGCCTTCCTGGCGAAGGGTATCAGCTTCAAGTTGGAAGGTGAAGCCAACGACTACTTCGGCAAGGGATTGTGCGGTGGTAAGATCGCCATCATGCCTCCGATCCGTAGCAAGTTCAAGGCGGAGGAGAACATCATCGCGGGTAACACCGGTCTCTACGGTGCCACTTCAGGCGAGCTCTACGTCAACGGTTGCGTCGGTGAGCGTTTCGGTGTAAGAAACTCAGGAGCCATCGCGGTCATCGAGGGCGCTGGCGACCACTGCTGCGAATACATGACCGGTGGACGGGTAGTTGTCTTGGGTCAGACAGGACGTAACTTCGGTGCCGGAATGTCAGGCGGTGTGGCCTATGTCTGGGACAAGAACCACAACTTCGACTACTTCTGTAACATGGAGATGGTGGAGCTCGGTTTGGTGGAGGAGAGCGCTAACCGCAAGGAGTTGCGTGAGCTGATCCACAAGCACTGGCTCAACACGGGATCCATCTTGGCCCGCACCATGCTCGACGACTGGAACCACTACGTGGAGGAGTTCATCCAAGTGATTCCGATCGAATACAAGCACGTGTTGCAAGAGGAGCAGTTGAAGAAGCTGCAAGACAAGATTGCGGACATTCAAAGAGACTATTAATCAAAGAGTAAAACACATGGAAGACGGTCAGCGCACCGTGTGGGCACCGTCTTCCCAACAGAAGATACATCATGGGAAATCCAAAAGCATTTCTAACGATTCCTCGCAAAGAAGCAGGACATCGTCCCATCCAAGACAGAATCCACGACTTCGCGGAAGTGGAACAGAAACTGAACATCAAGGACCGACAGCTACAAGCCTCCCGCTGCATGGATTGCGGTGTGCCATTCTGCCACTGGGCTTGTCCGCTCGGCAACAAACAACCTGAATGGCAGGACGCTCTCTACAAGGGAGAGTGGGAAACAGCCTATCAGCTATTGCATGAGACCAATGATTTTCCTGAGTTCACAGGAAGGATATGCCCCGCATTGTGCGAGAAGGCCTGCGTCCTCAACCTCTCCATGGGTGAGCCTACCACATGTAGGGAGAACGAGTGCGCCATCATCGAGCACGCTTTTGCGGAGAACTACGTGACGATCGAGCACCCTACCCGCAACGGCAAGAAGGTGCTGGTGGTAGGTTCCGGTCCTGCCGGCTTGTCTACCGCCAACCAGCTTAACAAGAGGGGTTACGAGGTGACCGTCTACGAGAAGAACGAGGCTGCCGGCGGATTGCTCCGCTATGGTATCCCTAACTTCAAACTCTCCAAGAACATCATCGATCGTCGTATCAAGGTGATGGAGGAGGAAGGCATCAAATTCGAATACAACAAGACGGTCGACGAGACGAAGCTGCCAGCCGGATTCGACGCTTACGTCATCTGCACGGGAACCCCTACGGCACGTGACCTGAAGATCGAGGGAAGAGAGCTGAAAGGCGTATACCTCGCCCTGGAGATGCTCAGCCAGCAGAACAGAATCTTGGCGGGCAAGAAGTTCAAGGAGAGCGAGCTGGTGAATGCGAAGGACAAGAAGGTGTTGGTGATCGGTGGTGGTGACACCGGTTCAGACTGCATCGGAACCGCTCACCGTCAGGGTGCGAAGAGCGTCACCCAGATCGAGATCATGCCTAAGCCTCCTGTAGGCGAGAACCCTTCCACCCCATGGCCTTACTGGCCGGTGATCCTCAAGACCACCACTTCTCACGAGGAGGGATGCGACCGTCGTTGGTTGCTCAACACCAACAAATTCATCGGCAAGAACGGTGTATTGACCGGCGCCGAGGTGGAAGAGGTGGAATGGGTACCAAATCCAGAGGGAGGCAGACCTATCATGAAACCAACAGGAAAGAAGGAGGTCATCGAGTGCGACATGGTACTATTGGCCATGGGATTCCTGAAACCGGAGCACCCGGGGTTGGCGGAGAACGTGTTCCTGGCGGGCGACGCGCAGAGCGGAGCGAGCCTTGTGGTACGCGCCATCGCAAGCGGTAGGAAAACCGCCGAGGCTGTCGACCAATACTTATCATCCAAATAATTGATCAACAAAAAAAATACAATGATATGTGCGGCATAGTAGGAATATTCAACATCGAGGGGAGAACCCAAGAGATGCGTCCCAAAGCGCTTAGGATGTCACAGAAGATCAGACATCGGGGACCAGACTGGAGCGGTATCCACGTAGGGAAAAGTGCGATTCTGGCACACGAACGCCTTTCCATCGTCGATCCGAAGAGTGGTAAACAACCGTTGTTCAGCAGCGACGGCAAACAAGTGCTTGCCGTCAATGGAGAGATATACAACCACAGGGACATACGCGCCTGCTTCAACGGGAAGTACGAGTTTCAGACGGGTAGCGATTGCGAGGTGATCCTCCCACTCTACCGTGAGAAGGGCATCAACTTCCTTGAGGACCTGAGCGGTATCTTCGCCTTCGCCCTCTATGACGAGGAGAAGGACGAGTTCCTCATCGCACGTGACCCGATTGGTGTCATTCCTCTGTACATCGGCAAAGATGCGGACGGCACCGTCTATTGCGCCAGCGAGCTGAAGGCGCTGGAGGGTTTCTGCGAGAGCTACGAACCATTCCTGCCCGGACATTACTATTGGAGCAAGGAAGGCAAGATGACCCGTTGGTACAAGCGTGACTGGGAGAGCTATGAGGCGGTGAAGGACAACGAGGCTGACATCGCCACATTGCGCGACGCACTGGAGAAGGCGGTCAAGAGACAACTGATGAGCGACGTGCCTTACGGTGTGTTGTTGTCCGGTGGACTCGACAGCTCCGTCATCTCAGCCATCGCGAAGAAATTCGCTAAGAACAGGGTCGAGACCGATGACCAGAAGGAGGCATGGTGGCCACAACTGCACTCGTTCGCCGTAGGACTTAAGGGTGCGCCAGACTTGGCGAAGGCGAAGGAGGTGGCAGACCATATCGGTACGGTCCACCATGAAATCAACTATACGATCCAAGAGGGTCTGGACGCTATACGTGACGTGATCTACCACATCGAGACCTATGATGTGACGACCGTCCGCGCATCCACCCCAATGTACCTGCTCGCCCGTGTCATCAGAAGCATGGGTATCAAGATGGTGCTGAGCGGCGAAGGTGCCGACGAGATCTTCGGAGGCTACCTCTACTTCCACAAGGCGCCATCATCGAAGGACTTCCATGAGGAGACCGTCCGCAAGTTGGGCAAGCTCTACCTCTACGACTGTCTGAGGGCCAACAAATCATTGGCCGCATGGGGCGTGGAGGGCCGTGTGCCATTCCTCGACAAAGAGTTCCTCGACGTGGCCATGCGCCTGAACCCGCAAGCTAAGATGTGTGCTGGCAAGGAGATCGAGAAGAAGATTGTCCGCCTCGCCTGCGCCGACCTTTTGCCGGAGAGCGTGGCATGGAGGCAGAAAGAGCACTTCAGCGACGGTGTCGGCTACAGCTGGATCGACACGCTGAAGGCCATCACTTCCGCCGCCGTGTCCGACGACGAGATGGCGCACGCCGCCGAGCGCTTCCCTATCAACACCCCACTGAACAAGGAGGAGTATTACTACCGCACCATCTTCGAGGAGCACTTCCCAAGCGAGAGCGCGGCGAAGAGCGTACCGCACGAGGCTTCCGTCGCTTGTTCCACCGCCATCGCCCTCGAATGGGACGCAGCATGGAAACGCATGAACGAGCCAAGCGGTAGAGCCGTGAAGGGTGTACATGAACAAGCCTATTAAGACCTGAAAACGGTTTTTAGGAGCAAACAAACGATATCAAGTTCATTCTATAGATTCACTTTGAAGAGAGGAGCCATACTTTGCGATAAAGTATGGCTCCTAAAATTTTCTAATTCATAGGGAGACTTGGTAATGATTGTCCGTTAAAGCAATTAACCAAATGTTTTCTTTACAGACAAAAGCGAATCATCAATTATGTCATTTCACTAAATCTTTGTATCTTAGTCCCCAATATTGAAAATTGAGTATATATGAAGACTGCACATTTAAATGCGATGAATACAGAACTATGGCAAAGTATAGGTGCCATAGCTGATAATGAGTCATTGATGAAGCGTCTAACTCGTTACGCCAAGAAATTGGTGAAAGAGAAGAACGATTCCTCATTAATGAGCGAGGAGGAATTCTTCGCAAAAATTGAGCGAGCAGAGAAACAACCTGGCAAAAAATTCGACAGTGTTGAAGAACTAGACAAATACATCCGCAGTTTATGAGTCAATACAAGGTTATTATCAAAGAGGAGGCTCAAGAAGACTTGAAAATTTATCTGCAATTTTTCTTAATAGCAAATTTTATATACAAATAAGCATTTCCAAATAGTCTTAATATATACAAATCCATAAAATTAGGCCATATAAAGTATATTTTAAGAGAAATATACCTTGAAATTTAGCCATTTAAATTTTAAAATACACTTATAATCTATTGATTATAAAATATTTAATGCTAGAATATATATTAAGCATGTTTAAACCTGCTTAATATATACAATAGCAAAAAACACCCGACAAAAAATCCCCACGATTCCAAAGAACCATGGGGATTGAACCAATCCGTCGCGAGCTACGCTATTGAATCTTCACAGCCATGGCGCGAAGTTGCTGCCAACCGACATGGTCGGTCAGACGGATCATGAAGTGATAGTCGCCGGGATCCACATCATCTGGAATCGGTATCTCTATCTGCGCATCGTAGGTGCGGAGCCCCGAAGGGATCTCGTAGTCTTGGTTGAAGACCCATGCGTTCACGGCGGACTTCTCCTCCTCCATCGGACACTCCACCGATGATGTGCCGTGCGTATGATGATCGAAATTATTATGGATCTCGATGTTGAATGAACCCAACTCCGTGTCATCGGTAAACACATAGTGGAACGGCACCACATCCCCCCGTTTGAGTATATAACAATCGGAAGGAACGGCCTCGATACCCTTGTCGGAAATCACCGGATAGCTCATGTCCTTGGAGGCCTCGTCGTCACCACCGCACGCACCCAGCACGCACAGCAGCATAGTAATTGCCAAATAATGCTTCATCTATCTATAAATTTATTAATCATTCATGTTCATGCTCATGTTCATGCTCATCGTCATCCTCCTCTTGCGTGATTGTTTTCACATCAGTGGTGGAACGTCCGTTGGCGTCAGTGACGGTCAGTTTCAGCTTGTCGCCTTCGACAACGCCCGTGCCAGCGATATCGACATGCACATGGAAGCCGTCGATGTTAAGCACACCGATGTACTTGCTGTCGGTCACAGGCTTGCTCACCTTAACCTGTCCGTTTGAAGCGTCGCAGACCTCGATGAGAATAGCGGCCGTACGTCCCTCCGCCTTAACATCCGCCTTGACGCAAATCTCATCCCCCTCGATGTTCGCCTCGTCCAACGCTACCGTCGGAGCGGCAGGATCATCGTCGTCGTCGCCACAAGAGGAGAAACCCAAGGAAAGCACACACAGAAGAGCCATCATGAGGCTCATATATTTTATATTTTTCATATCGTTTTAAATTTTAAATATTTGATAATTAAATAATTGATTAAAAATCCAGTCCCACCTTCATGGACAAGTTGCGCCCCGGCTCCGGCACGTCTATGAGGCGGTAGTAACTGGTGTGGTTGTAATAGCGGCGATTCAGCAGATTGTCCGCATGAAGCGTCACATTCAGCTTGCTTCGTCGCAAAGGGAAAGACTTGCCGGTGGAGAAATTGAGGGTCCAATAACCGTCTGTCGGTTTTTCAGGAGGTACAATCTCGTCTTGACGGCCCACCACGTGAGCCTTCAGACCAACGAAACCGTCGCCTTTCCAATTGTATTTATAGGTCAATCCAGCATCCGTGGACCATGGCGGGGTGAATGGCAGCGTATAGCCCTTCTTCTCCCCCGATTTCTGGCGGGCATGGAGGTATTCCCCTTGCAGGAGCGCCTCCCAATGTTTCGCGAAGGTGTAGATCATCTGAGCCTCCCAACCCAACCGTAAGACGCGCGCCTGCGTATAGTTGTAGAGCTGAAGGCCCTCCACATAGCGTGACGTCGGACTCAGGTAAATATAGTTGGAGAAATAGTTCAGGTAGGGATCCACCTGCACAACTAACGCATCATTCGACCAAGAGAGTCCCAGGTCCAATTGGTAGGACTTTTCAGGGTCCAGCCGCACGTTGCCACGCTCATAGCGGAAGATATGGTAGTTGATACCGTTGGCGCCCAGCTCTTTCGGAATAGGCATACGGAATCCGCTACCCGCATTCGCCTTGAAGACCCAGTGCCCCACGTTGTAGTTGGCCCCGAACGACCAGGATAGGTTGTGGAACTTACGGGCCAAATCGGTAGAGCGCTCCAGACAGACCATCTCCGAGCCAACTGGTGTAGGATACCAGTCCTGATAGCCATGGATATGCGTCTTGGCGAAATCGAGGCGTGCTCCCGCATTGAATATCAAGTTCTTGCGGAACTTGAAGCGGTCCATAAGGAACATGCCCAAGCTATTGGTCTCGAAGTCTGGTATGATAAAGCCCCATCCGCCACGACGGTTGTATTGGTACTCACCGTCCAGTCCGCCATGGAAAGCGTGCTTGCCCAGATGATACAGGGCCTGGTAATTATACGTGTAGGTGCTCTTGTTGAAACGACGCTCCAAGGAGTTGTCCGGCTTAGGCATATAGCCATGGCTGACAGGCTCGGAAAGCTCCTCCCTGAAATTGTTCTGGTAGGCCACGTTCACCTCCATAGACGTGCGTCCACAATACCATGAGGTGTGGCTATGCGACTTGAAGTGGTTCACCCACTGGTAAGGCAGGTCGACATCCCGGCGGGAGTGGTCATAATCTATGTTAGACAATCGCACCTCCAGGCCGTGCGCATTGGCGAAGAAACCGCTCTTCGCGTAGGAATCTGACAAGCGTAGGCTCGTGCGAACCTTCCGCCCCGAATAGCCTAACAGGAAGCTACCGTTCCGTTCGCAGCCCGCGGTGTTCCGCAACCGTCCGTCCTTCAGGCGGATCCAATAGGAGTAATATTGGATACTGTCCGTCGGAACCTTATAATCGGCGTAATCAATCCATGTCACATTGGCGCGGAAGTACCACCTTTCGCCTCTCCCGCCTATCTTAGCCGCCGCACCTATCTGACCGTTGTTCGTACGTCCGAACAACTGCACGGAACCCTCCAAGGAGTCCTTAGGCATTTGGTTAGAGCGCAGGAGGAGGACACCACCTATAGCGTCACTACCGTAAAGAAGAGCGGATGGTCCCTTGATGACCTCGGCCCGGTCGACGGAGAACTGGTCGATCTCCAGTCCATGATCATCGCCCCACTGCTGTCCCTCATGCTTGATGCCATTCTCCGAAACGACCATGCGGTTGTAGCCCAAGCCACGGATCGTCGGTTTCGACTGCCCGGAGCCTATCGAAATAGCCTTCACCCCCGGAATGCCCTCCATCGTCTGCATCAAGCTGCCTGAAAAATTCAGTTGCAGATACTCTTGGTCGACATGGACGGAGGTCTGGGAGGAACGCATTTGAGGCTCAACGCTCTTACTGGCGCTTACGGTGACATCTTCAAGCGTGACGACAGTATCGGAGGACGCCGCCATGCTTATCATGGCGCCCAACAATATTGAAATCATACTGAATCTCTGTTTGAATTAAACTAAAAATGTACCTCTCTGAATTCAAACAAAGGAAGGGGGACCGCGAGGTATTGGTAGGTTATAGACGTCAAGAACCAGGCTGTTCTGACGGTCAGTATATAAGATTTTAGTGATAGATGCGGAGAATGCGGAGATGCCGACAGCGGTGAGGAAGGACATCGTCAGGAACTGGCACAAGACGCAGGTATGCATGGAATCGCCCTGCGGCAGCAAGTGACCGGCGCAATTATGGCTGACGCACTCCTTGCAATCATGCTTCACCGTTTGCTCCTCGTCGTGGATATGAAGCGAAGAAATAAGCAGCATAGGCACAAATACAAGTAAAAGCGCCCATGACTTAAGATATGTCTTCTGTTTCAAATCCATATTGGCAAAGTTATGAAAAAAAACGGAAAAGGTGTAGTTATTTCACGCAGAATAATTCAATTCAACACATCGCTAATAAGGCTATGCAAGTATAGATAAAAATATATACAAGAAAAAAGCAACACAATAATTATATGATTGTGGTACCAGCGTGTAAGTGGGTTCTTGTCCACCCGCTGGCTTTTTTATTTATCTATCGTAATATATATTTGCACTATCTTATTCAAGAAAATATTTTGCCAAGTCAAATCATTTTAATATTTTTGCATTGTTTTAATGAGCATTAAAATGAAGCAAAATGATTAAAACGAGAGATGTTGTCATATTAGGAAGGCCCATACATCTGCAAGAACGGAGCAAGACGCAGATGAAAGGTGTCACCATCGGAGACTCATTGTCATACAAGTTCTACGATGGAGAGTTCCATGGCATGCCATTGCTTTTCGCTGAGCCCAAAGGCAAGGTGGCTGCACCACGCAGCTTATCTGTCACGGCAAGCAATCTCACCTCATTGTTCCAGCTCCCCACTATCTTTATGTTGCCAGCATGTCCCGCATATGAACGGCAAAGGCTCATCGACAAAGACGTTTATTTCGTCGTCTCAGACAAATTCGCTCATTTGCCGATGCTTCTGGCTAATGAGCGGATTCGCAGAACCAAGTTGGCCAAAGCATTGACACCAGTCGCCCAATACCTGCTACTATATCACCTACAGATAGAGAGCATCGAAGGACTGGCCGCACGTGACATAGAGAATAAAATACCGTATTCATACGCAAGCATTACACTTGGCATTACTTGTCTTGAAGACTTGGGGCTGTGTCGAAAAGTGGCGAATGGCTCAAAACGGAAGACCATCCACTTCGGCAAAGTTGGGAAGGAACTGTGGGAGCAAGCCCAACCCTTCCTTGACAGTCCTGTCGAAGAGCGCATCTACTGCGATGAGCTATTGTCTGAAGATCATTTCACGACATGTGGCATCAACGCCTTGGCTCACTACACATGGCTCAACCCTGATTCCGAAAGGACAATCATGATGACCGCCAAACAGCTTCGTGATTTCAAGGCATCAGGTCTCTTAATACGTCCCAATGAATTTGATGGCGGAATCATCATTGAGGCATGGAAATACCCACCTGTCACCAGCATTGGCACAAAAGCCGAATGGGTGGACAGATTATCATTGGCCATCTCACTGCGTGAGGATGCTGACCCACGAGTGGAAGGTGAAGTTGAACGATTAATAACTGAAACAGAATGGAAGGGTTAGAAAAATTCTTTCCAGATGCAATGCCCCAAGTTCGCTGACAGTCAAGCTAACGGGGCCTTCACTGTGGAACTGGAAGACTATATCAAGGATAGTGGCATAGATTACTGGATATATGGCCACTCACACTACAATGTAGATGTCGAGATAGGCAATACCAAATGTGTGTCCAATCAGTTAGGATATGTATTTCATGGGGAGCATGAGTCTTTTGACCCATGTAAAAGTATCGAAGTGTAACACCACATGCATAAAAAACAACAAATTAGTTGTATATCTGTGGTGCCAGTGTGTAAGTGGATTCTTGTCCGCCCGCTGGCTTTTTTATTTATCTATCGTAATATAAAAGGCTAAGCGGCAAAGTTCAACGAAAGAATATCGGTTTTAATAATAAGACTTCTTATTTGTAATCATATATCCGGTTCGGGCTCAGGGACATCCTCCTCATGATATGCATGTTCACCATATTTCTCATAATAGAATGCATCGAAAAGCAACCAATCTTCTTTGGTCGGAGATATCTCTACTAGTGAATCTTTTCGAGCAACGAACATATAATACATGATGGGTGGATCGTCATAGCCAGAGTAATCCTCACATCTGCTACTGTCTGATTTATTAAAGATATCCAAATTGATATATGCTCGAGCCAACGAATCGCATAGACCTTCATAGTGAACGATATGGTTTGAATACGAAGAACTGACGTTATAATAGTCTTTATGCAACAAATCGGAGATAGAAAGTACAAAATAAGTGCTATCTTTCCCATACACAAAGACATCAATGATATCTTTATGTCCTGAGGAGTCCATACTAATCAATTTATCCACCTGCTTCTTTAATGCCTTTGAGCGAAAAGGGCTTGTGGGTTCTGTCTCCTTCAAGGATGGTTGAGCACAAGAAACAATTGAAAGGACTGTGATAATTATGGGGATAACTCTTTTATACATGTTGCAATGTTTTTAACAAACTGTTTGTCGTTGACAAATTGGTGATTAGACCAAACTTTTCTAGTCCTCTTCAGTATCCGTATTATTTGTCATATAAATTCTCAATAGAATCACCAATATATATATATGATTGCGGACTGTTTTTAATGTTCAGCACGCTTAATGGTTGAGGATTATTTAATTTATGAATATTTTTGAGTTTAATTGCATAAGCAATCTTATTGCACTTGAAATATGACGAAAAAAATTCTTTTGAAATGCCTGATTGTTTCTTCGTCTTTTGCCAAACGATATCGGGTTTGTCAGAAATGACTTGTTCAACGTCGATTACTGCTACAATTTTCTTTATTGGACTAGTCGCATATACAATAATTTTATTGAGATTAGAAGGAACTTTTTTCCTATACTCATATGTTTTCTCTCCTGAGAATATTTTTTCTATATAACATGGATGTATTGATATGATGATATTTTTATTTTCCATATGATAATGTGATATATTGTTCGTTACTAATTTTTCTAATACTTTGTATATTCCCTTGAATTTTAGCGGAATGCAATTCCTTTGAAGTGATTTCTTTTTTCAGTGCAATAAATCTGAATAGAATAACCAAAGTCTTTTTCTCTAGAATTTTTGTTATATCAGAGTATGAATAGACTGTTCGTTTAGCAATTCGAGGGAAAACCTCTTCGATTTTATCAGAAATGAATGTGTCTTCAACAATTCCTATACATTGAATCGATTTTCTGTCTTTGCTACGATAGAATAATAGTATGTCTCCTTTCTTTACATGTTTTGTGTTGGCATGACATAGATATGCTTTCTTGATAGTATTACCTTGACAAGAATACATGTTTTGATCGCTTTCAAACAAGGAACCTTTTAAATCGCTAAAATCAGGGAATAAGTCTTCGTGATACTTTGGCTGAATTGGAACAATGAATTTTTGTACAGTATCATTGTCTTGGAAGTATGGATAATATTTTATTAAAGATTCCAAACTGCCGAGATTCTCTTGCCTTAATTTCATGGATTTTATATATACATCGTCATTTTTGTATTTCCCAAGGCAATAGAATCCATATTCCTCACATAAGCCTACTAATGTTCGTTGTTCATTTCCATAGGTATGTAAATAAACCCAATCAATATCATTTTTAACACAATAGTCAAAAGCGATATATAAAAGACGTTCACCCAATTTTTTCCCGCGAGCTGAAGGATCAACTTTGAAAGTGCATAATTTTAGAATCTTCCCCTTAACTACATCTCCGTCATTATCAAGCGGGGCATCTTCTTCATGTTTATAAATGCAAATACCTACAACAGCCCCCTTGTCATCTTCAATACACCAACATTTCCGCTGATTCTCGGCACTCTTCTGATACCAGTTGTCAAAACCTTTATACGCTTGACGTAGAGAGTCGAAAAAGGTCTGACTTTTGTCGATTTCGTACATGTAGCGTTCTTTAACTCCTGTATAAGTATAGGTTACGACCTGATTAGAATACCGCCGTAAAAAAGCAAGAAACTGTTCTAACCGATACACTTTATCCTGAATGCCGACACAGGAAGCTTTCTTATGTATCCCTTCATCGTTTGTCACCAGCACATGGATAGCACCACGATATAACGCAAACAGTAAGTTGTTGTCAACCTTATCATTATCATTGGATTGAGACAATGCTAATTCTATGCGTTCTTCTTCCGAAAGAATAGGTGGATTATCAATTTTAGGATATTGATTTAAACGAGATAAAACGATAGTTTTCCTTTCCTGATTCTTGTCTCGATTAATATCTGCAATTTGCATCGGATGAACATACAGACAATGTTGCTGTTCTGCCGCCAATCTTCGCAGTTCAGCAAAGGAGGAATCCAGTATTCGGCTGGTGTCCTCTAAGGGGATGATTATGTTTGTATCCAAAAGTATGTTCATGAAATAATATATTATTGTTTTTTTATTAATAAAGGATTAAGATCAGACAAATCGGAAGGAAACTTTATCCGTATATTGTCTTCCAAAGGAGAATGAGCACTATCTTCCAAAGGAGAATGTACGTTTAATCTCCTCCATTCCTTATATTCATTTATTTGGGGGTCCGACAAACATATTGCATATTCAATGCCAAAAATATCAACAATAAAGTATATTTCTGCATCTACTATATCATCTGCTTGTTCCTCGTGGTTTTTAATAAAAAACATCATCTCAAACAGACGTTCTTCTATTATATTCTTTTTTGTATTGTATACTAAATATCCTTCCGAGTATATCCTTTGTTGATGGTAATGCCAAAATTCCCCTTTGCCATATCTAGCATACTCCCTTAATCGTTTCAGTAAATCGTTCTCTTTACTTAATAATTCTTGTGCGCATTTGTTGTAATTTTCTTCCGAAAATTGATACAGGAAATATTCATATGCGCATTTTGCGAGAAAACGAGACATAATTATATTGGGATATTCAGGCTCATAAATATACGGAATACAGATTTGCTTTATCCCCTTTGCTTTTATGTTCTCGTATAGTTCAACCTCATTTTCATCAATATGAATTATTAATCCATTCTCTGTGGTTTTTATAACAACTTCGGCATTCGTTGAAAGGTCAGGGAAAATAGCCTTTTGCTTTACATCTTTTCCTTTCTTTGTGGAGATTTCGCATCTGGATCGCAAAGAAACGAAATAGGGTTGTGCCAGCAATTCTTTCTCAATCTTTACGGCGAAGTAATTGTTGCATTGGTCACAAACATATCCTTGGGGCAAAAAATAATGTTTGTTCCCTAACGATTCGGGAATAATATGTTCAATACTTTTTGAATTAGATGATTCCTTGTGACAAAAGATACAGTGCATATATATTTTACAAATCCTTTTCTTGAGTTTTAATTATATGTAGATTGGGTACTTTTGCTTATCTAATTTTTATACAAAAGTAGAGGAATTTCGCCGAAATCTTTTTTTTATACATATATTTTTTCGTGATTATAGCCT
The DNA here is from genome assembly GCA_017962085.1 of Paludibacteraceae bacterium. GTDB lineage: Bacteria > Bacteroidota > Bacteroidia > Bacteroidales > Paludibacteraceae > UBA1181. The sequence continues at coordinate 19,804 of JAGCWA010000032.1, forward strand.
TTTTTTATATGGTTTCATTGAATCCTCGTCATAATGGATGCGTGAACTTACAATGCGGATATTTTTCACAACCATAGAACCTTCCGTATTTCCCTTCACGCAGTACAAGTCTTCCTCCGCAACGTGGGCAGTATCCGTTTTCTATGTTTTTTTGTCGATTATAAATTCGTGCTTTCACATTTATTATATGCTGATTTATGTTCTCCTCTGAATTCTCATTAATAGTCAGTAATGTATTATATATTTTTTCTACTTGTATTGTTGAGAGCATTTCCTCTTGATATGAAAAAATCACGTCAATCGTTTGGTCCCAATAAATTACATGTTTAGTTGTCTTAATCTTTAATTCGGCATCTCGTGAAAAGGTTACGATTGAGATGAACGAATCAAATTGTATGTCTTTAAGTATCTTTGAAAGTGCTCTAATATGTCCTTTATTCTGGAGCAATGGATTCCACATATTATGCTTGCTGCCATATATGTTTTGAGTCCAATATTCACTATCTTCGCTTCCACATATCCATCCTGTATAATTTTTTGTTTCAATGACAAATATACCATGTTTTGAAACAACTATATGATCAATTTGAGAAGTATGGTCTTTTTTATTGATAAGAAGATCATTTATGACTTTATATTTTTCAGGAGGTAATTTTGATAGGATTTTAGCAACATGTAGTTCGCCTGCTTTCCCTTTCGAAGGAAGCTTACTAATTCCTATTAATAAGGCTACAATTGATGCTATAAATATGAGATATAACACTCCCATTTTCTATATCTTTCGATTTAATTCTGTATTGAACTTTTTATATTGCACATTTAATACTTCTGTTTCCCCGGTATCACCCCTCTCACTCCTCCCTTAGGGTTCTCCACATCGCCTTTGTAGCGTGGAATCAGATGAATATGGACGTGAAAAACACTTTGTCCCGCAGCTTCGTTTACATTGATGCCAACATTGAAGCCATCGGGATGGAAACGATCCTCTAATATCTTTTTGCAGCGATTCGTTAATAGCCATAACGCTCGTTGCTCATGTGTGGTCAATTCAAAATAGTTGGACACATGACGCTTGGGGATTATTAGTGTGTGCCCTTGACTTACTGGATATCCATCGAAAAAGGCTACGGCTGTCGCTGTTTCGCTCACGATTTCCACCTTGGGGTTTAGACCGCAGAACGGGCAGCCTTGGGATGGATTGTATTCTTTTTTGTAATCTGTTCTGTTGAAATGCCTATATTCGTAAATTTCACAGTTCTCATTCAAAAATAGGCTCTTGTACGGCAATATAACATTGCATTGGTACGTCGGTTGCTTATGGATGAAATGTGTGCGGAATCCTTCATGTTTCAAATCTCGTCGCACCGTGAAATAGGCAGTCCCTGTTGGCTTTAACAATTCCGAAACAGACATCAACACCTCCGCTTGCTCTTCGGGTTCAAGAACGTTCAGAACATAGTTGCAAATAATGGTGTCAAATCTCTGGGTGGGATATTCAGGACGATAGTAGTTGTCGTAACCTATAATGTTGTAGCCTTCCGCCTTTAACTGGTCTGTGTCAAAACCATACCCGCATCCAAAATCCAAGATCTCACCTTGCAAAAGGTTGTTTTGTCTTAACCATCGTGTGGGGAACGAAATCGATGTCCGCTCCTTGGCTGTTAGGTGAGGGTTGTTTGTCTGTTTTTTCATGGTCGCCAAATTTTAAAACCCATGTTTTCCGCAATCTGGACCATGGGTGAGAACGTTTTTCTGAAAACCTCGTAAAATTCAGTTTCTGACAGATGCACCAAATCCGAAACCGAATCGTAAACAATCAGATAATCCTCAAAGATAGCATTATTCTGGTTCTTTTCATACATTGTTTTCAGGGCATTTCTCTGAAGATTTGAGAATGGTTGTAGATAGATATCTAATGGAGGAAGATTATTGCTTTTCGAGGAATTGATACTGGAATCTGCAGGGATTAGATTCCACAAAAGATTATGCGACACAAAACTCCATGGCACAAAATGATCCAAATCATAATTCTTCGCAACAATCGGTTTGCCTGTATAGATGCAACTCATGTGCCCGACGCTTTCGATGTAAGTGTCCCAGAACTTATGCTGCTTTGTCAACGATTCCCTTAAATTGGGTTTGATAAGCTTGGATGGGACATTTGGCACGTTCGGATTACGTTTCTGTAAAAACTCCGTGAGATTCCAAAACGCAAAATCACGTAGGATGGTGTAATTCTCCTTCAGATAATCAACCCAGGCTTCATTGATTACTATTTCGTCTCCATAAATAGCATATATGCAACCATTTTCGAATCTCTGCGATTTGGCCACCACATCTTCATCATACGTGTATTTTATCCAAGGAGAGAGGAATCTGTATGGTACATTAAGAGAAAAGACTCTCAGAAATTTCTTCGTGCCATCAATATTATCCAATAACTGATTCTTGATTTTCTTTTTGTCTGAATCTATTGATATTTGGAACTCCTTCTGAATCTCTAATGAGTTGCTGAACAACGAATCCGACTTCCCAAACGACAGCTTGAAATAATGGATGGGGTACCATGATTCAGCTACCATTCCTGCAATGATTTCCCAGAAAGAGATCCTTGTTTTCCTCTCTTTCACCACAATATCCATCAACGCCACAAACCAATAGAACTTATACGTGGCTGTGGTGTTATTGAAGATTCCGGCAAGGGCGGAGATGGGGAGGTGTGGGTTCTGTGGTAACAACATATCTGTTTGTTAATTGAATTGCGTTTTACATCCCCAAATATACCCTTTTTTTCTTTAATAAAGAGAGAAATCACCTCCGTACATTCAAACACGAAGTGAAAAAGATTTATAGGCCTAAAGAGTTCTCCCCTCCCCCCAAAAACAAACGCCACCGCAAGGACAAGCCCCACGATGACGTTCATCAATAAACAACCAATCTATCTATATAACAATTTTTCTAAGAATCTCTCTCCTACTCTACCGTCACGGACTTCGCAAGGTTCCTTGGTTGGTCAACATCCAAGCCTTTCGCCACAGCCACGTAATAGCTGATCATCTGCAATGGTATCACGCTGAGCAACGGTGCCAGACAAGCCAATGTGGATGGCACTTCCACCACATCGTCCACCATCTTGCTCACATGGTCGTCTCCCTCCGTCACCACGGCGATGATGTGGCCCTTGCGGGAAATCACCTCCTGCATGTTGCTGATGATCTTCGAGTATAACTGATGGTGCGTGGCAATGAAGACCACCGGCATCTCACTGTCCACCAAGGCGATCGGACCATGCTTCATCTCTGCGGCAGGATAACCCTCCGCATGGATGTAGGAGATCTCCTTCAACTTCAGCGCACCCTCCAATGCCACCGGATAATTGTATCCACGACCTAAGTAGAGGAAGTTGCGGGCGAAGGTGAAACGAGAGGCCATGCGCTCGATCTTATCGCTCTGCTTCAGGATCTTCTCCATCTTGTCAGGGATGCGCACCAGTTCCTCCAAGGTCTCCTCGTACTCCTGCTGGGAAACGGTTCCCTTCGCCATGCCCAACGCCAAGGCGATCATCGTCAAGACAGTCACCTGTCCCGTGAAGGCCTTCGTGCTGGCCACACCGATCTCCGGTCCGACGTGGATGTAGACTCCCGTGTCGGTGTTGCGGGCGATGCTACTGCCTACCGCATTCACCACACCGAAGACCAAAGCGCCCTGAGAACGGGCCAACTCGATGGCCGCCAACGTGTCCGCCGTCTCACCACTCTGGCTGATGGCCAAAACCACGTCGTCGTGCTCGATGACCGGCTCGCTGTACCTGAACTCGCTGGCGTAGGCCACCTCGACAGGGATGCGGCAGAAATGCTCGATCAACTGCTTGCCGATCAAGCCCGCATGCCATGAGGTACCACAGCTCACGATGATGATACGACGCGCGCGGAGCAGCTCGCGACGATGCTCCGTCACCGCACTCAGGACAACCGACAAATGGCCATCCTCGCTGTATGGGTTATTGATGACACGGCCACACATGCAATCTCGCAGGACCGCAGGTTGGTCGAAAATCTCCTTCAACATGAAATGAGGGAAACCGCCCTTGTCCAACATGGACAAATCGAGGTCCACTTCCTTCACCTCCATATCGGCCTGCTCGCCAGTCAGTTTCCTCACGATCAGATCCTTGCCTCTCTCGCAGACCACCATCTCCTCGTCGTTCAGGTATACCATCTGCTTGGTGTACAAAGCGATCGGACTCGCATCGCTGGCGATGAAGAACTCGCTGTTGTCCGGCACGACACCCACCACCATCGGGCTACTCTTGCGGGCAGCCACCAATTGTTCAGGGTGACGACGGTCGATGACGCATATCGCATAGGCACCTATCACCTTGGTCAACGCCTTACGCACGCTCGTGGCCAGGTCCTCGTTGCTCACGTTCATCGTGTACTCGATCAGTTGCACGAGCACCTCCGTGTCCGTCTGGCTCTTGAAGACGAAGCCCTTCGCCTCCAACTGCGTGCGGAGCGCCACATAGTTCTCGATGATACCATTGTGCACCAACGTCAGGTTACCGCTCTGGGATACGTGTGGATGGGCGTTCACCTCGCTCGGCACACCATGCGTCGCCCAACGGGTGTGGGCGATACCCAATGTGCCGGAAACGTTCTGCTTATCCGCAATCGCCTCCAAATCAGACACTTTACCTTTGGCCTTGTAGATAGCCAATCCTTTAGGCTTGCCCTTGGAATCTTCGTTGATCAATGCGCATCCAGCACTGTCGTATCCTCTATATTCCAGCCTATGCAAACCGTCCATCAAGATCGGATAGGCATCCCTTGTTCCAATATATCCTACAATTCCACACATAATCGATGCTATTTAATTCTAATTATTAATTCAACAAACAGTGTCCACCATAAACTAAGAAAACCCACCAGCGGTCTCAATCTGAAGGCAGCCGATGGATTGACCCAAAAGACTCTCCAATCATCGTTTATCTGACAATAAACACCAAAATCTTCGCAAAATAAATCATTTTGAAAGCATTTTGCAATTAAAATCGGAAAAAAGTTAACACAGAAACAGATTTTTTTTCACAGGGCACCTCCTAACGAAAGGTTAAATATTTGATTAATATTTAGTTAGGTCAATTAATAAAAAAATCCATTCACTCGGATCTTTTCGGGATGCGGCGGACCATTCTCAAGTCATCAATCTCACCATCCATCTTCATCTTTTTTATTTCCAACGATTTATACCCCTTCTTGCGCATAGCCTTTTCAATCCATGGTTCAACGGGGCATTTGTCCTCCCAAAGCCCTACCCCTGCGTTACGGGCGGAGAGTTGCAGGGAATCCATCGTCGGATCACTGTCATAATGGGTATAGTGCCACGCATAGCCGGCACGCACCATCTCATGGCTCATCTCCCGTCCGTCCGACAGATAGGTATACACCAGGAGGCGATCGTACGAATCAATGTCCAGAATGTCAACGGTGACCTGCTTCTTCCATATCAGGGAGTCTAAGTAGTGCCTGCTCTTTCGGCTGAAATCCTGCCCGGACTCCGGCGCATCGATGGCATACATGCGTACCCGCCTCGGCTGTTGCTCGCCCTCCAGAAGAATCTCGTAGGTGTCTCCGTCACATACCTTGACCACCTTGCCCGCGCGACGACCCTTCAGTTCCGTCGACACGGTCAAGCTGTCTTGCCCCTCTCCCTGCGTTTGCCCAGACTCTTTCGAGCCCGGCGTACAAGCGAAGATGGACAGAGCCATCGTTAAGCATGCAAGGTATTTACTGACACGCTTCATTTTAGACCTTAAAATTCTTAATTCTTAATTCTTAACTCTTAATTGTCATCGCAGTTCCGTCCTCATTCAACTCCCCCAGCACCACTTCCGTCACGCAATTCACCAAAGCCTTATCGTAAGGGCGCTCCACCACCAAATAGTTCTCCGAGAAGCCATGCATCAAGCCAGCCGTACGTTTCTCCTCCCACAAGACATGGGCGGTCTTGCCCACCTGCGAGCGGTAGAAGGCGAGCCGTTTCTCCTCAGAGAGCGCATGGAGCAGTTCGCTGCGGCGCTTCTTCTCTTCGGGGCGTACCCTACCCTCGATCTTCAGTGCCTGCGTGTTCGGGCGTTCCGAGTAGGAGAAGACGTGCAGTTGGGTGACATCCAACGATTGCAGGAACTCGTACGAGGCGTTGAAGTACTCCTCCGTCTCGCCGTTGGTTCCGACGATCACGTCCACCCCGATGAATGCGTCCGGCATCAAGGCCTTCACCTTCCGGATCTTATCCGCGAAGAGGCTACGCTCGTAGTGGCGCTTCATGAGGCGCAGCACCTCGTCGCACCCAGACTGCAAAGGAATGTGGAAATGAGGCAGGAAACGTTTGGAGCGGGCCGTGAACTCGATGATCTCGTCCGTCAGGAGGTCCGGCTCGATGGAGGAGATGCGGTAACGCTCGATGCCCTCCACACCGTCCAAGGCACGGATCAGGTCGAGGAAAGTCTCGCCCGTCGTCTTGCCGAAGTCACCTATATTGACGCCAGAGATCACAATCTCCTTGGCCCCCTCACGCGCTGCCGCCTCCGCTTGTGCGATTGTCTCCGCAATGGTTCCGTTACGGCTCTTGCCACGGGCGATAGGCACCGTGCAATAGGAGCAGAAATTATCGCAGCCGTCCTGCACCTTCAGCCAATAGCGGGTGCGGTCTCCCCTCGTGCAGGAGGGAGAGAAGGTTGTGATTTCGCTTCGTTTCGTATGGAAAACCTGAGGGTTAGCCATCTTTTCCAGATTATCGAGATGACGGATAATATCAAACTTATCCTGCGCGCCAAGCACGAGGTCCACCCCTTCGATCTTGGCGACCGCCTCGGGCTGCAACTGCGCGTAACAGCCCGTCACGATGATGTAGGCCCCCGGATGCTTCGTGATCATCTGCTTGATCGCCTGACGATCCTTGCGGTCCGCCACCTCGGTCACGGAACAGGTGTTGATGACGCACACATCCGCCACCTCGTCCCTGCCCGCCTTGCGGAAACCATGCTCAAGCAACATCTTGCCGATCGTGGTCGTCTCCGCAAAATTCAATTTGCAGCCAAGCGTGTGGAAAGCCACCTTTTTATCCTTGAATATTGATTCGTCTATCATGCTAATCAACTAAAAATAAGTTTGATACCCCATAAAAACAAAGAAGGATGTCATCCCGACATCCCATCTCTTAAAACCTTAAATCTAATACCATGAAAAACACAGTGCAAATGTACTGTCATTATTTATGTTGTGCAACATAATTATAAAATATTTTTCAACTTTAACTTTCTTTAAAAGAAAGAGGCCATCTTGAAAAATATTTTAACACAATATGTCAATTCTTAAGGTTTCTAATCCTCTGAATAAGAGTAGGATGCGAATAATGGAAGAAGACATACGCCTTATGTGGATTAAGGTTGCTGAGCGTGCTGACGGAGAGTTTCTTCAACGCTTCGCCCAACTCATCGCCCAGACCGTTCTCCTTGGCGAAACTGTCCGCCTGGAATTCATTCCTCCTGGATATAACGTTCAGTCCCACGCCCAACAAAGTGGAGATGGGTGTATAGAGAATGCCGAACACGATCACGCCGAGATGGAAGGATGGGTATTGGCTACCCAGCGCCTCCGCCAGATGCACATTGCCCGTCTCCGGAGTGCCTAACGCCAAAGAGAGGAGGAAGAGCATGAAACCGGTGTTGAGGATCGATATCAGCAACATCAGCAAGGTATGTTTATGCTTGTAATGGCCTATTTCGTGCGACAAGACCGCCACGATCTCCTCTGTGGTGAGCGTGTTCATCAACGTGTCGTAGAGCACGATGCGCTTCTTCGAGCCCAAGCCCGTGAAGTAGGCGTTCGCTTTGGTCGAGCGCTTCGAACCGTCGATCACATAGAGGTCATCCAGCCCGAAATCCACCTTTTTGCAGAACTCCTGAATGGCGGTACGCAGCTCTCCATCTTCCAGAGGAGTCTGTTTGTTGAAGAGCGGCACGATCAGGTTGGAGTAGAACATCAGCATGAAGATGGAGATGCCGGACATCACCGCCCAAGCGATCAGCCAAAAGTAGGTGCCCGTCTCGTTGTAGATGAGCATGAGCAACGCCAAAACACCGCCACCGAGCAACACAGTGAGCAACCAGCCCTTCACCGTATCCGCGGCGAAAAGGGCGGGCGTCATCTTATTGAAACCGAAACGCTCCTCGATCTTGAAGGTATGGTAAATACCGAAAGGGATGTTCAGCACTTCGTTGGCGAAATAGAGGATGCCGAAGAAGATCAGCGCGATCACGATGGAGTTCTCCGAAAAGCCCCGCGCGATATTGTCCACGAAGGCGAAACCGAAGAGGAAGAACATCAGCATCATGACGACGAAGGAGAAGAGTCCGGAGACCATGCCGAACTTCTTATTGGCCAGGAAATATTGTTGCTGCTTCTTGTACGCCTCAGCGTCGTAAAGGTCTTTCACCTCGTCAGGAAGCGCCTCGCTCACCTGGCTATTGTTCAGGTAATCCAGGTACCACTCCAAGGCGAAGTCGAGCACCAGGATAGCGATGATAATCCAAAATAATGTCGTGTACATGGTATAAGGGAAGAAAATTTATTCTACATAGAGCACCAGTCCCTTGAGGTATTCCCCCTCAGGATGGTAAATATTTATCGGGTGGTCCGCAGGCTGCGTCAGCTGGTGCAGGATACGGACGTTGCGCCCGCTAATGGCCGCCGCACTGAAGACGGCGAGGCGGAACTGCTCCTTGTTCACCGCCTGCGAGCAGGAGAAGGTGAAGAGCACCCCACCCTTTTTGATCTTTTCGAACGCCTTCGCATTGAGCTTCTTATAGCCCTGGAGCGCATTGCGCAACACCTCCCTGTGCTTGGCGAAGGCAGGCGGATCCAAGACGATCAGGTCATACTTGTCCTTCTCCATGTCATCCAGGAACTTGAAGGCGTCTGTGGCGAAAGCCTCGTGACGGGGATCCCCCGGGAAATTCAGTTCGACGTTCTTGTTCGTCAGGTCGATCGCCTTGGCGGAACTGTCCACAGAGTGCACCAAACGGGCGCCCCCACGCATCGCGTAGAACGAGAAGCCTCCCGTATAGCAGAACATGTTCAGCACGTTGCGGTCCTTCGCATATTTCTCCAACAGAGAGCGGTTCTCACGCTGGTCCACGAAGAAGCCTGTCTTTTGTCCGCGCAGCCAGTCCACATGGAACTTGAGGCCATACTCCATGGCGAGGCATTGGTCGTCGCACTCACCGATGAGGTAACCATTCTCGGAATCGACGTTCGCCTTGAACGGCAGGGTGGTCTCAGACTTGTAATAGACGTTCTCCACACGACCCTCCATCACCTTGACGATGGCCTGGGCCAGCTCCATCCGCACCATGTGCATACCGACGGAATGCGCCTGAAGCACAGCGGTCGGACCATAGACGTCCACCACGAGACCCGGCAGGCAATCACCCTCACCATGCACCAAACGATAGGTGTTGTTGAAAGTGTTGTCCACCAATCCCAAGCGTTTCCTGAGCAGGAAAGCCTCGGAGATACGTTTCTCCCAGAACGTCTGGTCAGGGTGTTCCCCCTCGAAGGAGAGGATACGCACAGCGATGGAGCCCACCTGATAGTGACCCGTGGCGAGATACTCGTTGCCAGAGCTATAGACATCCACCACATCCCCCTCTTTCGGGTTGCCCACGACGCGTTGGATGGCGCCCGAGAAGACCCAAGGGTGGAAACGGAGAAGGGAATCCTCCTTCTTTGGCTTAAGAAATATTTTTGCGAAATCCATCTATCAAGAATTATTGGCGGCATCAAAACCCGCCCTGTTTTACTGTTTTGTCACACGGCGGATGCTCAGGACCCACCTTTATGCAAAGGTAAGAAAAAAAGCGAAACGAGAAGTCATCCGCGAGGGAGTTCCTCACTTGTTATTGAACTGATTCATGGTATTTTGCAAGCCAGCGAGGCAAAAGCTCTTGATGATCTCGCCCGCGATGGCGATGCGTTCCTCCAGACGAGGCTTCTGTTCATCCGTCCATTCGCCCAGCACATACTCGATCTGCATGCCCTTCGGGAAATCGTTTCCGATGCCGAAACGGAGCCTTGAATAGGCGTTCGTGCCGATCATGGCCTCGATGCTTTTCAGTCCGTTATGGCCGCCCGCGCTACCATTCCCCTTCAAGCGCAGGGCGCCGAAAGGAAGGGAGAGGTCATCCACGATGATGAGCAGATGGTCCACGTCGATCTTCTCCTTGTCCAGCCAATAGCGGACAGCCCTACCGCTCTCGTTCATGTAGGTATTAGGCTTGAGGAGGAAGAGTTCGGCGTTTTTGACGCGGCATGAGGCGGTCGCACCGTAGCGGTTGCCCGGGTCAAAAACAATATTGGACGCTTTAGCGAAAGCGTCCAATACCTTAAATCCTATGTTATGGCGGGTTTCGGCGTATTCCTCGCCGATGTTACCCAGACCAACAACCAGATACTTCATAAGATCGATTAACCGTTATTCCTAGAAGAACGTGTAGCCTTAACAGCCACGACAACGTTCACCTTACCGCTAAGGATAGTCAAGTTATCGTATGAAAGATCACGTACCTGGATAGTCTTTCCAAGACCCAAGTTCTCAACGTTAACAGTCAAGAATTCAGGGATATTGTTGTAGAGGCCAGACACCTTCAAAGTACGCATCTCTTGGCTCAACTTACCACCGAGGCGAACACCTTCAGCCAAACCTTGAACCTTAACAGGAACGTTCATCACGATTGGCTTGTCATCAACAACCTGCAAGAAGTCGATGTGCAGGATCTTGTCGCTTACTGGGTGGAATTGGATCTCCTTCAAGATAGCCTTGCAAGCCTTTCCATCGAGGTCCAAGTCTATGATAAAGATATCAGGAGAGTAGATCAACTTACGAACATCCTCTACCTTCACTTGGAAATTCTTGTTCTCGCCAGCGCCGTAGATAACGCATGGGATCATACCTGTAGCACGAAGTGCCTTTACCTCTTTCTTACCAACTGCAGTTCTGTTGGTACCTTTCAACTCAAAAGTTTTCATTTTGTGTTACTCAAAATTAAGTTATACATTCATTCGTAATGGCTTAATTCCCCATCACACTCCTCGGATTGCACGAATCCTAAAAAGCACCGCGAATTTACAACATTTTTTTCTACGGGCAAAGGGGGAAACGCATTTTTTACGTCTCGAGAGACAAAAGTGGTAAATAGGCCAATCATGACGAGGCGAAGCCCTTTTATTTAAACAACTCGGAATGGCTACCGATACGTTCCACATATATGGCGTCAGTATCTATCCAAATTAGAAGAAAATCATTTCCCACATGGCATTCCATGCAATCCTTGTATTTCCCTGTCAGCATATGAGCCCGATAACGTGCGTCCAAGATTCCCCCAGAGGCCAAGGTGCTAAGTACCACGAATAAATCGTGCATTTTCGCAAGATCATTACGATACTTCTTAAGATCCTTCTTGGCCTTTGTGGAATAACGAACTTCTTTCATTCCGCCTCGTCGATGCTATTGAGAAAATTTTCGAAACTACTCACATTGAGCGTCCCTGCATGTTTGCCGCTTTTGGATTCTTCTATGGCCTGCACAGTCTCATCGTTGGGCGTGTTATACAACGCTTCAATCAAAAGGCTTTCCACATAGTTGTTCAAACTACGGTTGCATCTCTGTGCTTGTATTTTCAAATCAGCAAGGAGTTTTTCGCTTAGACGAAAAGCGGTCTGCTTTCTGACAATTACGGTTCCCATATCATGCAAATATTTTATTTGTTATACAAGAGTTATATATGTGTTATACATAATATTGCAAATATATAACATATTCATATTTTCATCAAGCACAATTGATTATTTTTCGATTGATGGAACGGGCAAACACTTCCCTACTCCCACACACTTAAATAACGTTCTATGTTTGGGTCATCTTTTTACGAAAAGAGACCACAAACCATTGAAATTGAATGATATTACAAATTAATATGGAAGGACAAAAACAGGTGAACCCCCATATCCATACTCCGCAGTTTGCGTTTCTCCGTGCTCTTGGATTGGCTGTCATAGACATCCATCTCCCGGACATACTCCATCAGCGGGAAGCAGAATCCGACGCCTACCCTTCTGATGCGCACACCCAACTCGGGATTGAGGTAGAGACCCTTCAGTTTGTCTTGCCGCTCGAAATCCCTATGGAACCATTTGCCATCCGCTCGCTGATATAATTCGTAACCTTCACTATCGTGGTCTTTGAGACAAATGCCGGCACCCACCTTCAATCCGACATACGGAGAGACCTTGCGGTCGGAAAGGCTTAACCTGGCTTCCGCATAAATAGGCAAAGAGAGATGTGTGTAATCCAAATCGTTAAGCCGTTGCCTCAATTCTATTCCTCCACCGTAATAGAGGTGTTCATTGCGTTGGAACCCGAAACCAAGCGCAAGTGTGTGGGAGAAGGTAATGTCTCTATCTTCATATACCCAATTCTCGTACAAGGTGGGGCCCAATGTGGCACGATCTATCTTCAGTTTGAATCCATTAGGGAAATATGCGTTCTCGTCTGGCTCTTCGGCAAAGAGATTCATTGCGGAAAAAACGGATAGGAATATGATCAACAGTTTTCTCATCGTCATAATTCAACCCATTTGATTAATATGCATATTTAAACACTATTTTCCCGTTTTCGGCATAGTAATTTATTCGGAAAAACCAATCTTCCTGCAAGGTGTTCAGTTCTTCCTGCGGAATACTCATCAACAAATCGGTGATTTCCGTATGGTACGGGGAGTCCACTTGTCGATCATAAAATTGGAGGGACGTAACTTCACCAGTCTCAGTTACATTAAAACCGAAACAGAACCATCGAAACGAAGAATCCGGCTCAGCAACAGTGATATTGCTTTGATTGAGCCTATCCAATATATTCTGGTAAAGAGTGCTCCTTTCCGCTCTTTCATGCAGGTTATCCTCTCCGAACGGGTAATAGGGCATATCTCCATCCGCATATTCGTCGCAGGACGCAAGCAAGCCACTACTAGCTACGCCCGCGAGAGTCAGTCCGGCAAGGGTGATGACTTTGCCCAAGTTCCGTCTCTTGTCGAGCTCCTGCTCCAGATAGCGTACCTCCGCCTCACACTTCGGGCAGGTCCCCTTGCACTCTCCCTTGAAGGTGCACTCGCTCGTCACAAGTGCGATGTCGTTCTCCAAGGCTATTTTCTTTCTGATCTCACGCAAGTACTTGCATTTCTCTTTCCCAAACATAATTCAGATGATTTTAAATTTATGCAAAGATAAACAATTCTTGACAGATTCGGCACTTTTTCCAGCGACGAACAACCGTCCGCCAAGACTTTTGCCTCGACGGACGATCCATTCTTTCACGCCTCACTCTCCCTTGTACGGATGCGCCTTGGCGTACTCGTAGTCCTCTTCGGTGATGACGTAACGATACTTATACAAATCAGGTCCATTCAACAAGCACTCATAATTGTATTGGGAGCCAAACATGTTGGTTTCATATCCTTCTCCACTACCACATTTATAAGTCACTGTATCATCAAAAGTGACGAAGACACCTCCTGAAGGGAAAGGCTCAAGATCACCCCAATGTCTAAAATACCCATAAGAAATCATACTATCCTGAAATGATAACAAAACGGAGTCCGTTTTCTCACTTGCAGACAAAGGGTCAGTAGTGATAAGAACACGATGTTCTGTCCCATTCACGATAATATAGTTAAACTCACCTGGAGTTACACCATCTACATCATCAGATTCGCATGCAAATAACCCGAATAAAAGGGCGCTCAAAAATAAGGGCTTAACTAATTTATCCATTTTTCTCTATAAATTTTTAAGAACGTATTTATTAGATTAATTGTCACATTTGCAGGTCGATTGTTTTTCATAAAGTTTTCCACATCCATGAAATTTTTCATCATAGGAAGATTACTGTCTATCAATGACATTGTATACCCAGACACCTCATCAAATGGTCTATACAATACTTCTTGACCCTGATTTTCCACATCAACCATATCGATAAACAACGGAGAATATATCAACAATTCCGTCTTATGATAATTTGGCCACCAATGGTTATCCATATCAGAACTAAGATCCGCAATATCTGAAACAGATAATCCCAACTTTCTATACTCATCCAAAGTCATAATCCATCCTACAGCATCCGCCCAACTATCCTTAATGATGCTACTTGTTTCATCATACCCACTTCTACTCATACGACATGCATGAGAAGCATGAGCCAACTCATGCAAAGTAACTGAGAACACATCACTTACCAGCTGTGACACAACAACTTCTTTGTCATTTTCTTTTATTATCTTTTTCCCATAAATCTTAATCGAGTTAAATATCCAATTCCAAGTACGAACATTAGGTGATCTTGTATAACCAAGGGCTGATCCATTGGGGTCATTTATATTTTCAAATGAAATCTTCAGGCTCTTGCTTGGACGTACCAATCCGCAACAATCGCCATAGTAATACTTATATAATGCGCGATGAATAGCAGAATAATGCAAAGATTTCGGAGTACCCGTATTAATGTTCAAATTCCACTTCCCCTTCTGGTCTGGTCCATGGTAGTAAGCTTGCGTGCCATCATCACGGATATCCCACATGTCCCGTTCCCACTCAATACTATACTCCACACTCGTGCGCTTGCTGCTGAATGTCACATTACCGTTCGCATCCGTGTAGTGGTACGCTTTCAGGAAGGCGAAGTATCGGATGCGCACCTTCACGCCCTGCAGCGGGATGTACTTGCCCATCAGGTCGTCATACGCCTTGATGGTGGCGGATGGTGTCCACTTCGAACGCAGGGTGGCCTCGCCCACGTTGCCCGTCTGGATCAACGCCTCGTCCACCACGCTCTTCCACGACAAACCCGAGCCCTTCCCGGAACGGAGCTGCGCATCCCCGACAGAGATGTCCTCCCGCTCCAAGTCCTCGTCCAAGATATAAAGCTCGTCAAGCACTTCATACGTGATGCCAAGCCCCTTCAAATCGTAATCAGCCGGCACCACCGTGTACTGCCACGTGATGGCGTCCGCCGGCAATGACGGATCGTGGTAGGAATCCCCCTCCGTCAATTCATAGTCCAACGGATATGGGTCGAAATCCAGCGTGGTGTCCGCCACCAAACGCTCGTACTGCGCCGTGTCAGCCGGCAGAAAACGCACATACAAATGGGTCGGTTTCAAAATAGTTAGACTCTTCAGCCCTGTCCGAGCCGACAATGAATCCACGGAACGTTGCATATTACGCAACAGGAACGGACTCTCGACCTTGGCCCCAAGGCGAATCTCACCACTCACGGTCTGTTGCTCACTGACCGGTTCGTTCAACACTTCATCCTTCTCGCAGGAAGAAAACAGGAGGGCAAACAGTAACCCACTCAAACAAAACAACTTGCGCAAACAAGACCTACTACTCTCTTTGATAGAAAACATAATCGTAAAAATTTATTTATTAAACATTAGATAACCTTATGCATTTTCATGATGAAATATTTAAAAACAAACAACTCTAATCACATATTCACTCGACAAAGATATGACATATTTTAATTAAAAAACAATTTTTACCCTAAAATCTTACAAAATAAATGTAATTTTTACATAATAATAAGATTATGAAACAGATAGCACGGAAGATTATTTGCAATATAAAATAGATAAAAAGATTTACGATTTGACAATTTACGATTTACGATTTTAGTCCTGACAGGCGTAAATAGTAAATAGTAAATAGCAACATAGTAAATAAAAAAATCTTAACTCTTACCTCTTAACTCTTAACTCATATGTTTTGTGAAGAGAAAAAATTTTCGCAAATTTGCGTGGATTTTTCCAAAAGGTGTGAAATTCATATTTTAATCTAAAAATAGTAATCATAATGGCAAAAAGTGCATTGCAAATCGCTAGAGCCGCTTACCAACCTAAGTTGCCTAAGGCATTCAAGGGTGGCGTAGCGCTCAAAGAAGGTAAAGCAACTGAGTCTGTTGCAAACCAAGCTGAAATCAAGAAGTTGTTCCCTAACACTTATGGTATGCCTATCGTAACGTTCGAGGCTGCCGCTTCTAAGTTGTCCATGGGTGACTTCAACGTAGGTGTAATCCTCTCTGGTGGTCAAGCCCCTGGCGGACACAACGTCATCTCCGGTCTTTTCGACGGTATCAAGGCTTTGAACCCTAAAGGAAAATTGTACGGCTTCTTGGGTGGTCCTAGCGGTTTGATCGATCACAAATACATCGAGTTGACTGCTGACATCATCGACGACTACCGTAACACGGGTGGTTTCGATATCATCGGTTCTGGCCGTACCAAGTTGGAGGAGGAGTCTCAGTTCGACAGCGGTATCGAAATCTGCAACAAATTGGGCATCAAGGCATTGGTGATCATCGGTGGTGATGACTCTAACACTAACGCTTGCGTGTTGGCTGAGTACTACTTGGCTAAGAAGGCTGGCATCCAAGTGATCGGTTGCCCTAAGACCATCGACGGTGACTTGAAGAACGAGCAAATCGAGACTTCTTTCGGTTTCGACACAGCTTGTAAGGTATACTCTGAGGTAATCGGTAACATCATGCGTGACGCTAACTCAGCTAAGAAATACTGGCACTTCATCAAGTTGATGGGTCGTTCAGCTTCTCACATCGCTTTGGAGTGCGGTCTGCAGACTCAACCAAACATCTGCATCGTATCTGAGGAGGTAGAGGCTAAGAAGATGACTTTGGCTCAGATCGTCAACAACATCGCTGACACTGTTGCAGCTCGCGCCGCAAAGGGTAACAACTTCGGTGTTGTGTTGATCCCTGAGGGCTTGATCGAGTTCATCCCTGAGATGAAGGTTTTGATCAAGGAGTTGAACGACTTGTTGGCTACCGAATCTGACGTCAAGACTGCTGTATCTAAGCTTTCTGCTAACTCTAAGTCAGTTTACGAGAGCCTTCCTGAGGCCATCGCTAAGCAGTTGACTTTGGAGCGTGACCCTCACGGAAACGTACAGGTTTCTTTGATCGAAACGGAGAAATTGCTCATCGAGATGGTTAAGACCCGTTTGGCTGCCATGAAGGCTGAAGGCAAATATGTAGGTAAGTTCTCTGGCCTCGGACACTTCTTCGGTTACGAGGGTCGTTGCGCCGCTCCTTCTAACTTCGACGCTGACTACTGCTACTCTTTGGGTTACAACGCAGCTAACTTGATCGCTACTGGCAAGTCTGGTTACATGTCATTGATCAAGAACACTACTAAGCCAGCTGACCAATGGATCGCTGCCGGTGTGCCTATCACGATGATGATGAACATGGAGCAACGTAACGGTAAGCAAAAACCAGTTATCCGCAAGGCATTGGTTGAGTTGGACGGCGCTCCGTTCAAGGCTTTGGCCGCTAACCGCGAGAAATGGGCAATCGAGACTTCTTACGTTTACCCAGGTCCAATCCAATACTTCGGTCCTTCTGAGGTATGCGACCAACCTACTAAGACGTTGGCTTTGGAGCAGAAATAATCGTTTGAATTATTCCATAAAAAAAACTTCGGGGCAATCGCTCCGAAGTTTTTTATTTGTTATAGGGAATGTCCGTTAAAAATAGAAATGAACCCCAAGAGCAGGATTAGCAACTACTGAAAAACTAATTTGAGTCTCTTCCACGTCTGACAGACGAAGATTCTCCCCGTTTACATATATTTCGGTTTTACCCTTAAAATAGCATCGAGAGAATGACAAACTAAGCAGACTCATGGCAAATCCCCATCTCTTTACCGGACGGAACTCCAGTTGAAAGAATCTAAGATCGGCTTGAAAGCCATTTAAAGTTTGAGGACCAGAGGAATGTTTGTCCCTATAAGTAATACTTTTACCTGTGCCCAAATTATACTCTTCAATCGAAACATAATCACGTCGTATATACTCTCCCTCCACACTTGACTTCATATGCACATAGGAAAGGGCCAACTCTGGCACATAATATAAATTTTCCGAAAGCCTCACATATTTGGCGAGAGCCGGCCCAACAGCCCCAAAAGATCCCTTCGTGTCGAATATGTATGACGATTCAGATATATCCCTTTCAAAATGATTATTTACAACACCAAAAGTGAAATCGAGTCCAACCCTAAGATTATTGACAACAAAATAGTGGAATGCGGGGGAAACATAAAAGCCAGTTGTCGGATTATACTCATTATGCTTACTACCATCGTAATATACGTTAGAGGATGTTAATTCAAAACCCACCATCGAGCCAATATACATATCGCCCTTTTGCTGTGCGTATACACCAAATGAAACTGCACATAGCAGTATCGCAACGATTCTTTTCTTCATAAAAACATGCATGTATTTATATTGTGCGACATAAATTTAAAAATAGATATAAATGCCAACAGCAGGATTAACACCTATTTGCAGATTATTATTTTTTACGTTTGGTATGTGATAATCAATTCCATAGGCATGTGCATCCTCTCCCTTTCTGAATATATGGGTAAAAGAGAAATCAATTAAACTCATGGAAAATCCCAACCTCTCTGTCGGACGGAATTCGAACTGAAGTAGTCTCAAAGTGGATGAAAAACCATTCACAGGTTTTCCATCAGTCTTATAAGCACCCACGTTACTTATGTTATCAAGTGGCTCATTCCGATATTCCTCAGGCAGTATAGTATAAGAAACATATTGCTTCTTATACATATATACTGCATTCTCATCCACCTTCATACGTATATAGTTCAAATCCAGTTCAGGCACATAATAGAATTTTTCCGCCAGCTTAACATATCCCGCAAAAACCGGACCAACAGACCAATACTTGCTCTTCGTATCACTAGTAAAAGACGTAGTTTCCACAGCATATTCTAAATGCTCTTTTGTAATTCCAAAAGTAAAATCGAGACCAATTCTAAGATTATTGGCAAAGAAGTAATGGAACCCAGGAGCAATAAAGAAATCCACATTCGGATTACTATCCTTTAATGTCTCATCATAAAGATTCTTTTTATCCTTGATTTCATAGGACACATTAGAGGATGTTAATCCAACACCTCCATGGAGACCCAAAAACATGTCCCCTTTCTGTTGCGCATACGCACCTATTGAAACTGCACACAGCAGTAACGAAACAATTCTTTTTTTCATCAAAAACACATATAAAATTCAAATAACACCGCAAATTTAAAAAAATTTCACCACCACGTCTGCGCAAACACCCGATTTTCATATAAATATTCAACAAACATCAAACTAACGTTCTGATTCTATTACCGCCCCATCTCACCTCAAAAAGAGAGGACAACCCACTCCTCTGTATGCTATTTTTTTAAGGAAAGATATTATCTTTGCATATGTAGCGTTACTTTAAGATATGCAATTACCTACTCAATTTGAAGACTCGATGAAGGCTGCCCTGGGCGGCGAATATGACGCCTTCCGCACTGCCTTGGAGCTTGATCCACAGGTGAGCATCCGCACCAACCCGAGGAAGTTCCCTACCCTGTCGGAGGGGGACCGCGTGCCTTGGTGCGCCACCGGCCAATACCTGGACAAACGTCCTTCCTTCACCCTGGACCCGCTGTTGCATGCGGGTTGCTACTATGTGCAGGAGGCGAGCTCCATGTTCGTCGAGCAAGTCTTCCGCCAATTCATCAACACGGAAGCGCCTGTCGTGCTGGATCTCTGCGCTGCGCCGGGTGGCAAATCGACCCACTTGGCTTCCCTACTGGACGGCAAGGGTTGGCTGGTCTCCAATGAGGTGATGCGCAATCGTGTGAACATACTGCGGGAGAACCTCATCAAATGGGGCGCCCCGAACGTGACGGTGACGAGCAACGACCCTGCCGACTTCGGTCAGCTCACGGGTCTCTTCGACCTGATTCTGGTGGATGCGCCCTGCTCCGGCGAGGGGATGTTCCGCAAGGACGAGAAAGCGATGGAGGAATGGAGCCCCGAGAACGTGCGCTTCTGCGCCGAAAGGCAACGGAGGATCCTTGCGGATGTCTTCCCTGCCCTAGCGGAGGGTGGCATCCTAATCTTCAGCACTTGCACCTTCAACGAGGAGGAGGACGAGCATAACGCCCGTTGGATCGCCGACGAACTAGGTGCGGAACTGCTCCAAGTGAAGACCGAACCCGCATGGAACGTGACGGAGACGGACGCAGGCTACCACTTCTACCCACACAAGACGAGAGGCGAAGGATTCTTCCTCTCCGCCCTGCGCAAGACGAAGGAGGAACCGACCTTCAAGAAGAAACGTAAACGTGAGAACAAGGTCGCCCTACCCGCCCCCGCCAAGGATCTGACGAAGTGGCTCAACGAACCGATGTACCTCACCCCTCATAACGACGTGATCTATGCCGTGCCTGCGGAATATGCGGAGCTGTCACTTACGCTGACGGAGCAGTTGCACGTGCTGCAGTCGGGCGTCGAGGTGGCCGCTGTCAAGGGGAAGGACTTGATTCCTGCCCAGCATCTAGCTCTCTCCTGGGCTTTGCGGAAAGATGCGTTTCCTACGGTGGACCTCTCCTGGCAGGAGGCGATGACCTACCTGAAGAAGGAGAATCTCATGTTGCCGAACGACGCTCCGAAAGGCTATCTATTGCTGACCTACCGCTCCGTCCCTTTGGGTTGGGTGAAGAACTTAGGCAACCGTTGCAACAACCTGCACACGCAGGAGTGGCGCATCCGCATGCAGGTGGATGGCTGCGAATTTAAAGACTTTTTGGGAATATGAAACTGACTTTTCTAGGAACAGGGACCTCGACCGGTGTCCCATACATAGGCTGTAAATGTGCGGTGTGCAACTCCTCCGACCCCAAGGACAACAGGTTGCGCTGCTCCGCCCTGCTGGAGACCCAAGGCAAGAAGATTCTGCTGGATTGCGGTCCTGACTTCAGGCAACAAGCACTCCGTGCGGGTTTCAAGCACCTCGACCTCATCCTCCTGACCCACAAACACACCGACCATATCGGCGGGTTGGATGACCTTCGCCCCTTCGGACGGGTACCGATCTATGCCAACAGATCCACCGTCGCACACATCCACGAAGCCTATTCCTACTGTTTCGACAATGATTACAAGGGAATCCCACAACTTGAGCTGCACCAGATCCGCAACGAGAAGTTCACCGCCTGTGGCATAGAGATCACCCCCGTCTTAGCCTACCACTACAAACTGCCTAACTTCGGCTATCGGATAGGCAAATTCGCCTACCTGACCGACTACAAAACGATCGAAGAGAAGGAGATAAAGAAACTGATGGGGCTGGATGTGCTGGTATTGGATGCGTTGCGCTACACGGAGCATTTCTCACACGCCTCCGTCGGCGAATCATTGGCGCTGGTGGAACGCGTCAAGCCGAAGAGCGCCTACTTCATCCATGCGAACCACGACATCGGGCTGCACGAAACCGTCGAGGCGTCCCTTCCCAAGAACGTCCACCTTGCCTATGATGGTCTAACGATTGAGTTTTAGGTAATTTTTTCGCCTACTTATTTCACGATGAAGATATCCTCGTTGTGACGCTTCATGTAGTATTGTTCCCTGGCATATTTCTCCAGGCTCGCCTTGTCCGTCTTCATCTCGTCCATCTTCTTCTCACACTCCGCGATACCCTTCTTGTTCATGTTGATTTCGCTCACCAAATCCCTGATTTTCGAGTCATACTGTATGTAATTCACAATGCTGTTTTCGTCAAGAAGCGCCAGCCAAAGGGTACCTAAGCAGAACACAATCAGATATTTGCTGGAAACTATCTTCTTGATGTAATGGCCTATTTTCTTGAATATATCTTTAACTGACATGCTGCTCCTCCATTTTTCCGCAAATGTATGTTTTAGTTTCCGCTTTTGAAAATTTTCAACTCATTTTTTGGTCAATAGATGCGGGATTTTTACAATTCACAAAAGACAATCGCTATCCTTTTTATTGCGAAATTTCCCTATATTTGCTTATTACCGATTTTAACCCTTCTTATCACATGAAAAAGACATTCATTCTTCTAACGCTTATCTGCATGGTCCATACCGCTTTCGCCTGCGAATTCTGCATCATCAGAAACCGCCTGCACGACTACGGACAAATGATGGACGAGGAAGACTTCCGCACATACCGGTACAAGGGGAACGTGCAAAAAGTACAGATGGTCCAGACATACACTGGGCAAGACGAACTTGGCAGGATGAAGATCGACACGTCAATCAGCGTGACACTGTCCTATGACAAGGACAAAAAATGGATGTTGGTGGATGCGGCATGTGACGAATTTAAGCGTTACGAAAAGTACGAGAACATCAACGGGAAGAGGGTGTTAGTGGCGAGGGGGGATGAAAGCTCCCTTCAGGAGTATATCTATTCATGGAACGGCAAACTACGCGCCTCCAAGTATCACAACGCCTCAAAATGCACTAAAACGTACTACAACATCAACGAGAAGGATTCCCTCTCCATCATCTACGAGAAGTGGAGAAGTTCAAGGAAGAGAAACGGACGCCATAGACATTGGGACGATATGCTACGTGAAATAACAGGCTACGAGCTCTTTTTTTACGACAAGAACGGAAACGACACAGCCATCGTATCCTATGACAAAGATTACAACGTCACACACCGCATCAGGAAGATCTATGACCCCCAAGGCCATCTGACGGAAATGTACGACGATGGTGTGCTGAAGGAATACCACCAATACGATTCGACGGGCAGGCTCGTGGCGGATTCCTCCCAAGGCGGGCAGGAAAATTATGAATACGAGGAAATAGACGAGGAAACAGAGTTCGCCCACATGAAGGGGGATCTACCGGACACGACCATCACCTGCACGACATACGATTGCGACGGGAAAGCACTCTCCCGGACCGTTCATGTCAAATTCAAGAAGAAAACAAAGGCACGCTACACCTACAACAGGCGTGGACAACTGCTTTCCATCCAGACGAAGGATTGCCAAATCGAAGTGGATGACATGTCAGACTGGTGGAGACTCAAGGCCGACAAGATCACATACAAATACGACAAGAAACACCGCCTTGTATCGGAGGTTTACTCCTGTGGGAAGAATATTGTGCGCCAATTCTCCTACTATTACGATGCGGACGGACATTTGGTGGAAGGAACGATAGAGACCAACTTCCCTACCAACGCATCCGAATCTGATGAAAAGGGAAGAGGAAAATACCCGGAAGCGAAGATCGTCACCATCCGATACGACGAAAAAGGGAACATGATCGAGGGAAGAAGGAAATTCAAGAAAAACGGTAAAATCGAGGAAGTGAAAGGCGGGTTGTTCTTTCGCTACACCTACTACGACGAGTAGAATTTCCCTTTCCGAAACAGTGTGTGCGACATCCATCCTCAAACATCATTTTTAACCTATACAGAAGTCATATGAAGAACCTAATTTCGACCATCATATTTATCCTGACATCCACAGCCATCGCTAGTGCTTGTGGCCAATGCGTCGTAAAAGAACACATGAACGAATTTGGATTCGGATATAATAACGACAGCCATAATGCACACCAACACAAAGGGAAAGTGAAGATGTTCCATATGTCATGGGGGCATGAAAACCCCGAATTTTGCTCATACCTGTTTTATGACAGAGACCAGGATTTAATGTTGGAGGATCACCGCATCGGGGAAGTGAGTTTCTACAAAAGATACATAAAAATCAATGGGAAGATAAAACTAGCAGAAAAAATAGATCGTGGTGGATTTTCATCAGAGTACATCTATTCAGAGGATGGCAAGCTCTTAACTTCCAGAGTTCAATCCATCGACAGAATAATAGAAGACTTCTTTCTCGACAACGGGAAAGAATACCTCTCAAGGAAATCCGCCAGCCCTCTTCAAAACAAAAAAATCAGTTATAAGTATACCTACTACGACCAGAACGGGAACGACACTGCCATCGTCTTTGAAGATAAAAATTACAACATCACACATCGCACCAGGAAGATATATAACCAGCAAGGGCATCTGACGGAGGTGTACGAAAATGACTCGCTAACTGAGTATTACAAATTCGATTCGACTGGCTTACCGATAGCCGACACTTGCAAGACGAACCATAGTGTAAGTTTCGAATACGAGGAAGCGGGAGGGAAGGCAACGTATGAATACTATAAAGGTGCCCTATCGAGCACCACACGCTACGATGCGAAAGGGTATGAGATTTACTTCAAGAACTCTTCCATAGAGCGCTTCACGAAATATGACGAAAAGCATAGAATAACAGAAGAGAAAACGAACCATTACGGCGAGGATAGCTCCATCTATTCTATTGATGTTGAGACAAGGAGATACAGCGATTCCAGCGATGACAAAGCAGAGTTGTTGCAAGAGTCCCGCATGAAATATAAAAAAGGCACGCTGGTTAGCATTAAGAGCTGGGAAATATCCCGCAACCAGCAGGAAGAGATTCTCACGGAGATGGAGGGGGATAAAAATGATCCCGTCACGGGAAAGCTACGAATCGACACGACCGTCACCCGCACGACGTACGGTTCCGACGGCAGGGTCCTGCTCCGTAAGATATCCGTCAACTCCAAAGTGAAGTACATAGACCGTTACACCTACAACGGCAGAGGACAATTGCTCTCCATCCAATCCAACGGCCGCCATAGAACGTCGGAACATGTGAAGGATTACATATGGGACACAGAGACCGACAAAGTGACCTATCAGTACGACGGGAAGCACCGCCTCATATCAGAGGTAACCAACTGCGGGAAACGAATCGTGAAACAGATCGCCTACCGCTACGATGCCGCCAACCATCTGATTTCGAAAGTGACGAGAACACCCGATGAATATTATGAGGATGGAACCAAAATCCCAGTGACGAAGGTCGTCACCATGCTTTACGATAAGATCGGGAACCCAACAGAGAGAACAATCAGCTATATGAAAGGTTCCAAAAACTTATATGAAGAAAAAATTTTCCTTCGTTACATCTACTACGACGACGAGGAATAAGGACTCAATGCAAGGACTCCTTCTTGATATATTACAGATAAATCCTATATTTACTTAATACCAATTTTAACCCTTCTTATCACATGAAAAAGATATTCATTCTTCTAACGCTTATCTGCATGGCCCATACCGTTTTCGCCTGCATACACTGCGCGATCGGCCGAGGTACTTTTGATTACAAGTACAAAGGGAATGTCATGTCGGCACATGGCGTCACATACACTTCGAGTTATAAGGACGACAAAGAAAAGAGAGACACCTTCCATTTCTTCAGGTCTTATGACAAACAGCACAAATGTCTCGTGTGGAGTGACAACAGCAAAACAGGATTCATATTCTATAGGTTCGGTGTATTCAACGGCCAATGGAGACCTGTTGAAATAAAGGATGACGTCGTCGACAGATCAAACAACGAGTACGTTTTCTCTGAGGATGGCAAGCTAGTTGAATCCATTTATCCAAACAGTAAAATTTATTATAATTCAGACGGAAAGGAATACTGCCACATATCCTATATCCGTCCCAATTTCATCAGAGAATACAAATATACTTACTACGACCAGAGAGGAAACGACACAGCCACAATCACTATCAACAGAATAAAAAACACCACCCATCGCACCAAAAAGATCTACAATCCCAAAGGATATCTGACGGAGGTGTACGAAAATGACTCATTGACTGAACATTATAAATACGATTCGGCAGGCATACCGATAGCCGACTCTTGCAAGATGAACCGCGATATAAGCTTCGAACGCGAGGAGGCGGGCTTGAAGACAACGTATGATTACTATAACGGAGCCCTATCGAGCATCTCACGCCACGATGCGAAAGGAAATGAGATTTACAGCAGGTACTTCGGCAGTCAACAAAACGACGAAAATTTCATGAAATATGACGAGAAGAATAAACTGACAGAATGCAAAACAAATTACTTTGACGAGAATGGTGCGATTTCGAAAGTACATATAGCATTGTACGAAAAGAGCGACAACATTGATCTTCCTGATGGCTACATGACCTATAGGCATGACACATTGATCGGCATCAACAGCACAAAGGTAATCCGCACGCAAAACGAAGAGATCATCACGGAGATTGAAGGGGAGGAGGAAGATGGAAAGTTCAACCCCGACACCACCATCACCCGCACCACCTTCGATTCCAACGGCAATATCTTAAGCAAGAAAGAATTTAAGAATTCCAAGCTGGTGAACCATATCAAATACACCTACAGCAAACAAAGGAAACTACTTTCCATACAATCTGAGGAGAGCCTCACAGAGCTTCCTGATGAATTCAACAAAGAAAACACATGGGAAGACAGACTGACATACAACAAAATAGTATACAAATACGACAAACAAAACCATCTCCATTCGGTGAACGTACTGAATGGCAAAACCATTAAGCTCTCTGGTTATTACGCCAACGACCGCCTCGTCACCGTAAGGGAAACGACGGACAATGGCACCCAAATCCTAACGACATACACCTACGATTCGGTCGGCAATATAACCGAGCAGATAAAGGATTCAAAGGGAGTAAAGAAGGTAACAAAAACAACGTTTGTTTACTATGACGAGTAGGGAAAGCGGGAACGACCGCACCCATCCACCCGCCTAGACCACAAGTCGAGGCAGGTGAAATCCTTCTTTCTTTTCTGAAAAGCGTTCATAATGCGAGCCATTTGGGAGGAATTTTGTACTTTTGCGAAAAATCTAATGTTTTGAAATACCTGTAATGATGAATTCATCCTATCGTCCACGCAATCCCGGCCACGATTACTATGGCAAGGGTGTTTATCTCATCACGCTGGTGGTGAGAGGAAGGGAGCCACTACTTGCAACGTTCACGTCTGAGAATAGCTGTGAGAAACTTGTCCCGACAACGCTTGGGGAGGAACTGCTCCGTTTTTGGGGAGAGACCTCAGAGAGGCAAGCGGCGCATGGCAACCATGTGGTGACACACGCCTGCGTATGCATGCCCGACCATTTCCACGGGGTGATCGAGGTGCTGGAACCCATGCAGTGGAATCTGGGGGATATCATGCAGGGACTAAAAGCGGCTTGCACTAGGCAATGGTGGCAGATGCAAGGGATGGCAGCATCTAACGATCGACCGAATTCGGTCGATCTGGGCAACCCGAACATTCCAGCTTGGTTGCGGGCAAAGGCTGCCATCCACCTCACAGAGGGCGCTCTGGTCCGCCACCTTTCCAAAAAACAGCGGCAAGAATACTACGCCCTAGTAGGCCGTGAGCGCCGCCCCCTGTTCGACGACAACTACGACGACACGGTCTGCATCGACGAGCGGCACCGAGCTGCGATGATCGCCTATGTGCAGGACAACCCACGCCGTGCACTCTTGCGACGAGCCATGCCCGACGTGATGAGACGATGTCTTCATGTGCGGTTGGCGGGACGTAGCTATGGGGCATTTGGCAACCTCTTCCTGTTACGATGGGCCCGTAGGATACAGGTGCAGTGCCACCGCAAGCATCCCACGACCGGGCAACCCTACGAAGAGACGACCGACTATGCCCGCCAGCACGACCGATGGGTGGCAGCCATCCTTGAAGGCTCCACGGTGATTGTGACGCCAAGCATCTCCCGTGGCGAACTGCAGATGAAAAACGAATGCTTGGAGAAGGGTTACCCGCTCATCCACATACAGAAAGAACCCATCACTCCCTATTGGAAACCCGAGCGACAACGCTTCGACGCCTGCGCCAATGGCAGTCTGCTCATCCTTGCGCCTTGGGGACTCGACCAAATGCCGGATGTGGACGGTGTCCCTTCCGATAGCGATTACAGTTGTTTCCACAACATGAACCACCTGGCAGAGGAGATTTGTTCGTTTATGGGAGAGGCTAAAATTATTAGGAGGTGAGAAAGGGTATTTCTCTATTTATTACAGGGAGGGGAAGCATATCTCGGGATTTCTCATCCGAAATCAGACCCGACCGATCTCCACAACCGAATCCCCTCCCCAAACGAAAAAAGCGGACAGGGATATACCCCGCCCGCTTTCCTATATCGAATCCAATCCTAGGATTAGAGGTTTGCGTTGTACTTCTTCCAATCAGCAACTGCAGGAAGAACGCCCATGCCGATAACCTCGTCACGCATCTTGCAAAGGTGCTCGTATGATGCGTCCAAAGCCTTCTTCTCGTCAGCTGAAAGGTTAGCCTCCGTGTATGAAACA
The DNA here is from genome assembly GCA_017962085.1 of Paludibacteraceae bacterium. Taxonomy (GTDB): domain Bacteria; phylum Bacteroidota; class Bacteroidia; order Bacteroidales; family Paludibacteraceae; genus UBA1181. Next base: position 48,063 of record JAGCWA010000032.1, read on the forward strand.
CCGTTCTCGTCGATAGTAGACTTCATGGCCATACATACGTTCTTGTAACCGTACATGCCGTCCTTTACGAAGCAGCCTGCAGGCAAAGTGAACTTCTTACCACCCATAGCAGCCTCGATCATCTCGATAGCCACGTATGCAGGGCTCAAGTTAGAAGAACGTCCACGAAGAGCGATGATGTTAGAACCGCCCTGGATAGTCTTTTGCTTGATCTCCTCGAACTTGTCAGCTGGGATGTTGTACTTAGAAAGTGGCTTGCCCATAACCATCACGTCAGAAGTTACAGGGACCATCTTCTCTCCGTGTCCACCCAACGTAGCGCAACCGCTAACCGCATACTGAGGGATTCCGAAGTACTTAGCCAACTCGCTCTGAAGACGAGTAGAATCCAAACCTGCCAAAGTAGTCACTTGGTTAGGCTTCAAACCAGACTTAACCAATACAACCAAACCAGTCACGTCAGCTGGGTTGAAGATAACGACGATGTGCTCGCACTTAGGACAATATTTCTTTACGTTGTCACCGAAGTCAGCAGCGATCTGTGCGTTGCCCTTCAAAAGGTCCTCACGGGTCATACCCTCCTTACGAGGAGCACCACCTGAAGAGATGATGAAAGAAGCGCCAGTCAAAGCCTCCTCCACATTGTCAGTGAACGTGAAGTTAACGCCCTCGAAACCGCAGTGACGCATTTCCTCGTAAACGCCCTCAAGACCCTTCAAATATGGATCGTAAAGCGTGATATTGTTTGTTAAACCCTTAACAGCGGCCAATTGAGCCATTGTAGAACCGATAGCACCAGCGGCACCAACGATAACCAATTTTTTGTTAGATAAGAAACTCATACTATAATTGTTTTTTAAAAGAATTTATCGCATTACAATTTTACGCAAAGTTAAAAAATAAATCACTTCGCGCATACATTGTGAAGGGGTAATATCTTACAATTTAAACAATTTTTTCAAATCGTCCGTCTTATCGGTTTTCTCCCAAGTGAATAGCTCCACCTCCTTCGTGAAAGTTTTCCCTGAGCGGTCCGTGAAAGTCTTGGTCACCACCTGCGGCGTTCTGCCCATGTGCCCGTACGAAGCGGTCTCCTCGTAGATCGGGTTGCGAAGCTTCAGACGGTCCTCGATGGCCTTCGGGCGCATGTCGAAGATCTTGCTCTCCGCGATCTTACGCGCGATCTCACCGTCGCTCAGCTTCACCTTTGCGGTGCCATACGTGTTGACGAAGAGGTTCATCGGGTCGGCCACACCGATAGCGTAGGCCACCTGCACCAGCGCCTCGTCCGCCACGCCAGCGGCAACCAGGTTCTTCGCCAGATGTCTAGCGGCGTATGCGGCGGAACGGTCCACCTTGGAAGGGTCCTTGCCCGAGAAGGCGCCACCACCATGAGCACCCTTACCACCGTAAGTATCCACGATGATCTTACGGCCCGTCAAACCAGTGTCGCCGTAAGGACCACCGATCACGAACTTACCGGTAGGGTTCACCAACAACTTATAATCGCCCTGCAAGAGGGATTTGTATTCGGCATGTTTGCTGACCAAGCGAGGAATCAGGATATTGCGCACATCCGCCTCGATCTTCTTCACCATTTCCTCGTCCGCCTTCAGCTGGTTCTTCTCGTCCGTGATGAACTCGTCATGCTGCGTAGAGATGACGATGGTGTCCACCCTTTTCGGCTTATTATCGTCGCCGTACTCGATCGTCACCTGCGACTTGGCGTCCGGACGGAGGTAAGGCATCTCCTTCCCTTCACGGCGGATCTGGGACAATTCGCGCAACAAGTTATGCGCCATGTCCAGCGGAAGAGGCATCAGGCTCTTCGTCTCGTTACAAGCGTAACCGAACATCATGCCTTGGTCGCCGGCTCCCTGATCATACGGGTTGGAGCGCTCCACACCACGGTTGATATCCGGGGATTGTCCATGGAGGGCGTTCAGGATACCACAAGACTCGCTGTCGAACTTGTAATCGCTTTTCGTGTAGCCGATTTTACAGATGACACGACGGGCGATGTCCTGCTCGTTGATTTGTGCAGTCGTTTTCAACTCGCCGGCAAGGATCACTTGACCGGTCGTAACTAAAGTTTCGCAAGCAACCTTCGACTCAGGGTCTTGAGCCAAAATGTTGTCCAGAATAGCGTCGGAGATCTGGTCAGCGACTTTGTCTGGATGTCCTTCGGAAACGGATTCCGATGAAAAGAAATAAGCCATTACTTTAAGACTTTTAAGTTATGTATGTAAGGGGATATAACAGATAGCTCACAATTATCATTTTAGCATTTTTTTCTGTGGTTGCAAGCAATCAAATCTATCCACCAAATGTTCTGCAAAATTAGGAATATTTTTCTTAATAAAAAATACACGGAAGAATTATTTATTAACAATCACGAATTATAGAATGCAAGGACGCACTTGGCACGTCCCTGCGTCTATCAATCCATCTTCTTAGAAATAATACATCAGGATGGCCACCACCCTGTTGTTGGATATCTCATGCGAGTCATCCACCCTACCGTCCTTCAGATTCAGCTTACCGTAAGCAGCCGTAGTGCGTTCATACTCTACACCGAAAGACCAGTGCTTCAGATCGTAGCAGACCATCGGCGCGATGCGGTAGACATAATCCAAATTGTTGAAGCCGAAGATGTACGTCGAGGACTCGCTCAACAGTGGCTCATCCGTGCCGAGGTTCTTCATATAGCCCAAGAAGAGACCGAACTTCCACGTCCTACCATAGACCACATCCACCCATGAAGTGGAGTTCTTCACATTCGTCCAAGAATATACGCCTCTTTTAGGATTGTCAGCCAAGCCGAATCCGCTGAGGAGAAGGAGGTGAGACATATTACCCCCATAGATGCTCTTCGCCTTCACCTGCAGCTTGCCGCTAGGCGAATGGTACTGCACGTAAGCGTCGAACGAGCAAGAGGCGATATGGTCCTTTGCCGCAACTGGTATCTCCTCGCCGGCATGTTGTACCTTCACGGTCTCAGGCATCGAAAGGCGCATCACATCCGCACCCAGACCCAAGGTCCATCCGTCCTTTTTCCAGTCGTAACCGAGATAGAACTCCGGCATCTTACCCTTCGTCATGTAGGAGGAAGTACCCCCATTCGGACCCGTCGTAGTGTATTGGAACTGCCAGATCGCGGAAGTGAAGAGGCGGTTATGGGCATCCATCTGCCAATTCAGGCGGATCTGCGGGCTTCTGTTGAAAGGCTGGAACGGACTACCCGTCGCCAAGCTCTGGATATTAGGGACCACGTCACCAAACATCGGGTGCCAAGTCTGACCCATGATTAAGGAGAGCTTCTGCCATTGGAGGTCGAAATGCGCCTGACGCAGACGAACGATTGTCGGGCTTGAACCACATCCGGCGAAATCCCCCTCGACAACGCCCAACGTCTTGGCTTTCAGGAAGTCAGGACCCGTCACACGCACACCGATACGGGTCGCGATGCTGAGGAAGTTGGTGGATGATTCACCATTCATATCCTGCCCCTCTTCATTGAAATCTTCGTCTTTCGGGATAATATAGAAGAGACCGTTCGCCGTCTCGAAATTGGTACGGGAGTCATAATAGAAATCATTTCTGAAGAAACCATAAGGCTTGAACGAGAAATTCTTGGTCTTAACAGCGATCCCCTCGTCGGTTTTCACAACCTCAACCTTCTTGGGCTTGGAGTCTTCAACCTTAGAGATAGCATATGAAGACGAAACCTCCTGGGCAAATGCGCTTCCAAAAGAGAAGACCAAGCACGCAACGCATGCGATTCCACGGAATGTAGCCATACAAAATATATCTTTCTTTTAAAACTGCGCGAAGATAGTAACAACAAATCACAAATCGGTCATTTAACAGATTTTTTTAAACACATTTTCTACGGAGGTTTCATTTACCACAAAATATATTCAACATTTACTATTTAACGATTTACGATTTACTATTTTTCACAATAAAGAAGAGACCAAAAAACCGGAACCCATCCTAAGACGAATTCCGGTCCAACAAATATATGAACTTAACAAATTACTCCTTGTTCGCCGCCTCATCGAGGAGTCTGATCTTCTCGACGATCGTTTCACGCTCACGTTTCAGCTTCTGGATCTTATTGACCATATCCTTGATCAGGCTCTCCGCATTCTTGGAAGAGACGGAGAAGAAACCGATATTGTTCTCGTAAGTGGTGATGTCAGCCGTCAGAGCCTCGTATTGACGGAGCAAACGTTTCCTTTCGGAGACAATCTTCTGCTCACCCTTACCCACCATGTCCTTGACGTTCTCCTTGAAGACGTCCAATTGGCGAGCCGACTTGTCCACATTCAACTTATCGAACTTATCATCGATGGCAGCCTTGTAAGCATTATAAATCTTATCCTTATCCTTGAAAGGCACATGACCCACCGCATTCCACTCCGCGATCAAAGATTTCAGCTCGTTGAACGAAGCGTCATGGTCATCACCAATCGCGATGTTCTTAATCTTCTCGATGATCTCCTTCTTCTTCTTAAGGTTATCATCCTGCTCCACACGCTGGGACTTGAACTGCTCGCCCTTCTTAGCGAAGAAGTAGTCGCAAGCGGCGAGGAACCTCTTCCAAACCACCTCAGACTGTTTCTTAGGCACAGCGCCAATCTTCTTCCAATCCTGCTGCAGCTTCACGAACAAGTCGGACGCAGCCTTCCAGTCCGTGCTATCTTTATTAGCCTCCGCCTGTTCGCAGAGAGCGATTTTCTTCGCCAAGTTCTCGGAGAGTTGGTCCTTCACGTTGCGGAAGTATTCGTTCTTCGTCTTGAAGAACTTATCGCAAGAGGCACGGAAACGTTCGTAGATGGCCACGTTGTCCTTCTTAGGGGCGAAGCCGATCTTCTTCCACTCCTCCTGCAGGGCGAGGATTTCGTTGGACTTATCCTGCCACTCCTTGAACGAGTTGATGGCTGAGAGGTCGATCGCCTCGATCTGTTCGCAGAGAGCGGTCTTCTTCGCCAAGTTCTCCACCTCATTGGAGCGGAGTTGCTCGAAATAGTCGTGGTGACGCTTGTTGATGACGGTCGAAGCCTCCTTGAAGCGGTTCCATATCGGTTCACGGTTCTCGCGTGACACCGGACCGATTTCGCGCCACTCATCGTGCAACGACTGCAGTTTCCTGAATGCAGAAACGACCTCCTTCTCGTCGGCGAGGGCCTCCGCCTGTTCGCACAAGGCCACCTTCATCTCCAAGTTCTTGCGGAAGTCATAATCACGCAACTCATTGTTTATCTTCAAGTTATCATAGAAATTCTCCACACAGAGTTGGTAAGCGTTCCACAAGGAGTTCACCTCGCTTTGCGGCACAGGACCGATAGTTTTCCACTCCTGCTGCAATTTCTGGAAGGCAGGCACCTTCTTACCGAAATCCTCATCGTTCTCGAGGAGCTGTTTCAGTTCCTCGAGGACACGTTTCTTCTCGGCGAGGTTATTTTGCTTCTCCGTCTCGGCACGCTGGAATTCAGCCGTGCGCTTATCTTTATAGTTTTGCAGGATTTCCTTCAGTTCCGTATCCAAAGGGTTCTCGGCAGGCTTGAAATCTTCAGGGAGCCCGCCCTCCTCGATGAAACGTTGTTTCAGTTCCTCGTTCTTCGCGCGAAGTTTCTTATAGAAGTTGTATTTGATGGCATCCATTTTACTCCTTAGCGAGGAATATGACTCAGGATTGCTCTTCATCAGTTCCTTTGCCTTCTCCACCAATTCACCCTCCGTCATACTTCCGAAATCCTCAAACTCAGGGTTCTCCTCCACAACAGCGGATTCGATCACATCTTGCTCCGTAGAGACCTCATCAACAGAATCCACTTTCTCAGTAACGTCTTTCACGTTTTGTTCATTTACATCCATGGCTACCAATTTTAGGGAAGCAACTAAGCTTCCCCCGATTAAACTTACAATTCAAGCATCCGTTCCGGGAGGGAAAACATTCTCCAACACCCATTCCAGAAGTGCTTGGCACTACAACTCACATCGAAATCTTCACACCGAAATCTTCGACACGTATCGCAAATTTATGAAAACATTTATTTCACAACAAAACAAAAACGCATAAAATCGCATAAAAATCGAACAAAAAGATAAAAATAGACTTTTCGCACCCACCATCCCACAAAAATCATTAATTTTGGAGCATGGAAATAGCTTTGTACATAATAAGCGGGGCACTCATCCTCGGGGGATTGGTCGGTTGCATCCTACCCGCATTGCCTGGTCTGCCCGTAGCCTACGCAGGCATTCTTGCCCTTCATTTCACGGAACGGGTTCAGTTCACCACCGGCGAGTTAGTCTTCCTGACGGCCATCATGCTCGTGGCACAAGTGCTGGACTATTTTCTGCCAGCCTGGCTCACGAAAAAGGTCGGAGGCAGTAAATTGGGCACCATAGGGAGCATCGTCGGGCTCATCGTCGGACTCTTCTTTCCACCCTTCGGAATCATCATCGGTCCGTTCCTCGGGGCGATTGCGGGAGAGCTTCTGAACGGGGAAGGGACCAAGACCGCACTCAAGTCCGGAATGGGCTCCTTCGTAGGATTCATTCTGACCACAGGACTGAAAATAGGCGTGTGCGGACTGTACATCTGGTATTTCATCAAATCATTCATATAAAACAAGGCAAACATTTGACAAGCCAAACAAATTAAGTAAATTCGCGAAAAAGAGATATATAAGACAAATGGATCAGAAACAGACTGCAATTCTATTGGTCCACTGCCCTGACAAGCAAGGCATTTTGGCGGCGGTGACCAACTTCATCAATGTGAATAAAGGAAACATCGTATATTTGGACCAACACGTGGACTATGTGCAGAACACCTTCTTCACGCGTATCGAGTTCGACCTCACGAACTTCATCATTCCAAGAGATAAGATCGAGGAGTATTTCAGAACGCTCTTCGCCAACAAATACGAGATGGACTTCAAGCTCTACTTCTCGGACGTGAAGCCTAAGATGGCCATCTTCGTCTCCAAGATGTCCCACTGCCTCTTCGACATTCTGTCCCGCTACTTCAACGGAGACCTCAACGTCGAGATTCCATTCATCATCAGCAACCACCCGGACCTCGCCTGGATCGGAGAGAAGTTCGGCATTCCTTTCCACGTCTTCCCTATCACGAAGGAGAACAAGGCGGAGCAGGAGGCGAAAGAGTTGGAATTGCTGGAGAAAGAGAAAGTGGACTTCATCGTGCTGGCCCGCTACATGCAGATCATCTCCGAGGATATGATCAAGGAATACCCGAACAAGATCATCAACATCCACCACTCCTTCCTTCCAGCATTCGTGGGTGCGAAGCCTTACCATGCCGCCTACGAGCGTGGCGTGAAGATCATCGGAGCGACCAGCCACTACGTGACGACCGAGTTGGATGCGGGTCCGATCATCGAGCAGGACGTGGCCCGCGTGACCCACAAGGACACCGTGCAGTCCTTCATCCACAAGGGACAGGATTTGGAGAAGATCGTCCTCTCCAGGGCCGTGGAGAAACATATCGATCGAAAAGTGCTGGTCTACAAGAACAGAACAGTCGTATTCAGTTAATGCCAGCACTGTCATGAAACAAAAGGATGTGCCGTGGAACACATTGCGGCGCATCCTTTTTCTCTACCACGCCATGGGGCACGACATTCTCGACGGGCATCGTCCCTGACATACAAACGGAAAAACATAGTAAACAACAAAAATCGACCAATATGAACAAGAGAAACAAATTTAGCACAACCGTCAGGTTAGTCCTGTTAGGTTATTCAGCCTTAGCCCTTTCGTTGGCATCCTGCTCCAACAGCAAAAAGTCAGAGAACAGATGGGAAGACGTGACCGACACAGTCACATACAACAAAGCCCTGGAAAAGAACCATTCCTCGATCAACACAGCATTAAGCGACAACGACGAGGTCAAGACACTTCCCATATACGGCAACATAGGTTTGGACAGCGTCTTGATCGAGTCAACGAATCAGACGCAGGAATATTCAAATAAGGATGGATTATTCAAGCTACAAGGAATAAAGACACGGAACGGACGATACGTCGTGAGATTCAGCAAGGAGGGGTATTTCCCATTAGTCAAGTCAGAGGCCTACAACGAGACGGACAACATCCAAGTGAAGCTCCAGAAGATGGGCAACAGCGAAAGAACCGCCCATGTGGAATTCAATGCGAAAGAAGGCAAGCTCCTGAACGTGCAAGACATGATGATAAAAATACCAGCCAACTCTTTAGGTTATAGAGATTCAAACGAAGAGTACAACGGGAAAGTGACCGCCGACATCTATTACCTGTCACCCAAAGACAAGGAGTTCTCGGAAAGAATGCCAGGCGGAGACCTAGCCGCCAGAAATGCGGCGGGAGAGGATGTGGATCTATTTTCCTATGGTATGGTCAACCTCATGCTGAAAGATTCGACGGGAACGCCCATCAAGCTCAAGGAAGACAGTGCGGCGACAGTGGTATTCCCTCTACCCCAAGGAATGGGAACAGAGGTCAAAACTATACCATTATGGCACTTCAACGACTTAACAGGATTATGGGACGAGCAAGGAATCGCCTACAGGCAAGGCGACCTCTTCGTCGGAAAAGTGGGACACTTCTCATGGTGGAACCTCGATTACCCTGAGCAAAGAGCCGTTCTAAGAGGAAAAGTGCGCAACAAAGAAGGATTACCTTACAGAGGAGCAGTGGTGATTCTATCCGACCAGAAGAGATGCATCACGAACAACAAGGGAGAATTCACATCATATATCCCCGTCAACATAGACATCACGGTCAAAGTATTAGTGATAAACGAGAAAATAATGGAGGATAAAATAAGCACCAAACAATGGGGGGACACACTTAAAAAAGACTTCGTCGTCAAAGCGCCAGCCATCAAGATAAGCGCCAAGGACTGTCACATGTTCAAACAGCCCGTTTATAGCTTGTTCTACGAAATCGAGTCGGAATCCGACACCCTGAGGACGGCCACCACCATAAGGAAAGACAGACCGATTCTGATTCCTTTCCTGAGCAACACGAAGAGCACCTCCATCATTCTCCAAACGGACTTTGGCTACATAAAGAAAACTGTCACTCCTCATAAAAACGAGACGGTCGCAGTCTCTTTCGACCCATGTGAGGAGACGATAACGCCAGGCATGTATTACAACTTCTCACAAAACAACATCGGTTTCCTATGGATCATAGACCCTGACGCCAACGAATTCGCCTACCCTCTCACCAAGAAGGACTTGGATTTCAGAAAATCATGGTTTGTCGCAGGAAGTCAGCCCGAATACGATGACAAGCAGATCAGAAAAATATCCTTCAGGAACCTTATCGGAGAAGTCATAGTCGATTATGACTTGAACGAAAGCACCTACGGCGTTCGGAAACACGTGAAATTCAATTGCGCCATCGACAAGAATGATGCTAAAATAGAGCAAAAAAGCGGCCGATTCGGGAAATATCCGGAAGAGGGATACCTAACCATCCGCGACGCAGGATACAACAAACTGCTCGTCACATTCGAGGGAGAAGGGGACTTCTTCCAATGCGACAGGGTGTTGACCGGCATATACTTCTCCATCTACATCAAGAAGCACCCTTCCTTAGGCGAGATGAGCGATTTGCCTCCTGCGGGTGACACACCATTATCACAGAAATAGGAGCATCATTTTCCCACATGGACATAGACCCTGAGCTTTCCACCTATATCCGCACGCACCGCAATGACGACGTGAGACGCCTGGCCCTCAGCGACCAAAAGAAGCTGGGCGACTCACTGAACTATGCGATGAACCAGATCAGCGGATGGCAGAAGGCCAAGGAGAAGATTCCTTCATGGTGCGAAATCGAGGGTCTCGTCTACCCTCCCCACCTCTCCATGGAGCAGTGTTCGTCGGAGCAGACCGCAGCCTACAAGGCGTCGCTCGTGAAGGGAGATTCCTTCACCGACCTGACCGGCGGATTCGGGGTGGACTTCACCTTCATCGCCCGAAACTTCAAGGAGGCCACCCTAGTCGAGCGGAACCCAGAACTGTGCGAAATAGCGAGCCACAACCTGCCCCTCCTAGGGCTTCCCCACGCCAAGGTGGTGAATGGTGACGGCATCGACCACCTCAACCAGATGGCGCACGTCGACGTCCTCTTCATCGACCCCGCCAGAAGAGACCAGCAAGGCAGGAAAACCATCTCCATCGCAGATTGCGAGCCCAACCTGCTGGAAATGTTGGAAAGGCTCCGTGCCCGTGCGGGGAAGATATTGATCAAGTACTCCCCCATGCTGGACATCACATTGGCTGTCAAAGAATTGGGAGGTGCGGAGAGTGTTCACATCGTCTCTGTAGACAATGAGTGCAAGGAATTGCTCTTCCTGCTGAGCGAAGAGGCGACGGAGAACCCACAGTTCCACTGCGTGAACCTCACCAAGAAAGGAGAAACCCGCTACACCTTCACCCCGGAGGAAGAACGCAACGCCACCATGCACCAAGCGGAGGAAATCGGAGCATACCTCTACGAGCCCTACAGCTCCCTGTTGAAGGCGGGGGCCTACAAATCCCTCTGCCAACGGTTCTCCGTAGGCAAATTAGCCGTCAGCAGCCACCTCTACACTTCAGACGAACTGAACGGAGAGTTCCCAGGCAGGGCATTCCGCGTCATCGACACCTTCACACTCAACAAGAAAGAGGTGAAAGAGCACTTGGGAGGCATCACGAAGGCCAACATCGCCGTGCGCAACTTCCCGCTAAGCGCCAACGAGCTACGCGACAAACTAAAACTCAAAGAGGGAGGGGAACAATACATTTTCGCCACCACACACAAAGAGAAGCGGTTGTTGATTCTCTGCGAGAAAGCCTAGTTGAATCAATTTGCGGCTAAGGGGGAGATATTTCTTGTTAGAAAAAAACAAAGACATATATATATTCACAAAAATCTATTTTCTATATTTGCAGTATGAATGTTTCGTATGACTAAGGTATGGACCTGAGAGCGAATCTATCATACTTTATACTGACACACAATGAGAAGGAATTTGAAGGAAATCATTCTAATTGGAGCAATGACGATAATGGCATCGTGCGCTAATATAATCATAGATCCCATCGATAAGAGAGTGGATGAACTATATGGACAGATGAGCCAAGAGGAACGTATCGCCCAGCTATGCGGCAAGATACACCTTGAGGCGTTCTTCCACGAAGACGGTAGCCTCGATACCCTGATGTGCGAGCGTGAACTGAAGAACGGCATCGGCCATTTCTCCCAGTACGCCGTCGGACAAAGGAAGAGTCCGGACGAGCTGCGCGACATGGTGGCGAAGATGCAGGATTGGCTGATCCACAACACGCCCAATGGCATACCCGCCATCTTCCACGAGGAGGTGTTGAGCGGCATCGCCACCTACGACGCGACCGTCTATCCGCAACAAATAGGACTCGCCTGCTCCTTCAATCCGGAGTTGGCGGAAACCAAGACTAGGCAGACAGCCAACAATTTCAGAAAAATCGGAGGACGCATGGCGCTGTCACCGATGGTTGACGTAGTCCGCAACCCATCCTTCAACCGACTGGAGGAGTCGTATGGTGAGGATGGTTACCTCTCCGCCGCCATGGGTGTGGCCTTCGTGAAAGGGTTACAAGGCGATGACCTGAAGACCGGCGTCGCCGCCTGCAGCAAGCATTTTCTAGGCTACGGCGGTGGTTGCGACGCTCCCGAAAAGGAACTGATGGAGGACATCATCCTGCCGCACGAAGCCATCATACGTGAGGGGAAAAGCCAATGCATCATGACGGGCTACCACCCTTTCCAAGGAACAAAATGTGTGAGGAACAAGCAGTTACAGCAACACATCCTCCGCACCTACCTGCAATTTGAAGGCACCACCTTCAGTGACTACTGGTCTGTCGACCAATCGGACGAAAGCGAAGACACGCTGAGAAAGGCGGTCGAGGCCATCAACAACGGTAACGACGTGGATCTACCGAACGGAGACTGTTATAAATTCCTACCCGAAGCATTGCAAAAAGGGCTGGTCAGCGAGGAGACGCTCGAAGCGGCTGTCAAACGTGTGCTGAAGCTAAAAGCTCAAATGGGACTGCTGGACAAAGACGTGAAACTCTACGAGGAGGGCCACATTGAATTCGACACCCCGGAAGAGAGGGAAACCGCCTATCAGCTCGCCACACAGTCGGTTGTGCTCCTAAAGAACGACGGAACGCTTCCGCTCATCCGTCCTGAGAAGATATTCCTCACTGGTCCGAACGCCCATAGCATGTGGGCGATGTTAGGCGACTACACCTACCACTCCATGCGCTACTTCTGGCAACTGAAGATAGAAGACGACATGCACCCGCATATCGTCAGCCTCAAGGAGGGAATGAGCGCCAAACTGCCTCAAGGATGCACGCTGGAATACAGCAGGGGATGCGACTGGACAGAGAAGGTGGAGACCATCATCGCAGAGGGAGGCGACTCACGGGCCGCCTACATGAGATCCATCCAAAACCGTCGCATCGACAGCGGGGAGAAGGCAGACAGTGCGACCGCCCTGAAGATGGCCGCCCAAAGCGACGTCATCATCGCCGCCATGGGTGAGAACGTCATTCTATGCGGGGAGAACAGAGACCGCACCTCCCTCCGTCTTCCTGGCGAGCAGGAGCAATACGTGGAGAAACTCATAGCGACAGGCAAGCCCGTCGTGCTCGTCCTATTCGGTGGCCGCGCGCAAGTCATTTCCAACATTGCGGACAAATGCGCCGCCATCATCCAAGCGTGGTATCCAGGCGAGGAGGGAGGCAACGCCTTGGCGGACATCCTCTACGGCAACGTCAATCCGTCAGGCAAGCTAAGCGTCAGCTACCCGGCGGAGGAACTACGCGAACCTATCTGCTACAACTACAGTGTCGAGATGGACAAGCGAGTAGCCTATCCGTTCGGGTTCGGGCTTTCCTACACCACTTTCGAGTACTCCAACTTAAATATGGACTCCAAATTCCAGACAGCGGAGCCGGAGATAAATCTTAGTTTTGACGTGACCAACACCGGCAAATATGAGGGCGATGAGATCGTGCAAATATACATCTCGCCTATACACATGCAATTACCCGCTAAGATAAAACCTATACAACTGCAGGGATTCAAGCGTGTATCGCTAAAACCTGGAGAAACAAAGACGGTGGAATTCACCCTCAGCGCAGAACAATTCGGCTTTTACAACAAAGGCAGATGGTCCGTCAATGGAGGCAAGTACATCGTGAAAATAGGCACTTCCAGCACAGATATTTGCCTACAAAAGGAGGTTAATCTCGGAGGCGACCAACGCACCGTCCTCCTCAGGAAAAAATACTTTGCGGAATAGACATCTAAAGTCTAGAGTCTAAGGTCTACAATTCATTCAGCACATGAATCGTGTGGCAGGCCATCAAGCCCGCCGTCTCGGTACGTAGGCGGCTGTTGCCCAGGGAGACAGGCACAAAACCGTTCTCTATGGCCAGACGCACCTCCTCCTCGCTGAAATCGCCCTCAGGACCAATCATGATAATCACGTCAGACGACTTCGTATAGACATTGGCGAGAGATTTCTTGTCCTGCTCGTAGCAATGAGCGATATATTTTTCCCCTTGGAAATCAGCATATTTCTTGACAAACTGAGCGAATGGAACCATTTCGTTCAATGTAGGTAGCGTAGCCTTCTTAGACTGTTTCATAGCGGAGACCATGATTTTCTCCAGGCGATCCGTCTTCAGCACCTTACGCTCCGAATGGTCGCACAGCAGCGGGGTGACCTCACTCACGCCCACCTCCGTCACCTTTTCGGCGAACCACTCCATACGGTCCATGTTCTTCGTGGGAGCGATAGCGATATGGATATGGCAAGGGAGCTCATTGAACTCCTCCTTCTTCTCCAACACACATACTTCACACTTCTTATGATTGGCGAAGGAAATCTCGGCCGTGTAATAATTGCCACAGCCATCCACCAACTCCACGAAGTCACCCTCCTTCAGGCGGAGGACCTTCACCGCATGTTGGGACTCCTCCTCCGACAGGAAGTTGGATTTTTCTATGTCCGGTGCGAAAAAAAACATAGTCTAAAAAATGAGTAGGGACATACCGAAACATGCCCCTACATTCTATTTAATTAAAATTCAATCACTTGTAAATCGCCTTCTTGCCTGCGAGCAAAGTGTTCTTCAGCAAGGAGCAGATCGTCATAGGACCCACACCACCAGGAACCGGCGTGATGTAGCTACACTTAGGAGCCACGTTCTCGAAATCCACGTCGCCCGTCAATTTGAAGCCAGATTTAGCCGTAGCGCAAGGCACACGCGTCGTACCCACATCGATCACGACAGCCCCCTCCTTCACCATATCGGCGGTGAGGAACTTAGGGGAACCCATGGCAGCGATCAGGATATCAGCCTGAAGTGTCAACTCCTTCAGGTTCTTCGTGCGGCTATGGCAGATCGTCACGGTAGCGTCGCCTGGGTAAGCCTTCTGCATCATCAGGGAAGCAACCGGCTTGCCGACGATATTGCTACGACCGATCACCACGCAGTGTTTACCCTTCGTGTCGATGTCATAACGTTTCAGCAACTCGAGAATGCCCGCTGGAGTAGCGGAGACGAACGAAGGCAGACCGATAGAGGTACGGCCCACGTTGATCGGATGGAAGCCATCCACATCCTTGCGGTAATCGATCGCCTCAATCACCTTCTGCTCAGAGATATGCTTAGGCAAAGGAAGCTGCACGATGAATCCGTCCACATCGTCATCATGGTTCAACACATCAATTTGTTTGAGGAGTTCCTCTTCCGTCACATCCGCCTCGAAACAGATCTTCGTGGATTTGAATCCGACCTGCTCACAAGACTTCACCTTATGGGCGACGTACGTTTCACTACCTCCGTCATGACCGACAATGATAACGGCCAAGTGAGGAGTCTTCTCTCCCCTAGCCTTTATGTCAGCCACCTCTTGCGCGATTTCCTGCTTGATTTGATCAGCAATCGCTTTTCCGTCAATCAATTGCATAACAATATATTAATTATCTACGTCCGATTTTAAATTTACCTCCCTGGTTTTGCGTGATGGCGCGCATCAGCTTGCGGGTCTCATCAAACTGCTTGATGAGACGGTTCACTTCCTGGATGTCCGTACCGCTACCCTTCGCGATTCGCATGCGGCGGGAGCTATCCAACAATCCTGGGTTGGTACGCTCACGAGGCGTCATGGAATAGATGATCGCCTCGACGCTTTTGAAGGCATTGTCGTCAATATCCACATTCTTCAACGCCTTGCCGACGCCTGGGATCATGGAGGCCAAGTCCTTCAGGTTACCCATCTTCTTCACCTGCTGGATCTGCGCCAAGAAGTCATTGAAATCGAACTGGTTCTTCGATATCTTCTTCTGCAACTTGCGCGCCTCGTTCTCGTCGTATTGTTCCTGGGCACGCTCCACCAAAGAGACGATATCACCCATGCCGAGGATACGGTCAGCCATACGCTCAGGGTGGAAGACGTCGATCGCCTCCATCTTCTCGCCCGTACCGATGAACTTGATAGGCTTGTTCACCACGGAACGGATGGAAAGAGCGGCACCACCACGGGTATCACCGTCCAACTTCGTGAGCACCACGCCATCGAAGTCAAGGCGGTCGTTGAACTCCTTCGCCGTATTGACAGCGTCCTGACCCGTCATGGAATCCACGACGAAGAGGATCTCGTTCGGATTGATGGCAGCTTTGATGGCAGCGATCTCACTCATCATCTGCTCGTCGACCGCCAAACGACCTGCCGTATCTATGATTACAACATCATGTCCTTTGGATTTCGCCTCTTGGATAGCGTTCTTAGCGATTGAGACAGGGTCCTTGCTCTCCAGTTCAGCGTAAACAGGCACACCGATTTGCTCACCCAACACCTTCAACTGCTCGATGGCAGCGGGACGATAGACGTCACAAGCCACCAAGAACGGGTTCTTGGATTTCTTCGTCTTGAGCATATTCGCCAGCTTGCCTGAGAAGGTAGTCTTACCGGAACCCTGCAGACCTGACATCAAAATCACCGATGGTTTACCATCCAGATTAATATCCGTGGAGGTGCCACCCATCAGTTGCGCCAACTCGTCGTGCACGATCTTGACCATCAACTGGCTCGGTTTCACCGAGGTGAGCACATTTTGGCCCAAAGCCTTCTCCTTCACGGTATCGGTGAACGTCTTCGCCACCTTATAGTTCACGTCGGCGTTCAAGAGAGCCTTACGGACATCCTTCAACGTCTCCGCCACATTAACTTCTGTAATCTTACCTTCACCCTTCAAAATCTTGAAGGAACGTTCTAATCTTTCGCCTAAACTTTCGAACATAACTATTTATCTGTCAACAATTTAATTATTTTTCCTTTAATTCCGGGATTTGAAAGGAGACGATTTCCTCGACCCATTTCTTCCTGTTCTTATTCACCGTCTTTGTGAAGGATTCCTCCTTCGTGTCATAATAACGATGACGGAAGCGGAAGAGCACCACACGGTCCCCCACGCTCTTGTACCGGCAGAAGTTCCACTCAAGCACGAAAGGCTTGCCCCCCTGCACGTTTCCCTGCGTATATTCCAACCAGACCTCGTCCGGATAGTTGCTCTCCAATTGGTTGAAACTGAACACGATGCTCTGCTCCTTCATGACAGCCAAATCCGCCATTTGGTTCTTCGCCTCATCCTCCTTCGTCTTGCCTTTGTTCGAGAGCTCCAGAACAACCTTCTTCTCGAACTTCGCCAAGTTATCCTTCGGACGGATGAATTCCTCCAACACACGTCCGTTCCTCGTCTTGGCTGACCATTTCAGTTGGTAGGACTCATCACCCAACGTGAGTTTTTGAAACCCGAAGAAATCCTTTTGGGCGAACAGGGAAAGCGACACGAACATCATGCCGATCCAACATATAAGAATTCGTCTCATGTTATCCATAGCCAATTTAACACCTATAATTGAACGCGTAAAGTTACTAATTTTATCAATAGCAAAGTAGATTATTCCGCCATTGCAGGAAAAAAAACGAACAAAAACGCGTCGGGACATAAAAACACAAGAGTCTTCCCACCATGAAAACACAGGGGAGCACATAGGTCGGAAAGCACTCTTTTCCCCTGAAAATCAACTGATAGAACAACTTTCATAATGAAATAGGATGCAATTTAACCATAATAAAAAAAATTCATTACCTTTGTGAAATGTATAATGGTTGTGTACTTCGATAAAAAGAATGAGGAAATTACTGATTATATTATGCTTAGGAATTTGTTTCGTTTCATGCTCGAAAGCGCAAGGAGACAAAGGTCCCACGATGAAAGAATACCAGGCAAAAGAGATCACCAAGCTCATCAACAAAGGGAAGGCAGTGCTCATCGCCAATGCCATTATCAAGGGAGATTTGGACCTCTCCGACGTTGAAGACACGGACATGACAGGTCCGAACACTTTCACCGCTCATCTATCCAATTCCATATACTTCCAGAGTTGCGTCTTCTTGGGGGACGTGAGAGGGAACGGATACAAGGATATCAAAGGGAAGAAAATACCTATCAAAGCCCGCTTCTCCCGCGACGTGCAGTTCATGGACTGCGATTTCAGGAAAAATGTGGACTTCAACGATGCGGAATTCCAAGCCTGCTTCAACCTCAGCAAATCCGTATTTCGGGGAGAGGCACAATTCAACAACATCCTCTGCCTGGGGCAAAAGAACCAGTGGTGGGAAATAGAGGCGGACTCCACCTTCATGATGTGCGGATCCACCTTCCGGGGCGACCTCAACATGATGGACGCACAATTCAAGCAAGACGCATCCCTACAAGGAATCAATGTCAACAATTTGCAAATCAGCAACTTGCAGACAGGCGGAAAGTTGGACCTTTCCAGTTCCAACATCAACGGATTCCTCATCTTCAACTACGGGAACTGCACAGATGAAGTATATCTCTCGTACTGCAGGTTCGCTGGACGGACGGATATCATCGGCACCAACTTCAACGGGAACTGCGAGATGGACAAGTCCTTGTTTTACGGCAACGTGAAGCTTGACCGTTCCAACTTCAAAGGCGGGCTCAAGACGGACGATGCGCATTTCCTCCTTCGTCCCAACACGGAGGAAACGGCCTACGTCAACGACTCAATTCCCTCATTCAAAGGATTTAACATTAACCAATAGCATATTATTCATAACTTCAAAAATATTATCATTATGATGAAATTTTTTAGAAAAAAGATTGCCGTTCTACTGATGAGTGTACCTACGCTCTTCATGGCTTCTTGTACAGACGAAGAAGCAGGCCAAATCGTGGATACAATTATAAACATCCTCGCATCCATGTTGGGATATGACCCTAACGGAGAGAACTGGGAAGACACGGACGAGGAATTAAACGACGGTGATGTGACCAGCACTTCCGTTAGTTGGGAGAAATATTGTCCTCCTGTGGGTAACCAAGGCCAATATGGCACCTGTGTTGCTTGGGCCACCTCTTATGGACTAAAGACTACGATGAACATGATTGACGGTACATGGAATATCTCTAA
This sequence comes from Paludibacteraceae bacterium, assembly GCA_017962085.1. Lineage (GTDB taxonomy): Bacteria > Bacteroidota > Bacteroidia > Bacteroidales > Paludibacteraceae > UBA1181. Next base: position 66,641 of record JAGCWA010000032.1, read on the forward strand.
CAAAAATAGCGCGTCATACCAATGTAGCCCTGTTGATTTGTGGCACACAATGCGTTCCAGCTACAGCTCTGAGGTTAGCTCCCAGTGCGGTGGTTCGAGCTTCGATCCGGCTTTCAAGGCCATGCAGACGAAGGGTGTGGCCACATTGGCTAGCGTACCTTTCAACAATCAGAAGATGACTTGTGATGGTGTTTCAGGAAAGGGTCTTTCCAGCAACAAAATCACTACTTACCGTACAGTGGCGTATAGCGCGGACATGAGTTCCAATGGCCAGGCTTATGGTATGACAGTCAGCAACATCAAGGCTCACCTGGAGAAGGGACCTCTTGTTATCGGTGCGAGGTTGGGTGACCGTTTCATGTCATGGAACAGTGACAAAGTCATAGACTTCGACTCGAAGGACTATCAGGGACAACACGCTTACCACGCCATGATGTTGGTTGGCTTCGACGACAACAAAAAAGCGTTCAGGGTTCAAAACTCCTGGGGTAGGAACGATTGGGGCGACAACGGTATGATCTGGGTCGGCTACAATTTCTTCGTGAACCAATTCTGCTTCGGTGTATGGGGAGCGAACAATTCCGCATCCGCTTCAAGCGTTTCAACTGTATCCGCTGCCCCTCGCAGGTCTACAGGCGACGACATCAGCGTGAAGGTCATCTCCGATGTCGAGCAAAATATGGACGGTGACAGAATCGTGAAGTATACGATCACCAACAATGGCACCAACGCCATCAACACGAAAGACTATTCCATCATTTACTTGCTCTTCCAATCAAGGAATCTCTCCCAAAAACATATCCTCTTCAACAACGAGAAGAATGTAGTATTGGAGGCAGGACAAAGCGTGACGGTAGAGAAGCAATACAACATCCCTGCCGCAGCGAAAGCGGGCAACTACTACACCGCCCTCATCGCCAACCCTTACGACGAGATGGAAGACGACAACCAATCGAACAACTTCAGCTACGTGACGGGCAAGGATTTAGCTTCCTTCTACGTAACAGGCGGTAGATTGTTCAACAATTCCAATGGCACTTCAATCGTTAGTTCCATCATTGACAAGGACCACACAAACGCTTACAGAAACAGTGAGGTTCAATATTCTTTAATTAGAATGAAAAAAGCGAATTAAAACGTCTCTTTTCATTGATTATTAAACAACAATTGGGCGTCCGGACTCAGATCTCGGACGCCCATTTTATTTTAGCTGTGAAGTAAGGGATTTCGAATCAGGAAAATTTCAGGTCGCTGAAACGCTTCTTGCCGAACAGGTAGACGGAGAATACCAAGCTACGGTTCAGCACCTCCGGGATATCCTTAATCGTCTGGGCGGAGATGTTTTCCGCACGCTTCGCATCGTATTGATGGAAGACGCGGCGGAACTCACGACGAGCCTTGTATATGGCCTTAGCGTTCTTACAATCCCCCTTGAGAAGGTACTGGAAAGCTGCCACATAATCGAAGAAGAAACGGGACAACAAGGTCCGTCTCAGATAGGCGTCCGGCACATTTTTATATATCATCAGAAGATTATTCCTGAAATTGAGGAAAGTCTTACGAGGGTTGTCCACATTCAACGTACCACCCCCGAGATGGTAAACGACGCTCTCCGGCACACAGACAATCCTGCGTCCACGGGAGCGAAGCCGCCAGCAAAGGTCGATCTCCTCCATATGGGCGAAGAAAGAGCCATCCAGACCTCCGACAGAGAGGAAATCATCAGAGCGTATCATCAGAGCGGCGCCCGTCGCCCAAAAAACATCCGCCACAGTGTCATATTGTCCATTATCATGCTCCACATGACCGAAAAGCCTACCCCTGCAGAAAGGGAAAGCGTACTTGTCCAGAAAACCGCCACAGGCACCAGCATGCTCAAACTTATCCTTCTCCATGAAGGAACGTATCTTAGGCTGGCAAGCCGCCACATCCTGGTGTTCGTCCATGTAAGCGACCAACGGGGACAACCAGTTCTCCGTCACCTCGACATCCGAGTTCAGCAACAGGAAATACTCCGCATCCAGCTGAGCCAAGGAGCGGTTATAGCCCTCCGCGAAACCATAGTTGTCATCCAGCAAGACCAATTGCACCGAAGGGAAATGTTCCTTCACGAAAGCGACGGAATCATCCGTGGAGCCATTATCCGCCACGACGACCACCGCCCCCTCCATTTGGGAGAAGCTACAGACCGACGGAAGGTAACGCTCCAGCATCGCCCTCCCGTTCCAGTTCAGAATGACAATAGCGATTTTCCTCATTGTTGTATATTACGCTTATGTTTCCAACGTCTATGGGACCACAGCCAACATGTAGGGTCCCGACGGATCGTCCGTTCGAAAAGCTCCACATACTTGTCCGTGATTTCGTTCTCGGCAGTCTTCTTGGCATCGTCCGTCAACGTGATAATGTCGCAGGTATAGTAACCACGTTCTATCTTCTTCACATCAAAATAGACCACCGCATAGCCGCCGGAGCGGGCGATACGTTCAGGTCCATTCAGGAAAGGCGTGTCCTGATTCAGGAACGTCTGCCAATAATGCAAGTTGTTCGCGGAAGGAGTCTGGTCGGCGATAAAGCCTAGGCCGAAAGTCTTCCCCTCCCTGCGTATGTTGACGATGGCACGGAGCGCATCGTTCTTAGGGATGTTGACCGTACCGAAGCGGGAACGCAGCTTCAGGAAAAATTGATCGAAATATTTATTGTTCAAAGGACGATACAATTCACCGCCCACAATACCGTCGTAGTTCATATAGATGGAAGGAATCCATTCCCAGTTGCCGTAATGCCCCAACAGGATGACGACGCTCTTGCCGTTCTCGAAGAATTCGCCCATCACCTCCGGGTTGGAGAACTGCATCCTATGCCGCATCTCATCGTCCGAGATGTGCATCAGTTTGACCGTCTCCATCACGATGTCGGCGAAGTGCAGATAGTACCCCTTCTCAATCTTCACGATCTCCTTCTCGGACATTTCCGGGAAGGAATTCTTCAGGTTGGTGCGAACCACCGCCCGACGATACCTCACCACGTAGTAGGCAAGGAAATAGATCAGGTACGAGAAGATATAGAGCACCCGCAATGGCAGAAAAGAAATCAGCCAAACGAAAACATAAAAAATATAAAATAGAACCACCATCGCTATAGATCACTTTAAAGCAGGCCACACGGAAGACCGAGCGACCCATTGTTTTTTATTCGACAGATGAATCGTCAGGACTCACCTTCATGATGGAATCGATATAATCCAGCAGCTCATCCTTTCCCAAGCCCGTCTCCGACGAGGTGACGAAGATCGGAGGCAACTCCTCCCACTCCTCCAGAAGTTTATTCTTATAAGCCTGCACATTGGTGGAGAGCTTACTTTTGGAGAGTTTATCCGCCTTGGTGAAGATAATGGAGAAAGGGACACCATTGGCCCCAAGGAACTCAATGAACTCCAAGTCATTCTTTTGTGGCTCGTGTCGACAATCGATTAAGACGAAGAGGTTGAAGAGCTCCTCACGATGGAGCACATAATCCTTGATCATCTTATCTAGCTTAGCCCTGCCCTCCATGCCGATTTTCGCGAAGCCATAACCCGGCAAATCAACCAGATACCAACTATCGTTCACAAGGAAATGGTTGATAAGCAATGTCTTACCAGGCGTGGAAGAAGTCTTTGCCAGGCTCTTTTGGTTCGTGAGTTTATTGATCAGGGAAGACTTCCCGACGTTAGACCTGCCGATGAACGCAAATTCCGGGAGCAGATGTTTCGGGCACTTGCTCCAATCCGAGTTACTTTCGACAAAAACCGCTTTCTTGACTTCCATGAGAACACAAAATTAGTTAGAAATAAATCACGAGAGGAAAAAGTAAACAATGCTGACCACCGCAATAATCATCAGCGAAAGGCCTGCGCCCCTATTAATCACATAGAGGCCACGCATATTGAACCTATCCCTAAAATGGTTAACGATGCCAACGAGGACAGTCCACCACAAACAAGCCCCCATCATGATGCAGAAGATGCCCAAGATACTATCGAAGAGCGTCGTCTCATCCGTGATGTAAGCGTATTTAGCGAACAATGCGATGAACAGGAAAACGACCAATGGGTTGGTCACCGTCAGCAAAAAAGAGGATATGAAGTCCTGCAAATAATTTTGGGAGCCACCTCGCATCTTTTTCAATTTCGAGACGGGGTTGGTCGCATAAGTATATAGTCCGAAGAAAAAAACGATGATTGTGCCGGCGATCTGGAGCAAAAAACGATGCGAATCAATAAAATCGACCACCATGGACATACTAAAAGCCGCAATAACAGCATACAACAAATCGGAAGCCGTCGCTCCCAGTGCTGTTGAAATGCCATGTCCCCGTCCACCATTCAGAGTACGTTGAATGCAAAGGATCCCGATAGGACCGACTGGAGCAGAAACAATGACACCAATAATCAAACCTTTTAGTATCATCGTCGAAATCATAGACGCAAATATCGACATTTTTTAAAAATAAACCAAGAGAATTCAGTTAGTTTACTTAAATTTGCATAGGAATCAGAAAAAAAGATAAGAATATGAAAAAAATTTTAATTGTAGAAGACGACCTGACCTTTTGCTTAATGTTGCGGACATGGTTGGGAAAGCAAGGATTCTCTGTGGAGAGCGCCCCTACCGTAGGCGATGCGAAACAAAAAATGGGTGCCACAAACTATGACATCATCCTTTCTGACCTACGTCTGCCAGATGACGACGGAATCAACCTACTAAGATGGGCTAAGGATAGGAAAATCACCACACCTTTCATCATACTCACCAGTTACGCCAAGATACAAAGCGCGGTCGAATGCATGAAGATCGGTGCGAAAGACTATATTCCAAAACCAATCAAACCGGAACTTCTGTTCGAGAAGATGGACGAAGTGCTGAAGCAGCAAGAAGCGGAGAAGAACAAAGCGACCAAGAAGGGCTCCACCTACATCACAGGAAACAGCCTTGCCATCAAGAGGCTCTTCGAGATGATCAACAGGGTAGCCGCTACGGAAATGACCGTCTTCATTTCAGGCGAGCCCGGCACAGGAAAGAAACAGGTGGCGAAACTCATCCACGAGAAGAGCGCCAGAAAAGACCGTCCATTTATCATCGTCCAATGCGGGGAGATACCGAAGGAGGATTTCGAGAAGAGATTGTTCGGATACATCAACACGCAAAAGGAGGAGCCAGGCTTGCTCACCAGCGCGGCGAACGGAGTCATCTTCTTCGAGAACGTGGACGAGATGCCGATCAAAGTGCAGGAGCAATTGCTCTTCAGCCTAAAAGTCAAGAGAATAAAGATGGTGGGCAGCAACGTGGAGAAAGAGATCAACGTCAGAGTGATCGCCTCCTCCAGCGAGAACATATACAAACTCATCCGCGAGAACAAATTCTCGGAAGACTTCCACCGTTTCCTCAACGAGGTCTCCCTGCAGGTGCCTAGCCTAAGGGAAAGAAGCGAGGACATCGCGCTCTTCGCCGAAAGCTTCCTGGAAGAGGCCAACGAGGAGTTGGAGAAGAAAATCATCGGATTTGACGAAGAGAGCATGCGCATCCTGAACAAGTGCCAATGGTCAGGCAACCTCCGCCAAATGAAGAGCGTCATCAAACGCGCCGCCATGCTTTGCGAGGACAAATACATCAAGGCCAACCATCTCCCTGACGAAATCATCGGCGAGACCGGCGACACCAGCGAGAACGCGGCGCTCCATAACGAGGAGTACGAGAAGCGCAAGATCATGAAGGCGCTCGAGGCTTGCAACAACAACAAGAGCAAAGCCGCCATCATGCTGAAGATTGACAGGAAGACACTGTACAATAAGATGAAACATTACAACATGGAATAACAGGAAAGAATGGGAAAGAAGAAAGAGAGAGCAACCATCATGAAGGTAGCCATCAGCTACCTGATCCTTATCGCGATAGGCGTGGGAAGCATCTATTTCGTCTACCGCAACACGGAAACGATCACGGAAGAGATCGGGCAACAGACCACCTACCAACAGCAGGAGGAACTGGTGAACGCTATCCTTGCGGACCTATTCAACGCGGAGAACCATATCGGACCGATGATGGTAGACACCTCCGACTTTAACCTCTACAAGGAGAAGGTCAACATGGCGGAAAGCCACATGGACACGCTGAAAAGCCTTCTGTCGGACGCCTTCCAAATCCAATCGCTGGACAGTGTGTCGAACCTTCTGAAGAAGAAGGAGGAGAACTTGTGCGAACTGATCAAACTGACCAACAAGGACAATCTCCAAGAGCTCTACAAGGCGAACATACGCACCATGCTCATGGAGGATTCCCTGAAAAACTTCGCCTCCAAGAACAAAAACGCCACGCTCAAACAGGACACCATCATCAAAAAAAGACATGCCAAAAAGAGGAACTTCTTCCACCGCCTGGCAGAGGCTTTTTCCAGAAATGGAGGTCCTAACGACACGACCATCCGCCTTCTAGGCACTGAAAGGCAATGGATGGACTCCCTTTCCATGTATTACAACCCTACAGACACGGCCCAAAGCATCCTGGACGACATCAAGGTGAAGATCCGCAACGAGAAGTACAGGACGGACAAAGCCATCATGGAGCAGATCAACACGCTCCGCAACAACAACAATAACATCACCATCCAAGCAAAGTCCATCCTCGGCAAAATCGAGTTCGACAACAGGGTGAACATGCAGAAGGCCAAATCGCGCAGAAACGCCACACTCGCCCAAACAGCCGAGAAACTACGCTACGTGACGGTTCTCTCCATCATCATCATCCTTATCTTCTGCTGGATACTCTTCAACGATATGAGCCGTAGCCGTAAACTACGCGAGGAACTGGAGAAAAAGAGCCTGGAGCAGGAACGGATGATGATCAGCCTGACCCACGACATGAAAGCCCCTATGGGTTCCGCCATCGGCTACATGGAGTTGATGGGCAACACGCCTTTGTCCGAAAAACAACAATACTACCTTGACAACATGAGGAAATCGTCCAACCAGACGATCCAACTCATCACCAATATATTGGATAACAATAAGTTGGACAGTTCCAAAATGACGCTTCAACCTACCCTCTTCTCCATAAAAGACTTGATCGAGGAGGTGTACGCAAGCTTCGAGCCTATCGCCCAGAAGAAAAATATCCTGCTCAAACATCAAGTCAGCGGATTCCCTGACAAGGTGACAGGTGATGTCATGCGCATCCAACAGATATGCAACAACTTGGTTTCCAATGCCATTAAGTTCACAGACTATGGTGAAGTTAATATTTCCGCCAACGTGGAGGAGGACGAAAACTTCCACATCCTCACCATCAGCGTGGCTGACACGGGCATCGGAATCAACTCGGAAGACATAGATAGTATCTTCGGAGAATACAGCAGAATCATCCGAGAAGACCACTCTCCACAGGAGGGCTCAGGACTGGGATTGAGCATCGTCAGCAAATTGGTGGACCTCTACAATGGAAACATCAAGGTGAAGAGCAAACTCAACGAAGGCACTACCATCACCGTCACCATCAACCTGCAGAAAGAGGAGGAGAATGACCTCAACGAAACGCACGAGGCATCTCCTACAAACGTACTCATATTGGACGATGACGACACGCAGCTCACACTCGTCTCCGAAATACTCACACACGCCGACATCAACGTCTTCGCCAACAAAGACCCGGAAGAGGCGCTGAAGGTGATGGAGAATCAAAACATCGACCTTATACTGACAGACATACAAATGCCTAGCATCAACGGCTTCGAATTTGTCAAACTGATCCGTCAGTCCCCTAATATCAGCCATTCCGGCACGCTGCCAATCATCGCGCTCTCCGCTAGAGCGGACATCTCGGAGGAGAACATCAAAGAGCAAGGATTCAATGGATTCCTCTGCAAACCATTCTCCGCCCAACAGTTGATCGACACGATACGACTCCACACAAAAGGGGAAAACATCCCTGTCCTAGAGGAACAGGAGGAAGAGCCTAATGCGGACAACACTCCGTTCTACGGACTGCTCAGCTACGCTTGTGGCGACAAGGAGTCTGAAGCGATGATTCTGGACTCATTCATCCGGGAAAGCACCTCCAACGCTAAAGAGCTGAAAAAAGCTTGGCTGCTAAACGACACAACGAAGATTCACCATTACGCCCATAAGATGCTCCCGCTATTCCGCTCCCTGCAAAAGAAGGGAATCGTGGAGACGCTTACCGTCTTGGAACGGGAAGATAACTTCAAGAAAATGATTTCCAGAAAGGAGTTCCATACACTGATTAAAGAGATTAAGATGACCTTGAATGAGGCGAAGGAGTTGATGGGAAGCTACAAGTGAATTAAGAGTTAAGAGTTAAGAGTTAAGAATTAAGAATTTGGGGGGGATGCGCATTGGTAGATGATGCGCACGACTTGAATCCTTTATAATACAGGCAGGGGCAAAGGAAATTAAGGATTTTGAATCTTGACAACAAAAAAAACAGGGGTGGAAAACCCCTGTTTTTGTATTTAAACAATTGAATGATAATTCATGGGGGATTGTCCCAGCACGGCAATCAGACCTTCTCGATCAGAACGGTCGCATAGGCGGCGATACCCTCTTCCCTTCCGACGAAACCGAGGTGCTCGGTGGTGGTAGCCTTGACAGAGACGCAATCCGCATCCACACCCATCACCTCCGCCATGCACTCCGACATACGGTCGATGTGAGGAGACAACTTAGGGAACTGGGCGCAAATGATGGAGTCCACATTGACGATGGCATAACCATTCTCCTTCAACATGGCCACTACCTTCCGCAACAATATCTTGCTATCCACATCCTTAAAATCAGAGGACGTGTCAGGGAAATGATAACCGATGTCCCGCAGGTGCGCGGCGCCTAAAAGCGCGTCACATACCGCATGAATCAATACGTCAGCGTCCGAATGACCCAACAACCCTTTTTCGCACGGAATCTGTATTCCTCCCAACCATAGCTCGCGGTTCTCCGCGAACTGATGTACATCATATCCTTGTCCTACACGAATGTTCATAAATAATTGATTTGTCCTTTTCACAAAGTTAAAAAAAATTTTAAATTTGCATAAACACATAAAGAAAACTGTATGAAAAAAATATTCTATTTTATGCTGATCGGGGCCTTATTCACTTCATGCGCCTCAAAGAAGACACTTAACCAAGCGTTATCAGACCTCACCAAGAGCGAACAAAGTAACAGAATCTGCGCAGACGAGCTCGACAAAGCCCGCAAGCATGTCGCCGCACTGCAAAGGGACTCTTCCGCCGCCCACAAGAAAATCGGGCTGATGGCTGAGGATTCCGTGGCTAAATCCAAGGCATTGCACCAAATAGGATTGGAGAACAAAGACCTGAAAGCGCTCAACCAGCAACTCTCCGACCGTCTGACCAAGACCAGCGCCAATAGCGACAAGGAGATCAAGAAACTCCTCGCCGACCTGCAGAAATCACAGGAGAAGCTTCAGGCGCGCGAAGACGCTCTGGACAAGTCTGAGAAGAGTCTGAAAGACAAGGAGAAGAACCTCGCAGAACTCCAGCGCATCGTCAGCCGTCAGGATAGCATGATGAAATCCTTGAAGAAAAAGGTGTCTGACGCCCTGAAAGGCTACGAAGGCAACGGTATCGAGGTGGTCAACAAGAACGGTAAGGTGTACGTATCCCTCGACGAGAAACTGCTCTTCAAATCAGGCAAGTGGGACGTGGACGCTAAGGGTGCGAACGCTCTGAAGAAACTCTCCAACTTCATCGCGGAGAACAAGGATATCAACATCGTCATCGAAGGCCACACGGACGACGTCCCTTACAAGGGCAACGGCAACGTGGAGGATAACTGGGACTTGAGCGCGAAACGCGCCACTTCCATCGTGCGTATCCTCATCAGCAACAAGAACGTGAACCCTTCACAGATCTCCGCTACCGGTCGCGCGGAATACATGCCTGTAGACAAGGCTAACACCGCGGAGGCACGCGCGAAGAACAGACGTACTGAGATCATCCTCAGCCCTAAAATGGATGAGTTGCTCAAGGCAATGTCCGGAGAGTAAAAAAGGATGAGACTCATCACAGAAATAACAATTAAACAAGAGGCGAACATCACCTACGAAAGCAGGGTCATGATGTTCGGCTCTTGCTTTTCTGAGAATATCGGAAACCGCCTGGAGCAGCTTAAGTTCAACGTGTCGAACAACCCGCTCGGTATTCTCTTCAACCCCTGCTCCATCAAGGAAAGCATCAAACGCATCGCGGCGAACAAACAATTCGTCTCCAGCGACCTCTTCTGTCGGGACGGTGTCTGGAACTCTTTCCACCTACACAGCAAATTCGCCCAACTGAGCGAAGAGGCTTTCCTGCAGAACGCCAACCGGCAAGTGGAAGCGGCTCATCTCTTCCTGCAGAACGCCACGCATATCTTCATCACCTTAGGCACAGCTTGGATCTATGAGATGTCCAACACCCGTCAAATCGTTGCGAATTGCCACAAAGAACCACAAGAAATGTTTATTCGCAGAAGAATTGGCATCGAAGAGTGCTCACAAGCCCTGCGTGACACGGTGGCGACCATCCGCCAAGTCAACCCGAACACTTCCATTATCTTCACCGTCAGTCCGATAAGGCACTGGAAGGATGGGGCGCACGACAACCAGATCAGCAAATCCACCCTACTCCTCGCTGCGGAAAAAATCCGCGAGGAAGAGCCTTCCGTCCACTACTTCCCTGCCTATGAGATTATGATGGACGAGCTACGTGACTACCGCTTCTATGCGGAAGATATGATCCACCCGAATGATTTGGCCATCCAATACATCTGGGAGAAATTCACAAGCTATGGTTTCTCAGAGGAGACCCTCAACACCCTATCCCGCATCGAAAAAATCATCGCGGCGGTACACCACCGACCATTCAACCCGGAAAGCGAGGGGCACCGCAAATTCCAGGAGAGGACCCTTGCCGAAATGGAGGAACTCCACCAAACGCATCCTTTCCTCAACTTCCAGAAGGAGAAAGATCAATTGATGCACCCTACCCCCGCCTGACGACACGAAATTTGAGTCAACCGACATGAAATTCAATCGTCAAACGCTCTCACGCCTCTCCCCACAGGCTCCCAAATTTGTATTTTTACGCTAAAAGCATTCAATAATCTTCCAATCAGACTAAGAGGTGATGAAACATTCGGAGGAAAAACTACATTTGCAGGCACAAACCAACATCTATTGTCAATTATGAACAGAAAATTACTCACACAATCAGCCATGCTCTGTCTATTCTGCGCTTTGGCAGGAAACCTCAAGGCGGAGGCACTCTACGATTTCGAAGACGGGTCTATCCCTACCGGAGGATGGGGAACGGAGAAATCAATCGTCGCGAACCCTCACAAGTGCGGTAACACCAGCGACCATAGCCTCCTGATGGAGATCACGAACTATGGTGGCGTATCCTTCCCTTGCGGTGCTGAGATAGGCTCACAACTGCTGGCGGTGGACGTGTTTTCCACGGTAGACTGCAACATCAAGGCCTACTCGAACAAGAATGACGAGAACCTGTACCAAGCCACCAAGGGAGGCGTATGGAACACACTCTATTTCGACTTCACCAAGCACCAAAGCACATCGGACGAGATACTCATAGCCCTCGGTGGCGAAAGCGGCACGATATACATCGACAACATCCGTTTCACCTCCGACCAAAGCGACGCTGTACAATGCTCCGAGAAGAAATTGGACGAGAAGTGCAGCGCTTCCATCCCTTACACCTACGGCACCCTCGCCATCGGTGGCGGTGGATTCGTATCGGGCATCATCGCCTCCGGCAAGTCCAAATACGCCCGCACAGACGTGGGTGGCGCCTACAAATGGAGAGCGGACAACTGCTCTTGGCAGCCTATCACCAACTTCATCTCCGAAGAGGACAAGGGCCTGCTGAGCATCGAGGCCTTAGCCATCGACCCGCAGAACGAAAAGAATATCTACCTCTTGGGCGGTTGCCAATATTTCAGCAACCAGAAGACTGCCATCATGTACTCAAAGGATGGCGGGGAGAGCTTCGAGACGGTGGACGTGACCTCCCTCATCTTCGCCCATGGCAACGGTCAGGGACGTAACTGCGGCGAACGCATCGCAGTGGACCCAAACAATAGCGACATCATATTCTGCGGCGGACGCGCCAACAACCCACTCATTAAGAGCGAGGATGGCGGCAAGACATGGAAAGCGGTCACTTCCCTCAATGACGTATACACCAAGAGCGTCAAATGGCCAAGCTGGGGCAGCAACAGCTACCCTACCACCCCTGACGAGAACGGTACCACCGCCATCGTGTTCGACGGCTCTTCCGTGAAGAACGGCAAGACGCAACGCATCTTCGTCGGCATATCACGCACTGGCGCATCCAACCTGTACGTTTCGGAAGATGGTGGCACCTCATGGTCGGACATCGCCGCACTGCCTACGCAATACATCCCTTGCAGGATGAAGATGGACGGCAACGGTAAATTGCTCATCGCCTACTCCAACGCCTGCGTGTCAGGCACGGCGGGCGCAGTCTTCCGCTATGATCCACAGAGCAAAAAGGCGGAGGATATCTCACCAAGCAAGAACTACGGATTAGGCGACGTGGCTGTCTCCCCTTCCGACCCTAACAAGCTCGTCGTATCCACCAATAACACTTGGATCCCTCAGCAATGGGACAACGGTGCCAGCGCCAACGGAGACATCTACTGGACCTCCACCGACGGCGGAAAGACATGGCGCAGCCTGCAGAACAACATGAAACTCACCAGCAACAATGTGACATGGATCCCTGGCTACGCTATCCACTGGAGCGGCAGCTTATGCTTCGACCCGCAAGACGATAACATCATCTCCACCACTTCCGGCAACGGTATCTTCACCTGCGAGCACATCTGGTGCGAAGGCACACCTACCTTCCACTTCGACGTGAACGGACTGGAGGAGACGGTCGCACTGGACCTCGTCAGCGTACCAAACGGTGACCTGATGTCTGTGATCGGAGACTACACGGGCTTCATCCACGACGACATCCACCAGTTCGCCCCAATCCACGACCCGGCGCCCGGCACGACAGGCGGTATCAACTACTACAGCAAAGACCCTAAGGTGATGATGCGTGTGGCCAACGCTGGCTTCTTCTACACCACCAGCGGTCACAAGGGTTGGAAGGAGTGCGCCAAGACCGATTTCTCCTACCAGAACCCTTACTGCAACACCTGCGCACCACAAGCCTCCAATGAGGGGAAATGCGCCATCACGAAACGCAACGGCTCCTACCGTTTCTTCATCATCCCTGGTCCAGGCACCAGCGGCATCTACTATTCGGACAACAATGGTTCCTCGTGGACCAAGATCAGCGGAACGGACGCCGCCACCCACATCCAAGTGGATCCTGAGAACGACGCCTACGTCTATGCGGGCGGAAAGAACGCCTTCTACCGTAGCACAGACTACGGAGAGACCTTCACCAAGGAGAACCTCAACAACAACGAATATGGCAGGATAGCCATCATACCCGGCAAGGAGGGTCAACTCTATGCGCCAGGCGGTAGCAACGGACTCTACTTCTCCAACGACTACGGAGAGAGCTTCACCAAGGTGGCCAACGTCAACAGCTGCGAGGCGGTCGGCACCGGCTTAGGCAAGGGAAGCGACTATGCGCTCTACATCTGGGGTAACGTCAATAACTGTGGCATGGGCCTCTACCTCTCGGAAGACTACGGAAAGAGCTGGTCACGCATCAATGACGATCAGCACCAATTCGGCGGACCAGGCAACGGTCAGTTTGTGGTCGGAGACTGGAACACCTACGGCAGGTTCTACATGAGCACGGTAGGCTTGGGCATCGTATACGGTGAAAGGTCTGAGAACGCCACACCAAGCCAATGGAACTGCTACGTGGATAACACGAACTGCCAAGTAGACTACACCTTGGTGGAAGAGACGAAGCAATCCGACAACATCGCCTACCCTAACCCATTCAATGTCACCGTCACCATCAAGGGCAACGGTCAGTACCATGTCACGAACGCCTTGGGACAAACAGTGGAGCATGGCACATTGTCTGATGAGAAGGAGATTGGTGCAAACTGGTTACCAGGCCTTTACATCATCCAAACAGACCATGGCTACAGCAAGGTGGTAAAGGGTAATCAGGAGTGACACATTCCCTTTACGCAGGCTGACAGAGGACAAAATGACAGAAGCACATAACTCATTATAGACAATTTGTCAGAATATAATGATTGGCAAACTATTTGATGTATATTTGATGTGAACATTAAAAACAACAGAGTTATGAACTTTAAGAATTATACGATCAAAAGTCAGGAGGCGATACAAGAGGCTGTGAACTACGCCAACAAGCGTAACCAGCAGGTTATCGAGCCTGTCCACCTGCTGAAGGGTATCCTGAAAGTGGGCGAGAACGTCACGAAGTTCGTATTCAACAAACTGAACGTAAACACCGAACAACTCAATGAGGTCGTCATCAAGATGATCTTGCGTCTACCTAAGGTAACGGGGAGCAACGAAGACACCTACTTGAGCAACAGTGCGAACGCAGTGTTGAAGAAGGCGGAGGAGATGTCGAAGGAAGAGGGTGACCAGTTTGTCTCCCTGGAATATATCTTGCTTGCACTGATCGCGGTGGATAGTCCTGCGGCAGCCTTGCTGAAGGACGCGGGCTTGAACTACCAAGCCATGAAGGATGCCATCGCCGAACTGAGACAAGGGAAGAAGGTGACGGACGAGTCTGCCGAGCAGACCTACGACGCCCTCAACAACTACGCGATCAACCTCAACGAGCGGGCGCAAGCCGGTAAGCTGGACCCTGTCATCGGAAGGGATGATGAGATCCGTAGGGTGCTACAAATCCTTAGCCGTAGGACAAAGAACAACCCTATCCTCATCGGTGAGCCTGGTACGGGTAAGACCGCCATCGCGGAGGGTTTGGCGCAACGAATCATGCGTGGCGACGTGCCGGAGAACCTGAAGACCAAGAAGATATACTCCTTGGACATGGGTGCCGTCATCGCGGGCGCGAAGTACAAAGGCGAATTCGAGGAGCGACTCAAATCGGTCATCAACGAGGTGATCAAATCGGACGGAGAGATCATCCTCTTCATCGATGAGATCCACACCTTGGTAGGCGCAGGCAAGAGCGACGGCGCCATGGATGCGGCTAACATCCTGAAGCCGGCCCTCGCCAGAGGTGAGCTGAGAGCCATCGGCGCGACTACCCTCGACGAGTACCAGAAATATTTCGAGAAGGATAAAGCCTTGGAGCGTAGGTTCCAAATCGTCATGGTCAACGAGCCGGACGAGGCGACCACCATCTCCATCCTGCGTGGATTGAAGGAGCGTTACGAGAACCACCACAAGGTGCGTATCAAGGATAACGCTATCATCGCGGCGACCCGTCTCTCCAACCGTTACATCACGGACCGTTTCTTGCCAGACAAGGCCATCGACCTGATCGATGAGGCGGCCGCTAAGCTAAGGCTGGAGATAGACTCCGTACCGGAGGAGTTGGATAACAAGGCACGTGAGATCAAGCAATTGGAGATCGAGCGTGAGGCCATCAAGCGGGAAGACGACAAGACTAAACTCAATAAGTTGGAGAAGGAGATCGCCAACCTGAAGGAGCAGATGCAGGACATCGGCGCCAAATGGACGGCTGAGAAAGAGCAGATCAACATCATCCAACAGAGCAAAATAGAGATCGAGCAACTGCGCTTCGAGGCTGAGAAGGCGGAGCGTGAAGGCAACTACGGACGTGTGGCGGAGATCCGCTACGGAAAGGTGAAAGAGGCGGAGAACCGTATCGCCGAGGCCCAGAAGAAGCTGGCCGACATCCAATGCGCCGATCCGCTCGTCAAGGAGGAGGTGGACGAGGAAGATATCGCCGAGGTAGTCTCCAAATGGACGGGCATCCCTGTCACCAAGATGATGCAGACCGAAAAGGATAAGTTGATGAACCTCGAGGAGGAACTCCACAAACGTATCGTCGGACAGGACGAGGCCATCAGAGCGGTCTCCGACGCCGTGAGACGAAGCAGGGCGGGTCTGCAAGACCCTAAGAAACCTATCGGCTCATTCATCTTCCTGGGCACGACAGGTGTGGGTAAGACCGAGCTGGCGAAGGCTTTGGCGGAACTGCTGTTCGACGACGAGAATATGATGACCCGTATAGACATGTCCGAGTACCAAGAGAAGATATCCTCCACCCGACTCATTGGTTCACCTCCGGGATACGTCGGCTACGAGGAGGGCGGACAACTGACCGAGGCCATCCGTCGTAAACCATACTCGGTGGTCTTGTTCGATGAGATCGAGAAGGCGCACCCGGATGTCTTCAACACACTGCTTCAGGTGCTGGACGACGGACGATTGACCGACAACAAAGGCAGGGTCGTCAATTTCAAGAACACGATCATCATCATGACCTCCAACCTCGGTTCTTCCCTCATCGCGGAGAAGTTCGAGAACATAACGGACGAGAACCGTGAGAAGACACTGGCGGAGGCGAAAGAAGACGTTTTGGGTCTGCTGAAGGAGACCATCCGTCCTGAGTTCCTGAACCGTATCGACGAGATCATCATGTTCTCCCCTCTTTCGAAGGAAGACACAAAGGCGATTGTCGACATGCAGATCGCCAGTCTCCACAAGATGTTGAAGGAGAGCGATGTGGAGCTGAACGTGACGGAAGACGCGAGGGCATTGATCGCCCAAGAGGGTTACGACCCTCAGTTCGGCGCAAGGCCTATCAAGAGGACCATCCAAAGGTTGTTGCTGAATGAGCTCTCCAAAGCGCTCATCTCCCAATCGGTGAACCGTGACAAACCGATCGTGGTGGACAGGGACGGAGACCATCTGAAGTTCACCAACTAAACGGTGGGCAAAGCTTCTAACCGCAAGAGTTTATGATTCAATAAGCGATATGCTTACCCGATATGAGGGTGCAAGCATAGTTCATACAGAACGTGCCTGCACCCTTTTTTTGAATATAATCAATCAACACTTGAAATTCTCTCTCTTTAAAGAAAAAAGGCATAAACAGAAATATTAATAAAAAAAAATGAAAGATATATTGCGTAATTTTTTAGAAATCAACGATCAATCTTCTGGATTAATGTTATTGCCATTAACAACTGGTTCTGGCAAGACTCACCATGTCCTTGAATATATTGCCGATTTGCTTTTACGCAACCGAGAACAGAAGGTGTTTTTCATTACAACTCAAAAGAAGAATCTTCCCGTTGATAAATTGCGAAGAATGTACAAAGGTGATGATTTTGACGAAAGAGTTTTAAGGATTCAGTCAGTAATGGATTGTATAAAAGAAAACCTGACTGACAATTTGGTTAAAGAGATTAAATTGGAACAACAAACTCTTGCTAGTTCCTCTAAACTAAATATGTTAGTTGCTGTTCGCAAGGAAATACTACGTATTGGTGATGAAAACATAGAAACTGGTCGTGTCGCAGAACGCGAATTCCGTAATGAGTTGTTATATTTTTTAACAAAAGAATGCAAGAAAGATGAACTACTAGAAAAAATAAAAAAAGATAAAGCGTGGCATTGGGTTGGCAAATTATATCCGATGGTTTACACATCAGAGCGGCAAGTATATTTTATGAGTATGGACAAATTCATGCTGCCATATAATACTCTTGTAGACCCCACAGAAAAACTTATCGATAGCAAGTGGTTTAAAGGTGCATATGTTTTCATCGACGAATTCGATGCAACAAAAGAAACTATTCTCAACAGAATCATCGGTGATAAAAACAACAAAATCAATCTGATAAGTTTAGCGAAAAAAATCACACAAGGATTAAATTATACCGATTTTCCAACTATCTATACAGGGACACCATACAATACAAATACAATTGATAATAATTTGAAAAATTTCAATCAATTAAGCGAAGACTATTGTTTAAAATACGTGTTCAAGACATCAAATGAAATTAAATCTACAGATAGTTTTTTATTTCATGATAATGGATATTGGGGACTAACTACAGAAAAGAATCTAATAGTGGAAACTGACCCCAAGAAAAAACAGAACATTATTAATGATAAATCAGAAGATAACAACAATAAAACATATACACTTTATGAACTTTTGTCTAAAATACAAAGTAAACTGACGTATTTCCAGAATGGAGTTTCATATATCGCCAAAGACTATATTAGCAAAAAAGGTGTGAACCTTAAAACCGCCGTTGATTCTTTTCTGAACTTATTTCTTGACAATCCATATAGCGACTACATTTCTACTCAGGTGATGTCGATTTTACGGGCAGAGAATGATAAGAAAAGTGAGATTTCTAAAATGGATAAATTCGATACATCATTCTATAAAAATGGATTTCGCTATACACGACTGGAGAATGACGAATTTAGCAATGCGGAACAATCAGAAGTAACTTTATACTCCTATAATGAAACACCTGAATCTGTGATGGAGAAAATGGCTAAAGTTGCAAAGATTGTTGGTATATCGGCGACGGCCACACTTAAAACCGTTTTAGGAAACTACGATATTGATTATTTGCAACGCAAGTTGCTTGATAAATACTATGTCTTGACGGAAAGAGAACAAAAGCAATTGAAAGATTTCCTTGACAAATCAAGGAAGGATTATCATAAAACTAATATCAATGTTAAAATCAATAAAATTTCAGAAAAAGAATATGCCGATGATGCATGGTTGGACATTGTTCCAGAAACAGATGCACAAGAAATAACAGAAGCATTAAATAACAGTTATGGCACTGACAATTATAAAAAATATAGATTTTACAAAATATCGTGGGCATTCAAACAATTCTATTCGCACGATGATATTAAGTCTTTCTTGTGTTTTATGAATTTACACCCCAAAAAAGGAAATGATTTGGATAGTGAAATATTATCATTAATTTTTGATAGAATAACAGGAGAAAAAGGTGGAGCTAAGAATTTTGTAGAATATTTAAATAATGAAGGAGATGGTTATGACAATAATCTAAAGAGAATAACAGATCGATTAAGCCAAGGAGAAAAATTATTTGTGATATCTGTTTACAAAACCTTAGGTACTGGACAGAACCCGCAATATATAATCCCCAAAGATATCGAAGTGGAGAAAATAAATGACCTATACGAGGATAATAAGAAAGATTTTGATGCAATCTATTTGGACAAACCTACACATATAATCAGCAATTTATATGATACTTCACAGTTGAAATGGAATGATAATGATTTCTTGAAGTTTGTTTTTGAAATGGAGTATTTGTGTCAGAACGGAGATATAAGTGAGACTCAAAAAAGAGAACTGATAAATATTGGCTCTAGAAAGTTGTGTGGCATACCATGCACAAGAAAAAAAGAAATGAACTTTGAAAGTATGCAACCATACAAAGGATTAGCAACACAAGTGATAAATCAAGGTTGTGGGCGTATTTGTCGTACCAATAAGAAGAACAAGAACATATACATTTTTGCAGACAAAGATATTTCAAATGTAATTGATCCTTTGGTAAGAACGGCAATTCCGTTGAGTCCTGAATTTGAAAAACTACTTTATGAATTAGAGAAAAGTGGCATTCAGCCTTCCGCACCAACATTATATGAAGATAAGGCTAAAAAAATCGAAACAGACACATCACGAACAATTAGTAATTATTTAAGTTGGGAAGATAAGTGGACAGCTAACAAAATAGATGATTGGAAACAAATGCGATCGTACGTATTAAAATTACCAGCTCCAAACGAGCAAGAATTCAAAACTTTTCCACTTTATGACAGGTATATTGAATTGCCAGAAGAACAATCTGCATATTGGTATGACCAGTCAGAGGACTACTGGAAGATTAATGCAATTAGTTTTAAAAAGAAATTATCTCAAGAAGTATCCGAAGATGATTGCCAGTTGAAAACGCTAATGAAAATTCCAGGTATCAAAGAAATGTTTGTGAGGAAAGGCTATGCTACATCATGGAAACCAAGCAAATATTTGATGTCACCATCTTTATATAGTCGAATATATAAGGGAGCATTGGGCGAAGTTGTAGGAAAACAAATCTTTAAAGACACAATAGGTGTTGAATTGGTTGACATAGAAGATAGTTCGGTCTATGAATTCTTTGATTATCAAGTACCAAGTAAAAACATTTATGTGGATTTTAAAAAATGGAAAGAAATTAATCTAGGCCTAGAGCAATCAGAAAAAATACGCTCAGAGATTTTTGCTAAAGCAAAAAAATGCGGAGCAGAAAAGGTGTTAATTGTTAATATTTATTCGACAACCGAACGCCAATGTAAACCACCATTACAAAGAGAAGAGTGTTCATTAATAGAAATACCACAACTCTATGTGGAAGATGGAAAACAGGTTAAGCTTTCTATTGATTCAATAAATGTTATTAATAAGTACTTATGGAAATAAAGACTAATCGAATTGTATACGAATTAGATGCTGTACAAATGGCCTCGATATATGATGTTTATTCGTTGAAAACGACAGATGATCGGTTTCCATCAGGAGCGAAGATGATTGACGAATTGTCGGCCAACAAATGCATTATATCAACAGTGTATGTTTCGATAAAAGAATATTTGCTAATGCTGAAGAAAGGTATGGAAAGCAAGCATGATTTATTGGAAAATATTCACAAACTGAAAGATGGTGACAAGATCACCCTAACTGATTACTTGTCGGGGAAAACCAATGATTATTACTTGTTGCAACTTCTTTTGAATGCAATTGGCACACGTCAGACTAAGTTTGAATCGTATAATAATGTCACAGGACATTTGTATTGCTTCCATCCCAATTGGATAAAACGAATCAAATCGGAAATCATCAGTATTCCTACCATGGACATTCGTTTGACATCGGGTATATTAACTTGGAATATTTGCACGTTCAACACATTGAAATATAAAAACGCAATGGATTTTGGCAAGCGGAAAATATCGGAGTTCCCGCGATACACAATTTCTGCCAATTATTCATTACGTCGCAAACTCAAAGACGACGAAAAGCAGGATGAATTTATTCAGCGTAAGATATTCGATAAAAAGACAAGCAAAACGTTTCTCGACATTTCTAATGAAAATGCTTTTGACGAAAGTAAGATGGGAATCATTGCAAAAGTGATTTCGCAATTCAACGAGAAATATAATGGACTTGCTAAATTAGACTTTGAACCACAAGAAATAGAGTCATCCATAGAATATTCGAGTAATAGAGAAAAAAATTTGCTAAGCAAAAGACTCACTGATTTGCTATCAAAACAAAAAGTTGTTTTAGTCGATTTAGTAGAGAATGAGAAGTCGGCAATTCAATGCGAACAAATAACATCTGTATTCAAGTCAAATTTTGGAATATCCGTAAGAAAAACCAAAAGATTGTCGAAGGGTGCATATAATTTACGGTTGATACACAACGATGAATATTATGGCAAAAACATTGCTGACCCACACGATGAAGACCTGTCAAAATATACCGTTCAGCACATAACGACGGACAATTTTAATGACAAAGGTTCTGACACGTATCTTCGAGCAGTCGCTTTCAATGTTGCTGAAGAATTAATCATTAAAGATGATTTAAGAAATAAAACAATCTCTATTGTCAATTGGTCTGAATTTCAATTCGATAACAATTTGATATTTGGCATAGAGCACGATATACAAACTGAAAATGGAGGAAAAAACAGACAATTCTATTTTATGACCATAAAACCCAACGGTCAATTTGAGATACGACAACAAGAGAATGATTTGTTCTCATCTGATGAATACCATAAATATTTGAAAATCTTCACATCCTGTGAGAAAGAGACTATAAAAGGCATTGTTAAATATGGAGCCGATATCAATGTTATCCATGAGACTGGATTACATACCGTTCCAGACATATTGGGGTTAAAAGAAGAATTGGCAAAAGGCAATAACAAACTAAAAAATAAAGAAGCACGCAACAACTATTTGTCAGCATTACTTGACGTGAAAACATTTAAAAAAGACAATCAATTGCACTATTTTGTTGGAGAGATGGGGGTTGGAATAAATAGCACTTTATCAGGCGTCCCTATTCGTCGAATAGAATCGTATGAGGGATCATCGCTATTCTTCGACAAACTTTTACCTCTTATGGGTGTGACATTTGTTCGTAACGGGCAATTAACTGTTGTTCCTTTCCCATTTAAATATTTGAGGGAATATATCAAGTATTACTAGTGCCCCGTTAAAATCGGGACGAGTTAATTAAGGACCAACCGCACTTGGACCCTCATACGCAATGTATGAATCCAAGTACGTTTTTTATATCTAGGGCTCTCTGACCGCATAGTAGGTCAGAACCCTACCCTATTCCTGCCGGTCGTCAGTTTCTCGCTGAATTCCTTCTCCGATTTGGCGGCGAAGAAATCCTCCTGGCATAGAACAACCTCCTTCTGCCCATTGAGCTGCGCCCGCATCGCCGCCTTGGACCATGTGCGCTCATAAAGATTACGCACGAACCTGGCGTTCGAGAACTCCTCCGAACTGATGTAGCTTTGCGGCAACTCGTCGAAGTACTGCTCCACGGCAGGCTTCAGCTCCTTCTGGCAGGCGAAATGTTTCTCCGCCATCAGCATGAATATTTGGGCAAGTTGCTCCTTCGTGTAGGAAGGAAACTCGACCAGGAAAGGCATACGGCTCCGAAGCCCGGTGTTTCCCTGCATCAGCTTCTCCATCTCCGCCTTATACCCGGCCATGATGACCACAAGGTTGTCACGATGGTTCTCCATCTCCGAGATGAGCGTGGTGAGAGCCTCCCTACCATAATCGTTTTCAGACCCCACGCCCCCTCTGTAGAGGTCATAGGCCTCGTCGATGAAGAGGACCGAGCCATAGGCGTCACGACAGATCGCCGCGGTCTTAGGGGCAGTCTGACCGATATATTCCCCACAGAAATCACGGGCGCCATATTCGAAGAAATAACCATTGCTAAGCAGTTTATGCTCGGCGAAGACTCGTCCGACGATACGCGCCACCGTCGTCTTACCCGTACCCGGCGCACCTACGAAACGCATGTGCATGCACGGACGTTCCAGCTTGTCGTTCTGAATAGAGACCTCCACCTGCGCCACGATCTCACGGATACGCTCGGTGATCTTCTCCATGCCTATCATTTCGGACAACTCGTCGAAGGCATCTTTCCCCTGGACACCGTATGTGACCGAAAGGGGCTTAATCTCCTCACGACGTATGGTGTCGTCGGAAGCGCCACGGTTCCGGGCATCCGCCTGATGTTTGAGCAATACCGTCTCGTCGAAGACCTTCTTGACGGTGCGTAGGCCGTAGAAGCGTCCGTCACTCTTCTCCTCCCTGATCCGGGCGAAGAAAACCTCCCAGGCGTCCTCCTCCATCTCAAGGCGTAGCGGGTCGAGCATACGCTCCGCATACTGCCGGATCTCCTTGTCCGAGAAAGGCGGGATGGTGAATGTCTTGATGAAAAGGATATCGGAAAGCGAATCCTCTATTTTCTTGAGCTCATGAGGCTCTATGTAAGGGACACGGAAGACGAAATTGAAGTTGCCGGAGACGTGCGAAATCTCCAGAAGCAGATCTTTCAGCTCACGCTGCTTGGATTTGACCATGAACTCGCTGATGTCCAGACAGACAAGCTTGTCATAATTCTCCTTGTCGTAAAGGATGTTCAACAAGTCTTTGACATTGATCTTCCGTCCCTGCGTCTCATCGGAGAGCACGAACTCGAAATAGAACTTCTTGGTGAAAACGCCCAACTCCACCTCGAAAAGGGTGAGCAGGTTGATGACCCGCGTCAGGCCGCATCCGTCATTGACCGAGAAGAGATAATTCTGCGCCTTGAAACTGTCCAGCGAGTCCCTTTTGTGCATATCGGCGACGACAGGCACCGCCTCGTTGACGAACTGCTTGAAGGAGTCCCAGCCGATGAGGTTGTTGATGTTTTTGATGATATCGTCCAGCTCCTCCTTGTTTTTGAAGACGCTATAGTCCACCTCGTTCTCCTCCTCCTGCGGTTGTTCCCCTTCGTTCTTCAGGGAAACATGGACAGAAGATTTCTCCCCGAGTTTATAGTTTATCCGCTCCTCATCTCCGCTCTCGTGAATCATCGCGATGTGGGGGCAGACCTGCTCCATTTTCTTCACGATGGCGTCAGCGGTCTCCTGCAAGTTCTTATCCGTCTGCACCTTGCAACAGATCAGTTGAGGTCCGCTCAGCACCGTCGTCACGCAGCTTTCTCCGAAACAAGACTCTATGAGGCAAGGAATCAATGAACCATTCAATTCGGGATCATGGTCAAACAACCCATCCTTGACTTCTCCGATATCAAATATTACTTCATATGTGCTATTCATCTTCTTCGTTCTATTTAGGCAATCATTCGCTATTAATCATCCAAAGTTATATTTTTCCGTGCAAAAAAGCACGTGATTTCACGGATTATCTCATTGTTTAGGATATCGACGCCTGATTCTTCATCATAGATCAGATCGACAAAATTCTCATTCATGTATTCAACCACCTCATTCTATTTCCTTTGTTTTCCGCAAAGACCATCTTGGGGCTATAGAATCAATTCCTTCTGAAGCAATCGTGTGATCTAAAATGCTACAATCAGGATAACTTATGTGCATGGTGTCATGAGTTTCTTTATAACGGACTTCGTGTGGACGGTAATACAAATGTACATTTTCATGATTCCCATTCTGCCCTAAATCGATGGACATAAATCCATTTTCATGGTGTATTCTAATCTCATATATGCCATAATTGTAAATAAAATCGAATATTTCCTCCACTTTAGAAAGCCTTTTCACATCTATGGACTTCGATATTTCATAGTTTTCCGGCAAAGACCTTATGCTATCCAAATCTATGAGTCTTTCTTGTCGAAGATAAAATTTGTCATTTGATCTAAAGATTATAAGACATACATTTTCCGGGGAAGTCTTTTCATATGATTTAAAGATTATTCCATCTATGTATCTGAGACACACATACGCAAATTCACAGAATAAAGTATCCATCAAAAAATCCTCTTTGGAGGCCCAATCTGACAGGAATCTTTCCTCGTCA
>JAGCWA010000033.1 GCA_017962085.1 Paludibacteraceae bacterium
CTGAAGAACCTGATGCGTGACCATTTCGAGAACTCTCCGCTGGCGATGACGGAGGATGTGGGAGCCGAGCCTTTCGGGGCGGACTACCGCTTTGAGCCTAGGTTCTGGGAATTGGACGGACAAACATACTTCAACGAATCTCCTATCGCTGGCCCGAAGAACGCCTTCTCGTTCGTCGCTCAGATGCGCAGCTGGCTGCCTGGTAAGATCGGTGGTGTGCTGTGGTTCGGTGTGGACGACGCGACCTTCACGGTCTATGTGCCGATCTATTGTGGCACGACGCAGGTGCCTAATTGTTTCAAGACGGGTAACGGTAGCTTGCTGGAGTTCTCTTGGGACTCCGCCTACTGGGTCTTCAATTGGGTCTCTAACATGGCTTACGGCAAGTATAAGTATATGGCCCCTGACATTCGCAAGGTGCAGGCTGAGTTTGAGCAGAAACTGGAGGATAACCTGCAGGTGGTGGAGGAGGCGGCGCAGTCCCTCTTCAAGAAATCGCCTGATTATGCGAACCGCTTCCTCACGGAGTACTCGGAGAACCAGAGCGTGCTGATGATGCGTCAGTGGAAGGCTTTGGGCGAATTCCTCATGGTGAAGTATGCCGATGGAAACATCAAGCGTGAAAGGAAGGGTAAGTTCATTGATAACGGATGGGGCGTGCCGGATGATATCCAAACGCCTGGCTATTCGAAGAGCTACTATCAGCGTGTTGTGGACGAAACAGGTGATAAGTTCAAGGTGAACGAGACGGAGAAATAATTCTCAGACGTTCGCCTTAATCCTTTATTTTTTCCAATCTGGACATCGGAATCTCCAGGGAGCAGGCGATGAGGCCTGTGAGGCGGACGACAACCTTCTTTTTGTTGTCCACCCTGACGAGTTCTCCCTCCACGCCAGCCATCGGTCCACGTGCGATGCGCACCTTTGTGCCTGGTATGTAGATGAGCTCTTCATCTATTTGCAATTCTTCATCGTTGGAGCTTAGGAACCTCATGAAGTTCTCCATCTCATGGGTGGGAACTGTCATGATTTCATGTCTGACCAGTGTCGTGTTGATGGCGAAACGGATGGGTACCCCTCGCTCGTTGGGCAGGGAGAGGGCAGTGGCTTTGTCGGTGTGGAGGAATATGATGCTGGGGATCAATACCACCTCCACCTTTTTGCGACGGTCATGCCATTGGCGCATTTCCTCTCGGACGGGCAGATAGACCTCTATCCCCATCTCTTCTATAATCTGCCTGATTTTCTTCTCTTGCCTCGCCCTGGTTCTTGCCACGAACCAATGGGTTTCCTGGTTGTTTGCCATCTCTTTAATAATGTTTTCGCAGGGTGGTACGTGCCTGTTCCTCCGTTGCGTGCGCAAAGATAACTTTTTTTCCTGGTAATAGGGAAGCAAATGCTTTTTGTTATAATTTTGCTTATCATAAAAGAATTTTCACGTATATGCAACCTGTGAAGTTTATTGGTGTGGCCAGACATCGTCTGACGGTGGATGGCGAGGGTGTCACGACTTTGGCTGCCTTCTGGGGCTGCCCGCTCAATTGTGCCTATTGCCTGAATCCTCAGTGCAACCGTGCCGATGCCTACTTGGTCATGCATACTCCCCAATCGTTGTACGAATATGTGAAGGTGGACCAACTCTATTTCTTGGCGACCGGCGGCGGGGTCACCTTCGGCGGGGGCGAGCCTTTGCTGAATGTGGAGTTCATCCGCTCGTTCAGGGAGTTGTGCGGACCGCATTGGAACCTCACGCTGGAGACCTCGCTGAATGTGCCTAGCGCGCTCTTCGAGAAATCGTTGGACGTGGTGGACCATTATATCGTCGACGTCAAGGATATGAATGAGGAGATTTATAAGGCATACACGGGGCTGGATGCCCGACAGATGCTCTCCAACCTGCGCCGCTTGGCGGATCTGGGACTGCAGGAGCGTGTCGTCGTCAGACTCCCCCTGATCGAGCAATATAATACCGAGGCGGATGTGGAGAAAAGTGCGGAACGCCTGACCGCCATGGGCTTCACCCATCTGGACCGATTTAAGTATAAAACGGATGTTGAGAAGTGATGCTATTATCCATAACTCTTAACTCTTAATTCTTAATTCTCGTCTCTTCCCTTTCATGTAAAAATTTTATGTATCTTTATGCGCCGTTTTCTTACGGGTTTTAAGGTAGATGTTTCTGCTAAAAAGATACAATATGATGAAAAACACAAAAGGCCTATTGCGCCGCATCGTTCCGTTTCTAATGCTCGTCTGGGCTTCGTTGGCTTCCTTCGCACAGGAGAAGGTCTATTCCGCATATCTGTTCGCCTATTTCAAGGGCGAGGGTCTCTCGCAGGGGGAGCAGATCTATTTTGCGGTGAGCCGGGATGGTCTGCATTGGACCGACCTCAATGATGGTAATCCGGTCTTGGTTTCTACTATGGGCGAGAAGGGTCTGCGCGATCCCTTTATCATGCGTTCGGCGGACGGAGAGAAATTCTACGTCATCGCTACGGACTTGAAAATCAATGGCAATGGTAATTGGTCTGCCGCACAGACTACGGGTAGCAAGTCTATCATGGTGTGGGAGTCCTCCGACCTGGTCCATTGGTCGGAACAGCGCATGTGCCGTGTCGCGCCTGATGGTGCGGGTTGCACATGGGCACCTGAGGCGGTCTATGACGATGCGAGCGGACAATACCTGGTCTTCTGGTCCTCCAAGATTCCTTCGGGTGATAACACACACCGTGTCTACTACTGCACGACCAAGGATTTCAAGACCTTCAGCGAGGCGAAGGTGTGGATCGAGCTGCGGAACGCTTCCAACAGGGTCATCAGCGTGATCGACGCGACGGCCATCAAGGTGGGCGACACCTACTACCGCTTCAAGAAGAACGAGGCCACGGAGCCGCATAAGAATGGTTTGCCTTCGGGGGGTAAGTATATCATCATGGAGAAGTCCAACTCGCTTTTGGGCAATTGGACGGAGATCAGCAGCGATATGAGCTCCCTCTCAGGCGTTGAGGGTCCTACCTGCTTCAAGTTCAATAACGAGGAGAAATGGTGCCTCCTTCTGGATGATTTCGGGGGGAAAGGCTACTTCCCGCTGGTGACGAGCGATCTGTCGTCGGGACGGTTCACGCAACTCAATTCCAGCCAATATTCCTTCCCTTCCGTCATGCGCCATGGCTCTGTCATCAACCTGACGGAGGATGAGTACTTCGGGCTATTGGCTAAGTATGACCCTAACCTTATGACCACGGTGAGCCTCAATCCAGCCTCGAAACAACAGACGATGGAGGGCTGGGGCGTCTCCCTCTGCTGGTGGGCGAATATGTGCGGCAAGTGGGACGACAGCAAGGTGGACGAACTGGTGAAACTCTTGACGGACAAGGATGGTTTGAATTATAATATCTTCCGCTACAACATCGGGGGAGGGGATGATCCTTCCCACTACAACGGTCATATGTGCAACGGAAAGGGTAAACGGGCCGAGATGGATGGCTTCAAGGCGAGCGCCAACTCCGGCTATGACTGGAGCAAGGACCCTGGACAACGTAAGGTGCTGGAGAAAATCCACAAGGCTAGGCCTGACGCTATCTTCGAGGCGTTCTCCAACTCCGCCCCTTACTGGATGACCTACAGCGGGTGCTCTTCGGGCCATTCCAATGCCTCTTCGGACAATCTCAAGCCTGAGTATTATGAGCAGTTCTGCGACTACCTCATTGAGGTCTGCAAACACTTCAAGAGCGAGTATGGCGTGGAGTTCAAGACGTTGGATCCTTTCAACGAGCCGAACACGAACTACTGGGGCGCCAACGGTGGTCAGGAGGGTTGCCACTTCGATCCCTCTTCGCAAGTGAAACTCTTGCGGGTGCTCTACCCTAAACTGAAGCAATCGGGCTTGAAGACGGTCATCTCCGCTTGCGACGAGACGAGCGTGAACACCGCCATCGATGAGCTGAAACTTTATCGGAAGGAGGGTGACATCGTGGGTATGTTGGGGCAGTTCAATGTGCATACGTATGGTGGAAACACCATGGATAGAATCAATCTGAAGGACTTGGTGCGTGAGTCGGGGCTTCCTTTGTGGATGTCCGAGACGGGTGCGGGCGGCACTGGCTTGCAGGGCAACCTCTCCTTGGCGCAACGCATGTTCGACGACCTGAACTATATGTTGCCGCAGGCTTGGGTGGACTGGCAGTTTGTGGAGGAGGGCAATGACCAATGGTGCCTCGTGCAGGGCAATTTCTCACGGCAGAGCTACTCTATCGTGAAGAATTACTATGTCCGTATGCAGGTGACCCGCTTCATCAAGCAGGGCTATAGCTTGCTCTCCACGGGTCGTGGTGACATCCTGGCGGCTGTGAGTCCTGACGGGAAAGAGGTGGTTGTCGTGATGCTGAACACGGGAAGCAACACGAAGCTGGTGAATGTGGACCTCACCTTGCTGAAGAATGTCTCTTCCGACGTGAAGTTATACGTGACCAACTCGAAGCAGAATTGCCAGGAATCCTCCAACTATACGATTGATAGCGAGACGTTCAGCTACGTGATGGGAGGGGAGGAGATTGCCACGGCTGTCTTCAGCGTCTCTCCTAACGAAGGAATTACCGGGCTTAACCCTGAGGCTGCGTACATGATCGTTCCTCGTGCCGCTTCAGGGGTACTTTCCGCCGAGTCTTCGGAGAACCTGAATCTGGCTATCCTCTCCGCAGGCGATTCCCTGCAGTGCTGGCGCTTCCGACGCTTGTCGAACGGTAACTATCAGATATACACGAAGAAGAATGGCAAGGAGATGGCCATCACGGATGACGGTTCCTACTACCTGCAACTGACGGAGCTGAGGACGGGCAATGCCTCGCAGGAGTTCCGTTTGGTGGAGCACGGTGAGAACTGTTACACGATCATCTCCGCCTCCGATGATAAATGGTTCGATCTGGAGGGCGTTAATACCTCCATCGGCACGAACGTTGGTGTCTGGGAAGCCGGCGGGGCAGGGGAGAATGCGCACCGCGAGTGGCGGATCATACCGTTCCCTTATGCGAATGCCTCCATGATGGACCCTACCTCTCTTCCGGAAGGAACCGTTGCCCAGGCTCCTCTCGTCTATGCCTATGGCGAGGCGGATGGATTGCGTGTGGTGAATTTCTCTTCCTCGAAGATGGATCTCCGTGTCTACAATATGGGCGGAGTCTACGAGCGTACGCTGCAAGGCCTTTCGGATGCCTTTGTCTCTGTTCCGTTGCCTAAGGGACCATACATCGTGGTGTACGACGTGCAGGGCGAAAGGGGCACGACCAAGGTGCTCGTGAAGTAATGTGCTTGTAATTAGTTTTATAGATAATAATTTAGAAGTTATGAAAGATATAGTTTCTCGCTTGGGCGTGGCGGTGCTGGCCCTCCTCTTCTCAGGTTCGCTCTATGCGGATCCGCCGGCTAACATGAGTGGTTGGACGATGGTCTTCAACGATGAGTTTGACGGTAATTCGTTGGATAAATCCAAGTGGAACCCAACCTATAACTGGGGCCATACCCATAACCACCGCGCCTATTGCGTGGAGGAGAATGTATCCGTTTCTGACGGATTACTGCGTATCAAGGGAGAGGCGAAGCGTCACCCGCAGGCTCCCGCCACATGCAAGAGCGGTGACAAGACCTATTCGTTGGACTATACCTCAGGCGCCATCGACACGAGGGGTAAGTTTGAGGTGAAATACGGCTATATCGAGGGACGTTTCAAGATGCCGAAGCAGTTGGGCACGTGGCCTGCGTTCTGGACGTTGCAGGATGGTTGGCCGCCTGAGATAGACATTTTCGAGGTGCCTCACGCAAGGAACCAGCATCATTACTACCTCCACTACACCAAGACGGATTGGTACGCCTCCCACGGTTCCGCCTGGGACCATGAGGCCTCTTTCGGAGGGGTGCATACGGGTCCGGATAAGTCCGCCGATTTCCACACCTATGGCTTGGAGTGGAACGATCAGTACCTGAGCTTCTACTTCGACGATCAGTTGGTGGCGAGCTACAACAAACCGTCGGAGATCAGCCAGTTGGCTAAGAATTATATCATCATCAATTTAGCGATTGGTGGATGGGCCACGGACAATGGTAACCCTATCGAGGTGACGAGCAACAACCCTGCCTACTTGGAGTGCGACTGGGTGCGTGTGTGGTCAAAGAACCCTGCGACGGATCTGCCACAGGGCAAGGTGCGTTTCTACTCGATGGAGACGGGCGAGTGTTTGCAGGCGAATAACAATGATATCGTGTTGGGCGATTGTAACTCCTCCGCCTCTTTGGCAACGATAGCGGAGTCGGGTAGTGCCTACCGTATCAACTTCGGTGATAAGGTCTTGGAGATACCGAACGAGACGAAGGAGGCTGGTGTGGCTGTCGGTCTGTGGGAATGGAACGGCAAGGTGCATCAACAGTTGGGCTTGACCAAGGAGAAGGATTACCCTGGCTTGGTGGTCAGCATGCGTTTTACGCACAGTGGCTATTATGTGTTGACGAGTAATGGGGACGTGGTGCAGAATGTGCGCCCTAACGACCGTCCGCTCGCTTCGTTGTGGAGAATCTATAAGGAGGGTGAGGAGATTGTCACCTCCGTGGATGACGTGGAAGGAAAGGCGGCACCTCTCGGTTTATGGTACTCCGATGGTGTTCTTCATGTTGAGCGGAATGGTGCGCAGGGCGATTTGCCTTATTACGTGTACGATATCCGAGGCGTTATGGTGAGCCATGGCGTGGTGAATGACGGTGCGGAGATTCTTCCGCTGGATCTGCGTAGCGGCGTCTACGTCGTGAAGATGGAGGTCGGAGGTGTGCAGGCGGATTATCGTCTGGTTGTGAGGTGATAGAGATGTCTTTCCTTCACTAGGGATTCGTGAATCATCTGTTAGGTAATAAAAGAATCGGTTGACTACAATGTAGCCAACCGATTTCTTTTATATTGTCTTTGTTCGATTAATACCTAAATCCGATAGTACCCATGATGCAATTGTTGCGTGCGTCCAATATGTGGTACGTGTCGTTGTGGTAGTTGTTGAACATACCGAACTCGTAGGTGATCATGAGGGATATGCGTCGGATTTCGATACCGGTTTCCGCTATGAATCCGAGGTCGAATCTTTTGAATCGGCTGCTGTAATCCTCTGAGAAACTGCTGATAAGGGTTGGCCTGCCGTCGTTCTCCCTGTTTTTGAACCAATATTTCCTTTCTCCGGCTACTCCGACACCGAAGTATGGTCCGACTACGAATTTCCATGCCACTTCATACTCGATAGGCACTCTAAAACCGATCAATGCCGGTAATTCCACGTAAAAGAGGTTGACGGTAGCCCTTTCGTTGTCGAATAATTTGAGCGGACCTCCGTTCTCCAGCCATTGGTGGCCGTTGATCCTGCATCCTTTTCTGTTGAAGGAGACTCCTGTCTCTAAGAATGTGTGCTCGCTGAAGTTGATGTCAAGGAAGAAGCCGAATTTAAAGCCTAATATTCCTTTCTTTCCATAAGCATCATATGCGTTTCCCCATTGGTTGGCGAACCCAGCTCCCATGTCAAATCCGAATTGCACTCTGTCGTCATATTGCGCTTGCGCATTGGTTAATAACAGAAAAACCGTCGCGATTACACTGATTATCTTTTTCATGGAATATAAAAATTTATATTTTTATAAAATTTAGGCAAAAATAATAAATCATTTAGAATTCTACAACAGTTATACCTGCTCCTCCAAATTGAATATGTTCGTCGTGAAAATTCTTGACGCCAGAGATGGTTTGCAGGTATTGGCGGATGAGTTGACGTAGTGCGCCAGTGCCTGTTCCGTGGAGGATTCGCACCTGGTCCACATTCACCATAATAGCGTCGTCGATGAAGTAGGTGACGGCTTGCAAGGCTTCGTCTCCCCGCATGCCCCGCACGTCGATCTCCCGCTTGAAGTGCAGCTGTCTTTGCCTGATATCGTCCGATGTCGCCTCGCTGACGAACGAGCTCTTCGCGTTCTCCTTCTTCAGCATGTTCTTGCTCATCTTCTCCAGACGGTTGGTCTTGACGGTCGATTTGATCTGTCCGATGGCGATGGTGGCGTTGTCTCCCTTCAGCTCAAGGATTGTCGCATGGCCGCCTTGCCCTTTGATGCGCACGGTATCTCCTACGGCGAATGTCTCTTTCCCCTCTTCCTTCGTGGTTTTTTGTGGAGAGGTCTTGCGTGGTTGTATCCTCCTTTGGTTGGAGATGTCTCCTTCATCTTTCTGCTTGTGCTCCTCCTTGAACGCCTCGAATTTCTTGCGGGCCTCCTTGGTCTTCTCTTTGTCGGCTTGAGCCTCCTTGATCTCCCGTATGGTCTTTTCTATGGCTGCGTTGGCCTGGTCGAGCATTTGCTGGGACTCCTGTTTCGCCTCCCGGATGACCGCTTTCTTCAGCTTGGACATCTCCTCCAACTCTTCTTCGTATTTGGCGGTCAGTTCCTCCAATCGTTTCTCTTTCTGCTTGATGCTCTGACGCTTAGCCTCCCAATAACGCTTGTCCCGCACCACGTCCTGCAGGTATTTGTCCATGTTGACGAAGTCCTCACCCACCTTTTGTGTCGCCTCCTCGATGACCGATTCCGGCAAGCCTATTTTGCGGGCGATCTCCACGGCGAAGGAACTGCCTGGGTTGCCTATCTCCAATTGGAAGAGAGGCTGCATCCTGTGTCGGTCGTAGAGCATGGCTCCGTTGATGATGCCCTCCGTCTCCTCTGCGAAGTTCTTGAGGTTGGTGTAGTGGGTGGTGATGACACCGAAGGATTTCTTTTGGTTGAAATGATCCAAGAGCGCCTCTGCGATGGCTCCTCCGATGCGGGGTTCCGTACCGCTTCCGAACTCGTCGATGAGCAGTAGGCTCTTCCCATCGCACTGTTTCACGAAGAGTTTCATGTTGGTGAGGTGCGAGCTGTAGGTGCTGAGGTCGTTCTCGATGGATTGCTCGTCGCCTATGTCGATGAGTATCTTGCCGAAGAGCCCCATCTGGCTGCTGGCGTGCATCGGGACGAGCAGTCCGCACTGCATCATGTACTGCAGTAGACCTACCGTCTTCAGGCAGACTGATTTACCTCCCGCGTTAGGTCCGGATATGATGAGGATCCTATTGGTTGCGTTCAGGGTGATGGAGAGGGGCACTACCTCCTTGCCCAACTTCCGGTTGTTGAGGAAGAGTAGGGGATGTTTGGCGAGGCTCCAGTCCATGAGCGCTTCCCTCTTGATCTTCGGCAGGGTGGAGTCCGTCTCTTGGGCGAACAACGCTTTGGCACGTATGAAGTCTATTTGGGCGAGGAAATCGTACGAGTCTAGGAGCTCGGGTGTCCGTGGACGTATTTCGGAGCTGATGGCGGTGAGTATCTTTATGATCTCCTTCCGCTCCTCCGTCTTGAGTTCGTTGATTTTGTTGTTGATCTCGACGGCGGCCTCTGGTTCGATGAAGACTGTCTTTCCGGTGGCGGATTCGTCGTGTACGATGCCTCGTATCTTCCTTTTATAGGCTGGCGGTACAGGAATGAGCAGGCGTCCGTCACGGAAGGTCGGTTTGGTGTCTTCCTCGATGAAACCCTCTTTTTTCGCCAGCTGAAGCGCATGGCTGATGGCTCGGCTGATGGCGCTCTCCTCTATGGATATGCTCCTGCGGATGGAGGCCAATTCAGGGGTGGCGTTGTCCTTGATGTGCCCGAACTTGTCCAGGATACGGTCGATGGCTCGTATGAGGTCGGGGAAGGTGAAGACGTCCGTCGCGAGTTGTTTGAGGTAGTAGAAATGTTCCTCTCCCTTCTCTTCGAAGAATTTGACGATCTCCGCTATGGTTTCGATGGACCTGCGCAGTTCGTAAAGCTCCTGCTCGGAGAGGTAAAAACCCTCCGTTTCGATTCTTTTGAGGCCTTCACGCACGTCGTAGAAAGGATCTGAGGGGAAGTCCTCTTCCTCTATGATCTTAGTGAATTCGTGCGTTTGGTTGAGTAGGGTGATGACAGTGTCGTAGTTGGTCGAGTAATCTATTTCGTCCACCTTGTCTTTGCCCAATTGCGAGGAGCAAAGGTTTTTCAGTAAATCCCTTATTTTATCGAACCCTGTTTTAGTTTCGAAGGTCTCTTGTTGAATCATGCTCTTAATACTACTAAACGAGGAATGTGCAAAGATAGCGCATTCCTCGTTTATAGCTGTTATCAAATAAAGATTATCTAATTAATGTCACGGTACCTCGTCGTTCGCCTCCCTTGTTCAGGCCTCGGAAGGTGCTCTTGTAGTTGACGACGTATCCGTATACGCCCCAACCGCACTCTTTGCCGTCGCAGGTTCCATCCCAAGCCGCATCCTTGTCTGTGCCTGTGAAGACGATTCTACCGCTTCTGTCAAAGATGACGAAGTTGAACTCTGTCAAGAACTCTGTTCCGAGGAATCTGAATACCTCGTTATGCCCATCTTTGTTTGGCGTGAAGGCATTAGGTGCCCAGAAGTCTTTCCAAATGTAGATGGTCGTGTCGCCGTGGTATTCGCAACCTTTCTTGTCGACAGCCTTGACACTTACGACAAACGAGTCTCTGTACCCTGCGTGAGGGTAAGTGTAGGTGGCGTTCATGCGCTCAATTATTCCAGACTTGTCTCCTGGATCCCAGTACCACAAGGCCTCATTAGGATAGTATCCCTTCATGGAGATGTTAGGATTGTCATGCTCGATGACGCCAGGGGTAACCGAGAACTCGATTGGCTCGTATGGAACAGGCTCCACGTAGGCGGTATCCGTCGACTCGCAGTTGTTGTTGTCCACACCATGAACGATGATGGTGGTAGGCTGTTCGATGACTGCGTCGAAGATGGAGTCTCCCATGCTTGTCGCAATTTCGGTGACGTATGGAATACTCTTCCATGTGTAGTACTTGGCACCTCTTGCGCTCAAGTCCACTTTCGTTTCCGCCTCAGGACAGCCGTCCTTCTTCACGGACATCTTTACTGCAGGCAACTGGTTGACATGTACTGTCTTGGAGAGTGTTGCGGTACAGTTGTTGTTAAAGCTGATACCCGTGACGGTGTAGGTCATGGAGTTCTGTAACCTTCGAGTGATTGTGCTAGCCGTATCTTTTGTGCTCCAGATGAAGCTTCGAGCACCATGTGCCGTGAGTTCCATCTCTTCGCCCTTACAGATCGTGTCCTTACCCGTGATGGATATTTGTGGCGCAGGGTCTGCTTGGATGTACACTTTTATGTCAGATGAGCATTCGCCCATTGTACCATGGAGGTTGACGGTCATGTTCTCCATTGGCTTGTAGCTGAAGTTCATGCCTCGTACCGTATCTCCGCCAACTACCCAGTAATATGAGCTTGCGCCTTGTGCGGTGAGGTTGATGCTTGTTCCTGCACAGACCTTCCTCTCTCCACTGTAGGTGAGGGTAGGAGGCTCCAATGCTTTGACTTTCACAATCTTTGTGGCGGAACAGTTGTTCACGTCTATCGCTCTGACGAAGACTTGTGTCTCTGTTCCCACTACCGGAACTGCGATGGAAGCCTCGTTGCCGCTCTCCGCATCTTCGCATTCATCGGTGCCGAATCCCCATCTGTAGATGATACCGGTACCTTGTGCCTGGAGTTTCGCACTTGCACCTCGGCAGGCTTGTCTGTCTCCCGTTACAACAAACTGTGGTTGAGGATATACGGTTATAGGTACTTCTATCGCATTCCTACATCCATTCTCTCCGATACCGATCAGGGTGTATCGGGTGTTGTTGATCGGACGGGTGACGAGCGTCTGGGTGTTGGCTCCATTGCTCCAAGAGTAGAGTTGAGCACCTTGTGCGGTGATTTCCAACTTGTCACCCTGACAGATGGTCGTGTTTCCATCATAACTCAAAGCCGGTTTCTTGTGGATGACCACAGTGGTGTCTACGTAACTCTCACATCCGTTCAGCATTCCGTATACACGGAACCTCCTTGTGGATGAGTTGCCTTGAGCCGTCGCATCGTTGAATACGGCGAGGGTGTTCAACTGGTTGACTTCTGTTCCGTTGGACCATAAGTAGCTGGTGGCGGTACCGAAGGCGCTGATGACGATTTGCTCGTCCTCGCAAACCTCCATATTACCCGTCAATGTGATGGATGGATTCTTCGTCACAGATACGGTGTGCTCGGCGTAGGCATCACAATTGTTCTTGTCTGTCGCTTTCACCCAATATGAAGTCGCCTCTGTGATGTAATCCCTCCTGTTGTACGAGGTTGATCCATTGTCCCATGTGTAGGTGAGCATTTCGTCACTCTCGTTGATCACTGTGAGGTTAACATCTCCATCATCCAAACATACGTTCTTCGGTCCTTCGATGCTGATTTCGGCAGGGAAGTTCACTTTGACTTCCTTCTCCGCTGTTCCTTCACATCCGTACTTGTCGTAACCTATGACGGAGTATGTTGTGGTCGCCATTGGTTTGATGTCGATGCTTTCGCCCTGAGAACCTTCACTCCAGATGTATGTGCCATCCTTGACACCGCTGGCTTGGAGGTGTGCGAAGTTGTTGATGCAGACAGCGTCGTCTCCGCTGATGGTTACGATAGGATGCTCGACTACCTCCACCTTCATGTCATACCAGTCGGATGTACATCCGTCTGTCGTACCTCTCACCATGAATTGTTGTGAGCCAGTGGCTCCCATTTCCTTGGTGAGCGTGTTCGTGTTGTTTTCGATAGGGTAACCGTTATCCTGCCATTCGTAAGCGTTGGCGCCAGCCACGGTGAGCGTGATGGTACGTTCGGTACATACGGTGTCGCTCTCCGGCACGACCAACTTAGGATAAGGCTTGCTCTTAACCGTAGTGTTGGCGGTCGCCTCACATCCGTAGATATCTATGACACGTAAGTTGATATTCTGTGTCGTGTTGATCTCCGTGTAGATGGTGTCTTGGTCTCCGATGTCGTTGCCATCGTATTTCCAGATGTAGGTATTCAACGGAGAATTGTTCTCGTTCGGAACCACATACAACTTCGCATTGTTTCCTTCGCAGACCGCATAGTCTCCATCGATGGTAACCAATGGAAGAGGACGCACGTTGACGAGGAATGTGTCTGATCCTTCGCAACCCTTGTAGTCTGTACCTACTACCACGTATTCGGTGGTTGACGTCGGTCGGATATCGATACGGTTCGTCGCCTTACCTGTGCTCCAAATGTATGACTTAGCTCCGTCCGCAGTCAGAGGCATGGTCTGTCCGGAACACAAATCGTGGGTCTTTCCTGTGATCTTGATGATCGGCAAAGGCAAGAGTTTGATAGGGTATTCCTTGTATGTGGTACATCCGTTGGTGGTACCATAGACGTAGTATACCGTATCTTGGTCAGGTGTGTCGGTGAATGTGTTGCCGATCGCTCCTCCTGTCCATACGTAGTCTGTCGCACCTGTTACGGTGATCTTGACAGGACTGCCTGTGCAGACCTCTTTGACAGCATCGTCGTCCAATATTGGGTATGGCTTAACCTTAACCGCTAAGCTCTTTGTCTTAGCACATTGGTAAAGGTCTTTCGCTGTGACGATGTAGGACTCGTTGTTCTCCACCTTAGGGTAGATGGTGTCTCCATCCATCTCATAGTCTGCTCCCCATTCGAAGGTGAGGCTCTTGTCCTCGTATTCCAGCCATATCTTGTTCGTGTCGTTCTGACAGATCAACTCTTGACCCTTGATTTCGAACGCTGGCAAAGGAATAACGCCCACGGTGAATGTGGTGTCGTTCGAGCAACCTAACGAGTCTGTTCCGACCACTGAATACTTCGTGGTGCTGAGAGGCGATACGGTCAGGATATCGTTCGAGATACCCGTGTTCC
This sequence comes from Paludibacteraceae bacterium, assembly GCA_017962085.1. Taxonomy (GTDB): domain Bacteria; phylum Bacteroidota; class Bacteroidia; order Bacteroidales; family Paludibacteraceae; genus UBA1181. Next base: position 13,820 of record JAGCWA010000033.1, read on the forward strand.
AAGTATACCTTCCGCTGTTCCCCGCACCACTAGCGGTGAGGTTGATTGAGTCGCTGTAACAGATGGAGTCGCGCATCTCTCCCTTACCGTCGCCTTCGATGGTGATGGCTGGTAATTTCTTGACGTAGATGGTGACGGAGTCAATCGTGGTACATCCGTTCGTGGTACCCTCCACAACGTATGTGCTGTCTTTGGTAGGAGTTGTGATGAAGCTACGTTGTGTGGTTCCATCTTTCCAGAGATAGCTGTTGGCTCCCTCCACTGCGATAGTGGTCGAGTTGCCGAAGCATACATAGTTCGGATTTGGTGAAGGGAAGGTCAATATAGGGTATTCCTTCATCTTCACATCTTTGAACGTCTTGTTCCAACATCCGAATGTGTCGGTTACAGTGACCTCGAAATGGATGTGTGCCGTGACAGGCAATTCCAAGTATTGGGAATCCTTCTTGATCTCCATATCCGCCCATCCTGCGAGGTCTGAGTTCCACAAGAAACTCTTCACCGCATCGTCGTCGTTCGTGTTCGCCTTCAGTACGAGGGTGTCCTTCTCGCATATGGTGGCGTCTCCGTCGATGGAGATGACTGGCAATGAGTGTACGGTGACGATCGTGTCGGCCTTGTTCTGACAACCATTTATGTCACTTCCCATCACCTCATATCTGGTGGTGTTCAGAGGAGATACGGTGATGCTTTCCGTGGTCTCCCTGGTGTTCCAGATGTAGCGGTCAGGTTCACCTCCGGTTGCCGTCATGGTCAAACTGTCTTGCCCATAGCATATCTCGAAGGCCCTGTTGTCTTGAGATATAATGGATATGATCGGCAAATCCCAATGGTTAATTCTGATCGTGTCTGTTGTGGATTCACAACCATTGGCCATACCCTTCACGGTGAATAGCGTGTCGCTTAGGATCTCCACGGTGCGGTAGCTGTTGGTTGATCCGTCATCCCAGATATACTCCGTCGCTCCTCTCACAGAGATGGTGCTTCTGCTTCCTATGCAGACGTGATCCGCCGCGTTTGGCATTAACACTGGATGATCTTTGGCGACCACTTTGTGGGATGTGGTGTACTGACAAGTGTTCTTGTCTGTCGCGGTCACATAGATGGTGGTCTCCTTGTCGATCTTCACGTTAATCTCATCCGTGAATTGTCCGAACGACGTGGTGTCTGAACCATCCTTTTGGGTGTGCCATGCATAGCGGACAATATCGAACTGTTGGCTGCTTGCCTTCAATGTTGCCATGGAGTCCTTACAGATGGAAGCCTCTCCGTCGATGGCAAGATCGGTAGGAAGCGGGTTCACCTTCACGAAGATGGAGTCTGTGTGACGACAACTGTTCGTGTCGGTCGAGGTCGCATAGTACCATTTGTCCGCACTTGGCACGTCGGTGATGGTGTAGTCTGTCGATCCGTTGTGTCTCCACTTCACGGTGATAGGCATATTCTCCCTGCCCGTTGTGGTGTCTGTTTGGGAGATGGATATCTGCGCCTCTTTGTTGAAGCAGATCGCCGCAGGTGCGTCCAGTTGAGGTCTTGGCAACTTCCAGATGCCTATGTCGATTTTCTTCGTCGTCTCGCAACCTCTTGTGGTACCCATGATCGTAAAGGTCTTAGGCGTGGTGAACTCTTGGGTGATATAGTTCTCCGTGCTGTTTTCTCCCACCCATTGGTACTGCTCCGCACCGTTGATGTAGATCGTTAACTTATTGCCATAGCATACGGAGTCTTTACCCGTGCTTGTGTGGTGGGTGATCTCCGGATATGGCTTAGCGGTCATCTCTATATCAGCCTTTCCGACACAACCGTTGCCGTCCGTTCCGATCACATAGAAGGTGGTGTCGGTGTCGATGGTCGGTTCGAACTTCATGCCTCGCTTGATGGTGTCGTTTCCTTCCGTGAGCCAGATGTAGGATTCCGCACCCATACCGGATAGTTCGGATGATCCACCGACGCAGACAGAATCGATTCCTGCGATACGGACAATTGGCAACGTGTCAACAAGTATGGAGGTCAGAGCAGTGTTCGTACATCCGTTCTCGTCCTTTCCGAACAAGGTGTAATCGTTCTGACCAACCTTGCGGACTTGTACTGTGACGGAGTCTTCACGCACTCCGTTGAATATCCATTTGTATTCGCCTTTTTTACCGTTCTTGCCTCGCAATGTGACAGAATCGTTCAGACAAAGTCTGCTTCTGGAAGGCTCGATTTGGATGTTAGGCAAGCTCCATACGTGAACCACAGTGTCGATAGGCGTCATACATCCGTTGGTGATACCTTCTACGAGTATGTGCTGCTCTTCCGTGACATTGGTGAGCCTGAAGTAGTTGTTCTTGGTATCGATCTTCGTGTTGTTGACGGTCCATGTGTAACCGTCGTTCGCACCCGATACGTATATGAGCTTCTCTTCTCCATAGCATACGTAGTTGGTATCCATTCTGAGCGTGAGCACAGGATACTCTTTCACGTGTATGGTGATGTCTTTGTGGTTGACACAACCAGTGTTAGGGTCTTTACCCCATACGGTGAAGGTCGTGTCTGATCCTACAGGATCCACGTTGTACAGTACGTATGGCTTCATGTTGCTGTACCCATAGGTGCCATAATTGTCTTGCCCAGCTATGTGGTTCCAATCGTATCTCAAGCTGGTGTTGCCTCCAACGATTTGGGCGTCACCTCCGCGACAGATTGGATTCAACAACTCAGGCACGAATTCAGGCAGTGCGTTGATGCCCACGTTGGCGATTCCTGTGTTGACGCAATTGTTCTTATCCGTCACCTTGATGATGAAGGTGGACGGAGAGGTCAACTGAGGGGTTGTGTATGTGGCGCCCGTATTACTTGCGGCATTCCATTTGTAAACCACGTCGGCTGGAGATGTGCTTGGGTCAGTTCCCGTGCAGATCGCCGTCAACTCAACGGATTCGTTAAAGCAGATGGCTGTGTCGATCTGTTGGATGGTCGGCAACGTCCATACATTGACGTTGAAATTCATTTGGGATGCACATCCGTTTTCGCTAGTGGCTGTCACGGTGAACTTAGTGTTGTCGTGCTCAATCACCTCTTGTATGTAGTTGCTTGTGCTTCCGTTAGTCCAGGAGAAGTCGGCAGTGATGTCCGTCCTTACTTGGATGTATGCGGATGTACCTACACAGACCCTGTCTGTATCTTTGACTGCATAGATGGTTGGATAACGATCCGCTTTGATGCTGATTTCGTCGATTTCCTCGCAACCCATCTTACCCTCTCCCGTGGACTGTGCGGTCACGCGGAGGGTGGTGTCTTTGGTGAGTGGCAACCAACCAGACTGATAGTTGGAAGAGTGCGCTCCGTTTTTGTCTTGTCTCTCATAGAGTTGCACCTCTTCTCCATTCGATGTCCTCCATGTGTACTTCAGGTTCTGGTCGGACTTGGCTTTCACTTCTACCCATCCGATGGTGGTGTCGTTCGCACAAACGGAAGGTTTGCTTTCCAATGTGAACACTGGGCGTCTTTCCAGACTTACAGTGATGCTGTCGAAGTTTTCACATCCGTGTGAGTCCTTGCCGGCCAAGTGGTAGGTGGTCGTGCTGGACGGTGCGATTTCGAAGCTGTCCAAGTAACTGTAAGCGTTATTCTCCCATTTATAGACTTGGTTACCCTCTTTCAACTCGATGTCGCTACCTATCGCCACCAAGGTGTCGGTGAGAGCCTCACAGATGGTGATGGCGTTGGATGGTCTGTCAATCTTAATGTTTGGCAAATTCCATGGAGTTATCAGGAATGAGGTATCCATTGTACATCCCTGCATCGTCACCTTGGAAACGAATTGGGTTTGACTCTTGATTCCCTCCTCAAATGTAGGGGCTTGTGTCGTGTAGTTGGTGTTGCTTGACAACAGAGTGGAGTCACTGCCCAAAATTGAGTACCAAATGTAGGTGGCTGCCGCATTCTTTCCTGTCATGGTCGCTTGATTACCCCAACATACATTTTCTGGGTAGTCAATGTTAGCCATTGGATAGAGTTTGGTGTGGACTGTCACGGAGTCTGAGTTCTTACATCCGCTGATGTCTTGTGCCCAAACGACGAATGTGTAGTCCTTTGAGGTTGCGTCAACACTTCTTTCCGTTGCGAATTCGTGGATGTTCACATCTTCGTATAATCCATCCTTGTCCTTACCCCAGTGATAATAGAGCAGGTCGTTTCCGTCCTCCGGAGTCGCTGTGACGATTGCATTTTCGCCCTCGCAAACGAGTGGGTCGGTGCTCAACTTGAATGAAGGCAACTCGTTCACCTGAACCTCGAACTTGTCACTGTTCTCGCAAGTCGTGATTGTGTCGGTGACGATGACGGTGTAGCTGGTTGACAGCTTCGGCGCCTCGTGCAGTGAGGCACTGTCTGATCCGAGCAGGCTCTGGTTGCCGGTGATCTTCCATTGATACTTCGTGGATTCTTCGCTGTGGGCGGTCAAAACAACGCTGTCACCGTAGCAGATTGGCGTGTTGGCGGTAATCCTGACTGCTGGCAGTTCGAATACGCTTACTGTCACGGAGTCTTGCTTCTTACAGCCATCCAATTCTCCCTCTACGATATATGTCGTTTTTTGCCATACGGTATCGGCAATCGTGAATTGTCCGGTCTTCTTGCTGTTTAACGAATCGCCTCTGTCGTTCGTCCAATCGTAACGGGTTGAGTTTCCTGTTACGACCAGGCTCACGACATCACCCTTACAGATGGTGGTGTCGTTCGTGCCGATCTTGATGTCTGGAGTCTCTTTCGCTTTCACCTCATAGGTCTGGGTGTTTTGACAAGTGATGCCGTTGATTTCATAACTTCCTTTGACTTTCAGTACGGTATCTCTTCCGATCGGCAAGTAGATCGTATCCTTGTTGGTGGATTCATACTGAACACCGTTCTCCGTCCATGTGATGATCGTGTCTTTTCCAGTCTCTTTCACATATCCGTACCAATCGTAGCGCAATGTATATCCTATGGTTATAGGAGTCGTGTAGAGTTTGTTGGTTGTATCGGAACATACATCCGATACACCGATTACCTCGAACGATGGCAATGCGTTGATGTGTACAGGTATCGTATCCCTGTTTTGACAGCCGTGTCCATCGGTTACAAGTACGATGTGTTTCTCTCCCTCGGACCTAGGACTAAGCGAGGTGGAGTTGTTGTCGCTGTCGGTTGCCGGGGATGTGCTTCTGTCATCCCACTTGTAGGTGTAAGGGGATGGTGCATGCTCTACTGTGGCGATGAGTTGCACTTCTCCATCTTTACAAGCTTGTGCCGTGTCGGATCTGTTCGTCTGTGCATCCGTAATGGTCACGTCTGGCAAGTTCCATATCTCGATGGTCGTGTCAATTTCTGAAGTACAACCTTCCTTCTCTCCTATGATCGTGAATGTTGTCGCTTTCTTCAGGATGTCGCTTGAATAGTTGTTGCCAGTCTCCTTCAGTACGTTACGTTGGCTGTCGAGCCATTTGAACGATGTCTGGTAAATGGAACCGGACACGGTGTCTTCTGCCGTGAGGGCTACAGCGTTGCCGTAGCATATCGTATCTTCCGTGGTGATCTTGATCTCAGGATTTGGTTTCCAGATGACCGTGTGTTTTACCGTATCGGAGATACAACCCTTGGCATCCTTCGCAAGTGCGTAGTAGGTGGTCGTGTCGGTGAGTGAGGTGATGTTACCCGTCGTGTTACCCGCATTGTTGGCGAACGAATGGGTTATGCCATCTCCCACCTTACCCCAAATGTAAGTGAGGTCGGCTTTGTTGGCCACCAGGACGCTATCCTTTCCGTCGCACATCTTGCTTGGATAGGTGAAGTCGAATGTTGGAAGCGGATTCACTTTCACCGTGATGTCTGCGGTGTCCATACATCCATGGATATCGGTTCCGTAAACGATGTACTTCTGCTCGTTGTTCGCATGGACGGTGATGGAGGTGTTCGTTCCTGTGAATCCTTGCCACTCGAATTTGCTTATGTCTGCTCCGCTCTTTTTCTCGACATGGAGCTGGATGGAATCCCTGAAACATACGGCTGTGTCGGTTTGGTTGCCGTCGAAGATGGCGATTACCGGACGCTCCCATACGTATACCGTCATGGTATCTGATGCCGTACATCCGTTGGTGGTTCCTTTTACGATGAACCTAGTGCTTTGGGTCAGCTCTTTTTCTGTGTATGTGGCGCGCGTGTTAGCCAATCCTTCCCACTCGTACGTGGTTGCGTTTGATGCGGTGAGGACTGCGTCGCTTCCCATACAAACGGTGTCTGGTCCAGTCAGTCTGACATCAGGGTTCTCCTTCATCGTTATCGTGACGTTTCCATCCGCCTTACAGAATTGGTTGTTGTAGGCAACTACGGAGTAGGTTGAATCTCCTTCAATCTTAACTCTCAGGTGCAGGTCTTCTTCTCTGAGGAGCGTCGAACTTGTGGAGTCTCCAACCTTGAAACTATGGTTGCCGTTCTTCCATTCGATGTATATCAGGTTGTTTCCGCTGACGTACACGTCGCTGGTGGCTCCATCACAGTAGGAGGTGTCTCCCTTGATGGATACTCTTGGCTTGGTGTGTGCGCTGAGTGTGTATTGACCCGTTGCGGAACAACCTAACTTGTTCTCCAATGTGACTTTGTACAATTCGTCCGTAGTAGGAGATACTTGTATCTTCATATTTCCCGTGTTGATGGTCTCATTCCCTCTTTCCCATACGGTTGCCGTTGTCAAGATGTCTTGGAGGGTCGGATCGCTCAACGTTGAAACTCTCTTGCTAGTGTCTCTAGCTTCCAATTCCACGGTTTCGCCTGTGCAGACGAAGGCAGGGCCCGTTACCAGCACTTCCGGAGTAGGGTTCACAGTGTCCTTGATTGGAATGGTCTGCTCACATAAAATGCTTGTAGTGGACTTGGTGTAGCGCTTGATCGCTTTTACCTCGCTTGCGTAAGTTCCAACATTACGTGCATTGCTTTCTGTGTATTGTGCGATACTTGTCCTGTTCGTAGTGCCTGGCCAGATGTAGAAGTCTGCTGTTCCTCCACCTTGGGATTGGTCTACTTTGTATGTCTGCACATCTCCGTAGCAGAGCGTGCTGTCATAGCTTATCGTGACGTTAGGTCTGTTCTTCACTTCGATCTCCTTCGACACGGTATCCCAACAGGTCAGTGTGGCCGTCGCATTGTATTCGACTCTTACACGTGCTGTTATGTTCTTGTCACCGATGGTGATCTCTGCCGTGTTGCCTTGTGCATTAATCGCATTCCACGTTGATCCTTGGGTGGAATCCTCCCATGCGTAGGTGGCTGTGCCTGTGATGCCCCTGTAGCTGGCTTTCAAATTCACATTGCCGTCTTGACAAGCGATGGCTGGCGCTTCCAACTCGATGATAGGACGTTTGTGGACGTTGATGGTTTTGGATGATGTGTCCATACATCCCGTCACTTGGTCTGTTGCCGTCACTTTATACTCTGTGGTCTGGCTTGGAGAAACAGTGATTTGTTGAGCAGATTCACCTGTGTTCCAATGGTGAATAATGCTGTTTGGATAGTTTGGCTCATTGACTGCTGTCAAGTTGACGGTCTCCTTCTCACAGACGTTTGTTTGGTTGGCTATGAGCGTAACCAGAGGTCTTTGGTGAACGATGATGTTGAATGACGTGTCGCTTTCACATCCGTTCTTGTCCTGGCCTTGGATCGTGTATCTGAACGTGTTGTCTCCTGTCGTGATGGTCGTTGGTTTGAGCATCTGAGACAATCCCTTTGCGTTAGTCGCTAATCCATTTCCATTCCATATGTATTTCTCAGGGTCGGAACCTGCTCCTGACACTCGTATGGTGGTGCTGTCACCATCACATAAGATAGTGTCTCCGATGATGGAAAGCTCAGGTCTTCCCCACTTGTGGATGAGATATGGGGAGGAGACGTTTTTACAACCTCTGTCGGTAGTCACTGCCACTTTGATCGTCTTTGGATCTGATGAAGTGCTCTCCATGGCGACAACGTAGTTGGCATTGGTTGCACCTGTTATCGTGTCGTTGTCTTCTATCCATTGGTAAGACGCTGGATTTCCGTTGGTGACAATGTTGGTGTATGTCTTGTTTTTACCTTCACAGATGTATTTGTCTCCCTTGATGGTGATGGCTGGCAACGCCTTGACGTTGACCTTGGCAGTGTCTCTGCCGACGCATCCCTTCCCGTCTGTGACTTTGACAGGGAATTTGTAGGTGGACATCGTGTTGGTAAGTGGCAATGTCGTCGCTGTTGCGCTAACGTTCTCACCGTCTATGTTACGCTTATCCCATTCATAGGTGTATGAAGAGGCATTCCCTCCTGTAGCTGATGCGTGCAGAATGGCAGGGGTGTTGTAACAGATGGTGTCGTCGTTAAATACAGTTTCGACCGTCGTGGATAGTGTCGGCAAATCCCTTTTCTTGATTACCACAGAATCCAACTTCTGACAACCGTTCTTTGTCGCGGTCACGTAGAATGTGGTGTCGCTATTGATCTGTACGCTCACACTACTGTTGTTGCTGTTGTTTTCAACCTTCTCCCAATGGAATGTTGCAGATGTGCTGGATGCGGTGAGTGTGATGTAATCTCCCTTACAAACCGAATCTGTCCGTGGGGTGAGGGTGATTTCAGGAATATCCTTTACAATCACTTTCTGTGTCGCCACACTTGCGCATGTGAATGAATACGACAATGGTTGTTGGCCCTGATTCTGGATAGTGTAAAGCTTTTCCGCTTTCACCACGTATGTGGCGGATTGCTCCGCTTTTTTCGTTATCGTGGATCCTGATCCTATGGATGTGCTGGCGGTGTCTTCAACATACCAGTTGTAGATGATGTCGTTTCCTGGATTGTTTACCTCTAAGGTGACATTGTCTCCTGCGCAGATGTACATGTCTTCCTTGGTCTGCACGTTAGGGCGGGCAACTACCTTCACGTCGAATTTAGCGGTGTCCTTACATCCTGTGTTAGGGTTCGTTCCGATCAACCAATAGTTCGCATTGGTGATTGGTTTTGGCGTATAGGTGTCTCCATTTTTCCTGTTGCTCCATTGGAGTGTCAGTCCGGCATCTCCACCCTTTGTCAAAGGCACTTCGCTGCCAAGACATACGGTACTGTCTCCCTTTTTCTTTCCGTTGATGAGAACTGTTGGCAATTGGTTCACATTGATGGTGAAGGAGTCGATCTTGGAACATCCATCCGAAGTTGACATAACCTTGTATTGGGTTGTGGCTTCAGGATGCAGGGTCACGTCGGAGTTGTTGGCGAGACTTGCCGCTTCGCCAAGCCATTCGTATGTTCCTCCCGAGTTTCCGATGAGGGTGATACGTGTGCTTTCTCCCTTACATATCGTTTTGTTTCCATTCGCTGTTATCCTTGGCATCGGTTTTACTCTGACGGTCACTGCCTTGCTCTCTTCACAGTGCTTGCCGTCGTTGATTCCTTTGTTCACGACAACGATGAATGTGGTATCGTTGTTGCCGATGGTAGGGGAGAATGGATTACCTGCTCCCTGTATCTCAGTGCTGTCGCTCTTATACCATTTGACGTTTATGATGTCTTCTGAATTGTCCACGGTTAGTCTTGTGGTGGAGTTAGGACATACGTATGTCAAACCTGATATGTTGACCTTTGGCTTCGCATTGACGTTCAGCACCGCGGTGTCTCTGTTGACGCAACCGTTCTGGTCTGTTACGGTCAATATGTAGGACCTTTCTCCAGTTTGTTGAGGGGTGATGTTCACCCTTACACCTCCGGTTGTTCCTGTTGTTCCGATGATGCTGTTCGCGTCTTTGCTGGCTTTCCAAGAGTATCCATCGTTATTGGCCACATTATTCGAGCTGTTGTAGGTCATGTCGAATGTTACAGCCGCAGTGAAGGAAGTGTCTCCTCCGATGCATATTGATGCGGAGTCAAGTCCGGTGATGGTCGGCAATTTGTGTACTAAAACTGCCACTGTGGTGTCGTGAGGACAACCGGCCTTCGTACCTGTCACCTTGATGAAGTCTGTCTCCGTCAGGTTGGTGATGATCAATGAGGATCCACCCGTTTGTCTATTGGTGAACGCAGTCTCCGATCTTTTCTTTCCTTCCCAGTTGTAGGTGACTCCTGTCTCCGAGTTTGTGCTTATGGATACCTTCGCATTGGTACCGAAACATACTGTGTCTGGAATCACGGTGAATTGAGGCGCATCCTTCTTCTTGATGGTGTAGTCTGCGCTATCCTTACATGTGAGGTTGTTTGAATATCTCTTGGAAACGATTACTCTGAAGGTTGAATCCCTGTCAATCTCGCTGTTGATAGTTTGGTTGACGCTGATCAGTTCGTTCCTTTCTGCCCCCACATAGTACCAATTGTGGCTGTATTCATTGCCTGTTGGATTTTGTTCCGTGAGAGAGAGTATACCTCCCTTACAGATTTCCTTGTCGTCCGTTCCATCGATGATACGTTTTATGCCAACGATAGGGTTGCTGAATACATTGACTTTGATGGTCGTATCTTTCTGGCATTGGTTATCGTCGGTTGCCGTCACTTTATAGTTGGCATCCTCTTTAATACCTTTGATGGAGATACTGTCTTGGTCTTTTCTGCCGTCGATGTATTCTCCTTCCCATTGATATTGCGGAGTGCTGTTGTTGCCTAAGATGCTTACGCCCAATTTCGTATCAGACCCGTAGCATACGTTTTTACCTTCTGTTGTTAATGTAGGCAATGGGTGTACGGTTATCTTGATGGTTGAATCGTTGACGCAACCATTGGTGCTAGTGGCAACGATTCTGAATTCTTCCGTGATGTCAGCATCCGTTGAGTTCGTCAACCTTTGGTTGTTGTCCAGATAACCAAATGGCTGATTGTCCCATTGTACAGATATTCCTGTTTCAACGGTTGCACTCATTCTTACGGCTGTTCCACTACATACGGTGTCTCCAGGAGAAAGCGCCAACTGAATCTGTGGTTTCGGTGTCATGTGGATGGTCTTCTTTACCGTGTCGCATTTACAACCGTTTCCTCCGACACCCGTCACGCACAATGTGACTTCTCCTTTTATATTCTTAACCTTTATCTGGTTGCTTCCGTTGGTATAGTCTAGTGTCGCTTGCGGTGTTTGGCCTTCGAAACTTACCTCGTATGAGTTGTTGGTCAAGCCAGACAATGTAAAGGTGCTATCCATTCCTTCGCAGATGAAATCAGGTCCTTCGATTTGAATCTGTTCCGGAACCGTGATGTCAATTGTGACGAAGTTTTGACCCTTACATTTGTTTCCGTCGGCGAAGTCCAACGTATAGGTCGTTTTCTTGTCTGGCGCAACTTCCAAGATGTTTGTGGTGTTGTCGAAGTTCTTCCATTTCCACTCCCATTTGTTGTTGATGTTTGCGTTTTTAGCCGTAATCTTTATGTTATTGTTGTTTGAACAGATAACAATAGGACGTGATGTGATGATATTTCCTCCATTGTCAACTTCCAGATCGACGGTTGGCAAATCGAGGGCACTCACATTGACGTTGAAATCTGTCTTACAGTCATTTAATACAGCAGAAAGCTTGAATGTGGTGTCGTTTGTGATCGCCTGGCTAGACATCCATTGCATACCGCCTTGGTACCCGTTTGGCCATATGTAGTAGTCCACGTCAGAGCTGTTCCCCGCTTTCAAAGTTGCCACATCTCCTTTGCAGACGACAGTATCCGGCACGTTTGGCGTAGGGTTTTGTTTGTTGGAAACATAGAACGTGTCTGAAGTGCCGACGCATTTGTCGTTGTCTGTGGCTTTTGCGATAAACGCATACCTCAGATTGACTATGGAGGTATTTACAGAGTCAACCGTGATGGTGTCTCCCAATGTACCGGATGTTGTTTGCTTGCTGATGTTAGCATTCAGAACTTGCCAGGTGTAGTTCTTGGCCGTTTTGTTGCTTGTCGATGCGGCCAGCTTGACCGGATTGTCCAGACACACTTCATTGTCACCAGCAATGTTCACGATAGGAAGTGCGATACCAGTGATAGTGAGGTCTCCTGTCTTTGCACAACCCGTCTTGTTGTCTATCACCTTAACGGTGTGTTTTTGGGATAGGGTAGTGTTGATACCCACTTTTAATGAGTCTTCGTCATATGATGTGTTGTTGTCCCATGTATAGGTGAATCCTTGACCTGCGTTGCCCATTTCATGGACGATTGCAGGTGATTCCGCATTGGCTTTGAGGATAACGCTGTCACCGATACATCTTGTCTCACCTTTCGTATCAATGCTGACGGTTGGCAACTCATTGACCCAAACAGTAAACTCGGCGGTGTCGATACAGTTACCGGTTGTTCCTTCTACACGATAAGTCTTGGAATCCTCCAACTTTTCTGTATAGGAAGATCCGGTCGCATAGACAGTTCCGTTTTCGTCCAACCATCTGAAGATGCTGGCACCTTCTACAGTGATGGTCTTTCGTCCGTCTCCCTTGCATCGGGTAGTATCTTTGGCTATAATGTTTGGCTTGTTGTCTTGTTTCAGTGTCTTTTCATCTGATTTGCCGACACATGTGGTGTTCCCATCTGTGTGGGCAGGGTGTTCTTCCACCCAAACAGTGAATTCAGGGAAGTCCGTCGTGATTGTTGTGGAGAACGTTGTATTGCCTTGTCCTCCAATAGAGAATATGGCTCCGGAGCTGTGCGTGTGCGGACCATTCTCCGTGTATGACACAGTGTTCTCGTTCCTTTTCTTGACGAACCATACGTAGGATGAACCACTTTGTCCGATTGCAGTCCACGTGATCGTGTTTCCTGGGCAAGGAGCACCTTCCGTGAGAATGCTAGGCTTCGGATTCTGAATGATGGAGACAACTGCGGTCTTCTCGGTTGTACAGGTCGGACCGTTTGTATATCGTTTTTCGGCCTTGACTGTATATTTCGTGGTCCTGTCAGGTGTACTGTTGATGGTGAATGAAGTGCCGTTTTTCGATCCTCCGTTCCAACTGTATTGGTATGATTCGGTGGAGAATCCTTTGATCTCCACGTTGTGGTTCCCCTCTTTACAGATGCTGATGCTGTCGTGCTCGAAATCGAACTCTGGGTTCTTCCTGACTTGCACTATGATTTGTGTGTCTTTTTCACATCCATTTTTTGTGGCTGTCACATTGAAGGTCGTGTTGTCGGCCAATTGATGGGTCACGTGGTCTGAGTTCGTCACGGAGTTTGTTGTGCCATCCATATCCCATTTCCAATCATATCGTGTTGAAGGGTCTGGGTTTTGGATTGATACTGTCATGTTGGTACCTGCACATTTGTCAGGCAAGGTGAATTGCGGATTTGGCGTTGGATGGATAGTCAATTCATAAGTGGCGGTTCCTGTACAGCCATCCGTGTTCTGACCTACAATAGTGAAAGTCTTTTGGGCTGATGTGAATTGATTCTCTCTGATGGTGTAGGTTCTTCCGCTGGCGTTTTGTTGCTCATTGGAATCTGACAACCAAGACCAAGTGTATGTTATGTCGGATTCGTTGGTCTCTTCGTCGGTCTTTGCCTTTAGCTCAAGCGTGTTGTATCTACAGATACTTCCTTTTCCATTCCTCTCATAGTAGTTTCCGCCGTCGTCACTGACTCTGACGATAGGTATGCCGAGTACGTTCAACTTGTAAGTTTTAGTGCTCTCACATTTTGTTATTGTATCCTTCGCATATGCGGTGTAGGTCATCTCTCCTGTCGCATTGATTATAGGAGAGAAACTTTCTTCACCGTCCGTTCCGTTCCATTTCCATGTCACGTTGTTGATAGGGTTTGCAGTGATCGTTACTGATCCTTGTGTCGCATTGCTGAGACATATTTTTCCTTCGTTAGTTGAACCATTAATGCTTGTGATATTGTTTGATGTGGAGAATGCTATGACTGGTTTCTCGTTGATTCTGATGCTCTTAATAGTATCAGGTTTTCCACAACCGTTCAAGTATCCAATGAAAGCGATGCCTTCCCCGTTTTCTTTGTATGTCCTGATGATTTCGTTTGAAAGCACTCTTGATGAACCGGTTGTTTTCTTGTCGAAATCCCAGTATACGGATGTGACTCCCTCGATGGTGACGATGGCATCACTTCCTTCGCAGACGCTGATTGCTGGCGCTGTGAATGTTGGCGCAGGTTTGACGGTCACAATGTGCTCGATCGAGTCTTTACAACCAATGCTGTTGGATGCGATGGCTTTTACGGTCACTGTTGTGTTGTTTGTGCCATTGTTCGTGAATGTAGGGGAAATCGTTGTGGCGTTATCCTTTGTTTGTGTCACGTTACCGATGTTCCACTTCCAATTGAAGGTGACAGAGTTATCCGAGGTGTTCTTGTTCTCTGCTGTGAGTGTCAATGGATTCCCTGAACATGCGGTTTTGTCTCCTGTCACGATGAAGTTCGGGATAGGTCTGACTGTTACTGTCACCATGGAGTCTTTTTGACAGCCTCCCAGTTTGTTGTATCCTATTACGGTATACTTGTGCGTTCCAGTGGCATTAGGCTTCACTGTTGCCGTACCGTTTCCTTGGTCTGACAATCCGTTGCCTTTCGTCCAAACTATATTGGAATCAGCACCTGCAGCCAATAGTTGAACTGTTTCTCCGAAACAGATTGAGGTGTCTTTGCTTACGGTGAGATTTGGCTTTTGGTAACCTGTTACCTTCACCTCTATTGGCTCTGATTTACAGTCTCCTTTGGATGCAATTAACTGATATGTCTTCAGGGCCTTAGTCAAGATGGCGGTGTGGTTGGTTCCTTTGGCGCTCTGTGATTGTCCATTTTCTTGCCAGATCCACTCGTAAGTGTCCGCATCGCCTTCGAAAATCTTCACTGTGGCATAGTCTCCTATACATGCGGAGGTGTCTCTTGTGGTGAAGGTCGGATATGGGCTCGCCTTGATTTTGTAAGTGGTTCTTCCCGGACATCCTTTCAGACTCTTTCCTTCCAGTGTAATGGTTGTGTCCTTGTCGATGGTGACATGGGCGATGCTTTTATGGGAACTTGTATTGTCGACGACAATATTCGCCCCTGTCCATGTATAGTCCTCTCCACCGCCATTCCCGGCTACCAATTCCACTGTATTGGTATGGGTGTTGTTCGCACAGACGGTGGTGTCTCCATTGGATACCCCATTGACTGTCAGGATAGGGTTGTTGTTGACGATGACCTGTAGCGTGTCCCTACCTATACAGTGAGCTGCGCTATTATCGGTTACAGTTACGATGCAAGTCATATTGTTGTCAGGGGATAGAGTGGTCTGGCAACTTGGTGTGTTAGACGTGTTCCATGTGTATTCCCCGTTGGTGCAATCCTGTACCTTTACGTTGACGGATTCTCCCTCACAGATCTCAATCTCACTTCTGTCTTCCCAATTGTTCGCTCCAACCTCTGTTAAGAGTGTGACGGTTGGGTTGACTGACACGTTGATTGTGTGAGTTTTCCTGGTGTCGCAAGATCCGTTGTTTACGATGGCGATGAATTTATGAGTTCCTGGCTTGATGGATTCAAGAGAGAGAACTCCATTATTGTTCGTCAACCTAGCGGCGGCTGCTCCGTTGGTCATGTCTGTCACTTCCGCACCGACAGTATCGTTGACGGTGTTTTTGTACAAGTACCATTTGATGTTTTTCCCGGAGCTGGTTGCTCCGATGAGGTCTATCTTGCTACCTGCGCAAGCGTTCTCGACTCCTGTCACGCTCAAGTCTGGTGCGACTATTGGGTCCACAACGATTAATTCTTCCTGTGACACACATCCCATCTCATCGGTACCAGTCACGGTGAATGTCGTGGATTGGCTGATGATAGTGTCGAGTGCGTCGCGTCGCTTGTCTGTCTGGTTCGTTAGGTCATGGATATTAGTCTTCCCTGACCATTGCCATTTGACTGAACTCAAGATGGAGTCTGATTTCGCGCTGACTGTGGCCACTTGACCTTCGCATACAGTGTCGGCTGAAAGTGTGAGCTTTGGCAATTTCCTGAATAGGATAGTGCCTGTGGTGTCACTCTTACATCCGTGATGTTTGTCGGTAACGCTCAGCGTGAATGCCGTGGTCTCGTAGATGATGCCTAGGGCGGTGTCCGATTGTCCTCCTTGTGGTGACCATTGATAGGTGTAGTCGCTCACTGCCTTGTACCGGTTGTTGTCGTCCGGATCGGCATATATCTTGAACGAATCATTTTCGCAGGTGTAACTATCACCTTTGATGGAGAACTTGAAGTCGTCGTATACCTCGATGATGTGGGTGTTTTCCCCTGAACACTCGTCGTTAGTGTATGCTATGGCGGTGTATTCGGCGTGTCCGTTTACAACGCCTGTGCTAGTGTAGCTCAAAGTGTGGGCTTCGTTTCCTGTGAAATCGTCGGATCTCCACTCCCAACGGCTGATGATCGCATTGCCATTTGTGTTGTATGCGATGAGGTTGGTCTCCAATCCTTTGCAAATACTGTCGCTACCATTGATTTGTACGATTGGTTTAGGGTTGGCTACAATCGCCTTTTCTGCGGAAGATACACAGGTGAGTGAATCTCCGGATAGTAACTGGTAGTTGTGTGTCTCTGTACCATTGACCTTGTATGTCGTGGTTGTTGGCACGGCTGGATAAATGGAGTCGTTCTTCACCTTGAATCGCTTGCTTGTGTACGTTGGCTCGTATGAAGCGAATGCATTTTCTCCTTTGGCTTTATAGGACCATGTGTAAGTCAGAGATTTGGAGTCTGGATTCTTTTCCGCTTGGGCAAGCAAGGCGATCGCGTCGTTTTCGCATACTGCGTTTCTTGGCGATTCTATACTGATTTCCGGTGCTTTTTTGACAACGATGCCTCTCCTCTCCTCATTGGTACATCCCTCGCTGTTTGTGATGGTCAAGCTGATGCTCTTTATGTCCAATAATGCAGGTTTTGAGATGGAGGCGGTGATGTCTCCTGTGCTCCACAAATAGTCTCTGGCATTGCTTATTCCTTGCGCCTCCAATTTCATTGAGTCATTTTCGCAATAAGCAGTGTCTCCGACGATGGAGAATCTAGGTTTTTCTTTAATCCTTATGGTTGTGGTTGTGGTGTCGGATGGACAATCGTTTTCGAATCCCACAACTCTGATTTCATATGAAGATATTCCACTGTAGTTGCTCTTCGCATATTTTGTGCCGGTTTGGACGATTACATTGCTGTTCTTTTCGTACCATTCGTAGTTGGCCGCACCATCTACTGTGGCTACAATTTCGTCTCCGTCGCAGATGTCAGGCGCTGTCACGTTAATCTGAGGCTTAGGATAAACGACAACAGTCGCCTCTGTGGTGTCAGGACATCCGAAGCTATTTTTTGCCGCCACTTGGAATATGGTGGTGTCATTGAGAACTAAATCCCTTGGGTTGGCGACCAATGTGCCATTGCCCGTATGCGTCTTGTTGAATTGATACCATACTATTTCCTGAAGGGCATTGCTAGAGTTAAGGTCGGTGACTCCAATGTTGGCCGCCTTCCCACCCGGACATATAGGGTCTGCCCCTGAGATGGACAAGTTAGGTATAGGGTTGACTGTTACGGTATGATTTTTTGTGCCAGGACATCCTTTCGCATTGTATCCTGTCACTTGGAATGTTTGCTCTGATCCAATTGGTATAACATCTATGGCAGCATTCTTTTTGCTTAGTCCAGTCCAGAAGTATTCGTTGCTCTCTGATCCTGTCGCTTCCAAATGGACTGGGAGTCCATAACATACGGAAGTTGGTCCGTTGATGTTGATGGTTGGTTCTTTGTAGACCTTCACGTCTTTGGTCTTGAACCCTTCGCAACCATCTTTCGTACCGTACACGATGTAATGTATGGTTTTGTCAGTCTTGCTCCCCCATGCTTCAGTCGTGATCGCCGCTTTCTCATTCATCGGGTTTGTCGTGCCTTTGTCAATCCCTGTTTTGTCAGTGCCTATGTACCAATGGTAAGAGTTGGCTTCGGCACCGGCGGCGGTGAGGACGATGTTGCTGTTGTTGCATATTTCGCCTTCACCTGCGATGTTGATGGACGGAGGTGTCTTTAGGTAGATGGTCACTTGTGCCATCCTCTTACATCCGTTAGCGTTTACGCCCACTACGTAATAGGTGGTTTGTTGCTTTATGCTGTCAACCTTTATCGAGTCGTTTTTCGTTCCGTTCAGGGAAGTGTATTGGGTGAATGCTTGGGTGGTGTCTTTGTCAGTGAACCATCTGCATTCTGTCAAGGCGACTTTTACACCGTTTTCTATGATATAGGCTTTCAGTGTGTCTGTTCCGTTCGGGCACACCTTTCCGTTGTTAGCTTCCGCAATGACCCTAGGCAGAGGGTGCACGGTCACATTGACATTCTTTGTGGTGGCGCAATTCCTGCTGTTTGTGATGGTGACACCATACGTGGTGGAGGTGTTCGGGGTTGCCGACATCTGAGAATCTGTGGTGTGGTTTGCGTCTGTCCATTGGTATGTGTTTGTGACAGAACCAGAATATGAGCTATAGGAGGTGGTGTCCTGCGCTGTGAGATATATGCTCTCTCCGCTGCAGATTACGGAGTCACCTGTGATTTTGATGGCAGGTATGCTGTCTATCGTGATTTTTTTTGCCACTTTAGTTGTGCAGGCCACGCTGTTATAACGGTTGAATACAATCACGTGTATCGAGTCGCTCTGCGGGTTGAGTGGGGTAGAGATTTCTGTGAAGTATGGTATTTTTTCGAAGGCTTGTCCTCCCTTTTCCTCCACACGGGCGGAGTCTGCTCCGTAGATGGATATGCTCACATCTTTGCCCTTGCAGACAGGCGACAGGTCTGGAATGATTGGAGACGGGTTGTCCCTTACCACTACTTGCTTGTCTATGTATGATTCGCACCCATATCTGTTCGTTCCCGACAGCCTGTACATGTAATCGTCGCTACCGATGGCGGAAGGTGTGCTATGGATGACAACGAGTGAGTCTGTACCGCTACCTCCGTTGGGCGCGTTTTGGCTTTCGCTTATTTCGCTTGCGATTGTTTGGCTATTCTCATGGCTGAGTCTATACCATTTGTAAAGCCCGGTATTGTCCACGTCGTTTAGCAGGCTGGTGGCATGGAGGGTAATAGGGTCGTTCACGCATATTTCGTCTCCTCCGTCGATTATCAGTATCGGTTTCTTCATCACGTTGACTTGGATGGAGTCTTTGACTGCACATCCGTTGTTGGCTTCCGCCGTGATGTAGTAAAGCGTGGTATCCTGAGGACTCACCGAGTTGTTTGCTGTGTTCTTCAAGTCGCTCCACATCCATTTGCTGATGCCAAGGCGCGGGTTGGTGGTCTCTTCCGCGTTTAGGGTCGCGTTCTCTGCTTCGCATATGTCCACTTGTTTCGGAGTCGCGCCCATGTGGGTGTTCCTTCCGGACCCGGAGACTGATATGGTCGGTATGGCCTTTGTGGTGACATTGAAGGCTTTTGTGTAGTAGCAAATGTTTTCCCCCTCTTCTCTACGTATTTTTACGTATAGGTGGGTTGTCCCAGGTTCTGGACTAAATGTCAGTTTGGAGTAGGTGTAGCCTTCCCCTTCTTGAATCAAGTTGTTTGGATTGTTTTCTTCGTTTTCTGTGAGTTCACCTAATGTTTCAGTTTTGTACCACGAGAATTTATTCGTTGGGTCGTTGTAGTTGGTGATCTGCAGAGTTGTGGTTTCCCCTTCGCAAACTTCGGTGACTCCGTCAATGCTGACGTCTTCCCTCGGAGAAACAGTGATTGTTTCCGTGTAGGTGTCGTGGCATCCCTTGGCGGTGGTAATATCTAATGTTACAGTATATCGACCCTTGTTCTCTTGTGTGTATTCCAGAATCCATTTCGGCGTGTCATTTTTATGAGCCGAGTCGGTTACCATGGAGAAATTATGTCCGTGATTATCGGTACAGGTCCATCTGTATTCTACGATTGTGTCAGGTTCGATAATGCTTCCGTCTTGTTGTTTGATTGGTTTGACGTATGATTCGTTGAGGAAACTCACTTCGTTATCACATGCGATTTTCTTGGTGAATTTTGCGCCCAATGGGTCTTTCGTCAGTTGCACGATGCCGTAGATTTTGGAGCAGGCTTGGTCATCTCCGCTCATCTCACAGATGTAGTCCATGTTCTCTTGTACCTCGGCGCGGTTGACTTGGGCGATGTTGGGTTGATTGGGTACAGTGTAGAGGGATACACCTTCACCGGTCTTCCATTCGTAGGATGTGAATCCTGTCGGTGCGGTGATGGTGATCACGTCATTCTCGGGACAGTTGTCCACCAACATCTCCATTTTTTTTGTGCAAGCGGTGAAATAGCAGTAGGCGCGGTGTCCTCCGGCGACAGGAGTGATCTTGGCGCGGCATTTCCTTCCACATCCGGCGGAACCACTTGTCCAACCCCGTTTGCCCGCAATTCCATCTAAGTTATCAACGATTCTTTGTTGTTGATAGCAGTTTACGTATGGTATTCCGTCTGTGTATGAGATTTTTGTGTTGTGAAACAACCTGCTGCAATTTGTACAAACTGGAAGTTCCAATAGACAGTCGTGTATCCAAACTTCAATGGTAACGGTGTCTTTGAGATAATTCCTTAAATCATATACGTTTGTTGTCCAATTCTTGTATGCGGCAGGATTACTACCTCCAGTGGTAAGACATGAGCTTTTTATCTGATCGAAGTCCATTTGTCCGTTATTCAGACTCGCCTCGTATTCACTGCACACGGGTTTGATGATTTGGTCGGTTCCATTTTTCCTAATGGTGACGGAAAGGAACACGGATGGACGTTCGTCCGCGACGTGTGACGAATCTTGTCCGGGATTGTCAGGATCGTACGGATCCTCCAGGAATGCGGCGTATTGGTAAGAAAGCAGTGTGCTGTTTTCTTTCACGACGAATGAATAGACCATTCTTTCGGCATGGGCACGACGATAGTAACCTCTTGGCTCGTAACTTGAGTATCCGATTTCTGTCTCACCACTGCTTCCTATCCTTACCACGTTTTGCCTAGGCTCTAATTTCGCCCCCTCTGGCATCGTGTAGAAGGGAACTGTGTTTTCGCATGATGTTTTTACGCTGGGGTCAATTGTCCTTTGCGTGATGACGTCGAATGCTCCTCGTAGCCTTTGTAGCCCTGTTCCATTTGTGTAGCTTCCCGATTTGGGATATGAACCTCTATTGTCAGGCAATGTATATGAGAGCTCAGTTCCGTATTGAACCCATCCGTCGTTATCCTCGTCTCCGTTTCCTCCTGTCGCTCTTCCTTCGTCACAATGGTACTTGGATATTTTGTTCACGATTTGTTCAGCGTCGAAATGTTCTGCGCCATAGAATCCATAGTATCTTTTCCAGACACGTAAACTGGTGTCCTTGAAACTAGCGGGGAAACTGCCGTTGCCATCCTCGAAACTTAGGTTTGGCGTATCCTCGTTAATGGCCCATACAGAACCGCAAATACAGGTGTTCACCAACAGGATGGTGAATAATATTTTAATACACTTCATATACATCGACTTTGTTCCTTCCATAAGCAGTTATTTCTTAGCGGTCTACCTTGTAGTCTTTCCACTATAGTTCAATATGCTAAATTAAGTTAAAGTTTTCATTTTGACAACAGTTTCATCCTTTATTTTATTGGCATTTTCTATTTATTGTGCGCATTTTATATTGTTTTTTCACTTTTATTTTACTATGGGCACATCCTTGTGTTTGCGTTTCTTTTTCAACTAAGGGAAATCAGTGTTTCAATCTGTGCTTTTATGCAAAAAAACGATGGTTGCCGATTCCTCGACAACCATCGTTTTATAAGGGTGCGACAGAGTCGCGATTTTAGTGCGTTTTGGGGCGGATATGGCTTATCGGATCAGCGTGACAGTGCCTCGCCTCTCACCTGTCTTGTCGATGCCTTTGTATACGCTCTTGTATTCTACGATGTATCCATACACACCCCATTCACACTTCTCTCCGTTCTTGTCTGTTCCGTCCCATTTGCCATTTCGATTGTCGGACTCGAATATGATACGTCCCGATCTATCGAAGATGCGCCAGTGGAATTCGGTCATGAATTCGGTGCCCTTGAATAGGAAGAAGTCGTTCATGCCGTCCTCGTTAGGCGTGAATGCGTTCGGTGCCCAGAAGTCTTTCCAAACGTAGACGATGGTGTCACCTTCATAGCGACATCCGTTGTCGTCGACCGCTATTGCCGTCACGGTGAAGGAGTCGCTCGCATTAGGATTTATGTACGTGTGCTTAGCATTTCGGCCCCTTGTGTCAGGTCTTCCGTCATCTGTAATCCAAGTCCAATTATTCGTCTCAGGGAAGATACCCGTCATCTCAATGACATTGGATTTCTCGTCGATGGTGGTTGGCGTCACGTCGAAACGGATAGGGTTGAATTCCAGTGCGTCGACTTTGATTGTGTCATGTGAGGCACATCCGTTGGCATCATATGCGGCGACGTAGACTTCCGTTGGGGTCGTAATCGTTCCGGAAACCTTTTTCTCGTAGTTGCTGAAGAGGTCTCCGTTGATAGGGTTGCTCGACCAATTGCACTTGACGATGTACGACTCCCTGATGCTGAATTCAGCCCTTGTGTCTGTGTTCGGACATCCAACGAGGGTGTCGTGAATTTTGACGGTAGGATTCTTGTATACCCACAATGTGAACTCTTTGGTGTTCTTACAATTGTTGACAGAGGTTCCTGTGATGTGGAATTTGTTGGCTCCTGCTTTCAATCCTTCTCTCACAAGGTAACGGCCTTCCTCAACAATATCTGAACCTTCTTCCCTCCATACGAACTTGTCCGCACCATCGGCGATGAGTGTCGCATTGCCACCTTCACAGACGGAGGAGTCTCCATAAATGTCCACATTCGGAGCCACGTTCGTTTCGATGAGGATCTCTTCGGATGTGACGCATCCATTGTCGGCGATACCGGAGAGGAGAACCCTTGTCACACCCATTGGAGTGAACTCGTATGGGTTGCCTGCTTTTGAGGTCAGTCCGCCGTCTGTGCTCCATCTGTATTCCTTCGCATCACCTTCCGCGAACAATTTGATGGCTTCGCCGAGACAAACTTCAGTGTTGCCGGAATATACCACGGTTGGTGGGGTCTTCATCTTGATGTTGATGGATTTCTCCGTCTCACATCCTTTGTCGTCCACACCTTTGACGAATACGTAGGTTGGAATGTCTATTTGCACAGCGATCGGAGTGCCGTTGCTACTGAGGTTCTTGTCGTAGATCGGTGTCTGGTAGCCCCAGTAGTAGGTCATGGCGTCACCCGTTGCGGTCAAAGTGGTGTATTCTCCTCTACAAACCTCCGTTTCGCCGTCGATGGTGAACTCTGGGTTCTTGTTGACCCTGACAGGAATCTTCAGTTCGCTCTTACACTTGTTCTTGTCTGTTCCGACAACCGAGAATACACTGTCTCCCGCAGGTGGAATGGTGATCATTGTCTTGTTGCTGGAACCGTTGTTCCACAAGTAAGAGTCTGCTCCATATACGGTCAGTGTCAACTGAGAGTTCTCGCAGATGACAGTGTTTCCTTGGAAGGTTAGACTTGGGTTCGGCAATGCGTTGACAGGGATGCTGATCGGCTCTGCCGCACATCCGTTGCTGGAACCCTCCAGTACATATACTGCGCTAGTTGTAGGATAATCTGTCATCAGGTTGGTTGTGGACAATGTTACGCCTGGTTTGTCGGAGCTGGTCCATTTGTAGGTCTTGGCGCCTTTGGCGTTCAGTTGTAACCTGTCTCCTTGGCACAATGTCGTGACACCTGTCCAAGTCACCTCAGGAATCTTTTGGCTAACCACCGTATGGGTAACCGTGCTTTCACAATTGTTGGCATCTTTACCCACTACGATGAACTTCGTCGTTGTGTTGATGACTGGTGTGATGCTTGGTGTACCCGCACCATTGCTCCAACTATAGGAGAGTTGAGAGTTGTCGGTGGATTCTGCGGTGAGTGTTGTCGCAGTTCCTTCGCAGACTTCCGTCACACCTTTGACGACAAATTTAGGTGTTGGCTTAACGACTACCACGTGTTCTGCCGTGTTGGAACATTTGTGGCTGTCCGTTCCTGTCACGCGGTAAGTTGTCGTCCTCTCTGGTTGGTCGCTTAGCGTGGTGTTCCTGTATGTGTTGCCGCCCCATGCCCAGGTGTAGGTGTTGCCTCCTGTTGCGCTCAGTTTCAGTTGGGTGCCTTGGCATACAGTGGCAGGTCCGTTGATCCAAATGGTCGGCAATTCATATTTGTCGATGATGATGTCCCTCACGGTGGTACATCCGTTCTCTTCTCCTTCCACTTTGTAGATGGTTCGTTCATGGATGGTGTCGGTCATCGTGCCACCTTGGGCCTTCAGTGACTCAGAACCTGACCATTTGTAGTGGGAAGCTCCGGTGACACTGATTCTCACTTCCGATCCGTCGCAGACCGCGGATGGTGCGGTGTAGCTGAGGACAGGGTAAAGTTTCCGAGTGACGGTCTTGCTGCCAGTGCTCTTACAACCGTGCTCGTCTGTTCCTTCCACCGTGAATGTCTTGTTGCTTGTGATGATAGGATAGATGTGCGCACCTTGTTCGGAAGTGCTCCATACATAATCCTTCGCACCAGTAGCCTCCAAATGGGTGGCATCTCCGTTGCAGGTTGCGTTGTCTCCCAAAATCTTGATGGTAGGGAGTGGGTGTACGGTAATCTCGAATGTGTCTTTGTTGACACAATTGTTGGCATCCGTACCCGTTACCCAAATGACAAGTGGTTTCGACGTCTCGGTTGGGGTGAGATTGATGTGTTCACCCACTTGTTTTGTGCTCCATACATAGGAGGCGGCTCCGTTGGCGGAGAGCTCTATGTCGTCGCCTGAGCAGATGCTCTCGTTTCCGGTAATCCATACGTAAGGGAGTGGGTTGACGTCCACGTAGACGCTGGCCACACTGGTACATCCTTTCGTTGTACCCCTTACGGTATAAGTGGTACCCTTTTCTGGCGAATCCACATATTTTTTGTTGTTTTGGGTAGGATCGTTCTGCCATACGTACTCGTTGGCGCCATTTGCGGTCAGAACAGCCTTTTCACCATGGCATACTGCCTTAGGAGCGGAGATAGTGACGTCTGGATACATCTTCACTTTCACTTTGATGTTATCCTCCGCCGTACATCCGTTCTCAGACTCCGCCATCACCTTGTAGGTCGTATGCTCCTCTACAATAGGGTAGATGGTGTCGCTTTGTTCTCCCGTGTTGGTCCATGTGTATCGGATGGCATCTCCCGTTACCCAGAGTGTATCCATGTCTCCTTGGCATATCTCCGTCTTTCCATGGATTTGGAAAATTGGTGCTGGATTCACTTTCACTTCGAACGAGTCTTTGTTGATACATCCGTTGAGGTCTGTTCCTGTCACGTGGTACTTGAAGCTCTTATTCGCCTTGTTCGGTTTCACGGTGACGGTCTCCACCGTAGAGCTGTTAGTCTCGATGTCACGAACATCCCATACGTAGGTGTGGGCTCCATTGGCCCTCATGGTGATGGTCTGGTTCAAGCACAATTCGTCTACGTTAGAGGAGATCCATACGTTTGGCAATGGCATGACAGCCACAGGGAAGGTGGTGTCAGTCTTACATCCGTCCGTCTCGCCCGTTACGCTATAGATAGTGTCTCTCAACAATTTGTTGGAGAATTGGCTCACGTGTGATCCGTCGTTCCAGGTGTAGTTCTTAGCACCCGAAATGCTGATTTGTGCGCTTTCGTTGTAGCATGTGTAATCAGGAGCTGTCACGTTCAACTTAGGATAAGGCTTGGTCTTGACCTCTTTCTCCGCATTGTTGACGCATCCGTAGATGTCTTGAACGGTCACCTTGAAGGTCTTGTCCTTCTTGATGCTGCTGTTGATCTTTTCTACGGTTTCTCCGTCTTCCCAAGCGTATGATTTGAACAATACTTGCGAACCGTTCGCCGCTTTTGGATTGTCGTTGACTACCCATAACGTGTCGATGTCGCCCTCGCAGATGAGGTCTTGGTATGCCTCGATATGGAGGAGAGGGAGGTCATGTACAATTACTTTGTATTCGTTGTAGTTCTTACATCCGAACTTGTCTTCTCCCCATACGGTGTAGGTCGTCGTTGCCAAAGGACCAACCTTGATGACATCGCTCTTGTATTGTCCGTTCTCCCATGAGTATTTGCCCGATTCGCCACCGCTGGCGATCAAACTGATACTATCATTCGCACAGATTTCGTTGTCTAACTTGTCTGAGGTGATGAGTATGGTCGGCAAACTCTTGACCGGAACATTGATGTCGATTGGTTCAGCCTCACATCCGTTCTTGGAACCGCTCACGGTGAAGGTCCTATCCATCAGGAGAACCTCCTTCGTGGTATTTGACGTTTCGTTGTTATCCCACTTGTAGATCTCCGCACCACTCACTACGATCTTAGCCTCTGTATTGTAGCATACGTATTCTGGTTTCTCCTCCACTTTGATGACAGGACGATCTTTTTTGTAGATGGTCTTGTCCACCTTGAAGTCACAACCGTTAGCATTTCTTCCTCTCACGGTGAAGGTAGTGGTCTCCTCGATCTTGTAGGTCATTTCCTCGCCGCTGGTAAGTATGTTCTCTCCGATGCTCCAAGTGTAGTCCACTCCTGAGCCCGTAGCCTTCAATGTTACGTTGTTTCCTTCGCAGATGCTGTCGGATGGTGTTGCGACGATGATGAGGTCGGTTGGCAATGCATCCACTCTCACAAGATGGGTGGCAGTCGAGTGACATTGGTGTTTGTCTGTACCCATAGCGTTATATCTTGTGATATCTGTTGGCTTCACCATCAGTTCGGCGGAGGTGTGGTTCTTTATCTCTGTGGTGGCGCCTAATCCGCCTTGTGCGGTTTGCGTCCACTGGTAAGTCATCGGACCGTTGCCGTTTTTGTCATCCTCGGCGGTCAGGATAGTGCTGTCTCCGATGCAGACCGCATCCTCTCCCTTGATTTCGAAGATTGGCAATGGCCAAACGTTGATGTTGAAGTTGGTGTCGTTTTGGCACTCCCTTACTTCGACTCTCACATTGTAGCTCCTCTTGTTGGAGATGACCTCTTCCCAATAGCTATTGGTGTTGGCGTTCTGCCATTCCCAAGAAGCGTTCTCGCTCAGATCCTTTCCTTTGGCGTCCACAGCTCTCAAGTCGATACGTACCATGTCATTCTTACAAACAGTGTCCACACCAGTGTTCGTGTTTACTAAGATGTGCGGTATAGGTTTTGTCCTAATCGTATCTCTATCGACACTCTCACATCCATTGTTGTCCGTTCCGATAACAGTGACGATGGTGCTATCCTTCAGGATCTGAGGATTGATGTTGGAGGTGTAATAGTTTTCTTTGTTCACTGTCCAGATGAACGACTCTGCGGTACCGCTTGTGTACAATGTGGCTTCCGCACCTTGGCACACCTCTAAGTCTCCTTCGATTTGAACGCTTGGTAACTCGTTGACTTTGATGTCGATGTCGCCTTGTCCTTTACATCCATTCTCATCCACACCAGTGACGTAGTATTTGGTCATGAATGAGGCGTTCTTTGATGCGTTGAGGTGAACCTTGACCTGGTCTCCGAATAGGCTTGAAGCGTATGTTCCTGCCCATTGTATGCCTGCTTCAGAAATCTCTGGTCCTCTCCATGTGTATTTGCCGGATATGCCACCCTTAGCGAAGAGGGAGTCATAACCTCCGATACATACATCGGTATTCTCCACATCGATTGTGATGTTTGGCAACGACCAGATGTTGATGCTGGTGTCGATCGTGGATTCACAACCGTTGGATATGCCTCGCAATTGTACATTGACAGGGGCGGTGAGTTGGGTGAGAACTATCTCGTTCTGACCGTCATATTCATTCCTATCCCTTTTGTCCACGCTCCAGAAGTAGCCTCCGTTTGCACCTTGGGCTGTCAATGTCATGTTCTCTCCGTAACATACGTAGTTCGTGTCTTTCCCTTCGCTGTTCTTCATGGACAATCTTAAAATAGGGTTGGCCTTGACTTTGACATTGATTGAGTCGTCTTTCGTACATCCGAATGCTGTGCGGGCTGTAACGTACAACATCTTGTCGTCGTTTAACGTCTCGGAGTAGGTCATGTCTTGACGGAATCCCTTCATGTCATGCCAATCGTATTCCAGACCCATGTTGTTCGCTTGCACGGTAACATCTGAACCACGGCAAACTGGGCTGTTGCTAGACAGGGTGAATGCCGGCAGTGGGTGGAGCGACACATTGACGGATGTTCTGCCTTGACAATTGTTGCCATCCACTACTGTCACGTAGAAGGTGCTGTCTGAGGTGATCGCATTTGTCGTGTATGTCGCGCTGTGCACGTTTGTGCCTTCCCAATGGAATGCGTTGTCGATGCTGACCGTTGGACTGCTTGCCTCCAAAGTGGCCGTATTACCAGGACATACGGATACATTCTCCACAATGATGGTAGGATCATCCCAAGTGTTGATGGTGTATTTGTTTACACTAGGACAGTATCCTTTCGCATTGTTGCTGGTGTTAGTGTATACGTTAGATGCAGTGACGGTGTACTGCGTCTGTTTGAGCACTTTCGGCGTGATGGAGTCTCTGTTCAGGATGGCTCCTTGTTCGCCCCACGATGTCCATTGGTATTGAACTTCCTCTACATTCGTCTCAGTGTTGCTGACGCGTACGAGACCTTTCGCTCCCTTACATACGTTCTCTGTGATGGTGTCAAGTTTGATGATTGGGAGTTTGTGCATTTTGACGGTGTGCGTCAGGCTACTGCTACAACCCAGCGAGTTGGATGCCGTCAGCTTCACTGTCGTATCCTTCGTGATGAGGAATGTGTGGCTCTTCAGGCTGGAAATGTGGTTGCCTAAGGTGTCTGTCCATTTGTAGCTTAGACCTTCGGCGCTATTTCCAGTGAGGGCGATACGTGTGTTATCGCAAGTGTCGGTCGGACCTTCGATGGAGAATACTGGCAATTCATGCAGCGCAATGATTGTGGAGTCTACATTGTAGCATGTCTTTCCATCGTAATTAGGGTAACTCATTCCACCCAACAGGATGTGTTTCTCTCCATTTCGTGTCGGAATGAATGTGGTGTCTTGACTTCCTCTTGCGCTGGTGTCTCTAGTGTCCCATGCGTATTTGTCTCCACCAGTGGCATTCAAGGTCAAAGGTTGTCCTTTACAAGCCGAGTAGCTGTTGCCCTCCTTTATCTTGATGTTCGGCAACTGAAGTACTTGTACCCTGAATGTCGTGTCGCTTTCACATACTGCAGTGACGTATTTCTTTTGGGCTAATACGTGGAACCATGACTCGGTGGTCAATGGCTTCGTTGTCCACTCTTTGCCTACTTTGTCTGCGGTCGCACTTACGTCTGTGCCTTCGTACCAATAGAACTTCGTGCTGTCGTTGTCGTTCAATTGGGTAGAGAAGTTCGCTGCAGAACCGAAGCAGATATATTTGTCGACATCCAACATCAGCTCAGGATGTTTTTTGCTGTCGATTGTGATACTGTCGAGCTTCTCGCAGTGTGTGTCTGGATTGATCGCATAGATGCGGATTGTCGTATCTTTTGTGATCGTGTAGTTGTGCGAGTTGTTTGTGCGGTAGCCGCTCTCGTCCCACTTGTAGCTGTAAGCCGTTGTCGCTTCGACGAGTACCTCGATCTTGTCTCCCTCGCAGGCTTCTTTTGGCCCCTTGATGTTGAATTTCGGCAATCCATTTCTCCTGACGAGGATGTTGGTGCTGTTTTTACAAGTCCTGATATCCTTGCCCTCGACAATGTAGGTGGTCAAGTCGGCCTCAGGAGCAATCTTGAGTTGGCTTTCCCTGACTAAACTATTGTTGACTTTGACTGTGTCTATGACTTCATTGTCGTTTTGGTCTTGGTATTTGACAGACCAGATGTATTCTCCATCCACACCGCCTTGCGCTTTCAGCAATACGGAGTCTCCTTCGCAGACTTCCCTTTGCCCATCCAATTGGATGACTGGTTTTTCCCAAGGGGTTATCTTGAAGATCGTGTCGGATGAGCACTCTTTGTATTTGTTGACAAAGATTGGATACTGCTTCGTGACAGTAGCCTTATACTCCTTATAAGTGGAGATGGTTTGTTTCAATGTGGTGTTATTGAAACTCAAGTCATTTCCAGTAATCTTTGTGCCCGTTCTGGCGTCGACCCAACTGAATGTCACATTGTTCATGTGTGAGTTGACAACCAGGGTGGCGGTGTCGTCCTTACATACATTGTGCGTGTCCTTCACTGCGTAGATGTCCGGTATCATCTTCATCATGATGCGGATAGAATCCTTTTCGCTACAACCGTTGGCGTTGGTGCCGATCACGTAGAGCGTGGTGTCTTGCGTGATTCTGATCTTGAGCTCGTCGTTCCTACCCAATTCGGTTCCACTCTTGTTTGTCCATTCGTAGCCGAGTCCGCCGACTGTTGAGGCGTCCTTGGTGGCCGTAAGGGTAACCTCCTCGCCCTCGCAGGCGATGGTGTCGCCTGAGATGGAGAACTTAGGTAATTCGTTGATGCCGATGAATACGCTGTCTTGGTTCACACATTTGTTGCCGTCCATACCCCAAAGGTACTTCGTGGTTTGTGTCGTCAGATTCTTATAGGTCATCTCTGATTCCGTGCCGTAGTCGTTTTCATCTCTTGAGATGGTGCCGCGGCTATCCCTCCATGCGTATTTCAGCGCTCCGTTTCCTGCCAAGGTCACGCTATCTCCCTTACATACGGATTTTGCGGACAAGTCGATCTTGACGTTTGGCAAACTCCATACATCCACGATGTGCGTTTGCGTGTGTGTACAGATGCTCCTTGTTCCGACGACGGTGAAGGTGGTGAGCTCTTTCAGACTCTTTACGATGAGGGAATCTCCCGTATTGTTCTTGTCTCCCATCCAGTAGAATTTGGTCTCCGTCGAATTGTTGTCTTTTACTTTGAGTTTTACAGAATCTCCCAAACATACGTTGTTGACAGGGTCGACGAAGGTGACTTCCGGATTAGGAAGTGATTTGATCGTGCTGTCGGATGTGTTGGTACAACCATTGTTGTCCTTAACGATCACCTTGACGGTCTTGTCGTTTTCGTCGATTGAGATGTTCCATACGTTGGAGGTCGTGAAGCTAGCCCCATCATCCCAACTATAGAGCAAATCCGTATGGCCGCTCTTAACTGTCACGATAGTGTCTGTTTGGGCACAAACCTGTGACGGTGCGGACAACTCTATGCGTGGTAACGCATTCACATAGACAGTGAAGTCGGTGGAGTCTGTACATCCATTTCCGTCTGTCGCTTTGACGATGTACTTGTTCTGACCGTTTCCTGTTAAATCCTTGTCTGTCGTTATATTAACGATTGAGTTGGAACTTGTGTTTGGCGTGCTTGAAGCCGTCAAGTCCTTTCCTTTCCATGCCCATGAGTCGGTGAGGATGTTTTGGGACGTTGCGGTGAGGACGACAGGTTCTCCCGCACATACAGTAGTGTCTGCTTTGCCTCCGTTGATGGATATTGCAGGCAAATCCCATATGTCGATCGTGATGATCTCGTGGGCGATACAATCGACGCTGTCTATCAAATTAGTGCCATTGTAGACTACTTTGTCGACATGGTGGCGCATCATTGATATTTCAAAGTCGCTTCTGTCGTCGATTTTCTCTTGGATGGTTAAATCGGTTATGTCGCTGCCTTCTGGAGGTATGTTGCCTCCACCTCTCCAAATGTAGTCGGAGATTACCAAACCGTTCTTATCCTTATGCAATATGACATTGGAGTAGCTTCCTTTACATACGGTCAGACTTCCTTCCCTGTCATATGCTGGATTTTCTTTTGCCTTGACGATGAATTTCTTTGTCGCCTCACAACCATTTGTCCTTGCGGTTACGGTTATGGTGTCTGTGCCTTGGACATCTGGCAGCGTGATGGATTCGGTCGTGGCTCCCGTATTCCATTCCCATGTGCCATTTGTCTTGTCTGTGAAGGTCAATGTCTTGTCCGATCCTTCACAAACGAATACTAATTCTGTTGGAACCTCGAACTTAGGTGTGTTGAAGACTTGGATGATGGCTTCGTTGCTGTTCTTACATCTTCCTACCGTCACCTCCACCGTGTAGCGCAGGGTCGTGTCTTTGTCAGGCATTTCAGTGATTACCAGCGTTTGCTCATTCCAAATGGAATCGTTGTTGCCGTTAAACCACTTGTATTTGTCTGCGCTAGAGGACGTTAGCTCTGCCCTTGGCGTGTTGACGCAAAGGAAGGTTGGAGCTGAGATTTCCACGTCAGGCAATGGCTTGACGTTGACGTAGGTTCCCTCCTCTTTCTCGCACACTAGCGTGTTGTTGGTGAGTGTGTAAGTCTTCTTTGCTGTTACGGACATGGCCTGTCCTGTGCTCAACTTCTTGGATCTGTCGGTCCATTCTCCGTTGGTGAATGTGATTTCATCGCCTCCAACGTAGTAGGAATAGTCTGCCGCACTGCTTTCCAACTTGATGACCGCATAGTCGTTCTCGCAGACGTCCTCACCTGCGATAGTGAAGGTTGGAAGCGCTTTGACCGCAATCTTCACACTGTCAGTGTAGGTACATTGGTTAATGGATTTGGCGGTGACGGAGTATACTTCCTCTTGGCCTGCCGGTTTCGTTGAAGTGACAGTCACGTTTCTTTCTCTGTGGCTTGAGCTCAGCGTTCCCCAATCCAGTTCATTGATTTGCGCATCTGCGGTAGATGTCACCCTCAAGTCGATTTCCCCGTGTTCACAAATGGCCTCCATAGCATCGAGTGTGAAGACAGGTTGAGGGTTGATAGTGATAGTGAAGTAAGCAGAGTCGGAACAATCGTTTCCGTTGGCTGCTCCCAACTTGACAGAGATGGTCTGTTCCTCGTGACGGTTAGCGTTCGTTTTGATGACCACGGTGTCTTTGTTAGTGTTGTAAACCTCCGTGCCACTGAATGTGGATATTGTCCAACCATAATTCTTCAGACCTTTGGTTGCTCCCAATATGATGCTGTCTCCCTCGCAGATGTTGGCGGAACCATTGGATTCTCCGTTGATTCGCAGGTCAGGAAGAGGGTTCACCATAATGGATATGGTTGAATCGCCTTCACATTGTCCGTCTGAATATTTGATGTCGTAATCGCGGGTGGCATCTGGCTTGAGAATGGCTTCCACGATGTTGCTTATGGCGCTGCTGTTATAAACCTTTGTGTTGTCGATCGTGTATTGGATCGCTCCACTGAGTTTGAGTGCCACGCTGTCGGCACCACCTTCGCAGATGCCTTTTATGCCGTCAATGGTCAGTGTCGGCTTGTCAAGTCTTGTGATGGTGGTGTCGGCGGTTCCTATACATCCGTTCTCATCCATACCTGTGACTTCGAACAAGGTGATGCTGTTTAGGATGACCACCTCGATCCTGTCACCAACCTCCTCGTCAGTGTTGTCGATCTTCCAAGTGAATGTTCCGTTACCTGTTTGCAGTCTGGCGCTGATAGTTGTCGAATCACCCTCACAAACTTTGCTCTTCTCAGGGAAGAGGAGAACGGTCGGGTTGCTCCAGAGTTCAACGACGAATTGGTCTGATTTCGCTTCACAATTCTTGTCGTCTGTCGCCGTGGCAATGAAGGTATATGAACTTCCTGTCAGGTGAGAGGCTTGGATGGTATCTTTCCTGGTGTTTTCTGTGATAGAGAACCCATTGGTTTGATTGCCGTTCTCTATCCTCCAAGACAATGTGTAGGTGCTGTTCGGGTCACCTCCTGTGACGGATGCATGAAGTTCCACGTCCCCATCAGGACAGGTGTTCTTGTCTCCATCGATGGTTACGGTTGGGATAGAGTAGTAGTTGGTGCGAATAGTGTCTTGGCTTTCACAGTTGTTCAGGTTGGCGGTGACAATGTAGACACCGTTATCCGATACTGTGGTTTCCAATAATGAGTTTGTGCCTCCGTGGAAACTTAAGTCGTTCTCTTTGCTCCAAACGTAAGTTGTGTCTGCACCGTTGGCTGCGTTGGTCACTTTCGCTCTCACTTTGAGCGTGACGTCCTTACAGGTGATGGTGTCTTTGTTGGTGATTACTTGTCCCAAGCTATTGTAGAGTGCAATAGTAGGGTATGGTTTGGTACCAACGGTAGTTGAGTCGTATGCCTCGCATCCGTTCTCTGGATTGATGCAGGTGACGATGAACGTGTCCGCAGGAACTTTTG
Organism: Paludibacteraceae bacterium; assembly: GCA_017962085.1. GTDB lineage: Bacteria > Bacteroidota > Bacteroidia > Bacteroidales > Paludibacteraceae > UBA1181. The sequence continues at coordinate 47,990 of JAGCWA010000033.1, forward strand.
GCGCTATCCTTTCGGTGATGCTTGTTCCAGTCTTTCCGTTGTTCCATACGTATTGGTACTCGTTCTTCGCATTTTCCACGAATATGTCTACTTCTGTGTTCTCGCAGACGGTGTCAACCTTTGCGATCTTCACGGTTGGTCTTTCCAATCCGTTTACTGTGAATTTCGTGTTGTCGGAGCATTGATGAGTCAAAACGTTCTTTTCTTTCACAACGACAGTGTAGTCGGTCGATCCGATCACCTTGGCGATGTCCAACTCCGCGTTCGTCGGGGTGTTGCCATTGTTCCATGTGTAGTCGAATTCACCAGTCATGTTGGTCACTTCGGCGGTCAGCTTGAATGAACTTCCTTCACAGATGTTGTCACTGCCATCCCTCATGCCGTTGATGGTCACGATAGGCTTTTTCTTCACGTTGATTTGTATGAACGTGTCCATTTGGCAGTTGTTGGCCGTCTCCACTTTGATGTGGTATGTTGTTGTATCCTTCGGGCTTAAAGTCACCTGAGCCTGGGAGGTTGACGCATTGTCTTCTTGCCAATAGTAAGAGATGGCTTGTGTCCCCGTGTGGCCCGTTGGCCATTCCGCATGGATGGTTATGTCTGTGGACTCACCCTCGCAGATGGTCGTGTTTCCTTCGAATGTGATAGTCGGCAATGGGTATGCCTTCGCCATGACGGTTGTGTCTATCTCGCATCCGAATTCGCTGGATGCTGTCACGACGAATTGTGCCGAATCGCTGATTTCTTTCTCCAATTTGTCTCCTGAACCTACGAACGCACCCTTGTTGTTATTGCCAGATTGGGTTGGATCGTACTCATACCAGGTGTATGTCACGTTTTCGATATTCCCTTCCTCCTCAGCTTTGATGGTGGTTGGTTCGCCTGGGCAATTTGGAGTAACCTCTGTCTTGGTTCTAGGCATTGGTTTGATGTCTATCATGTAGCTTTCGCTTGCCTTACAACCGTTCTTATCCGTCACGGTGACATTATAAGGGACATCCTCTTGTGCCTGTGTCGGTTTAATGTTGATCTTGGACGAATCATTTGCATCGATTGTATAGCCATTGATTGCCCGTTCTTCCCATTCGTACTTCTTGATGCTGCTTGGGTCATCGCAGAGTACAGCAAGGATGTTTGCCGTATTGTCCACGCAGATTACGTTCTCGCCGGTGAATCCGTTGATGATAGGCAATGCGTATACATTGACAGTCGTGTCCTTGGAGATGGTACATCCGTCCTTTTCCGCTTTGACTTGGAAGAAGTGGCTTCCTTGTGCATTGTCGATCTTGACGTGGTTCGTGTCTTGAATGGTTTTGTCTCCGTCCCATGTCCAGTCGTAGGAGGTTGCGTCGCCTATGACTCTGATGTCCATTGAATCGCCGTAGCAAGGCGTTTTAGCTTGGAAATTAAACACAGGGTCTGGCCTCATGCTAATTGTGGTGTCCATTGTGCTTGAGCAGACCAATGTCACGTTGGCGAAGCTTTGTTGGGTGGAGACCACTATGCGGAAGGTCGTGTCTTGCGTCGTGATGGTTGGCTTTATCTCTTCCATCCTTTCGATGAGGACAGCATTGTTGTCTTTCGTGACATAGTACCATTCGTAATTGTATGAGGAGTTGCCGCTTCCTGCAGGTTTCAGGCTAACCCTCTCTCCGTTACATGGACTGCCCTCCATATTGATACCTGTGAGGGTTGGACGAGGAACAACGGTTATATTCGTTGTCTTTGGCTCTTCCATCTCACATTGCAGACCATCCGTCATCTTGGCTATTACGCTATAGGTGGTGCCGCTTGTCGCGGTGAATGTGTTGCTGGATCCGTAAGTGCCGTCGTTCCATTTGTATTGTACATTCGCACCGTATATCTCTGTGGCGGTAATCTCTGTTTGTCCGCCTTCGCAGAACGCTCCTTCCGTGCTTAAGATCAGTTCAGGCAAAGGAAGGATGGTGACGGTGATGTCCTCTTCCGAGTTACATGTGTTGTTGTCAACCGTGAGGCTCGCCTTCACACTGTAGACCTCTTCCCTCTTGCTACCGTTGTTGGTGGTAAGTTTTGTGTTGACTAAGTTGCCGTTGATACCTGTACCTCTTGTCCATCTTACGTCTTTTCCTGCACCTTCGCCTTCCGCCAAGGTTGCGGTCATCGCCAACGTGCTTCCGCTACAAATGGTTCCAGGGTTGCCGCTGATAATGATGGTAGGAGAAGGAAGAATGGTGACGGAGATGGTGTCTGATTGTGCACATGCGCATTCGTTCGCATCTGTACCTGTCGCATAGATCTTGAAGTTGCCCATGATTCTTTTTGCGGTGATCTCACTGCTGTCGCTGTTGTTGCAGACAATAGAGCAGGTGTTGTTGTCTCCGATGATGTGCCATTGATAGCTCTCCGCACCGATTGCTGTGAAGTCGAGCTCATCACCTTTACATACTTGGTTCTTGCCTGTGATGGTGATTTTGTTCGTCGGATATACCTTTATGGCTTGGCTTCCGGATGCTTCACAACTCAAATCGTTTGTAACCTTCACATCTGCGGAGACGGTGAACGTCGTGTCTCTTGCGATTGTTGGGGTTATCGGATTAGTGGAGCTTCCGTTTAACCATTGGATGTTAGAGAGCACCGCCCCAGCTGTTGTGCTGTGCGTTTCTATGCGTACGTTCTCTGTGCCCGTGCAGACCATGACAGGTCTGTCTTGAGTCTCCACTCCGTTTACTTTGAATGTGAGTTCCTGTTTAGGATGAACGGTTACAGGAACCGATTTTATGTCAGACACGCATCCTCCCTTGGATGTGTTGATTGTGAACGTCTTGTCATTGGTCAGTCTGGTCTGGGAAGTCCATGTCTTCCATGTGCTGGAAGAGGCTTGGGTGCTCTTGGAACCATCAGGCCAGTTGATTTCGTCCATGTCGCCGTCCACTACCAAAGTCGGATAGCCATTGTAACAGATTGGATTTGCGGAAATTGTGAACTCAGGTCTTGCTTTCGTGTAAATCAAAATCGTGTCCCAATTGCTACAATTGTATACGTCTGTCACATCCACTCTGATGTATTTGCTGAAGTTCTCGGTTGTCGGGGTCTCGTAGTGGTCGGTTGAAGAGAGTGAGGTTCCCGTTGTGGTTCCGTTACGGTCACTCTCTCTCCAGTCGTACGAACTATATACGTTGTTGGTTCTCAGCGTGATTTGTTCTCCCTCACAGACAGGATTGTCATCTGCTATGATGGTCACTTCCGGCAATGGGTTCACGTTGACATAGTAGTCTGTCGAGTCGACACATCCCGTTTCGGTGTTCTTTATGGACAGTTTCACCATGTATTGTGCCACATTCGGGTTGGTCGCCGGTATTTTAATGCTAGTCTTGTTTATGTCTCCGGTTGGCAAATTGTAGTCTGACACCTTCCATGTGTATTCTGCATTGTTTGCGTCCACATTGCTGTCAATCGTACCAGTAAGCGTTGCGTTCTCTTTGAAACATACGCTGGTGCTTACCGTGTTTGGCTCATTGATGTAGAAAATCGGCTTCTTGTTTACTCTCAGGGTGAAGGTGGTCTCTGCTTCACATGATTTTAACGTGACATGTACGCCGTTGCTCATCTCTATTTCTGTCGTGTCCCATGCGGTGACAGTGTATTGTTTGTCGTTGAAGATAGGATTTCTTTCAGTGAATTCTGGACCAGGGTGATTCCTTTCTGATGTCCATTCGTATTCATGCGCGCCAGAAAGCCTGATGGTTGGCTTGTCCCCTTCGCAGACTTTTGGCTTGTCGACGTTTATGTTCACTTTGTTCTGTCTCCTGATTTGATTGACTATCATATCGCTCTTGCAACCCAAATAGTCTATCGCACGGACATAGAAGTTCTTGTCATTTACGTTCTCATTCCATAAAATGTTGGAAGAGAGGGTGTAGGATGGTCCTGTTCCTAATAATGTGACTTGGTCGTTGTGGTACCATTCGTAGTCTACAGCGCCCTCCACATAGGTGGACAAGGTCACATCGCTTCCCTGGCAAGCGGCAAAGATGGCTTGTGGTGGGTTCGGGACAGTGTCTAGGTGAGCGACAACGAAGTCGGAATCCTTACATTGCGTGGTATTGTCTGTGACAGTTACCCAATAGTAGATGTCTGTAACTCTTGGCTTTAATTTGCTTGGAACTACTCGGCAATACTCTTTTTCGTTGCTGCTTGTTACAATTCCGTGTTTGGTGACGTTGCTTTCCCCGCGGAATGTATAGTCGTTAATAGGGCCGTTCGCATCTCCTCGGTTCCATACACATTTCAGATTGTTGCCCGGTACGGAGAACTTAATCGTGTCTTTTTTGCACACTGTATTATTTCTCGTGTTGTCGCTGAGGATGGTGAATTCCGGCTTCTTGTTGACAACGGCGGTCTTGGTCACAGGTTCGCTTGAACATGTGAGGATTTTATTGTTGCCCATCGCATATTCATATGTTCCGACCACATGGTAGGTCTTGCTTTCGGACAATTGTTCAGTGAAGGACAGGTCTCCGGCCACATTGTCCCATGTGAATTTGACGTTGTCCCATGTGAATGTGCTGTTCCCGTTTGGACCCAATCTTCCCAACTTGTTCTTTCTCACCGTAGAGGTTGCCACGTTGCCTTGGCATATTGGGGTTGTCTGAATATCGAAATCAGGGATTGGCACCGCCTTGATGTCGATTCTGGATTCGTTCTTACATCCGTTCACGTCGTATACCGTCAGGATGTAGGTCTTGTCAGTCTCGATCTTCTCGGTCAGTGAATTGGCGCTGGAGAGTATGTTGCTTGGATTTGTTGCCTCTGTCCAAGTGTAGCTACTGAATGTGGTTTTTTCAGACGACAATGTCAGGTTGCTTCCTTCGCATGCCGCCTGGTCACCGATGATGCTGTTGATAGCCTCGTCGTATACCACAATGTTGTAGGTCTCGCTGCTTGTACATGTCAGTGTTCCATGTGCGTTTGTCGCAGTCACCGTAAACTTGTATGGGTCGTCTATGCCTCTTGGATTTTCTGGGATTAATTTGAACTTGCCAGTATTCGTGTTGTCGATGGTGAATACTGGTGACGCAAGATTGTCAAGGGATTCCCAAGCCAATGTGGCACTGGTTTGATCGCTTTGGGCGGTGATTGTCACATCGTCTCCTAAGCATATCTTGCTAGTGTTGTTATCCGTGCTTGGATCGAAGGATATGACAGGTTTCTTCACCACCTCGATGGTGAATGACGTGTCAATGGAACATTGGTTCGTGTCAACAACAATAGCCGTATAGCTCTTTGTGTCTGTTAATCCGTCGAAAGTTATTTCCAGTTTCCTGACCGCATTTTCGGTCACTGTCTGGTCGTAGGTGGTTCCGCCCTGCAGGGAAACGCTACCCAAGTCGGATGCGGAGAATGTCACTTTCGCTTGTGTTCCTTCGCATATAGGGCTTGTCGCTATGTTTATGTCACCACGTTGTTTGATGGAGACGTTAACCGTGACAGGACGGCTGCTACAGTGGTCATCCGAACCATATACCGTGAATGTCTCGTTTTTGTTGATGACAGGATAGATGGTCGCACCGTTCAGGATGCCGTTTTCGTTGTTCCATACATACGTCAGGTTTTGGGCGGTTCCGCTGGCAGGTTCCGCCTTTAACGTCGCGACATCTCCTTGGCAGAGCGTTACGTTCGGTTCCGTCTCTATGACAGGGATGTCGTATACCGTTATTGTGATGTCCGTACTATCCGAACATCCGTTGTTTCCTTCACCCTTCACTCTTAATGTGTAAGTGCCTGATGCGGTTGGTTTGAACACACTGGTGTTGTTTGACGCCACCAATCCTGCGGCAGTTTTCCAAGTGTAGGTTGTTCCACCCGTTGCGGTGAGGATGGCGCTATCTCCCAAACAAATTTCCCTGGAGATTGGGTCGCAAGCAATTTGTATGTTCGGTAATGCGTTAGCGGTGATGGTCTGGTTCTTGACTTCGCTTTTGCAGTTCTTGTCGCTAGCCGCGATTATGGAGTAGAGTTGACTTTGCAGCATCTTCTCCCTCGTGGTGTAGCTGATTTCAGATTGTTGTGCGTTGTAGCGGATGGTGTCGTCTACGTTTTCTCTCTTTATGTTGAATGCCGCAACGTCATGGATGTTCGAGAAGGTGATAACTCCGTTCTCTCCCACACATACAGGTTGTGCGTTCATGTCAAACGAAGGATTTGGATTTCCTTTGACGGACACTGTGTCTGTTCCCACGCAACCATTGGCCTCTGTTCCGATTAGAACAAATTCCGTAGTCTCTTTCCTGATGGCTGGACGGTATTCCGTTCCACCACCCACGCTGGCTCCGTCTTGGAACCAAGAGTAGTTGTTGGTGCTTACACCGCTTGCTGTCAGTGTGATCACCTCGTCGATACATTTCTCTGTCGCACCGTTGATCTTCACGTTCGGCAAAGCGTTGATGGTCACATTGAATGTGGCAGGAGCAGACTTACATTCTCCCTCCTGTACTTGTACGGTCGCTCCGATGGAGGTCTCGTCACTTGAGATTGAGGAGATGTATTTAGCGTAGTATTGGGAACTGTCTTCTTTACTGCTCCAGTTTTTATTGTTCCATGAATATTTTAGGTTGCTCGGGTCGGAAACATTGCTGTAGTTGGCTTGCAGGATGATGCTGTCTCCCTTACAGATGCTGTTCTTTCCGCTGCGGCTGGTGATGGTGACGCGTGGTATGTCGCTTACGGTCACATCCTTGGTCTTGGTTGTTGTACAAGATCCGTTTGACGCTGTTACCTTGATGGTGTACACTTTCGCAATGGTCAGTGTGGTGTCAAATGTGGTGCTTGCTGTGGCGTCTCCATTGTCCCATGAGTAGGTTAGGTTCTCGTCGTTGGTGGTGATGCTGAAGTGAACCGTTTCGTTTTTACATACGGCCTCCTTGTCCACGTGTATTGTGAATTTTGGCGCATCTGTGGTCGCCACATTGTATTGAGTCCATTCAGATTCACAACCGAATCGGTCTGTTCCTTTGATGTGGTACTCTCCGCTACCGTTCATCTTTTGGATGTTGTAGACATTACTCTTGTTGCCCAAATCGTTCCCGTCCGCATCTTTCCATGTCCATCCTGCACTGTTCATCACGCTTCCGACACCTACTGCGGTCAGTTTCACATTCTTGTCTTGACATACAGCAGGGCTTGGATCCTGGGAAATTGATATTGTCGGCAAATCCTTAACCTCTACAGAGGCAGGGGCGCTCGTGGTCGTACAGTTGTTGTTCGCATATCTGGCTATGAGCGTGAATTGCGTTTCCTCTTCAATCGTGACATTGATTTTGTTGCTGGTATTATTGGTTGGTGCATTGTATGTGATGTTGGCGTTATTGCCTTGGTTGTCTTTCGCTATCCATTCGTAGCTAAGGGAGGCGTCTCCAATTGCGCTCAATTCCATTGGGCTTCCTTTACATACATATCCCAATCCCTTGTCGATACCGATAGTTGGCTCTGAATAGATCTCTATGGTGATGTTCTCTTGCGCCGTACAACCTGTAGATGTTTGGGCGGTGATTTCGTATTTCTTCCTTTCAGTTAGATTGCCAGTGTTGAATTGGTATTGTGTGGAACTGCTTTCTCCAACAACAGCTCCGTCCAATTTCCAGGTGCTCACACTGTTTTTCCCGTCGTACACAGTGATGTTTGTGGAGTTACCCTTACATAATGTATCTTTTTCCGCATAAATACTCAGGACAGGTTTCGTCTTGACATTGATGCTTTGTTTATTTGTTCCGGAACATCCATTTTCCACACCCGTCACAATGTAAGTCGTCGCTTCTTCGACGATTGGGTTGATGCTTTGACAAGAAGAGCAAGGGTAATTGGTAGTGTCATTAGGAGATGACTCCTTGACCTGTTCCCAAGTGAAGGACCCGGCGCCACTTGCCTGTAATGTGACAGGCTCGCCGCTACAAACCGTAGTCTGGCTTGCGTTGATGGAAACTACAGGTATTTCTCTGATTGTCAGGTTATACTCCGCCTTGCTGGAACAACCTCTACTGTCCTCTCCCGTTACATGGATTGTGGTTCTTCCAATTTTTGCGGTGGAGTCGTATGTCTCGCCTATAGTTCCATTGTCCCATTTATAGGTTGCGCCTCCCTTGGCGGTTAGGTGTACAGTTTCGTTTTCGCAATATTCGTTCTTTCCTGTAATGTAGATGTTCGGGCTGGAAACAACGCTGAAGTTGAATGATTTTTGGGTAATACATCCCTTTTCGCTCTTTCCGTTGACCTTGATCTGGTAGATGGAGTTGCCTGGCTTTGGACTTTGGTCAGTGAAGGATGTCTGGCCTGCCACATATCCTGTCGCTTGCATGTCGGAGTAAGTGGGTATTGGCTCCCACTGAACATAATCCGGCATCACTTTGTCAGCGACATTTTTGATGGTCATTGTTATTTGGTCTCCCTGACATACATAGTCATTTTCCATCGTGAAGTCTGGGTATGGGTAGACCGTGATGGTGGTGAATGTGTCTCTGCTGCAATATTCCTCGGAGGATCCGACAACCCTTACGTTAGCGTTCTCTGACAATGGTATTTGGATGGATTCGCCCGTCGCGTTGGCTATTGTTTGCCCGGTGGCGGTCGATGTGATGTTCCAAGCGTATGTTCCATTGGTGCCAGCTCCCGTAGCGCTGAGGTAAACAATCGAGTTGACGCAAGAGTCCTTCCCTGCGACGTCTCTTGTGATGCTGATCGGATCTATGGAGTAGACTTCCATCTTAGCCACAGCGGATGTTCCTTTACAACCATTTCCGCCCACACCGGATACTCTGTATTGGGTCTTAATGGTTGGTTTTACTGTGACGGATCTTCCCTTGCCGGATAGGGTGTCCCATGTCGTTCCGTTGTTGGTGGAGTATTCCCAAATATACTCGTTCCCGGTTTCTCCGCCCGTTACGGAGAGTGTTGCGCTGTCACCTTTACAAATGCCACCCTCTGCGCCTGAGATGGCGAGTGCAGGCGCTTCCAGAACGTTGATGGTGACAAAATCCTCTTTTTCACATCCGTCGAGTGAGCCAGTGTAGATGTATTCCTTGGTTCCGGCTCTTCCCACATCTGCTATTGTCCATGAGTATGCGGCGGTAGGAGATTGGTTCTTCGCAATGGTGTCTCCTTGATATATATATTTGTCCGCACCCATTAGGGCGATTTCCACGGAACCATTTTCGCATGCCTCCACACCTGATGTTGCGGATAGGTTAGGGTATGGTTTCGACTCCAGTGTGATGCTTGCTGTGGATATACAGTTGTGACCGGTCTTTCCTGTCACACTAATAGGTTCCTCTCGTTGGTAGATGGCCACGGTGATTTTTTCTCCGATGGCTCCGTTGCTCCAAGAGTATTCAAGCGATTGTCCGTTCCCCGTTCCTTTGATTTGCGCTGTCAACTCTTTTGTTCCGCCTTCGCAGACTTTCGTATTGTCGAATAGGATTTCGATCTCCGGCGCTTCTTCGATGCTGACGGATATAGGTTCTGTGCTCTTACATTTCGCTCCGCTGATGTTGCTTCCCTCCACGTAATATAGAGTATCGCTTCTCGGTGTGTCGGTGAATGTGGTTCCTGTTTTTTTGTTGTTTTCGTCACCTTTCAGCCACCAGGTGAATACATCTGCGCCTATTGCGCTCCAGGAGATTGGTTCCCCCTCGCATATGACTCTCTCTCCGATGATGCTGATCTTTGGCGCCTGGTTCACATCTATACTGAACTCATTGGTGGTCTTACATGTGATGCCTCCATTTTTCTTGAATCCCTCCACCATGTAGAATCTTTTCGCCTCGTTGGCCACGAGTGGAATCCTGATTGTGTCAGGTGGGGTGAGCAGACTTCCTGCTTCAATGCTGTTGTCGACCACGCAGGAGTCCACACCGTTCACTTTCAACTCGAACTCAACGCCAGCGCATTCCCTGCTTGGGGAGTTGTCGAACGCGATGGTTGGCTTCTTGTACATGTAAATGTTTATGAAGTCCGTGTTGGTACATCCGTATTGGTCGCTACCGCTCACTGTATATTGGTATTCATACCTATTTGTAGAACTGTTGAAGTAGTTTTGGTCTTCAGCCGGAGTGGCAGTGATGGCGTCCAGGGTAGGCTGACCTTGGTTTGGTGTTGTCCACACGAAGGTTCTGATCGCGTTCCCGACAGCATCTTTTCCTGACACTCTCATGGTGGTGGATTCTCCGACACAGATTTCCGTGTAGCCATTGCTTATGGTGTCATTGTTGGCTGTGATGGTCAACTTAGGCAATGGGATGGCGTTGGTTTGGAGAGAGTCGACTTGCGCACATCCGTTCTCTGCCAGGAATACCAAATAGTATTGTGTGGTGTCCAGCACGTTGATGTTGCTGGTGTCCGTGGTGCTGGCGGTCATTAGACGCAATCCGTTAAAATCGACGTTCTCCAATCCTGTCCAGTTTGCCCGGTCGAACCAACCGTACTGGCAATTATCCATACTAGTGGCTCCTGTCAGTCGGATGGTCTCTCCTGTACAGAGGTCCACCTGTTTGATTTCCCCCTCAGGTGTGTACATGTTGGAGATGGATATTTTGGAGGTTGGTTTCTCGATAACGGAGACATCATGTGTGCCCTCGAATACGCAATGCATAGGATTGCCGTGGTCAGTGATTCTGTCCTGATGGATTTGTAAACGGTAACGGATCGTTCCATTTACCGGCTTCACGTAACAGGACCTACCATCGGTTCCGTTCGATCTCTTCAGGGTGTCTCCTGCCTCGTTGAGCCAAACGTAGTAGTAATTTCCCCCTCCGTTTTGTAAGTCGTTCTCTGTGTAAGAGTTGTCGTCCAGACTCAGCAGGGTGGAGTCTCCGTAGCAAACTGTTTCGTCACCGTTGATGACCACCTCAGGTCTTTTTTCCACATTGATTTGTTTGATGACAGGAATCCTACAGTCATTTTTAGTTACGACCGCCAATTGGGTTGCGAAGTTGCATCCTCCGTCGACTTGACAGTTGAATAGTTTAGTCGGTTCGAACTCTCCATTCTCCTCTTCTGCCTCTCCGCTTTGGTCGAAGAATGTCCAAACTTGGTAAACGATGCTGTCGTTCGCTTTCTCGATATTGTTCACTGTCACGTGTTCAACCCTAGATAGGTTCGTGAACTTCACCTCGTTGTAGCATCCCTTGTCCCAAGAGTAGTCCGCCACGATAGGGTTCTTCAATAGTCGGAATGTGTCTATCACTTTGGTGCAGCTCTCGTCTGCGCTGTTGTACATGGTGCAGGTGTAGTCCACGCCCTCGAAGATGCTTGTGTCGGGAATTGCGCAAATGTATGGCGAGCTCGATTTCGTTTTGAATATTTTGCCGTCGCTCAATCTTTTCCACTCGTATGTGTCGAAGGCGTCAGGTGCTGTGATGACGGCATCCTCGCCTCCGCCACAGTTCTTGATCTTCAGTTCCATCTTTTGTGTGGAGGCGTTGACGTAGGCGTAGGTGCGGTGGTAACCACCGGTGAATGATGTGACGAACTCTCTTTCGTTATTAGGGCTACATACTTCGCATTTTGCCATGTATTCTCCTGGTATTATATCCCCGTTGCCGTTTCTCTTTGGCCTGAGTTCAGTCGTATTTGTGTAGAATTTCGGTTTGTCGGCGGCGTGGCTTCCTCCGCATCGTGGCAACAACTCTAGGCAATCCCGGTTTTCCACTTCGATGGTGATGGTCTGTCCTATGAATTTCCGAAGGTCATAGCTTAATGTCACCCAACCGTCATAGGAGAATTGATAGAGTAAATTTTTCACGTGGGATGCGCTACATGGCGTGTTGGGATCTTCATTTCCGAAGGTAACTTCTGTGATTTCTTTTTGTTTGTACTTCTTGCAAGCTTGGAGGGTACACTGGTATTGTTTGCAAACTCGTACGTATTGGTCACAGAAGGTTTCGGTTATATCATTATAGCTCCATCCTGTTTGTCCGTATATTCGACCGTCGCAATTGTCGCATTTCCAAGCTGTCCACTGATTTTTCTTGCATTTAAATTCTATACCTGTGCTACATGTTCTATTCTCTTTGCTCTCATGCACCGTCCGTGTTGAGTAGTGTGTACAACTGTCTGCTTCAAGTATGCAATTGTTGTTCCATCCTTTGCATTCCCATTCTTCGCATTCGTCTGTGTCCTCGTATCTCGTTGTTACGGTTCTTACTCTTTGGCGTCGCGCAGCGGGTTTTAGTCTGGCGTCACCAGGTCGGTATTCCACCTTTGCCCCACATTCTTGGGAAGGAATCAATGTGCCGTCGGCTTTGCGGACTTTAATGCTGAAACGAGGTCTTTCATCGTCTGGGTAAATGTGTGGATGTGTGTGGCTTATGGGGTCTTCGTCCTGCATGATGACAGCATAGCGAAGGGATAGGAGTGTGGAATTCTCCTTCACTTCAAATTCGTAGGTGGCGCGTTCCGCCATGGCCCTGTTTTTACGTTTGAGGATTGTTGAATCGTTGTAGTGAACTTCCGCTTCATCGTAAGATCCGATTCGCATGGACTGTCCGAAACCTTCTGGGACCAATCTGATGTTGTCGCACGCCAGATTGAAGTCGAAACCTGTGCTGGCCACTACTTCGAAATATCCACGTTCCACATTGATGTTGTCTGTTTTGAGCGACCACGTGTCGTGTACATTGGGATCCATTCCGTTGCTGCTGACATCTTCGCTGATTTTGTCGCTGATGATTAGTTTTGCGTTGGACGCGTCCTGACTTTCGTATTTTACAGGTCCATAGTACCCGTAATATCGAGTCCAGTTCTCGAAGTTTCCTTTCTCGAAACTAAGGTTCGGTGTGTCTATATTTCTTGTCGCTGCGTAGGTAGACGCTCCGATAAGGAATAGCGCTATGGTTGAGATTAAGTTGATTTTCAATAGTCTGTGTATATGTTTTGCTCCCATAAGCTTATAAATTTTTCTGTGTTAATAGCAATATCAAAAGTAAATCTTATTTTTTTCATTAACAAATTTTAAACATGGAAATAGATGTAAAAAAGTCAATTGGCACCGCAATTATATCATCATTGCGCCGTTTTATGTCCATAGTGTTCGATTGTCCGATAATTTACTGATAGATAATTTGTTGCGTGTTCTTTCTCGGAAGTCCTCTGTTGTGTCGCTAGAAAAGTACCCGAAATCGTTGTTGACTCCATCCCGAAATACGTGTTTTTTGTGTATATGACAACAAGCGGAGACAATTCTTTCTTTGTCTCCGCTTGTGTCTGGTTTTCAAATATTTGTATTTTCTGTGTAATAGATACCGTGATGAATCTATCCGGCGGTGCGAATGTTTAGTTGAAGTATGTCTTAGCTCTTTCTTCGCAGCTCTTCCCATTTGCACTCGTCCAGCTTTGAACCCACCACTTGCACGATGTTTCCGCTCACGAGCGAGCCTATTTCTCCGCATCGTTTCATGTCGTAACCTTTGTGGAGACCATACAGGAATCCAGAGGCGAACAGGTCGCCGGCGCCTGTGGTGTCTATGGCGGTCACGCCAGGCAGGCAATCCACCCGTACCGTTTTGCCGTCCTTTTTGATCAACGAGCCCTTCTTGCCTAGTTTGACGACGGCTATTTCGCACATCTCCGCAATGTAGTCGAGGGCCTCTTCCGGCTCCCTCTGTGCGAAGGCTTTCGCCTCTTCCTCGTTGGCGAAGACGATGTCGACATACTCCTTCACGGCACGTTGCAGGAACTCCAGGTTCTCTTCTACCACATTGTAGCTGGCAAGGTCCAATGAGACTTTCGCACCCGCCGCCTTCGCCATCTTCATGGCTGCCTCGATCATGGTGGTGTTCTGAACCAAATAACCCTCAATGTGGCAGAGGTCCACACCCTTGAACCAGTTGGGGTCGAAATCGTTCTCCGTCAGTGTGCTGGCCGCTCCTAGACAGGTGGCCATGGTTCGCTCGCTGTCTGGCGAAATCAGGGAGACGCATACGCCGGTCGGCAAATCGCTCTTGACGATATGGGTGGTCACACCATGCTTCTCCATGTCCGATTTGAAGAACTCACCTGCTTCGTCCTCTCCCGTCTTTCCGATGAAGTGGCAAGGCGCTCCCAATGCGGCAAGTCCTGAAATGGTGTTGGAGGCGGACCCTCCTGTGACGAAATGACGGTCGCCGTCCTTGATTTCGTCTTGTATCTTTGCGGACAAATCCTTGTCTATCAATTGCATACTCCCTTTGGGTAGAGAAAGTTTCTTCAATGTGTCGTCAGACTTCAGTACAGACAAGACATCCACCAGTGCGTTTCCTAATCCTATTGTTACCATATTTTTTCTTCTTTTTTGTGAAATTTATATGCAAATATATTTTTTTTATTCGAGAAAACAACCTAAATTTGCACCGCATTTGAGGGAAATCCTCGGGTGTGGAAATTCTTCCTTAGCTCAGTCGGTTAGAGCACCTGACTGTTAATCAGGGGGTCCTTGGTTCAAGTCCAAGAGGGAGAGCAGAGAGAGTCGGTGACGGCTCTCTTTTTTTTGTCTTCTGGGGGCAGAAGACTAAAGCCTTTAAGGTCGGAGGGCTAGTGGGTGAGGATAAGCTCTTTAAGGTCGGAGGGCTAATATTTAAAGGCTAAAGTCTTAATTGTCAGTTGGTTGTTTTTAGTTAATAACTTTTGCTTGAAAATTTCTTTTCCTTCTTTTTTTCATTATATTTTTGCCTTTGTTAGCATTCAATCATAGACCCTAATAAAATGGCAGAATTTGTTCATTTGCATGTCCACTCTCACTACTCCATCCTCGACGGTATGTCGAAGGTGCCGGATTTGGTGGACAAGTGTATGCGGACCGGCATGCGTGCGATGGCGCTGACGGACCACGGTAATATGTTCGGTATCAAGGACCTGAAAGACTATGTCAAGAAGGTGAATGGCGCTCCGAAGAAAAAGGTGAAGGAGTGTGAGGAGAATATCGAGAAGGAGACAGATCCCGCCAAGAAGGCCGAATTGGAGGCTGAACTGGTGAAGCTGAAGGAGAAGGCGGAGGCTTTCGTCCCATTCAAGCCTATCATCGGTACGGAGGCTTACTGCGCACGTCGTACCTTGCATGACAAGGATAAGACGGTCAAGGAGATATCCGCCGAGACGGGCAAGGAACGTATCGTCGACCGTAGCGGTCACCACCTGATTCTTTTGGCGAAGAACATGGCAGGGTACAAAAGTCTTTGTAAACTGGCTTCCATCGCCTATACGGAGGGTTATTACGACAACCCTCGTATTGACAAGGACGTGCTGAAGCAGTACCATGAGGGCCTTATTGTCTGCTCCGCTTGCTTGGGAGGTGAGATCCCCCAACTGATCATTGCAGGTAAGATCGACGAGGCGGAGAAGTCTATCATGTGGTTCAAGGAAATCTTCGGAGACGATTATTACATAGAGTTGCAGCGTCACAAGACGGACAAGCCGAACGCCGCCACAGATACTTACGAGCGCCAGCAGATGGTGAACAAGGTGCTGATCGAATTGGCCCGCAAGACCAACACGAAGATCATCGCCACGAACGATGTGCACTTCGTCGAGGAGGAGCATGGCGAGGCGCACGACCGCCTTATCTGCTTGAGCACGGGCAAGGACTACGACGACCCGAATCGCCTGCACTACACGAAGCAGGAGTGGTTGAAGACGCCGGACGAGATGTACAGCATATTTGAGGACATTCCGGAGGCGCTGACGAACACGCTGGAGATCGCGGACAAGGTGGAGGTGTACGACATCGATTCGGACCCTATCATGCCTAAGTTCGATATCCCGGCTGACTTTGGCACGGAGGAGGAGTACCGTAAAAAATTCACGGAAAAGGACCTCTTCGACGAGTTCACGCAGAACGAGAAGCATGAGGTGGTGCTGAGCCAGGAGGATGCTGAAAAGAAGATTAAGAAATTGGGTGGATACGAGAAGCTGTACCGTATCAAGTTGGAGGCGGATTACCTCAACAAGTTGGCATGGGACGGAGCGAAGAAACGCTACGGCGACCATCTGACGGAGGAGCAGATAGAACGTATCACCTTCGAGCTGCATATCATGAAGACCATGGGTTTCCCAGGCTACTTCCTGATCGTGCAGGACTATATCCGCGCCGCCCGCGAGGAGTTGGGCGTGAGCGTGGGCCCAGGTCGTGGATCCGCCGCCGGATCAGTGGTGGCGTACTGCCTATGGATCACGGACCTCGACCCGCTGAAGTATGATTTGCTGTTCGAGCGTTTCCTGAATCCTGACCGTATATCCTTGCCCGATATCGACGTCGACTTTGATGATGACGGACGAAGCAAGGTGCTCACCTGGGTGCGCAAGCGTTACGGCGAGGAGAAGGTGGCGCATATCATCACCTATGGAACCATGGCGACGAAGTCCTCCGTGGCGGATGTCGGCCGTGTGCAGAAGGTGCCGCTCCCTACGGTGAACGCTATCAAGGCGTTGATCCCTGACCGTGGATTCGATGAGGAGTCGGTGAAGGCGGTGGAGGGTACTCTGCCTAAGAAGATGCCGAAGGTGAACCTCAAGAACTGCTTCAAGTATATTCCGCAGCTGCGTGACATGAAGAACGGTTCGGACGAGAACATCTCCACGATGCTGACCTATGCGCAGGAGTTGGAGGATACCAACCGTCAAGTGGGTATCCACGCTTGTGGTGTGATCATCGGTGCGGACGACCTGACGAAATTCGCCCCTGTCTGCACCATCCATGATAAGAAACTGGACAAGGATGTGGTGGTGACCCAATACGACGGACATGTGGTCGAGTCGGTAGGCTTGATCAAGATGGACTTCCTCGGACTCAGTACCCTGACGTTGATCAAGGAGGCGCTCGCCAACGTGAAGAAGGCGCGTGGCATTGATGTGGACATCTCCAACATCCCTATTGATGACGAATTGACCTACCAACTCTATAGTGAGGGGCGCACCATCGGTACGTTCCAGTTCGAGTCGCCCGGTATGCAGAAATACCTTCGAGAGCTGAAGCCTACGCAGATCACCGACTTGATCGCCATGAACGCGTTGTATCGTCCGGGACCTATCGAGTATATTCCTACGTTTATCCGTCGTAAGAATGGATTGGAGCCTATCGAGTACGATATCCCAGTGATGGAAAAGTACCTCAAGGATACCTATGGTGTCACTGTCTATCAGGAGCAGGTGATGTTGCTGAGCCGTTTGCTGGCCAACTTCACTCGTGGTGAGGCGGATACCTTGCGTAAGGCGATGGGTAAGAAGATCTTCGCCATGCTGGCCATCCTGAAGCCTAAGTTCATCGAGGGCGGTAAGAAGAACGGGCATGATCCGGAGATTTTGGAAAAGATATGGAAAGACTGGGAGAAGTTCGCTTCCTATGCCTTCAACAAGTCGCACGCTGCATGCTACGCCTGGGTGGCCTACCAGACCGGTTACCTGAAGGCGCATTACCCTGCGGAGTACATGGCCGCCAACCTGACGCTCAGCAAGGATAACATCACCGATGTGCAGAAGTTTATGGAGGAGTGTAAGTCCATGAAGATCAAGGTGAAGGGACCAGATGTCAACGAGTCGGAGATGAACTTCACCGTGAACAAAGACGGTGCTATCCGTTTCGGACTGGGTGGTATCAAGGGTGTCGGAGAGGCATCCGTGATAGCCATTGTGACGGAGCGCGAGAAGAATGGTCCGTACACCTCCATTTTCGATTTCGTGGAGCGTGTGGACTTGAAGGCCTGCAACCGAAAGACGTTGGAGAGCTTAGCCTTGTCGGGCGCATTCGACTCCCTTCCGAACTGCACCAGGGAGCAGATCATGTCGACTACGGACAAGGGACGAACTGTGTCGGAGGTGCTCTGCCAGTATGGCACGCAGTGCAAGTTGGCTGCACAGAGCAATGTGCAGTCCCTCTTTGGTGGGGATGTGGGCATGAAGCCTCAGCAGCCGATTTTGCCGAAGGCGGAGGCGTGGTCCGATCTGTACCGGTTGGAAAAAG
The DNA here is from genome assembly GCA_017962085.1 of Paludibacteraceae bacterium. Lineage (GTDB taxonomy): Bacteria > Bacteroidota > Bacteroidia > Bacteroidales > Paludibacteraceae > UBA1181. The sequence goes on from JAGCWA010000033.1 coordinate 65,949, forward strand.
AACGTGAATTGGTGGGAATTTATCTTTCTGCCCATCCACTTGATGCATATTACGTATTTTTAAATTATATTTGCAATGTGAGGATGAATGATATGGAGACGGACGCAAGTTTCGGAGCCAATCATTTGGATCAGGAGTTGATGATGGGAGGAGTCATCACGGAGGCGGTCTCCACCGTTTCGAAGAAGGGAACTCCTTGCCGGTTCATCACGGTGGAGGATTATTCGGGGTCCCATCGTTTCGCCCTCTTCCGTTCGGAGGACATTGTGAAGTTCTCCCCGTATGAGAAGGGCATGATGGTCTTCATCAGCGGTAGTTACTCCAAACGTCGGTATGGAGACTTCATCGACTTCAACATCGCCACGGTGAAGCCATTGGCGGAGGAGAGCAGGGATTTCTCCGGCAACTTGACGATCAAGATCAAGGAGGAGAATGTCACGTCAGACTTTGTCACTAACTTTTTGTCATTGATTGAAGGACAAGATGGCAATGTGAACCTCTCCTTGGCGGTTGTGGAACCTACCACGGGTAACCCTGTGACTGTGACGTCCCGCACGAGGAAGATAAAGCTCACACGGCCTCTGATGGAGTATCTCGAGCAGATGCGGCAGGAGGGCACGGTGGACTTGAATGTCGCCTGACCTCACATGTGGCATGGTTTTTGTGCAGTAGATAGTAAAATGGACTCGACGAATTGACTTTCAAACCGTTGTCCATGCGTTTATGTAGAGAAGTTGAATCTTTAGAACTCACCTAAAAATAATTATGAGTATGATTAATATTACAGATGCTAATTACGAAGAGATGGTTAAGAGCGACAAACTCTTAGTGTTGGATTTCGGCGCAAGCTGGTGTGTCCCTTGTAAGAACGTGGCCGTCGTCTTGGAGGAATTGTCCGAAACGTATGCCGACCGTGTGGTGTTCGGCAAGGTGGATGTGGACGATAATCCTGATTTGGTCAGCATGTATAAGGTGCGCAATGTTCCAACCATCTTCTTGGTTCGTAATGGAGAGGTTGTCGACAAGATGGTCGGTGGTTATCCGAAGCCAGACATTGTCGCTAAAATAGATGCTAATCTATAGTATCTTCCTAAGGGGGGAGAGACAATTTTATTTTTGAACCACCTATAATTTTCGCATATGACAAGGGTTCTTATTTACGTATTGATTATCGTCGCCGTGTTTGTCTACAATTTATTGAAAGACAAGTGGAAGGCTGATGCGAATCGGGAAAAGAGCAAGGCGCAGAACCGCCCGGTGGGTGGTGTTGCGGAATCAATGCAGGCATCTGTACAAAAGAAGCCGCAAAGACGTCCTTCCGATCCGTTCCTGACTGCTGAGATGAACACGTACGATGTGGAGAAGCCGAATAAGCACCAGAATCAACGTGCGGGGAAGAAGTCTCGTGCCAACGTGCCGAACCCTGTGGACGAGAAGAGGAAGCCTGAGATATCCTTCAAATCCGTGGAGGATGCGAGGAGGGCTTTCATCGCCTCAGAGATTTGGAATAGAAAATATTAATTAATATACCATGGGAAAGAAAAGGTTGGTTGTATTGACGGGAGCTGGAATCAGTGCGGAGAGCGGCATCAGCACTTTCCGTGATTCGGATGGCCTATGGAACGAGTATCGTGTCGAGGATGTCGCCACGCCTGAGGGATTTTATCGTAATCCGGAGATGGTGTTGAACTTCTACAACGATATGCGCAAGGACCTGAAGAACCATCAGCCTAACTACGGACATATCGGACTGAAGGAGTTGGAGGAGGACTTCGACGTGAAGATCATCACCCAAAACGTGGACGACCTGCATGAAAGGGCGGGTAGTTCCTCCATTATCCATCTCCATGGTGAGTTGATGAAGGTTTGCTCCTCCAAGGATACGAGCCTTGTGACGACCTTGCCTTCCATGGAGAGTGAGATCCATGTGGGGGATAAGGCTTCGGACGGTAGCCAACTGCGTCCTTTCATCGTGTGGTTCAGTGAGCCTGTGCCGATGATCGAGCCTGCCATCGAGTGGGTGGAGCAGGCGGATATCTTTTTAATCGTGGGCAGCTCGTTGGTTGTTTATCCTGCGGCGGGGTTGGTCCATTACCTGCGAAGGGAGGTGCCTATCTATGTGATAGATCCTAAGCCTGTCACTGTCCCTTCTTCCAGACCCATCTATATGATTCAGAAGGGGGCATCCGAGGGAATGAAGGAGTTCAAATCAATGGTGCTGGCAAAAGAATGACGATAGACTGAAGGGACTTGTAGTTCCCTGTTAGGCGCAAGCATATAAAGAAAAGCCGGAGGAGTGAAACTGCATCGTTTCGCTCCTCCGGCTTTTTGTGATGACCCGACCGCCTATCGCACGGTCGTGGTCAATGTCTTTCCGTTCGCCCTGACGAAATAGATGCCTTGGCTAGGAACGTACAGGGAACGGGTCTCGCCGGCTGTGCCGGTGGAGACGGATATTAGCCTTCCTGAAGGATCATAGAGGGATACCTTGCCCTCCGCATTGCGGATGAAGATGGTGAGGCCATCCGACCATACGGCTATGCCGTCGCTTGTGGTGGTGCCTACACCAACTTCCTCTTTGTGTTTGATAATCCAACCTTCAGGGATTCTGTCTTTCCCTGTTTGTACTGGCAATGATTCTGGGCAGATGAATGTGCCGGTAGGGGCAACGTTCTTGACCCAAGATTCTGTTACTGCGGTATAATAGTAATACCAAGAATCAAAGGCGACGTTGATTTCGGAAAGATTTGTACATCCTTCGAACATGGATCTGTAACAATGTGACGATAAGTCCGTGGCGGGTAATTCAGGCGCTTCCGTAAGACTTGTGCAATTAGCGAACATCCCTTCATAACAACTGCTCGCCATGGATGTGGCTGGTAGTTCCGGGGCTTGCGTGAGGCTCGTGCATTTATAGAACATGTTTTCATAACAATTGTTCGCCAAGGTGGTGGCTGGCAATTCCGGGGCTTGCGTGAGGCTTGTGCAGCTAGCGAACATGTATTCATAACAATAGCTTGCCAGGGATGTGGCCGGTAATTCGGGCGCTTGTGAGAGTTTCGTGCATCCAACAAACATGCGTTCGTAACAATTGTTCGCCAAAGTGGTAGCCTGCAATTCCGGGGCTTGCGTGAGGCCTAAACAATCAGTGAACATGTATTTATAGCAACTTTCTGCCAAGGTTGTGGCCGACAATTCCGGGGCTTGCGTAAGATTCGTACATTTATAGAACATGTCTTGGTAACAATTGTTAGCTAATGCTTTGGCGGGCAGTTCCGGTGCTTGGGTCAAGCTTTCACATTCACTGAATAAATAAGCGAAACAATAATCTGCTGGTATCAAATTGGCCTCCTTGAGGTAATATATGAGGCTCATGACACTTCCGCTTGCTGCTATTTTACCTGTCATAGTGAATCTCGTATATTTATTGTTCTGCTTAGAGAATCCTTGAGTGTTGTTTCCCCTCAGCATGGCTTTATCCCCTTTGTGCTCTAACGTGACAGTCTTAAATATAGTGAGATCCTGCCATGTTTCGCCGCCATCGATGGAGTATTGAATGTCAGGATAGTTGTCACCGACGTTTTCTATTCCGAAAGAAGAACTGTCCTCTTCTGCTGTGAAAGTCAGGTAATTGGTTTCAAACACTTCCTTCTCTTCTTTCCCGATATACTTTATTTCCCATCCTTCGGGGATTAGATTTTCCCCATATCCGAGCGGCAACGATTCTGGACAGATGAAAGTGCCGGTCGGGGCAACGTCCTTGACCCAACTTAAGGTGCTTTTGGAGGAAAGGATCCAATCCGTGAAGTGTACTTTTATGCTTGAAAGGGATTCACATCCATTGAACATATAGTAATAACACTTATTTTCTAAATTTGTCGCTGGCAATTCCGGGGCTTGCGTAAGGCTTGTACATCCATTGAACATGAAGTTGTAGCAATCAGTTGACAATGATGTGGCTGGTAATTCCGGGGCTTGTGTGAGGCTCGTGCAATTATTGAACATGTTTTCATAACAATTTTTCGCCAATGTGATAGCCGGCAATTCCGGGGCTTGCGTAAGACTTGTGCATCCTCCGAACATGCTTAAGTAGCAGCTGCTCGCCAAGGTTGTGGCCGGTAGCTCTGGAGCTTGCATGAGGCTGGTACAACCAAAAAACATGGCATAATAGCAATAGTCGTCCAGGGTGGTGGCAGGCAACTCAGGCGCTTGTGTGAGACTTTCACATTCGAGGAATAATCGAAGAAAACAATAATCATTTGGTATGGTGGTTGAGGTCCCGTAATAATCCAATAGGCTCATGACGCTTCCGCTTGCCGCTATTTTCCCGGACATCGTGAATCCTGTATACGTATTCTTGTCTGAGGATAGACCTGTCGGATTATCTCCCCTGAGCAGTACTTTGTCACCTTTGTGCGCTAATGTGACTTGTTCATTTGTGAGGGGAATCCATGTCTCTCCTCCGTCTGTGGAGTATTCTATGTTTGGATTATTGCCTCCGTAATTTTTTATTCCGAAAGAAGAACTGTCCTCCTCTGCTGTGAAAGTCAGGTAATTGGTTTCTGGCTCTTCTATGACAATTGTCCACCCTTCAGGGATTTGGCTGACCCCATATTCAATCGCTAATGACTTGCCGCAGACGAAGGTGCCGGTCGGGGCAACATCACTGACCCATTCTGTCGTGTTTAAGACCGTTTCATCTTTTTTGCTCCAATCCAACAAGTTGACTTTAATCTTGGACAGAGAAGAGCACCCATAGAACATGGATTTATAACAGTCGCTCTTGAGATTCATAGCGGGTAATTCTGGTGCTTGCGTGAGGCTTGTACACCCCAAGAACATACTTTGGTAACATCCCGCAGCTAAGGCTCTTGCCGGCAATTCCGGGGCTTCCGTTAACCCTGTACATCGCAAGAACATGTAGTCATAGCAATGGTATTCCATAACCACAGCTGGTAATTTAGGCGCTTGTGTGAGGCTTGTACAGTTGGCGAACATGTCGAAATAACAGCTTTGGGCCAATGCCATGGCTGGCAATTCCGGGGCTTTTGTGAGACTTGTACAGTTGGAGAACATGTGGCTGTAACAAGAGTTAGTCAAAGTGGTGGCTGGCAGTTCTGGCGCTTGTGTGAGACTTGAACAATAGCCAAACATGCAGCTGTAACAACTATTCGCCAGTGTGGTGACAGGTAATTCCGGGGCCTGTGTGAGGTTTGTGCATCCATAAAACATGTGTTCGTAGCATTTCTCCGCCAAAGTAGTGGCAGGCAGTTCAGGTGCTTGTGTGAGGCTTGTGCATCTCGAGAACATGTTGGCGTAGCAGGCTGTTGCCATCTTTTTTGCCGGTAATTTTGGTGCCTGTGTGAAACTTGAACATCCATTGAACATCTCCTCATAGCAATAGTCGGCTAAGGTGGTTGCTGGTAATTCAGGCGCTTGTTCGAGGCTTTCGCATCCGCCGAACATGTTGAAATAGCAACCGTCACTCAAAGAGGTTGATGGTAATTTAGGCGCTTGTGTGAGGCTCTTGCAATTGTTGAACATGTATGCGTAGCAGTATTTGTTCAAATACAACGCCGGCAATTTCGGGGCTTTTGTTAGGCCTTCACAGGCGTGTAATAAATATACGAAACAATATTCGTTGGGTATCTTGACAGATTTGCCCTCAAGGTCTATGAGGCTCATCACATTCCCACTAGCCGCTATTTTGCCTTTCGTTTTGAAATATGTGTATGAGTCTTTGGTGGAGAAGCCTTCAGGATTGTACCCTCTAAGCAACATTTTGTCTCCTTTGTGCGCTAATGTGATTTCCCCTGTGGCATAAAATTTACTCCATGTTTTACCGTCGTTTGTGGAATAGTGTATGTCTGGGGTGGTGTTTTTGCTGAATAAGCTAATCGCGATGCTGTCTTCTTCAGCCGTGAAGATGAGATAGTCTCCGTCAATGCCATTCCCTTCCTCTTCGTTGATGTCTACTAATGTCCATCCTTCGGGTATTTGGCTTTGCCCGTATTCGATCTTTAAAACTTTGGGACAGTAGAATGTGCCGGTCGGGGCGACGTCTTTAACCCAACTTGTGGTAATCCGAGGAGGAAGATACCAATTCGTGAAGTGCACTTTTATGCTTGAAAGGGATTCACATCCACTGAACATGGAATAGTAGCACTCCTGTTCCAAATTTTCCGCCGGCAGTTCCGGTGCTTGCGTAAGCTTTTTGCATCCGGAGAACATGTTTTGGTAGCAGTTGGAGGCCAATGTCGTCGCTGGCAATTCTGGGGCTTGGACGAGGCTTCCGCAATTCTTGAACATCCCATCGTAGCAACCGATTGCCAGTGTGGTGGCCGGCAGTTCCGGGGCTTGTGTGAGACTGTCACATCCATTGAACATCAATTTGTAGCACTCCTTCGCCATCGCCTTTGCAGGTAATTCCGGGGCTTGGACGAGTCTCGTGCATCCGGAGAACATGCCTTGATAACAATCCTGGGCCAGTCTCGTTGCAGGCAACTCTGGGGCTTGGACGAGATTTAGGCATATCTCGAACATCCTGTTATAACAACCGGTTGCCAGTGTGGTGGCGGGTAACACTGGGGCTTGTGTGAGGTGAATGCAGGAATAGAACATTCGCCTATAGCATTCTTCTGCCAGTGTGGTGGCTGGCAGTTCAGGTGCTTTTGTAATCCCAATACATGCAGAGAACATGGCGCTGTAGCAATTTTTTGCTAGTCGGGTTGCTGGCAGTTCTGGCGCTTCCGTCAGGCTGGTGCATAATTTGAACATAATCGAGTAGCAACTGTCCTCCAGTTGAGTCGCCGGCAATTCTGGAGCTTTCGAAAGTTTGGCGCATCCTCTGAACATGGCGTAGTAGCATCCTTTGGCCAGTGTTGTCGCCGGCAATTCAGGCGCTTCCGTGAGGCTCACGCAACTATCGAACATGTTCGTGTAACATCCCACCTTCATAATGGTGGCAGGCAATGTCGGGGCTTTCGTGAGACTCACGCAGTTGGCGAACATGTCTGCGTAACATCCATCTTCCAATGTTGTCGCCGGCAGTTCTGGTGCTTCCGTCAGACTGGTACATCCTTTGAACATTTCAAAATAGGATTCCAAGTACATGCTTGTTGCGGGTAATTCTGGAGCTTGGACAAGACCTGTGCAACCTTTAAACATACATGCATAACACTGGGTCGTTATGGTATCTGCCGGTAATTCCGGAGCTTTCGTGAGGCTTTCGCATTTCTCGAACAATTTCCAAAAACATATATCATTAGGGATGGCGGTGGTCTTTCCGATGCTGTCAATCAGGCTCATCACGCTTCCGCTGGCGGCTATTTTGCCTCCCATTGTGAACTTTGTATATTTTTCATAATGGGTAGAGAATCCTTTGGGGTTGTTTCCCCTAAGCAGGGCTTTGTCTCCCTTGTGCGCTAAAACGACTGCCTTGTCCTCTGAGAGGTCCGTCCAGGTCTCCCCGTCATCCAGGGAGTACTGCACACTCGGATTGTTATCGCCAAACCTCTTGATACAGAAGGTGGACGAATCCTCCTCCGCCGTGAAGGTTAAGTGGTTGGCCGCACTCGCCATATAGGTGGCGCAAAACATCAAAATGAATGTCAAGAACGTTCTCATCTTCATTGCCATATCTGTTTTTGTTTGATTAATTCATTCATGTTACACATCCCATTAGTTGCAAAGGACAGATAGCCAGTCGGTTGATGGAATATTTGTCCGTTTGAAATATTTTCCAAATATACAATTTTTTGTTGGATTGGTCAAAAAAACGCTTCCATTTGCTTCCCCCATGGTCCTGTTTTGGGACAGATGGAGCCCTCCAACGTGGCGCACAGAAAGGGGTGGGGGACATTCCCGGGACGGCTTATTGATGCTACCGATTAATCCTTCGTTGGTAAATTTTTCCCTATACTTGCTTTTAATCTTATGATAAATGACTATCTTAGCACGATTTTTAACCATAATGTAAACGAATAACTAAAAAAATAAGGAATATAGTATGGAAGAGAAGACCAAAGGTGCGTGGAAAATCAAGACGCTCCTCTCTATCGCAGGTAAGATGCAGTGGAGAAAATTGGACAAGGCCGCCAAGGATTGTAAGAAAGCGCAAGAGAAAACGCTGAGAGGTATTTTGGAATATGCGAAGGATTCCGTTTATGGTAAGGAACACAACTTCGCCAAGATATTGGAAGCGAAGAGCGCTGACGAGTTGTTCAAACTCTATGAGGAAAACGTGAAGTCTAACGACTACGAGGATTTCCGCCCATACGTGGAGCGTCACAAACATGGTGAGGAGAACGTGCTCTTCCCTGGCAAACCTAAGATGTACGCCACCACTTCCGGTACGACCAGCGAGCCTAAGTGGATTCCTATCACGAACGAATATTACTCCAACGTATATAGCAAGATGACGAAGGTGTGGCTCTACTCCTTCATCAAGAACCGCCCGAAGACTTTCGACGGACAGATCGTTTCCATCGTAGGCAAGGCCATCGAGGGTGCCGCTCCGGACGGAACGGTGTACGGCTCCGTTTCAGGTGTGACGCAACGTGACTGCCCTGAGTTCATCAAGGTGGCTTACACGGCCCCTGCGGATGTCTTCACCATCTCGGATTACAAGGCGCGCTACTATTGCATCATGCGTTTGGGTATCGAGCACAATGTGCACTTGATCGTGACCGCAAACCCTTCCACTATCGTGGAGATGCAGAACAACGTGAACGAGTTCTACGACGATTACGTGGATGATATCGAGAAGGGTACCATCAGCGCTAAGATCAATATCCCTGAAGAGGTTAGACAAAACATCATCAAGGGCAAGAACCTGCAGCCAAACCCTGAGCGTGCGAAGGAACTCCGCGCGTTGAAGGAGAAGTACGGCATCGTGTTGCCTAAGCACTATTGGCCTAACATGCAGATCCTGAACACTTGGAAGTGCGGTAACACGAAGTTCTATTTGGAGAAGTTCAAGGATTCCTTCCCTAAGGATATGATGCACTTGGAGTTCAGCTACTTCTCTTCCGAGTGCCGCGCCGGATTGGTGTTGGACGATACGACCGGTACGGTCCTCTTCCCTCACATGCACTATTTCGAGTTCGTGGAGAAGAGTGATCTTGAGAACCCTAACCCTAAGTTCCTGCGTCTGCATGAGCTGGAGGTTGGCAAGCAATATTGCCCATACGTGACGACATGGGCGGGTCTCTACCGTTATACGATGAGCGACTTGCTAGAGGTGGAGGGCTTCTACGGAACCATCCCTAAGGTTCACATGGTACAGAAGATCAACGGTATCGTGACGATGACGGGTGAAAAACTGCACGAGACTCAGTTCACGGGCGCTGTCGAGGAGGCTGCGAAGGAGTTGAACATGCCAGTTAAGTTCTTCATCGGTTTCGCCGACCTGAGCGTTTCCGCTTACCACTTCTACTACGAGTTCGAGAACCAGGATACTACGCAGGAGCAGGCTGAGGCGTTCACTAAATTGGTGGACGACAAGCTGAAGCAGCGCAACATGGAGTATCAGGCTAAGCGTGACTCCTTGCGTGTGCACGACCCGATCACGCACATGCTCGTTCCTGAATCGTTCGAGAAGTTCAAGGCACGTTGCATCGAAGAGGGTGCCCGCGACGGACAGTTCAAGCTGAACTTGCTGTTGCAGGATGAGAACCGTCATGCTAAATTCAAAGACCTCGTTAAGAAATAATGGTGAAGATTGATTGGTCGAGAGTGAAGGCGGTTGTCTTCGATTTCGACGGCACATTATACGACAAGAAGAATTATCCTCTATACCTGATTCTGGCGAATCCGCTGGACATCTGCAAGGTGGGTGCCGAGCGTTCTGTGCGGAAAGGGATGAAGGACAAGGATTTCGAGACTGCGGAGAATTTCGACCAGGCCTTTTTCCAACAATTGGCCGAAAGACAGAAACAGTCCGTCGAAAAGGCCAAGGCGTGGTACAACGAAGCCTATTTGGGACGCTTCTTGAAGGTCCTGAAGAAGCATTACCATGCTCAGCCTAGGGTGGACGAGCTCTTGGCGAAGCTCCGTGACCGTGACGTGAAGACGGCAGTCTTTTCGGATTACCAGCGTACGGAGGAGCGCATGGAGGCTGTGGGTCTTTCCCCTTCGGATTTCGACTTCTGTTTCAGTGCTCCTGACATGGGTGCGTTGAAGCCGGCTCCTCGCCTGATGTGGGAGATTCTTTCCCAGATGGATGTGGATGGTCCTGAGATCCTTGTGGTCGGTGACCGAACCGATACGGACGGTGTTTCCGCCTTGGTGGTGGATGGACAGTTCGCCCAAATCGTCAGGAAAAAACCGGAAGAGGAGGTCACCACACATGCTGTCATGCTTTGGGACGAGTTCGTGGAGGAAGCCATGAACGTTCCGATGGGATGATTCTTATTGAGATTGACTAATTACAAGGCGGATGCGTTGTGTGTCCGCCTTTTTATTTTCTTGAAAAAAAATCTATTAAAGTGTGGAATTTTTTACTTTATTTCATAATTTTGCATATGATGTGTTGCGACAAATGAAATTTATTGTAATTATATAATTATTAGGTTGTTATGTTGGATCCCAGTGAACAGATTAATAGTAAGGAAAGGTATAAATTTTACAAGCAGGCGGATATCGTCGCTTATTCAGTTTATCCTACTTTTAAAGGGAAGTTGCGTGCGTTAGTGATGGATTTCAGTTATCGTTATTCGCGCGTGTTGAGGCGATATGAATATGTGAAGAACTGTAAGAAGGGGGTGTTGGGACGTTTGGAACTGTTCTTTATTGTGTTCATATTTAGACGTTTAATGTTCCAGACGTGTTATCGTGTCCCGCCTAATGTGTTAGCCCCTGGCTGTTGTCTCCATGGTTTGGGCCCTATCACTATTAATCGAGGGGCAAGTATCGGAGAAAACACACGTATCCATGTGGGGGTCCATATCGGCCCGAAGGGTGGCTATGCGAATGCTGCACCTAAAATCGGGAAAAATTGTTACTTGGGTCCTGGGTCGAAATTGTTCGGTGATATTACCCTCTCTGACTGTACGGCGGTTGGAGCCAACTCGGTTGTGACCAAAAGTTGCGAGAAGAGCAATGTGCTATTGGTCGGTGCGCCTGCCACTGTGAAAAGAGAGGACTTGGATGTGTTCAGTCTCATCATTCCTTCCACCCTGATTGCCCGGTTGGATCCGGAGGAGAGGCGTGCCATCTCCCGTAGGCCATCCCTTGAGGTGAAGAAATACCTTGTGGAGAAGGGCTATCTGGAGGAATTTAAGAGTTAAGAGTTGAGGTGTGACGTAAACAAAAAAAGGTTGAATGCTAAGCATCCAACCTTTTTTTGCGGTGCGGACGGGACTCGAACCCGTGACCCCATGCGTGACAGGCATGTATTCTAACCAGCTGAACTACCGTACCAATCACATCGGGTATTTCCCAAATGCGGTGCAAAGGTAGTGTTTAAATTTTAATGTGCAATGCTTTTGCCCTCTTTTTTCTTTGGTGCGCATGTTTTTTTCGCGTGTGGGCTAATATCCATGCGGAATTTTGTTTGTTAATACTTTGTCGTGGAGTTTTTTAGCCTTATAAGTGAATTATTTGTAGATTTGCATTTGTAAAAATGTATTTTGATGAAAGCTTATATTTCGTTGATCTTCTTTTTGTCGGTGATGGCGGTATTGACGCTGTTGTGTCTAATTTTCCCTTCTTCGGGAATCACCATAGGAGCCAAACCTGAGCCGGGAGATTCGGTGATGACAAAAATAGATAGTCTTGCGTTGGATTCGATAGAGGATGCTAGGTTGAATGGTGTGGTGGATACGACTGTAGTCATAGATGACGACAGCATTGTGCAATATGAGTCCGATTTCCTTGACCAACTGAGCAAAGAGAGTGTTACCCTAACCTTCCCATCGTTGAGTCAGGCGTTGTCGAAACGCAATAGCGACAAAGAGTCGGCGGAAAGCAAACTGCAGAAGGCGGAGGAGGAGTTGCGCCTCCAAATCGAAAAGGATTCGCTCGATAAGGTGAGAGAGGAGCAGATGGCGCAGGAAGAGAAGGAGCGCAAGGCTTTCGAGGATACGTTGAAGTCTTACCGACACTTCGCGGAGAAGAGTTCGGCGAGAATCTACTTCCCTGACAATGATTTCCACTTGATGGACAAGCTGTTCGTCTCCCTGCAGAATTGTAACAGGGGACCGGTGGTGCACATCTTGCATTATGGCGACTCGCAGATTGAGTCGGACCGTATTACTGGATACATCCGTGAACAATTCCAGAAGAAATTCGGCGGGTACGGACCTGGTACCTGCCCTGCCATACAACCCATTCATTCCTATACGGTGGCGCAGACATTCTCCGACAGCTTGCCTCGCTACATTGCGGATGGTACCCTGCAACAGAAATTGTCGGACGACCACTATGGTGTCCTGGCGCAGATGGCGAAGCTGAGAGGGGGAAAGGTGACGCTGGGATATACGACCTGCAACAACAGCAAGGTGTATAGCCATGCGAAGAAATTCTCCCAAGTCCGCCTTTTGGTCGGCAACACGGGGGAGAAATTCACCGCTAAGCTGAGGTGGGGAAAGCAAGACTCCACTCAGGTGATAGAGGCTGCGACTCCGGAGTTCTCGGTCATCACGTGGAAACTCGACACGATGGTCACCAGCGTGAAGCTGGATCTGTCCGGTACGGCGGAGTTGTACGGTGTGGCGATGGACGGCAAGTCGGGCGTGGCGATGGATAACATCCCTCTCCGCGGTAGCTCCGGTACCTTCTTCACGCGAATATCCTCCCACCTCCTTTCGTCCGCTATGAAGGAGTTGAACGTGAAACTCATTTTGTTGGAGTTCGGTGGTAACTATACCCCTCACATCTATAGCTTGGACAGGGTGGAGAAGTACAAACAGATGATCTCGAACCAGATCCGCTATCTGAAGAGACTGCACCCTGGCGCCATGATTATCCTCATCGGTCCGGCTGATATGTCCCAAAAGATAAACGGTGAGTTGCAGACTTACCCGTTCCTGGAAGAGAACATCGAGGGAATGAAACAGGCCGCACTGGAGAACGGCGCAGCCTTCTGGGATATGTACCAGGTGATGGGTGGACGAAACTCCATGATCAAATGGGTGGAGCATGTGCCTGCTTGGGCGGCCTCCGACTATATACACTTCACGCCGACGGGTGCCGGACGTATCGCGGATATGTTCGTGCAATCCTTCATGAACTATTACGACTACTATTGCTTCCTGAAGAGGAACAAAAAGTGGTATGATGAGCTGAAGGCGAAAGAGGCGGAGTTGGCGAAGAAGGCCGCTCAGGAGCAGCAAGCGGCTCAAGCGGCTCAAGCAGCACAGGCGAAACAAGTGAATCAAGCAACTCAGGTGAAACAAGTGAATCAGGTGAAGAAATGAGACGATGGCTTCTTATATTGGCAGTTTGTCTTTCCTCTGTGGGCGCTGATGCGGCGCAGGGGTTTCTGAGACGTGGCATACCTAAGTATGATTTTATCTCCGACTCCTTGAACAAGATCGTTACGCCAGGCTCGACGGCTCGACGGGACGCTTTCTTCGAGAAGTTGGACTCCATCGTGTTGTGCCACGAGGGAATGGTCAATATCCTGCATATCGGGGGCTCCCATGTGCAGGCGGACATCTATTCGCACGAGATCCGTCGTAACCTCGACTCCATCAACGACCAAAGCCAGCCAGGGCGCGGACTCATCTTCCCCTATACGGTGGCTAAGACCAATAACCCCTCCAACTACAAGATCATGTATCGCGGGGAGTGGACCACTACCAAGAACGTGATGCGCGAGAGGAAGGCTGTCTTAGGCTTGACGGGCATGGCGGTCACCACGTCCGATTCGCTCGCTGAACTTACGGTATGCCTGAATGGTAAGAACCGGTCTAATCGATGGACCTGCAATAAACTAACACTGTTGGGCTATGCGGATTCCACCTGCATGGTGGAGCCTTTCGTCCGGCTGACGGACTCCTCGCTTTATGCGGCGCGCTATGATGCCTCGCTTTCTGTCTATGTCTTCGAATTCGAGCGTTTGGTGGACACCTTCACCATCGTCTTTGACCAGATGGATAGTGTGCCTCATGAATTCACCATCACAGGTCTCTTGCCGGAAAAGAGCGAGCCGGGAGTTGTCTACAGCTCTATCGGTGTGAACGGGGCCACAGTCCCTTCCTACTTGTCGTGCGAGAACTTCGATAGGGACCTATCCCTCATCCATCCGGACATGGTGGTCTATGCCATAGGCATTAACGATGCGCTCGTGAAGAATTTCTCCGAAGAGAAGTTTATCCATCGATATGACTCCCTCATCTCTAGGGTGGAGTCTGTTTCCCCGAATTGTTACCATGTCTTTGTGACAAATAATGATTCCTACAAGCGGGTGCGCGCCAACCGTCGTACTCATTATGAGGTCAATAAGAACGGACTGAAGGCCCGCGATGCCTTCTACAAACTTGCGGAGAAACATAACGGTAGTGTCTGGGACCTCTTCGAGATAATGGGCGGTTTAGGCTCCATGAAGCTGTGGGAGAAGGAAGGCATGGCGGCGAAGGATAAGGTGCATTTTACTCACAAAGGATATGTGTTGATTGGTGATTTGTTTTATAACGCGTTGATAAACGCATATTTGGAGAAAAATAATAAGGAATAATTGGTAGTATGGAATTGGTTGTAAATTTTCTTAAAGATACATTCGCATTTGATGAAAACTCTCCGCTGCTTTTCACCCAACTCTATTTCTGGGTGTTCTTCGTGGCGGTCTTCGCTGTATTCTCCTTGGTGCATAGCAAGGTGTTGCTCAGGAATACATTCCTCTTTTTCGTCAGTGTGCTATTTTACTATAAGACAAGCGGTTGGTTCACGTTGATCTTAGTCTTCGCGACGCTCTTCAATTACATCGACGGCCTCCTCATCTACCATTCCAAGAAGGGGTGGAAGACCACATGGCTGGTGCTGGGACTCATCGTCAACCTGGCCTCCCTTTGTTACTTCAAGTATGCCTATTTCTTTGCGGATATGGTGCAGAACCTATTCGGTGCGCATATCGAAGTGAAGAATGTCTTCTCGATGATCGGTAACCGTATCTTGGAGGACCATCCTTCCATCTTCTCCACCTTGGGTTCCCCGGCGGACCCTAGCAAGCCTTATTTCACGGTCGATCGGATCCTGCTTCCGGTAGGTATCTCCTTCTTTACCTTCCAGTGTATCAGCTACTTGATGGATATTTTCCGTGAGAAGGTGGCCCCTGTGAAGAATATCCTCAACTTCGGCTTCTACGTGACCTTCTTCCCGCAATTGGTGGCGGGCCCTATCGTGCGCGCGAGCACCTTCATACCACAGCTTTACAAGAAATATTTCCTGTCGAGGAGGATGTTCGGTATCGCCATCTTCTGGATATTGAACGGTATGGCGAAGAAAATTATCTTGAGCGACTATATCGCGGTGAACTTCATCGACCGTGTCTTCGAGAACCCTACCATGTACTCCGGCTTCGAGAACTTCGCCGCGCTGTTCGGCTATTCTCTTCAGGTGTACACTGACTTCTCCGGCTATACGGACATTGCGATCGGTCTTGCCATGCTGATGGGCTTCTATCTGCCGAAGAACTTCAACTCGCCTTACAAGGCCACCAACCCTGGAGAGTTCTGGAAACGTTGGCACATCTCCCTCTCCAAGTGGTTGCAGGATTACCTCTACATACCATTGGGTGGAAACCGTACCGCCTCAATCGGTACCTATGCTTGTATCATCACCATCTCTTTGGTGGGCATGATCCTTTCGGGTAGTATCTGGGTGGCTATCGTGGTGCTGGCTATCGCGCTTATCGTCACGATTAACTGCTACAAATATCCTGAGAAGAAAAAGAATCTGACGTCTAACATGAACCGATTGAACACTATGTTGTTGGGCGGTTTGTGGCACGGCGCCAGTTGGAACTTCATGATTTGGGGTGGTCTGAACGGTATCGGTATGATCGTGTACCGTTTCTGGAAAGACATGAACGTCTATGTCCGCTCGTGGGTCTCCTTGCTGATCGCGGCCGTCTTCTTCGTGCTGGCGAAGTTCTTCCCA
This sequence comes from Paludibacteraceae bacterium, assembly GCA_017962085.1. Taxonomy (GTDB): domain Bacteria; phylum Bacteroidota; class Bacteroidia; order Bacteroidales; family Paludibacteraceae; genus UBA1181. The sequence goes on from JAGCWA010000033.1 coordinate 82,050, forward strand.
GCCCCGATCTGGAACATCGCGGTGATTTGGATGGGTGTCATAGCTGTCGGTTCCTTCATCCGTATGCTCTACCACTTCTTCGAGGGTACGGCCGAATTGAAACCGTTGGCGACGGCTTGGGCGGTTTTGCAGACCTTCGTCTTCATCACATGGACGCGCCTCTTCTTCCGTTCCGGCTCCAACTTGGACCCTGCGCAGGCGAATGAACAGGCTTGGATGACCGCCAAGGATATGGTCAATCAGATTGGTACGAAGTGGAATACCGCAGTGATTCCTAACATGGTTTGGGAGTATCGCTACGTCTTTACGCTTATCATTTTGGGTATGATCATCCACTGGTTGCCGGAGCATTTCAAGCGCAGATACAGACTCTGGTTCGCCACCACACCGTTGCCACTGATGGCTCTCTATGTGGTGATCGCAGTCTTCATCATTTATCAGTTCATCACGGCGGACTTGCAGAAGTTCATCTACTTCCAATTCTAAACGCTTCTGTATTGAGCTGTTATCTCTAATATATAGTAAATCGAATATATAGTAAATCGTAAATGGTTAAGTAGTAAATCCTTGCGTTCGTCTTTGGGGGTAAGTGAAAATTCCGTGATTGTTGGCTTAAATTTTATGTTATATGACACAATTGTTCGTGATTTTGTATTAATTTCGCGCTTACAACAAAAAATCAGTTAATAGAGTAGTAATGGACAGTCAACATCCTTTTTCAGTTTTCGCCGGATCCAATACGAAGTATTTGGCGGAGGAAATATGCAACTGTTTGGGTTGCAAACTAGGTAAAATCAATTTGCAGAGATTTGCAGATGGTGAGTTCGGGGTCTCCTATGAGGAGTCTGTGCGCGGCCATTATGTTTTCTTGGTTCAATCTACTGTGCCATGCGCAGACAATCTGATGGAGTTGCTCCTGATGATTGACGCGGCCAAGAGGGCTTCCGCTTATAAGATCATCGCTGTAATCCCTTATTTCGGCTGGGCGCGTCAAGACCGTAAGGACAAGCCGCGTGTGGCTATCGGCGCTAAGTTGGTTGCGGACATGTTGACAGTTGCCGGCATCGACCGTCTGATCACGATGGATCTCCATGCCGACCAGATCCAAGGCTTCTTCAATGTGCCTGTCGATCATTTGTATGCTTCTACAATCTTCTTGCCGTATATCCAATCCATGAATCTTGAGAACTTGGTCATCGCTTCTCCTGACGTCGGTGGTTCCAAGAGGGCTAACGCCTACTCCAAGTACTTGGGTTGCCCGATGGTTCTTTGCCATAAGAGTAGAGAGAAGGCCAATGTGGTCAGCGAGATGACGGTCATCGGTGATGTGAAGGGTAAGAACGTTATTATTTTGGACGATATGGTGGACACCGCTGGTACGTTGACGAAGGCGGCAGGCATCATGTCTAACGGTGGAGCGCTCTCCGTTCGTGCGCTCGTTTCCCACGCTGTCATGTCCGATCCGGCCAGCACGCGCGTGGATGAGTCAAGCTTGGAGGAGATCATCTTCACGAACTCGATTCCGTTCCACAAGAACTGCAAGAAGGCGCACATCTTGTCTATCGCGCCGCTCTTCGCTGACACGATCCAACGTGTGATGGACAACCGCTCCATCAGCGAGAACTATTTGACTAAATAAATTTTATAATAATGGGCTGGAATCGTAGTGGTTTCAGCCCTTTTTGTCTTTGCGCATTATGTTTGCGGTCGTTATCTCCGATCATCGTTTGTGGGGCTACAGGTTCCAACCCTGCCTTTTGCCCGATGATGAACAGGCGGACACTTTGCAGTGCCTCCGCTTGGGGGGAGCGGATTTCCCTTTGGAGGGACTCTCGGACGTGGAGGTTAAGATCGTGCGTCTCTGCGAAAAGTATGCGGAGCAATTCGTGATGCGCATCTTCGTCAAGGAGAAACTGTCTGTCGCTGAGTTCCAGACGAAATACTTGAACAATAGGGACAACTACCTTCAGATCCTTCCGTTCATCGAACGGGTCAATTGCGATGTGGCGAACCTGCTTCGTGGCACGGACATCCCTGTCTATCTGCGCGAAAAGAATTTCTCGGGTGTCTATCAGTCCGATAGGGTGGAGGTGTTGCCGCTTCTGTCCCGCCCGGTTCCTGCGTTCGATCTGGGGGAGGAGAAGATGACCTATACACTGAAGATATTTTCGGGGACGAAGGAGATTCCTTTCCGGAAGTGGAAGCGGACCAATATACGCCTCTCCTCGGAGCCCCTTTGCCTGGTGTGCGGCAAGCAACTATGCTTGTTTGAGTCGATGCCCTATAAGCGCATCCTCCCCTTCATGGAGAAGGAGGGTGTCGAGGTGCCGATCCGTACGGTTCCCTCTTACATGAAGTCCTTCGTCTTGCCCACGTTGGAGAAGGAGAACGTTGAGGCTCATGGCTTTTCCGTGGAGTATCACGATGCCACGCCTCAACCTGTGTTGACGTTGGAGAACGACCTCTCTTTGCGCACGGCCCTCCGCCTAAGCTTTGAATATGAGGGACATGAGTGTGAACTTTCTTCCACCAGGAGGAGGTTCGTCTCCCTGACCGAGGGGGAGGAGTTCAGCTTCTCCGTTATTGACCGTGATATTGACCGTGAAAATCATTTCGCCTCGCTGCTGAGTGATATGGGTTTCCGCTCGAATGGCGCCTTCTATTATGCCTATGAGGCGGAGTCGCCTTCTTCCGGGTTGTATGAGACCGTGGATTTCCTGGTCGCCCATAAGGCGGAGCTCTCTTCTTTTTCTATCCGCCAGAAGTTGGATAAGTCGGAGATTGTACTGGCTGTCCCTAATCTGGACATGGATATCAATCTCAACGACGTGTATGACTGGTTCGATATCCGTGCGTTGGTGCATGTGGGCGACGAGTCTTTCCCTTTCGCTTGCCTGCGTCGGAACATTATCGATGGGGAGCGGGAGTATGTGATGCGCTCAGGAAAGATTTTTATTATCCCTGAACCGTGGTTTGCCCAGTATCGGGAGCTTTCCCTCTTCGCGGAGGAGAATGCGGCGGAGGAAAATACTCTCAAATTAGGGAAGTGTCATGTGGGGATGCTGGATGCGAATGGTTCGACTTCGGTGCGCGACTTCCGAGGATTGCTGGAGAAACGTGTCGATGTCCCTGCTGGACTTAAGGCCGAACTGCGTGATTATCAGCATGTCGGATATTCCTGGTTGGTGGGACTCTACGAAAACGGTTTGGGAGGATGCTTGGCGGATGACATGGGTTTGGGTAAGACCCTTCAGGTGCTTGCTTTTTTCCTGCGGGTTTATTCCCCGGCGGAGGAGAGCGCCGAGCAGTCGTCGGAACAGCCGGCTCCGTTCGTGTGGCCGTATGAGTCCGCGCAACCCTCCTTGTTCGACCAGCCTGTGATCGATACGTCTAGACCGGTTCGCCGGATGGTGCCTCAGTCGGAGAAGAAACCGGCATCCTTGGTTGTCATGCCAGCCTCTTTGCTGTTCAATTGGGTGAATGAGACGAATCGTTTCGCGCCTTCCCTTCGTCATCTGCTGTATGCCGGTGTGAACAGGACGGCGCCAGCCTCGATGAAGGCTAGGTTCGACCGCCATGATTTGGTCTTCACCACGTATGGACTATTGCGCAAGGATATTTCCCTCTTGAAGAATTACCATTTCGAGTGCGTGGTGATGGATGAAAGCCAATATGTGAAGAACGCCTCTTCGCAGGCCTATAAGGCGATTATGGAATTGGACGCCTCCCATTTTTTCTGCATGTCGGGTACGCCGATAGAGAATTCGTTGGAAGATCTCTGGTCGCAGATGAACCTGGCGAACCGTGGTGTGTTGGGCTCTGTGGAGTCCTTCCGAAAGATATATGTGAACCCTATTGTGAAGCGTGGCGACGAGGAGCGCGCGGAGCGGGTCAAAACGCTCATCAAACCCTTCCTGTTGCGCAGGACGAAGGAGGAGGTCGCCTCGGATTTGCCACCTGTTGTGGAGCAATTGGTCTATTGCGACTTGAATGCGGAGCATCGTGACATTTACGAGCGGGAGAAGTCCATGGTGCGCAATAGTCTGATGTCAGTGATCGCGGAGTCTGGGGTGAACAAAAATTCTATCCTTGCGCTCTCTTCCCTGACGAGGCTGCGTGAGCTCTCTAACCATCCGAAACTACTCTTCGATGATTGCCTGGTGGAGTCCGAGAAGATGAATGAGGTGGTGCGCCGCATCCAGAACCTGAAGGAAGAGGGGCATAAGGTACTGGTCTTCTCCTCTTTTGTGCGATTGCTGGATTTGTTACAGGAACGTTTGGATGCCGAGGAGGTCAAGTACACGAAACTGACAGGTGAGACGCAACGGAGGGAACAGGTGGTGAGCACCTTCCAGAACGACCCTTCCGTGGTCTGTTTCCTGATTTCGCTGAAGGCCGGAGGTGTGGGACTGAACCTGATGGCGGCCGACTATGTGTTTATTCTAGACCCTTGGTGGAACCCAGCGGCGGAGATGCAGGCAGTCGACAGGTCTCATCGTATCGGGCAAGACAAAACTGTCTTTGTCTATCGCTTTTTGTCGAAAGATACGGTGGAGGAGAAGATCCATAATATGCAGGAGGAGAAGCTGCAACTATCGGATATGTTTGTGAATTCTAACAATCCTTTCGCCGATGTCGATTTGGAAACACTGGAACAATTATTCGGCTAAAGCTCCTTTTTTGTTGAAGCACTATCCGCTTTCGTTGAATATCTTCATATATAAGTAGTTGTTTTTATAACTTTGGAAACGTTAAAGTTGGTGCTTGGTGATTATTTTTTGATGAAAATTGTTTTATATGAGTGAATTATAAAACTTTTTTACTACTTTAGCGTCGTGAAATGCATTGGTTGATTCGTTGGCGAATGTTTTTCACATTGGATTTAGACCCTAAATTGTGTTGTTCTATATATTATTATGTGGTTGGCCCATTGAGAAATGCGCCAACCTTTTTTAAGATGAGGGATAGGAACTCATTGTTAAGAGGGGAAAGCGGTGGTTCTAGACAGATATTTTACAACCACATGTTAAAAACAAGGGTCTGTTTCCTGAAGAGCAAAAAAATGGTTATAATTGTATTCTAAAAGTATTGGGGTAAAATAAGTTAATATAGATTTATAGTTATAATGACGATAATATTAAGACAATTAGAGTATTAAATAAAATTTGAAGGATATGAGAAATAAGTTTATTCCGGCGATATTGCTTTTTGCGTTGTGTTCTTTTTCAGCACAAGCGGCGACTGTGGTTACGATCACGGATAAGAGTGGCTCTTCAAAAGACTACAAGATTGAAGAGTCGGGCAAGTTGTACTTCTCTGATAACGCATTGATGATCAATGAAAAGGCAGGTGCGAAAGATGTGAATGTGCAAATTGCGGATATCAGGAAGATCATGTTCAAGTCTGGCTCTGTAGGTGTGGATGGAAATGCGTCCGACGCTATCTCTCTGTTCGCTTTCCCTAATCCGGTGAAGGACGTTTTATTCCTTGCAGGGGTGGGTAATGGAGAGAAGGTCAGTGTTTTTGCTGTGAATGGTTCGTTGGCAGGCGAATATACGTACTCCGATGAGGGTATTAATTTGTCTTCCTTGCCTGCGGGCGCATATATGATCACAGTATCTGGTAAAACTGTAAAAATCACTAAGTTATGAAAAAATATGTATTCACGGCATGTGCGCTTTTGCTCTCTGTACTCGTGTGGGGTGAGTATTCTATGCTCATCCATCGGTCGGAGGGAAAGGTCTCTGTGGCGAACTGTGAGTCGGTGGATAGTGTGAAATGCCTGCAGAAAAGTGTTAGGTTTCACAAAGAAGGTGATGATGTTTCTGACTATGATTATAGAACATTGGACAGCATTACATTCGTGGATGCGGACGAGTTGATTCCTCGCGACACGGTCTTCGTGACATTCTCGCGCAGTGGCGCGAAATGCGTGAATCCGTATGAGTCGTTTGTGGATATCAAGACCGACGGAGGAGTCGTCAATGTGAAGTCGACCGCCTATTACAAGGATATTGTCTATGTGCTTTCCGGCTCGTCCGACAATGGTTCTTTTGTCATCGACTCGGAACGTAAGTTCAAGGTCATTCTGGATAATCTGACGTTGACCTCTACGGGGCAGGTCTCTCCGATCCGTTCCTTCTCTGATAAGACGATGTCGATTGAACTGAAAGGTAAAAATGTTTTGACCGACTCCGATAAGGATACATGTAACGCTGTGATCAGGAGCAAGGGCCAGATCGTGTTCGAGCCTTGCAATGGCTCGTTGGAGGTGAATGCCAAGCAGAAACGCGCTATCCAGTCGGGTGATTATATCGAGGTGAATGGTGGTACCATCAAAACCACTTCGTCTCTTGGAGACTGTATACGTGCCAACGATTACTTCCTGATGACGGATGGAAAGCTTTCGTTGAACGGAGGTGGACTGAACGTCACGGATGGTTATTTCCGTATGGATGGCGGTTCTTTGCAGGCGATTTCAGATATGGTCGATGTCAAGATGATCGATGTGGAAACTGAATTTGTCGATGAGGAAGGTGATACCATCACCGATGCGGAGCATGGAGCTTTCTATTTAAATGGAGGCGATCTTGAGTTTACCATAGTTGGCGAAGGTTCACGTTTCGTCAAAACGGATGGTGATATTGTGGTGAAGGGTGGTAAGATTAGCGGAATGGTGGGAGGCCCATCTTTCTTGGAGACGATCGCCTCGGGTGCCGATATGGAAATCGATGTCACGAACTCTACAGCTTTGAAGGCGGATGGTTTCATTTACATCTATGGAGGTGTACATGATCTGCGTTCCGGCTCTGGTGCGGATGGTGCGCGTCTCCTCGCTTCGGATAACGGAATCGTGTTCGATGGAGGGGCGAAACTCACATTGTACAGCGAGTCCACCATGTTTGAGTATACTTCGAGTTCGGGGAAGGCGAAGAAAAAAATAGCGGCTGCGATTAAAACGGATAAGAATGTGGTCTTCAAGGATTGCGAGGTGAACATTATTTCCTCTTCGTATGCCTATGGCATAGCGTCGGATGGCAACACGGAGGTGAACGACGGCGCCGTTGTCTCTATTATTTGTGAATCCAACGATGGTGTGTATGTCTGCACAGATTGCGCTGGCAAGTTGGTTTGCAACGGTGGATATATCGCTTCTCGTTCAAATGCTTCATGGGCGTTCTCTTGCCCTATCAGCTTGAATGGCGGTCTAGCCGTCGGCTTCGGAAAGGCAAAGCATTCCTCTGGGTTGAAGAGCTCCAAGTATGGTTTGCTCCTTGACAGGGAATATGATGGTACTCCTTTCCAAGTGGTCGATGAGGCTGGTAATGTGCTGTTCTCTCATAACGGAAAAGTGGGGAACGAAAAAGTGAGTGTCACCCAACTTTGTATGGGCTTCCAGTTCGTTAAGGGAGATACTTTCTACTATAAAGTGGGCGGCTCGCTGAAGAATGGTAATGACGTCGGTTATACTGGTTTCGTCGTGGATGGAACATATTCCGGTGGGGATTCGTATGAAGCGATTGGCCCTAGGGAGACAGGTCAGTATACTATTTCGAGAGAAGGCGAATGATTTAGTCATGTATGGACGGAGCACCGCAATCTGTGGCGCTCCGTTTTTTTTGTTTTATGGATAAGATTACACCGGAACAACGGAGCAAGACGATGTCTCGTATTCATAGCAAGAATACGAAGCCTGAGATGATTGTGCGTCGCTACCTCTATGCGAACGGGTTCCGTTTCCGCGTGAATGTGCGTACGTTGCCCGGCACGCCTGATATCGTCCTAAAAAAATACCGCACTGCGATTTTCATTAACGGATGCTTTTGGCATGGACATGTCTGCCAGCAGGGTAGGATGCCCAAGTCGAACGTGGAGTTTTGGTTGAGTAAAATCACACGTAATAAGGAGAGGGACGAGGAGGTGCGTGATAAGCTCCGCGCGATAGGCTGGCGTACGATGGTGATTTGGGAGTGCCAGTTGAAGCCTGCTGTGAGGCAAAGCACGTTGGAGGGTGTGGTTTATTTGCTGAATGAGGCTTTCCTCGACCTCTATCGTGGCAAATGCAAGCCTTCCCTGGGTCGTGTGGATGAACCTGAAGAGTTCTCGCAATTGGTCGCGGAGGATTCTCCGCAATATGGTCGGAAGTAGCGACGGTTGGGAAGAAATGCCCGTGTCGTCGTGTCTGCTAAACAAGAGCAGCGGAAAACGTTTGTTCCCCGCTAACGATCTTCCCAGACAATAACTCTTGCCTTATGTGGTAATTGTCCTTGGATATGTGAAGACTATCTTTTATTTATTCATTATGGCTTACTTTCTTGTACAGTATTGATCTTCTATCCCTTTTCGTGGACAACTCTTTTTTTTTATTGTGTTTTATTGTTCCTCTGAACATTGCAAAGGTAGGGAGAGCCGGCGGGCTATGAAATCACTATATGTAGCTATTTGGCTCGCTTTTATTCCCTATAAGGGTGTATGGATAGGGTGATGATAGGTCTGTTATGAAAAAAGGCCACAACATCAACATGTTGCAGCCTTTTTGCTCTCCCTCTTGGACTTGAACCAAGGACCCCCTGATTAACAGTCAGGTGCTCTAACCGACTGAGCTAAGGAAGAGTGTTTTTCTCTTTTGCGGTGCAAAGGTAAGTCGTTTTTGTGGAGTTTCCAAAAAACTGACGCACTATTTTTGCACTATTTTCCTGTTTTTATCAACTTCTTTTCTATGATAAAGGAAACCAATTCGTTAGCCATCCTCTTGTGCGTGTCGATGGTAGGGTGGTAATCCTCTCCGAAGGGACCTTCCTGCGGTTTCGTCTCGAAATAGTGGATGTGGTTCTCCTCACCTCCGGCGTTTTGGATGGCTGTGAGCACGCATTGGCTGTAGCGTGTCAGCTGGTTCGGGAAGAACTCCATGTTGTCGTGCAGGGCTGGTCCGACGGCGCAGATGATCTCCGCATTAGGGTAATAGCCTTTCATGCGTTGGAGGAATGCTGTGTACTCGGCGATGAAGCGGATGGAGTCGACCCTGATCTTTGTGGTGCTCTCCGCCTGGTAGTCGTTCGTGCCTATGTTCAGTACTAGGATGTCGGGGATATATTCGTTGATGTCCCATTTGGAGTCTGCCTTGGTGGCGATGGTCTTGCCATAGAAGTGCGGGATGGTGTTCTCCGAGTCTCCTTCGTAGTTTCTGTAGACGCCTTTGCCCGAGTAGGCCGTGCATACATATTGCGCGTTCAATGCTCTGGCGGTGATGGCACCGTATGCGTAGTAGTTGTTTTCGTTAAGCGGGGAGAATCCGGCCTTTGGAATCATGGACGATAGCTCGTTCCCGTACCCGCAGGTGAGGGAGTTGCCGACGAACTCCATCTTCAGGGAAGGAAGCGAGTCTGGATATACTAAGAACGCGTCGCTGGGCTTGTCCCCCACGAAGAAGCCGCAGAAGTTCACCTCTCCGACGAAGCTCTCCGTCAGTTTGATGAGCTCGACGGTGTGTAGGGTGTCCTTTAGTCGAGAAGCTAATATGTATTCGTATTGGCTTTCGCTCAGCACTATCTTCTGGGGCTCTCCGTTGTCGATGATGCAATAGAGGGTGTTATGCATCCCTGGCATGGCTTGGTCATTGAGCCTTGCGGTGATGGATGTTCCCCTGAATTTAGCCTGAATGGTGACTCCCGGGTAGGCGAACGACACGTAGTTCGGATTGCTCTTGTCGATACGTCCCACGTAGTTGATGTATGGGCTTGTCGGCTCATAGGATCCGTTGTTGCAACCGGTGAATACTGCCGCCATGATCAGTAACGCGTAGAATGATATCCTTTTAATCGTTTTCATATTATCCTTTGTCGTTAGGTTGGACACTTGGCCAAGGGTTCTCTACGATGCCTGCCAGCTCCACCATTTTGGCGTGGACGCGGTCCCTCATTTCGTCGACCGACTCCTTCCTCGGCAGGTTCATGTCTGGATAGATGGGTTCGCCTATGGTGATGTTGTACAATGGCTCATCCTTCTTGAAGTATTTGTACAAGCCTGTTCGTTCGCGGTAGGTGATGACCATTGGCACGATAGGCATTTGGTACTTGTAGGAGAAGATGAAGGCACCCTTCCTGAATGGACGGAGCGGCTTGTAGTTGTTCCATCTGCACTCCTCTGGGAAGACGTGGAACCAAGCTTTGCGCTCGTGGAGTGTGTCGAACGCTTGGTTGAATTTCTTCATGGCGCTCATGCTCTTCGGTACGGGTATGCCGCAGGTGTGGCGCATGTTGTCCCTGTCCTTCGTCTGGAAATTGTCCGCCCACGCAGGGTACCATAGCCTGAAACGCTTGGAAGCTTGCCATACTGCGAGGAAGTCCCATCTATAGGCATGGTTGCAGACGGTGATCGCACCATCCTTCAGCTCTTTTTTGTACTTCTTCAGGTTCTCTCTGCCCTTGATGCGTAGACCGAAGATCAGCGGGTTGACCCAGAAGCAGACGAAGAAGGCGCGGAAAACGGCCCAGAGATGTCCGATCTTCCATTTGAAAGACTCGTCCAAGTAAGGGTAGTTCTCGTCGAACACCTCGTTGTAAATGTTTTCGTATATGAGTTTGTGGACGAACGGATCGTCTTCAGGAAAGGTGTCCTCCACGTCAGGAACGTATTCCCCTTCCTTTACTTTCATCATCTTGTAACGCTTATTCTCTAAACATGATCCCATAATAGCTTAGTTATGTGTATTTTAAATTCTTAATTCTTAATTCTTAACTCTTAACTCTTAATTCTTAACTCTTAATTATCTTAATGAGTTCCGGATTGGTCTCCTTCTCGTGCCCCAAGGTGGCTGGCTCGCCGTGTCCGCTGTAGAGCATGGTGTCGTCGGGTAGGGGAAGAAGCTTCTCCTTGATGCTCTTCACCAAGGTCTCGTAGTTGCCTCGGTGCATGTCCGTCCTTCCGATGCCTCCCTCCAGGATGGTGTCTCCCACGAAGGCGCAGTGTTCCTTCTCCTCGTAGAAGGCGAGTCCGCCGGGAGAGTGCCCCGGTACCTGCAGCACGTTCAGCCGGATGCTCCCCACCTCTATCACATCACCGTCCACCAAATATCCTTTGAGCGGCAGCGCCTCGTCGTCCATCGGCATGTTGAACATAACCAGCAGGTCTTGGTAGTGGTTGAGGAAGGTGATGTCCTTCTTGCAGGCCTCCGCTCCCACACCGAACGTCTCCTCCACGAAACGTTGTCCGTAGATGTGGTCGAAGTGCAGGTGCGTGTCTAACACCCGTTTGATTTTTAGATTATTGTTTATGATATAATCCTTGAATGTCTTTCTTTCCTCTGCGCTCTGACAACCGGGGTCGATGACAATCGCTTCATAGGTTTTCTCGTCTATGAGCACGTAGGTGTTTACGTTCAATATGTTGAATGTGAAACGTTTAACAATCATTTCTTAGAATTATGGTTCGTTCATTCGTTTAAAATCAGGCAAATATATGCTTTTTTTGTGAAAAAATGGGTGGATTAATGCATTCTTTGGCACTAAATGAGCAAAATTTACGTTACTTTCGCGCATTGAAATAGCGTTGAAACATAAAGGGTAAGGATTATGATGATTCAAATCGATGATACGATCATTTCCACGGACCTCTTCGACACGAGGTTCTGTTGCGATTTGTCCGTTTGCAAGGGTGAGTGTTGCGTGGAGGGTGACTCCGGCGCACCGTTGGAGAAGGATGAGTTGCCTGAGCTGGAGAAGGTGTTGCCTGTCGTGTGGGACGAATTGCCGGAGAAATCCCGTGAGGTGATAAAGCAGCAAGGCTTTTCCACGGTGGATGGGGATGGTGATTTGGTCACCTCCATCGTGGACGGATGTGAGTGCGTCTTCGCCTATTTCGATGAGGATGGCATGTGCAAGTGCGCCATCGAGAAGGCCTACAAGGAGGGTCGTGTCGGGTTCTACAAACCGATATCCTGCCATCTGTACCCTGTCCGTCTGGAGACGCTCCGGAACGGGACGGTGGCCTTGAACGTCCATCGTTGGAGGGTTTGCCGTTGCGCCTTCGCCAAGGGGCAGGAGGAGAACGTGCCGTTGTATGTTTTCCTGAAAGAACCGCTGATCCGTCGTTTCGGCAAAGAGTGGTACGAGAAGGTGGAGATCGCCGCCGAGGAACTGAAAAAGATGGAGGATCGAGGATGAAGGAGTCCCCTATATCATACAAAAAATTGCCTAATGGTGTCCGCTTGGTCCACTTGCGGGATAGGAGCCCCGTGGCCTACTGCGGCTTTGTCGTGAACGTGGGCACGCGCGACGAGCTTCCGGAGGAGTCCGGCATGGCGCATTTCGTCGAACATCTGCTCTTCAAGGGGACGCGGAAACGCAGGGCTTGGCATATCCTGAATAGGGTGGAGTCTGTCGGGGGCGAATTGAACGCTTACACGACCAAGGAGGAGACGTTTGTCTACGCCACGGTGCTGACCACCCATTTCGAGCGGGCGATGGAGCTCTGCGCCGATGTGGTCTTCCATTCCACCTTCCCTCAGAAGGAGATGGACAAGGAGGTGGATGTCATCATCGACGAGATACAGTCCTACAAGGATTCTCCGTCCGAACTGATCTACGACGATTTCGAGAACATGATCTTCTCGGGCTCCCCGATGGGACGGTATATTTTGGGCGATAAGAAAGCCCTGAAACACTACGTTTCGGAGGATGTCCGCAGGTTCGTGGACCGCACCTATTCGGCGGACAGGATATTGTTTTTCTCTATCGGCAACATCGATTTCAAACGTATCGAGCGCTGGGCGGAGAAGTATTTCATGGATGTGCCGGTGTTGGCCTCAAACGCCTCCCGCAGTGCGCTTCCCCTCTACGTGCCGCAACAGAAGCTTATTCGGAAGAACACCTGCCAGTCTCACGTGATGATCGGCACCCGTGCCTTCGACCTGAACGATGATAGACGCCTGGCTTTTGGCTTGGTTAACAATATATTGGGTGGAACGGGCATGAACAGCCGGCTGAATCTCCTGCTGAGGGAGCGGAACGGTATGGCCTATAATGTGGAATCGGTATTTACCCCTTATTCGGACACGGGCATCTTCTCCGTCTATTTCGGTACGGACGAGAAGAACCGGGAGAAGTGCACCGCCCTTGTGATGGAGGAGCTGAAGCGGATGCGCACCGAACTGATACCGCCTCGTAAACTGCTCCAACTGAAGCGTCAGTGGCTGGGGCAATTGGCGATCGCGCAGGAGAACCGTGAGAATCTGGTCCTCTCCTTGGCGCGTAGCTTCCTCTATTTCGATAAGTTCGAATCGTTGGAACTTGTCAAATCTCAATTGGAGAAGATTTCTTCGGAAATGTTGATCGATGTCTCCGAAACGTTACTCCGTGAAGATTTACTTTCCGTATTGGTCTATTCGGATAAGGTGTGATTTGACCTAAAAAATCTGTACGTTGGCTGACGATTTGCGTGTTTTGGTTGTATTTGCGTCTGATTTATTGATTGTTACAATCCCAAATGCTAATTTTGGGATGTGATTATTGGCCTTTCTGTTGGGCCAAAGAATCAGTTATTTGCTTATAAGGGAATGGACTCCTGAAGGATGTCCATATTGATTTGACCATAAACCCGAGTGCATCTGTGGATGCATTTTTGAATAGTATATTTAGGCTGAGCAGGTGTTGTTGATAGTGTTGTTATTAGTAGTGTATTAATTATAATAGGTTGCGATTAGTGTCGCTATAGTCTTATGAAAACACGTAGTTTTTTAGGCATATTGTGCCTATGTGCTTTCCCGTTCTTGTATGTGAACGCGGAGGAAAACAATCCGAATGAACAGGAGGAGCAGTTCGCTGCCCAGGCGGAGGATGTGGTCGAACCTGAGGACGATCAGAATCCGGACGTTGCCGAGGGCGAGGATCCTAATGACCAGAATGATGATCCCGCACAAGGTGGGGATGCTGGTGCTGCCGAACAAGGCGCTGGTGCTGAGCAAGGCGCTGGTGGCAAGGAAGACGGCCCTGGCGCAGGCGGTGCCGAACAAGGTGGTGCCGAGCAAGGCGCAGGCGGCAAGGAAGACGGCCCTGGCGCAGGCGGTGCTGAGCAAGGTGCTGGCGGCAAGGAAGATGGTCCTGGCGCAGGTGGCAAGGAAGATGGTCCTGGCGCAGGTGGCAAGGAAGACGGTCCTGGTGCAGGTGGTAAAGAAGACGGTCCTGGTGCAGGCGGAGAGGCCGGCAAAGAGGATGATCATAAGCCTCATAAAACGAAGGAACAGCAGAAGCATGATTGGGGAGAGATTGACTGGGAACAGGAGAACCTCGTCGTGAATGACGGATTGAAGGTCGGCGGAACGCTGGACGGCTGGGGCTTGTATACGGGCTTGTATTTCCCTGTTGTGGAGGGTGAAGGCGAGGATGCGGTCTATAGCTACGTTTATTCTTGGGAGAAGACAACGGAGGCGCAGGCTAAGAAGGAGCAGCGAATGATGCTCTCCAGCGACTTGGGCCAGACGGACCCTATCATCGCTTGTAGCGACTTCTATGTGAACCCTGATAACGAGGCGGTTATCCAAATCGGTAGAAATAATGGATATGCGGAGGGCCGAAACAAGAAGGCCGGCGCCTATGCGGAGAGAATGCACTATACTTTCGTCGTGAATGAGCAGAGCACGCTGTTCACCTATAAATACGCGTGTGTGCTTCACGTGCCTACCAATGACAAGCATGAATCCTACCAAATGCCTGCTTTCTATGTGGATGTGAGCCTCTACTCCCCTGAGGGGAAGGAGGTGACGCTGAACTGTATGTCCTTCTCGGGTAACGCCAGCTTCAACAACTCGTTGATACAGAACCCGGCGACCTGTACGGAGGCGAAGGTGGAGCATGGTCGGAATACGAGCGACGAGCAACGCCCGGAGGATTATGTCTATCAGCCATGGTCTACCGTGAGCTACGATTTGACGGATTACATCGGTTATACGATCGTCATCGATATCATCACCCACGACTGCTTGGTGGATGCGGGTAATGACTCGGAGATGGCTGGTAGCCACAAGGCGTATGGCTATTTCTGGGGCAAGACGGAGCCATTGCGCCTCATCCCCCGCAACTGTGGTAACGACGATGCGGTGATTACCGCACCGGAGGGCTTCGTCTCTTATAATTGGTACCGTTGCGACGACTATATGCCTTTGTCCTCCACGGATAACGTGGCGGTCATCCCGAAGGACGAGATCGTGGACGGGGCGCATTACTGCTGCGAGATGATCGGTTCCAACTCCGCCTGCACGAAGATTCTGGCGGATACGGTGCTGACTACCATCGTGTTGGAGCCTAACTTCGACTATAAGGATACTTGTAACATGACGGTCGACTTCATCGACAAGAGCGTGGTGAAGCGTGATGAGATCAAGACCTACCGCTGGGACTTCGGCGATGGTTACTACTCTGCGGAGGCATCGCCTCGCCACGAATACAAGGAGGGTGGCGAGTATGAGGTTTCCCTTACGGTCATTTCGAGCCGTGGTTGCTCGTCCACCTTCTCTAAGATGGTGAAGGTGAATCCTAAACCGATCCTCACCATTGATGGCGACCAAAAGGTATGTTACGGGGATATGATCGTCTTGTCATGTCTCTCCTCTCAAATCGGTAACCAATTCTTTTGGGTGAACCAGACGGGTGATACCATCTCGCATGACATCTCCATGTCGGAGCGTGCGGAGACGAGCCAGACCTATCGGGTGAGCATCATCGACCAGTTCAATTGCCAATATGATAAAGATGTTTATGTGGGTGTCTCCTCATCTCCTACTATCTACATCAAGGGCGACTCCTCTGTCTGCTACAACACGCCTGCTAAGCTTTGGGTGTGGGGTGATGCCGACAAGTTCGTGTGGAGCTCCGCCGTGGAGGGCGACACGTTGCACTTTACGCCTCAGCAGAATACTACATATTGCGTGACGGGTACCTACACGAACACGGGTTGTAAGACGACCAAGTGTGTGAATGTCTTGGTGAATCCGTTGCCGGAGGTCTCCGTTGCCGGTCCGGACGATATCTGTGCGGGCGAGCAAGCCATCCTTACCGCTTCAGGCGCTGCGGAATATTTCTGGATGAATGTCTATCCGGGTGACACCCTGACCGTTTCTCCGTTGGAGACATCCACCTACACGGTGATCGGAACCGACACGAACGGTTGCTCGGGTGCGGCGCAGTACAAATTGCCTGTCATCCCGTCTCCTAAGATAGTTGTCTATGGTAACCGTGATATTTGCGAGGGCGAGCAGCTGAACCTCTGGGTGGAAGGTGCGCAGTCGTATGTGTGGGACGATGGTACGGAAGGTGCGGTCGTCAACCGTATGCCGGGTCTGAACACCTCGATGTATTGGGTCGAGG
Source organism: Paludibacteraceae bacterium (assembly GCA_017962085.1). GTDB lineage: Bacteria > Bacteroidota > Bacteroidia > Bacteroidales > Paludibacteraceae > UBA1181. The sequence goes on from JAGCWA010000033.1 coordinate 98,408, forward strand.
GCGCTAACGGCAAGTGTAAGGCGAAGGAGGAGATCCCTATTGTGGTCAATCCAGTGCCTATGGTGGCCATCTATGGTAAGAACGAGATATGCGCGGGCGAAACCGTTTCGTTGTACGCCCAAGGAGCCGACTCGTATGAGTGGAGCACGGGCGAGTTGGAACGCTTCGTGGATAAGACGCTGTTGTCCAGCCAAATCTTTTACGTCAAGGGAACCTCCGAGCAGGGATGCGTGGCTTCCGCCTCCTATACGGTGAATGTGCATCCTGTCCCTTCCTTCACGGTGGACGGTCCGGTGAGTGTCTGTGCTGGCACTGTGGTCACGTTGCAGGCCACCGACGAGGATGCCTCCTGCGTCTTCCAGTGGAGCAATGGAATGATTGGTTCAACCTGCCAAACCTATTTGGATGAGACGACCACGTTCGAGGTGGTCGGAACAGATACCACATCAGGCTGTATGTCGAAGCGGGAGTTCCTGGTGGATGTCATACCGTTGCCGGACGTTGCGGTGACGGGTGTGACGACGCTATGCCGCGGCCTTGCCTTGAACCTCTCCGTCACGGGCGCCTCCTCCTACTTGTGGAGCGATGGCTCGACCTCCAATTCGTATGTTTCCGTCCCTTCCTCCAATATGACGGTTTGGGTGGAAGGTACGACGGCCGGCTGTTCGGCCAGGGTAGAGGTGCCGGTTACGGTCCTTCCTTCCCCTGTGGTATGGGTCGATGGTAAGACGGACCTTTGCCAAGGCGACTCGCTGAACCTGATAGCCCGTGGTGCGGATTCCTTCGTGTGGAATGCCTTGATTGATGGAGACAGATTCTCCTCCAAGCCTACACTCTCCGCCTCTGTTTCGTTGGTCGGCACGAACGACAATGGTTGTGCGACCAAGGTGGAGGTGCCATTCACGGTCAGCCCGAATCCGTTCATTTTGATAGAGGGCGCTGATAAAGTGTGCGAGAACAGTCCTGTCACGCTGAAGGCCACGGGTGAGGACCTTGTCCAGTTCGTCTGGAGCACGGGCGAGTCTGAGGCGGAGATCACAGAGCCGCTCATGGGCGAGAAGTTGTTCGAGGTGCGCGCATGGAACTCCCACGGGTGTTCCGGTACGGCCCAGAAGAAGGTGCATACCGTGTTGCCACCGGTCATTTCCTATGCGGGCGAGACGAATGTCTGCCAGGGAGAGAATGTCGTGTTGTTGGCCGCGGGCGCTTCCAATTACTCATGGGCGCAGAATGACGCCATCTTCCAGGAGGGGGAGCGTCTGGTCTATATGCCGGAAAATAATTCCCTGATCACCCTGATCGGTTCGGAGGGCGACTGTTCCTCTACGCTCGACATCTATGTGACCGTTAGTCCGATGCCTACGTTGAACGTGATGGGAGAGACTACAGTATGTAAAAATCAGTCGTTTACGTTGACCGCGTCGGGCGCCGACGAGTATGTTTGGTCGACGGGAGATAGTACAGCCACAATTTCTTATTCGTTGTCAAATTCGACCACTTATATGGTCAAAGGAAGATTAATTGATGGATGTTATGCAAAAAAAACGATTAAAGTCGAGGTTTATCCAGATTTAAATGTATCTTTGAAGGAAGTTCGTAAGAAGGGTTGTCCCGGAGATCCTACCGAAGTTGAAATGGAGGCGGAAGGGGCATCCTACTATGTGTGGAGTAGTGAGCCATATAATCTAACTATTTCGGGCACATCCTCTTACGATTTAGATGCGTTGATTATGGAACCTACGATGGTGTATGTGGTGGGTACTGATGAGAATGGATGTCAGGGAACCGATTCGATGTGGATTAAACCGAAAGACCACAACGAGATGACGTTCCAGATCCTTCCTCCAGTGATCGAGAGGGATGACCCTACTGTTCATTTTAGAGGATTTTTCCCGAAAAACACCAAATGGTCGTGGGATCCGGGCGATGGGTCGGATGTCCTCGAGGGCGAGGATATCGTGTATGAGTACCGTGATGTGGATGTTGTCACAGAGGATTCATTCAGAGTGTATATGAGAGCTCGCAGTGAAGATGGATGTGTATTTCAGCATTCTAGTTATGTGTATGTATGGAAGGATTTTTGGGCGCCGAATGTCTTTACGCCGAACGGTGACGGGTTGAATGATGTGTTCCGTTTCCTCGGCGGCGAGTATATCGATGATTTCCAATTCACCATCTATAACCGATGTGGGGAGACGGTGTTCGTCGGTGAGTCGATCGATGATAAATGGGACGGATTTGATCTGAACGGCAACCCTTGTCCGAATGGTGTCTATGGCTGGTATGTTAATTTTTATAGTAACTACAAGGGCATAGCTAAGAGCGGGGAAAGGAAAGGTTATGTATCAATTCTAAAATAGAATGTAAATGAGGAAATTTTGTTTAGGAATACTATTGGCTGTTTGTTCGTCTGTGGGCGTCTATGCCCAAGACTACTCTTTTTCGAACCATAACAATGTGCCGTTTAGTTTGAACCCATCCTTGGCGGGTGGGGCCAATGCGATCCGTTTTGGATTGAATTACCGCCAGCAGTGGCCTGCTCTGGGAAACAAGTACCACACGGTCCGTTTCTCGTATGACCAGAACTTCTACAAGCAGATGTGTTCCGTGGGCTTCGCGTATTCGTACGACAATATGGCGGCGGGTACTTATCAAGTCAATGATTTCGACTTCATCTACTCCCATACGATCCGTACCACGGAGGGCCAGTTCGTCCGCTTGGGTGTGCAGGCTTCCATCTATGCGAATTTCTTGGGGGGCGATTTGGTGTTCGAAGACCAGTATAGCGATTTCTACAGGGAGGTGACCACTCAGACTTTGGAGAATATCCAGAATGATTCCCGTGTGTTTCCCGACTTCTCGGCTGGTGCTTCCTATGTGATCGAGAACCGACTCACGACGGGTATCGCCATTTACCACATCGGTGAGCCTAAAAATGGTTTCATGGATAAGCCGGATAACCAATTGCAGCGTAAACTGGTGCTCCATGCGACTTATTTCCACGACCTCCAGTACAGAAACGGTTTGTTTAGCCGTGATGACCTCTCCAGCAACTACCTCTTCGGTACTGTGAACTATCAGAGACAGTATGTCTTCCAGGATTTGTATGTGGGTATTTGGGCTTTGATCAGCCCTATCATCATCGGCGGTTCCTATCGTACCAACCTGAGCGAGGTGCATACGCCTTCCGTCACGGCGGGTGTGCAGTTCGGTAGTTTCCAAGCCAACTATGTTTATGACATATTCACCTCACGCAAGAAGAAAAACGGTTCATGGTCGCATGAGATCAACCTTATCTACGTGATCCGCGTGAAGGATAAATACCCTTGTCCGGTCGTTTACTGGTAATCGGTATTCTATCGCTCATAAAACCGTCGACGCTCCCTGCATCGACGGTTTTTTTGTCCCTCACCTTGCCCTTCCTCTCTTTTTTGAGCAACACTTCTACATAAACTTTTTCACAAACGTCATTTTGCACCACTTTTTTTGTATCTTTGCGCACATTTATAAGAATTTAAACTGATGAGCTTACTGGATTTGAGTGAACAGGAGATCTTAAGGAGAGAAAGCCTTAAGGAGTTGCGCGCGATGGGTATTGACCCTTACCCCGCTGCAGAGTATGTAGTTACGGATTATTCCACAAACATAAAGAGCGAGTTTTCGGATGACGCTCCCCGCAAGGATGTCACCATCGCCGGCCGTATCATGAGCCGACGTATCATGGGTAAGGCTTCCTTCATGGAGTTGCAGGACAGCAAGGGACGTGTCCAAGTCTATATCTCAAGGGACGATTTATGTCCAGACGAGAACAAGGATATGTACAACGTTGTCTTCAAGAAATTACTGGACATCGGTGATTTCGTCGGTGTGAAAGGCTACGTCTTCCGTACCCAAATGGGGGAGATCTCCGTCCATGCGGCCGAGCTGACTGTCTTGAGCAAATCACTCCGTCCGTTGCCTATCGTGAAGTACAAGGATGGTGTCGCTTATGACGCTTTCGACGACCCTGAGTTGCGCTACCGCCAACGCTACGTCGACTTGGTGGTGAACGATGGTGTGAAGGATATCTTCGTGAAACGTTCTAAGGTGTACAAGACCTTAAGAGGTGTGTTGGATGAGGCTGGTTATATGGAGGTGGAGACGCCTATCCTTCAGCAGATTGCGGGAGGTGCGAGTGCCCGTCCGTTCATTACCCACCACAACACCTTGGATGTTGATCTCTACTTGCGTATCGCCACCGAGCTCTATCTGAAGAGATTGATCGTGGGTGGTTTCGAGGGTGTTTACGAGATCGGCAAGAACTTCCGTAACGAGGGTATGGACCGTACGCACAACCCTGAGTTCACCTGCATGGAGCTTTACGTGCAGTACAAGGATTATAACTGGATGATGTCATTCACCGAGCAATTGCTCGAAAAGATATGCTTCGCCGCCAATGGATGTTATGAGTCGAAGGTGGGCGATAACGTGATCAGCTTCAAGGCCCCTTACCGTAGGTTGCCTATCCTTGACGCTATCAAGGAGAAGACCGGCTATGACTTGAACGGTAAGAGCGAGGAGGAGATCCGTGAGATTTGCAAGGCTTTGAAGATGGAGATCGACGACACGATGGGTAAGGGTAAGCTGATCGATGAGATATTCGGTGAGTTCTGCGAAGGAACCTACATCCAGCCTACCTTCATCACGGACTATCCTGTCGAGATGTCTCCGCTTACGAAGATGCACCGCTCTAAGCCAGGCTTGACGGAGCGTTTCGAGCTCATGGTCAACGGTAAGGAGTTGGCCAACGCATACTCCGAGCTGAACGACCCGATCGACCAGATGGAGCGTTTCAAGGAGCAGTTGAGGCTTTCGGAGAAGGGCGACGACGAGGCGATGTTCATCGACCAGGACTTCGTGCGCGCTTTGGAGTACGGTATGCCTCCTACATCAGGTATCGGTATCGGTATCGACCGTCTCGTCATGTTGATGACGGGCCAGACAACCATCCAGGAGGTGCTCTTCTTCCCTCAGATGAAGCCTGAAAAGGCGCAATTGAAGGATCCTGTCTCCAAATTCACCGCTTTGGGTATCCCTGAGGCGTGGGTCCCTGTCGTGCAAAAGGCGGGCATCCTGACGGTCTCTCAGTTGAAGGATGTGAATCCGAACAAGTTCCATCAGGATATTTGTGGACTGAACAAGAAGTTCAAACTTGAATTGGTCAACCCTACCCGCGAAGAGGTTGCGGAGTGGGTTAGTAAAATATAATTTATGGACGTGAAAGAAGAACCAAGGATCGCCGTCATGGGAGGTGGTAGCTGGGCTACCGCCATCGCTAAGATTTGCATGGCGAACAGAGAACGTCGGATCAATTGGTACATGCGCAGGCAAGACCAGATCGATGACTTCAAGGAGATGGGCCATAACCCGGCCTACCTCTCCATGGTGCCTTTCGATTTGGAGAGGATTGATTTCTCCAACAATATCAATACGATTGTCAAACAATCCGACATCCTGATATTCGCTACACCTTCGCCCTTCCTGAAACAACACTTGAAGAAGCTCCGCGCTTCCCTGAAGAATAAGATTGTGGTTTCCGCCATCAAGGGTATCGTGCCTGACGAGAACCTCACTGTCTCTGAGTATTTCCACCAAATTTATGGTGTGCCGCAGGAGAACCTGCTGGTTATCTCCGGTCCTTCCCATGCGGAGGAGGTGGCGATGGATCGCCTCTCTTACCTGACCATTGGTGGTGTTTCCAGGGATAACGCCAAGCTCTTCGCCACTATGCTTCAGAACAATTATGTCCGCACATCCACCGTGGATGACATCATTGGTCTGGAATACGCCTCCGTGCTGAAGAACGTCTATGCCATCGCGGCGGGCGTTTGCCACGGACTGAAATATGGTGACAACTTCCAGGCGGTGCTGATTTCCAATGCGATACAGGAGATGCACCGCTTCCTGAATATTGTGAACGAGAAGCAACGTAACATCTCCGAGTCTGCCTATTTGGGCGATTTGCTGGTGACCAGCTACTCCAAGTTCAGCCGTAACCGCACGTTCGGTACGATGATCGGAAAGGGTTACTCCGTCAAGACCGCGCAGCTCGAGATGGAGATGATTGCGGAAGGTTACTACGGCACCAAGTGTATCCATGAGATTAATAAGAACTTCCACGTGAATATGCCAATCATGGACTCCGTCTACAATATCCTTTACGGGAAGATTTCGCCCGCCATTGAGATAAAAGTGTTGACGAGTTTATTGCGTTGATAATGAGTGTATAATGATATAATATCTTAAAAATTATAAGAATGGAAAACATCAAATTGAACATTGAAAATGCATTCACTTGCGAGGGTCTGTACATCTCCAAGCCATGCATCACAGCTTACGAGGCTAAGGTAAAAGAGTGCCAGGAAATGTTGCATTTCGGCAAAGGCAAGGGTAACGATTTCTTGGGTTGGTTGACATTGCCTTCTTCTTTGGACGATAACTTCCTGAACAAAATCATCGCTACGGCTGACCGTTTGAGAAAGTCTTGCGACGTGGTGGTTGTGGCTGGTATCGGTGGTTCTTACTTGGGTGCGCGCGCTGTCATCGAGGCATTGTCCAACGCATTCGCCGCCTACTCTAAGAGCAAGGTGAACCCTGCTATCGTGTTCGCAGGTAACAACATCAGCGAGGATTATTTGGCTGAACTCTCTTCTTTCTTGAGAAGGAAGCAGTTCGGTATCATCAATATCTCTAAGTCCGGTACTACTACTGAGACCGCTTTGGCGTTCCGTATCCTCAAGACTCAATTGGAGGAGCAGGTAGGCAAGGCTGAGGCTAAGAACCGTATCGTGGCTGTTACCGACGCCGCTAAGGGTGCGCTCCGCAAATTGGCTACGCAAGAGGGTTACGAGACTTACGTAATTCCTGACAATGTGGGTGGTCGTTTCTCTGTCCTCACTCCAGTAGGTTTGCTCCCTATCGCTGTGGCTGGCTTCGACATCAAGCAATTGGTGGCTGGTGCTAAGAAGATGCAGGAGATGTGTAACATCGATGTTCCATTCTCTAAGAACCCTGCCGCTCAGTATGCCGCTGTTCGTAACGAGTTGTACCAGAAGGGTAAGAAGATCGAGATCTTGGTGAACTATCACCCTAAATTGCACTTCATCGGTGAGTGGTGGAAGCAACTCTACGGAGAGTCTGAGGGTAAGGATTTGAAGGGTATCTTCCCTGCAGCGGTAGACTTCTCTACTGACCTCCACTCAATGGGTCAATGGATCCAAGAGGGCGAGCGTACGATCTTCGAGACCGTTATCTCCATCAAGAGAGCTAACAAGAAGGTGGTTGTCCCTGAGGACAAGGAGAACCTCGACGGTTTGAACTTCTTGGCTGGCAAGCGTGTGGACGAGGTGAACAAGATGGCTGAGTTGGGCGTTGTTTTGGCTCACGTGGATGGCCAGGTTCCTAACCTGCACATCGATTTGCCTTCTTTGAACGAGTACTATATCGGTCAGTTGTTCTACTTCTTCGAGAAGGCCTGCGGTATCAGCGGTTACCTCCTCGGTGTGAATCCGTTCAACCAACCAGGTGTTGAGGCTTACAAGAAGAACATGTTCGCCTTGTTGGGCAAGCCTGGATACGAGAAGGAGACAGAGGCTATCAAGGCTAGATTGAATAAATAATATTTATAATTGGGTCAAACACAAGAGATTGTGTTTGACCTTTTTTTCTTCTTATGTATGGAAATACTTCAGTGGTGTCTCGATAATTTGAACTATTGGACCGTCATGCTTTTGATGGCTATCGAAAGCTCATTCATACCATTCCCTTCCGAAATCGTGGTTCCTCCTGCCGCCTACAAGGCCGCCGCAGGTGAGTTGAATATTGTGGGAGTGGTGGCTTCCGCTTCTTGTGGAGCTATTATTGGTGCATTGATCAACTATATTTTGGCCCGTACTTTAGGCCGCACATTTGTCTATTGGTTTGTCGAGACGAAGTTCGGACATCTCTGTATGCTCTCGAAGGAGAAGATGGAGCATGCCGAGGAGTATTTCAGAGAGCATGGCGTCTCTTCCACGTTGGTGGGACGTATGGTGCCTGCTGTCCGTCAGCTGATCTCCATTCCTGCCGGTCTTGCGAAAATGAATCCTCACACGTTCGTCCTCTTTACCTTCTTGGGCGCATTCGTCTGGAACTCCATCCTTGCGGCTATCGGTTATGGCTTGCATGGTGTGGTGCCGAAAGACCAATTGGCGGATTCCGTGGCGCATTACAAGCCCTATTTGGCGGGTGCCGGTGTTGTCCTATTCATCTGTTTCGTCTCTTACTTGGTCATCAAATCGAGGAAGAAGACCACCACGGATTGAAAATCTGTAATTTTTAGACTTAATCTTGCTTGAAACAGCCATTTTTTGCCTGGAATAACTTTTATTTCAGAGGGAAAAATCGTATATTCGCATTGATTTGGGTGCTTTCGGAACGAATTGTCACCCAAAGAGGTTCTAAATGTGCGATTTGATGAGTGTTGAAAGTAGATTCGGACTGTTTATGTGTAGGCTATGCCTCATCGTTTTGACGGTGGGCGCAGTTTCTTCGTGTACATCCCATAAGGAAATCGCTTATCTGCAGGAGCAGGAGGGCGTCGCGCGTCCTGTTGCGGATTCGTTGTACGATGCCCGTATCAAGCCGAAGGATTTGTTGACGATCACGGTCAACACGTTCGACAAGGAGGCCTCCTTGCCGTTCAACCTCATGTATCCCTCCAGCACGCCGAACGGTTATTCCAACAGTGTGGGGGAGAATGTGATGCAGAAGTATCTGGTGGACAATGATGGCGTCATCGATTTCCCTGTCTTGGGCCGCATTAAGGTGGCCGGTATGACCAAGAAGGAGGTGGAGGCTTATTTGCGCGGACGGTTGAGCGTCTATCTGAAGGACGAGCCTCTCGTGAATGTGAGGATGGTCAATTACAAGATATCTGTTTTAGGCGAGGTCGCTCATCCGAACACCTACATCATCACGAACGAAAAAGTGAATGTCCTCGAGGCCTTGGCTTTGGCGGGCGATATGACCATCTACGGAAAGCGCAAGAACGTGAAGCTGATGCGGGAAGGGGAGTCTGGCGAACGTAGCGTCTACGTCATCGATTTGACGGATAAGAATCTGATACATTCCCCGTATTTCTATCTCCAGCAGAATGATGTGCTTTATGTGGAGCCCAACCGCACCAAGATGCGTAACAGCCGTTACAGTGCCATGACGGGGCAGGTCCTGACGGGCACTTCCGTGCTGGTCTCCGTCGCAGGTCTAATAGTCACCCTTGTAAAGAAATGATTGATCGATATGGAGCAGCGGAATCTTAATCAACGGACGGTGGAAGAGGATGGCATAGACCTGAAGGATCTTGTCTTCACGTTCCTCGCTTATTGGAAGTGCTTTGCGCTCTCTCTGTTTGTGTGTTTCCTGGTGGCGGCCGTTTACCTCCACTATACGATGCCTACCTATCGGGTCTCCTCTAAAATCATGCTTCGTGACGAGAAAAGGGGAGGAAACTTCTTCTCCGAGATTTCCGTCTTCGACGACATAGACATGTTGTATAAATCCAACACGGAGAATGAGGTGGAGTTGCTTAAGTCCAAGACGTTGGTGAAGAACGTGATTCTGGAACGCAAGCTCTATGTGAACTATTATGGCAAATCTTTTCTCCGCAGGCGTGATGTGTCGGGCTTTTCCCCTGTCGTCCTGGTGGATAGCCTATTCGATGCCTCTTCGCTTTCCAGCATGATGGTGGTGGATCTGAAGCGGAATGGAGACGGTTCGGTCCACGTCCAACTCTCCAACAAGAATGCTGTGATGTGCGATTCGGTCTTCCCATGCTTCCCTATCGAGATGGATTCTCCGAATGGACCTCTGGCCTTCGCCTTGGCGAATGCGTGGGAGGAGGATTCCGATTATGACCATATCGTCGTCGAAATACATCCGCCCCTCTCGTTGGCGGAGCGTTATATCAAGAAATTATTTATTTCCCAGGTCAGCAAGAACTCTTCCGTCGTGGTGCTGACGATGAACACCACGAACAAGGAGCGGGGCATATCCTTCCTGAACGGATTGATCGATATGTACAACCGCTCGGCTGTCGAAGAGAAGAATGAGGTGGCCACCAAAACCGCCCTTTTCATCGACAACCGTATCAAGGTGCTGACGGACGAACTGGGGGAGACGGAGAAGAATCTGGAGAAGTACAAGAAGAAAGAGGGGCTGACCGAACTCTCCTCCAATGCCCAACTCTACCTGCAGAAAGGGGCTGAGTATGAGGCGAGGAGGGTGGATTGTGAAACCCAGCTGAACCTGGTCCTCTCCCTGAAGAAGTATTTGTCCGATGACGCGAACAAGGGGGCGGTCATCCCTTCCAACATAGGCTTGAACGATGCGGGCCTGATGGAGCAGATCAACAAGTACAACAACCTGTTGCTTTCAAGGGTGAAACTGCTCCAATCCACTTCCGAACATAACCCGGCTGTCGCCCAGCAGACGCTGCAGATCAACGGCTTGTACGAGAACATCAAACTGTTGGTCTCTAATCTGGAGAATGGCCTTCATATTTCCTTGTCCGACCTGAACAGACAGACGGCTAAGTTCAGGGGACAGATCAGCAATGTGCCTACCCAGGAACGTCTCTCCGTCGAGATTGAGAGGCAACGACAGATCCAGCAGCAGCTTTTCTTGCTCCTGCTGCAGAAAAGGGAGGAGAACGCATTGGCCATGGCTGCCACGATGAACTGCGCCAAGGTGGTGGATGAGAGCCTCTCGGAGGATGCCCCGGTAGCCCCGAAAAAGGCGTTGGTATTCTTCTTGGCGCTCTTCTTCGGATTCGCGATACCTATTCTCGTGTTGTGCTTGAAGCGGCTCTTCTCCTTCAACGTGACCGATTCGTATGAGCTTGAACAGGATGGACTTACTTCTTTGCCGATGTTGGCAGAACTCCCTTTCAGGGATGAATCCATGTCCGACGAGGATTGGGCGAAGATCAGGGAGGAACCTTTCCGCCTTCTTCGTACCAACCTGCAGTTTATCCAGCAAAGCAAGGATAACAAGGTCTTCCTGGTCACTTCCTTCGTGCCGAATGAGGGCAAGACGTTTGTCGCCTGCAATGTGGCGTTCTCGTTCGCTTCCCTCTCCAAGAAGGTTGTCGTGGTCGGCGGAGATATCCGTAACCCGCAGATAAAACGTTATTTCAGCAAGAGAAGGAAACATGGGTTGTCTAATTACTTGTCGAATGATTCGTTGACGGTCGATGACGTGATCTCACAAACGGAGACCCCGAATCTGGACTTCATATCGGGTGGCTCCGTTCCTCCTAATCCTGCGGAGTTGCTTTCCCGCTCGCGGTTGGACGACCTGTTCGCGGAATTGCGCTCCCGCTACGATTATGTGATCATCGACACGGCTCCCGTCTCCATCGTGACGGATACGTTGATTCTCTCCCGTGTGGCGGATCTGACGGTCTTCGTGTGCCGTTCCAGGGCTTTGAATAAACGTTGTTTCAAGTATATTAACTCATTGGCGGAGGAGAAAAGGTTGCCGAATGTCGGGATCGTCATCAATGCGGTCCGCAAGTCCCGCCGTAACCGCTATGGCAAGAACTATGGCTACGGTTATGGCGCAGGCTATGGCTACGGCTATGGTTATGGCTATGGTTACGGACATGAATACACCAATACCGACTCGACCAATTGATTTGCGGGAATCATCGTGCTTTGCCGGTATGTTACTGACAATCACGAAGTGCGTCCGATATTGAACTATAACTATTTGAATATAAATTGTTTAAGTTTTTAGACCATAAAATGAACTGTTCTCCAGAAAATGTCAAGATTTGTGTGGTGGGGCTAGGTTATGTGGGTTTACCGCTGGCTCGCTTGTTCTCCACACGATACAAAACCGTCGGGTTTGACAAGAACCGAGCCCGTGTTGAGGCGTTGAGAAGTGGTCTCGACAGTACGATGGAGGTGGATGAGTCCACGTTGCGTGAGGCATTCGGGAGGGGGTTCTCCTGCACGTCGGATCTGGAGGATATCCGCGACTGCAACTTCTATGTGGTGGCGGTTCCTACCCCAATCGATGCGGACAATGCGCCAGACTTGGCTCCTCTCTACGAGGCGAGCGAGACGGTGGGGAAGGTGATCGGCAAAGGGGATGTGGTGGTCTATGAGTCCACGGTCTATCCAGGCATGACGGAGGACGAGTGCATCCCTGTGATCGAGCGTGTCTCCGGCTTGACGTTCAACCAGGATTTCTTCGCGGGCTATTCGCCTGAGCGGATTAACCCGGGGGATAAGGAACATACGGTGGATAAGATCAAGAAGGTGACTTCCGGCTCCACCCCTGAGGTGGCTGATTTTGTCGACGCGGTCTACAATTCTGTTTTGGCCAATGGCACGCACCGTGCGCCCTCGATCCGTGTGGCGGAGGCAAGTAAGATTATCGAGAACACGCAGCGGGACGTCAACATCGCTTTTGTGAACGAGTTGGCGAAGATCTTCAACGCCATGGGCATCGATACGAACGATGTGCTGGAGGCCGCCGCCACTAAGTGGAACTTCATCAAGATGAAGCCTGGATTGGTGGGTGGGCATTGCATATCGGTCGACCCCTACTATTTGATACAGAAGGCACAGGTATATGGTGTGTTGCCTCGTGTGATGATTTCCGCCCGTCGCCTCAACGATGGCATGGGGGCGTACGTCGCCGAGCAGACCGTCAAGTGCATGAACATGAAGGGATTGGTTGTGAAGGACTCTAAGATTCTCCTGCTGGGTTTCACCTTCAAGGAGAATTGTCCGGACATCAGGAACACCAAGGTGGTGGATATTTACCACACGCTTTGGGAATATACGCATGATATCGTGGTCTATGATCCGTGGGCGGATGCGAAGACGGTGAAGGCGGAGTATGGCATATCATTGTGCGATACACCTCTTCCCGAACTGAATGGACGTTTTGACGCCGTGGTCGTTTCTGTCGCGCATAATCAATTCAAGGAATTGGATGTCAGACGTTTACTGGCGGACCCGAAGCGGGGTGTCGTCTATGATGTGAAGGGGTTCTGCGATAGGAGTGCGGTGGATGGAAGATTGTGATTCTTGATTGGTATTGTTCCCATGGAGAATAATTTGTCGGAGAAGGATCGGAAGTCGTTGATATCCAATTTCTCATGGCTTTTTTGCCTGAAGGTGGCGGGGTATCTCTTCCCTTTACTGACAGTTCCATACTTGGCGAGGGTGATAGGGGTCTCCGGTTACGGAAAAATCGCTTTCGCCTCGGCCGTGACAATGTGGGTTATGACCATCACGAATTGGGGGTTCTCGTATACGGCCACGCGTGATGTCGCCAGATGCAGGGAGGATGCGGAGAAGGTCTCCGATATCTATTCGGATGTTCTGTGGTCACGCCTCTTCGTGATGGTGGTTTGTCTGTCGCTCCTCTCCCTTTTCCCTATGTTCATGCCCTCCATACGGGCGGAGTTACTGCTTCTCCTCTTTTCTCTGCTTTCCGTCCCGGGGCATGTGCTTTTCCCAGACTGGTTCTTCCAGGCGATGGAGAAGATGAAGTACATCACTATCTTCAATTTCTTTATTAGGCTATTCTTCACGGCGATGGTCTTCTTGTTTGTCAAGGAGGGGTCTGATTATGTGCTTCATCCATTTTTCCTCTCCCTGGGGTTCATTTCCTCGGGTATATTGGCGCAGATTATCATTGTGCGGAAATGGCATGTCAAGCTTAGGCCATTTTCCTTTCCCCGTGTTGTTGAAACGTTGAAGAAAGGGGCTGATATTTTTATCGCCGAATTCATGCCCAACTTGTATAATAGTTTTTCCCAAATGTTACTGTCTCATGTCGTGGGCTATTCGGCGAATGGCATGTTTGATGCTGGCAATAAGTTCTTCATGTTGGCGAAGCAGTTTTTCTCTTTGCTTTCCCAAACGTTTTTCCCTGTCTTGTCACGGAACAAAAACGGACATGGAATCTATGCGAAATTGTCTATCATCCTTTCCCTGATAGTTTCTTTCCTGCTCTTTGTGGGCGCTCCCTATCTGATAGGGTGGTTCTATACCGAAGAGTTTTCCGAGGCGGTTGGTGTATTGCGTGTTTTGGCAGTCTCCTTCCCGTTCCTGGTGCTCTGGGATGTGTACGGGGTTAATGGACTGGTTTTGTATGGAAGGGAGACAAAGTATAGACAGATTGTCATGTGGGTTTCTCTCTCAGGGTTTGTCTTGTCGTTCCCGCTCGTTTATTACTCAGGTTTCATGGGGGTGGCGTGCCTGCTCTTTTTGGTACGTGCCACGACGGGCGTCTGGACGTTTATGTCCGCTAAAAAACTGACTCGGAGGGCTTGAGTATGGGTGGATGGCTTATGAAAGGGAAGCGGTTCGTTCGGAGGACGGTGTTATTTCTGCTGAAGAGGTTCGCCCGTTTCATCCCCGACCGTATGTATCTCTCCGCAATGTATTATGTTTTGCTGGGCCGTCGCTTGCATTTGGATAACCCCCGGACGTTCACGGAGAAGCTGCAGTGGCTGAAACTCTACTATCACCGTCCTGAATGTACGGTCATGGTGGATAAACACCTTGCGAAGCGATGGGTGGCGGACCGGATAGGGGAGAGATATGTTATCCCTTCATTGGGTGTGTGGGATCGCGCGGAGGAGATCGACTTCGACGCCTTGCCCAACCGGTTCGTCCTGAAGTGTACGCATGACAACGGTAGCGTGGTGGTCTGCAAGGATAAGTCCTCCTTCGATATACGGGCCGCCCAAGTGAAACTGAACCAGTGCCTGCAGCGTGATTTCTATGCGCAGACGAGGGAATGGCCCTACAAGCATGTGCCTCATCGTATCATCGCCGAAGCCTATTTGGATGCTGGGGAGGAGGATTTGATGGATTATAAATTCCTCTGTTTCAATGGTGTGCCCAAGGCGATGTATGTGGCGGCTAACCGTTCCACAAGCAAGACGTTCAACTATTATGATATGGATTTCCAGCCTATGCCGATCAAGAGCCGGGTGGGTGCCGCCTCCAAGGAATGCTTGGATAGACCGGCCTCGTTCGAGGAGATGAAGCGTATCGCGGCTGAATTGTCGGCGGGTTTCCCGCATGTGCGTGTGGACCTCTATTGCGTACGGGACAGTATTTGGTGGGGGGAAATGACCTTTTTCGATTCAAGCGGATATGATGATATGTGTTCCCTCTCATGGGACCAAACCTTCGGTGATTGGTTGACGCTTCCTCCTAAAATCCTAGGCGAATGATGGTGCTCAAAGAGAAATATATTCTTTTCCTCTATGTGCTGATGTGGTTCCTCTATGAATTGCAGGGGCTCCTATGGACGGAGGGTAATCTGTTGTCTCAGGTCATCATCCTCACGTTGAATGGTTTGTCGCTCTATTATGTCGCGATGGTCAACCTGAAGGTGGTGCGCAAGCCAGCCTACATCTATGCGCTGAACGCCCTTTTGCTTATGTTTTTCTTCTACGGGGTGGTCTATATGCTGGATGGGGAACATCACTATTTGGGCGTGGTTGTCTATAAGCCGTTCAATTATCTGAAGGGTATCATGAATTCCCTTTTGCCCATCTATGTTTTTTACTTTTTTGCGTGGAAGGGGATTCTCTCTAAAAGATACATGCAGATATTGACCTTCTTCTTCTTCGTTGTTGTGATGATCTCCTATTGGAGCTATGAGGTGGATTCGAAGACCCTTTTGGAGGAGAGCGGTGTGGAGAGGGAGGATGTCGTCAACAATATGGGCTATGAGTTCCTTTGCCTGTTCCCGATTCTGAGTTTCTTCGACAAACGTCCATGGTTGCAATACCTAGGAATTATTTGCGTGATGACCTTTATTCTGATGGGTATGAAACGTGGTGCGATCCTGATTGGCGCGGTCTGCATGATATGGTTCCTGATGGAGATGTTCCGCACGGCGAAGCGTTACAAGAAATTGTTAATCGTGTTGGTTTCTGCCGTAGTGGTGGTGCTGATTTCCTATCTTGTCTGGTATTTGTTGCAGACGAGTGACTTCTTCAACCAACGGTTGCAGGCGACTATTGAGGGGAATATGAGCGGAAGGAATTTCCTGATTATCACGTTCCTGAATTATTTCCTCTATGACACGACCTTCTTCCAGTTCCTGTTCGGCTCCGGTGCCAATGCGACGTTGGAGATCTCCATGAACTATGCCCATAATGATTGGGTGGAATTGGCTATCAACCAGGGGGTCTTTGGCGTCGTCTTGTATATTGTTTATTGGATCAGTTTTTTCCGCGCTTGGCGCACGATGTCGGATAATCGTGTGGTCGCCTTCGCCTTTGGTTTGTTGTTCTTTATCTATTTCATGCGAACATTCTTCTCTTTTTCCTATGGTGATATGAGCATCTATTCGACCAGTGTGCTGGGTTTCTGCCTAGGCGCCGAATCGAGGAAACTGGAGGGGAAAACGGTGGATGTATGAATATATTGATTGTCACTCCTGATTATCCGGATGGTCGGCGGGTCAAGTACCAGTTCGTGAAGGAACTGGTCTCCGCTTTTGCGCGCTTCGGCCATCGTTGTTATGTCGTCTCGCCCTATAGCGTCACGAAGAACCGGTCGTTCATCCCCTATTTGAGCGATGATGCGGGTGTGCAGGTGTGCCGTCCTAAATACCTCTCCTTCTCTGTGATGAAGGTGGCTGGGGTCTCTCTCTCTTATGTGACCGGAAAACGTGCATTGTATAGGGCTTTGCGTCGGATGGATTTCCAGCCGGATGTGGTCTATGCCCATTTCTGGAAAGCGGCTGAGTGGGTTTACGAGTATGCGAGCGACCGTCATATCCCTTTGTTCGTCGCTTCCGGAGAGAGCGAGATAGCCAAGATGTTTGATATGAGCCGTTTACGCAAGGAGTTCGTCGATTATGTCTCTGGTGTGATTTGTGTTTCCAATAAGAACAAAGAGGAGAGCCTCTCTTTAGGATTGACCACCGAAGACAAGTGTGTGGTCTTCCCTAATGCGGTGGACAAGTCTCTTTTCAGGAAAATGGAACGCTCCCAGTGCCGCAGGGAGTTGGGTTTTCCCCAAGATGCCTATATCGTCTCTTTTGTGGGTGCTTTCTGTGAGCGGAAAGGCTCTAAAAGACTCTCTGCGGCCCTCGAAATGCTGAAGGACCGTCCTGTCTACTCTGTCTTTGTGGGAAGTGGTGATGAGGGACCCGTTTGTGGCCATGTGTTGCACAAGGGCCCCCTTCCTCATGTTGACATCCCGAAGATGCTGAACGCATCGGATGTTTTTGTCCTTCCCACGCTTCACGAAGGGTGTTGTAATGCTGTGGTGGAGGCTTTGGCTTGCGGGTTGCCGGTCATCTCGTCTGACAGTCCATTCAATTGGGATGTCTTGAACGAGGGAAATTCAGTCTTGGTGGACCCTATGGATGTGGGCAAGATAGCGGAGGCTATTCTCTATTTCTCTGATGTGGAAAGGAGAGAGGCATATTCGGAAAGGGCTTTGCAGTCCGTGTGTGATTTGTCGATCGAGAAACGGGCGGAGTCTATTCTGCTTTTTATGCGGTCTCGTATGACTGTTTGAAAAAAATCGGTATGAAAATCGTTTTTGTGTTGGGATCCCTTCAAAGCCAGCGGTGCGTTAAACGTATCCGCCCGTTCATCGACGCCGGGGTGGAAACCGTCGTTTACGCTTTCAATCGATCGGAGGAGGTCTTTAACTCGGAGATTGATTTCCCTGTCGAGATTATCGGGTCGTTTACGAACGATGTCCCTTATCTGAAACGCCTTCCCCTTTTGTGGTCGTCGTTCAGGAAAATAGCCTCGGTGGACGCTGATTTGTACTATTTGTTTGGCATGGACATGGTGCTGATGTTTAACCTCCTATGCCCAGGGAAGCCCTATGTCTACGAGGCGTCAGACTTGGTGCATACCTACTTGTCATCTCCTCTCGTGCGCAGGGTGATGGAGTCATTGGACAAGCGGGCGATACGGAAGTCCCGCCTGACTCTTTTCACGTCGGAAGGCTTCGTCCGTTATCATTTCGGGGAAACCACCCCCGCCAATGTGCGTGTCGTGCCGAATAGGCTCTCTTCCTCCGTCTCCGATTATCCTTTGCTGCCCAAGTCTGCGCATGGATGTCTGAGGATAGGCTTCGTGGGTATGATCCGGTTCAAGACGGTCTTTGCCTTCGCGGAAACCTTTTGCCGGCGATACCCCCAATATGAGTTCCATTTTTACGGAGCTTTCGCTTCGGAGCGTGACCGCTTGATGTTCAGTCCGTTAAAGGAATTGCCCAATTGTTTTTTCCATGGCTCATATAAGAGCCCACGTGACTTGGCGGCCGTTTATTCCGAGATTGACTGGGTGCTTTCCGCCTATGACACCGCCTATGAGAATGTGAGGTATGCGGAGCCCAACAAATTGTACGAGTCCATCTATTTTGAGACCCCCATCATCGTCTCGAAGGGCACGTTCCTTGCGGAGCGGGTCGAGCAGTGGGGCGTCGGACTGGCTGTGGACGCCTTGGATGAGGAGAGTGTCGTCTCTTTGGTGGATGGCTTGTCGGAGGAGTTGACCCGGGAAAAGGTGGACCATATGCGGACGTTCCCCAAATCATCCGTGATAGACCAGCCTGCTGGTTGGGTGGATTCAGTATTATCCCTCCATTGATTTGAAAAATTCTTCTGATGGAGGTTCAAACGTTGGTTATTAGATGATTACAATTATACTTCCGGTGCAGAATGAGGAGAAATACCTTCCTCATTGCCTCGATTCCATCTTGTCTCAGGATTTTCCTTCGACGGAGATGGAAGTCTTGGTGGTGGATGGGTTGAGCACTGATGCTTCACGGTCAATCATCCAACGGTACCAGTCGTTGCATCCATTCATTCGGTTGGTGGATAATCCCTCTCGGACGGCTCCGTACGCCATGAACAAAGGAATCGAGGAGGCCCAGGGGGATGTCATAGTGCGTATGGATGCCCATGCGGAGTATCCTTCGAACTATCTCTCCGCCTTGTATGCCCGGCTTATTGCCCTGCAGGCTGACAATGTGGGGTGCGTCTGCAAGACCGATGTGTTGCATAAGACGGCGAAGAGCCTCGCCATCCGTGAAGTGCTTTGTAATAAGTTGGGGGTGGGAAATTCCACCTTCCGGACAGGTTGCTCCGAGGTGATGCGGGTCGACACGGTCCCTTTCGGCTGTTTCCCTAAAAAAACATTCGAGCGGTATGGTTTGTATGATGTGCGGCTCACCCGCAATCAGGATATTGAGCTGAATAAACGCATCGTCAGAAAGGGTGGCTCGGTCTATATCGTCCCCGACACCTATTGCACCTATTACGCCCGTGAGACCTTCTCCGAATTGGCGGGAAATAATTACCGCAATGGGTTGTGGAATATCCTGACCGTTTATTTCACGAAGACCTTTTCCTCATTGTCCGTCAGGCATTTCATTCCGCTCTTGTTCGTGTTGTCCCTCATCGGAGGACTCCTCTTGTCGTTCATCACTCCGCTCCCTCTCCTCTCTCTCTTCCTCGTGTACGGATTGGTGGTCGGGGGCGTCTCCATAAGTTTGGCGTGCAGGAAACGGTTGAACGTTTTTTGTTTGGTGTCGGCTTTCTTTGTGCTTCATGTCAGTTATGGGGTGGGCTCGTTCGTGGGCTTGCTTCGTGTGTTGTTCGGAAAAAGGGAGTGAGTGGATATGCTTCTGAAATTCATTTTCGACAAGGTGTTTTCCTTCATAGGTCTATGCGTGTGTTCATGGCTCTTGGCTTTGATCGCCTTGGTCGTGAAATGCGCTGATGGCGGACCTGCCTTGTTTACGCAGCGTCGTGTGGGGCGGGGAGGCGTGCTTTTCACCATCCATAAGTTCCGTACCATGCGGGCGGGACATGGTGGTTCTACCGTCTCTGTGGAGGGCGAGGCCCGCGTCACACCTGTGGGAAGGTTTCTCCGTCGTTATAAACTGGACGAATTGCCGGAGTTGTGGGATGTGTTGCGGGGAAAGATGAGCTTTGTCGGTCCTCGCCCGGATGTGCCGGGGTATGCGGACAGACTGCAGGGCGAGGCTCGTGAAATCCTTTCCTTGCGTCCTGGCATCACGGGACCGGCTACCTTGAAGTACCGAAACGAGGAGCATCTGCTGGCTACGGTGGATGATCCGCAGAAATACAACGACGAGGTGATCTACCCCGACAAGGTGCGCCTCAATCTTTATTATTTGCGACACTACTCATTCCTCCTGGATTTGCGGATCATTGGCGCCACATTGTTGGGGAAAAGGATCTTGTTCGACGGGGAACGTATTTGAATCATGATTGCTTGCTATGGAGAAGAAAAAACGTATTCATCTGTGCCTTGCGCACATGAGTGAGGCGGGCTGGGAAGAGAAGTTCGTCAAGGAGGCGTTCGATACGAATTGGGTCGTCCCGTTGGGTCCTAATGTGGATGCCTTCGAGGCTGATCTGGAACGTTTCTTGGGCGAAGGAAAGTCTGTCGCCGCCCTCTCGTCCGGCACCGCCGCCGTCCACCTGTCGATGGTGTTGCTGGACGTCCAGCCGGGGGATGAGGTGATCTGCCAAAGCTTCACCTTCGCGGCTTCGTGCAATCCTATTGTGTATCAGGGCGCTACACCAGTCTTCGTGGATAGTGAGACGGACACGTGGAACATGGACCCGGACCTGCTGGAGGTGGCGATCAAGGACCGTCTTTCCCGCACGGGACGATTGCCTAAGGCCATCGTGCTGGTTTGTCTCTACGGTATGCCTCCGAAGTATGACGAGATATTGGCGGTCGCCGACCGTTATGGAATCCCTGTCGTGGAGGATGCGGCGGAGGCGTTCGGCTCAAAATACAAAGGCAGGTCTTGCGGCACTTTCGGACGCTTCAGTGTGCTGAGTTTCAACGGTAATAAGATGATCACCACCTCGGGCGGAGGTGCGCTGGTCTGCCCTGACGAGGCGACTAAGCGGAAAACCCTTTTCTATGCTACGCAGGCGAGGGAGCCTTTCCCCTATTATCAGCATGAACAGATAGGCTATAACTACCGTATGAGCAATGTCTGCGCAGGTATCGGCCGTGGACAGATGCGCATAGCGGAGGATCATATCCGTCATCACCGCCTTTTGGCGGAACAATATGTCCGTCTCTTCTCCGGGGTGGATAGGGTTTCGGTTCACCTGAATCCTTCGCCTCAGTTCGAATCCAATTATTGGCTGAATACCATCACTTTAGATGGCTCGTCGGACAAGGAGATCGAACGGATTCGCCTCCTGCTGGATGAGGCGGGTGTGGAGTCCCGTCCTTTGTGGAAACCGCTCCATCTGCAGCCTGTCTTCAAGGATGCCCCGCGGTATTTGAACGGTGTGAGCGAAGGATTGTTCGCCTCCGGTCTTTGCTTGCCGAGTGGTCCGTGTGTCTCTGTGGAGGATGCTGGCTTTGTGGCGGATACGATAAAATCCGCCCTTTGATAGGTCGGTTGACCCTAATTCGGCTCTGTCGGCATTGAATCGCTTGGTTTTTTATCATCTGTCGATAATTTCACGTAAAAAAGGCTTGCCAAAAATTGTGTTTGGTGAGCCTTTTTTGTATTTTTGCCAATTGTTCAGATGTGTCTTACGTGTTTGTTGGAAGAGATATGATGTATGGCTGATTTCTTTGGAAGGGCGTTTTGTAAGTTGTACACCTTGTATGGCCAATGGTCGCCTTCGAAATATTTTGTGTTGGCGTTTGATTTGCTGATAGCGGTTATCGTGTTCTTGTTGGTACGTTACGGATCGTTGTCAGGGGAGCATTGTCTATATGATGTTCTTTCCGTGTTTGCGCTTTTCCTTGTCTCTTTCGTTGTTGTCCGTTCTTATGTCGGACTGATTCGACACACTGGTTTCTACGATATTTTCCGCATCATCTGCTCCTGCCTGCTGTGCTTCGTCCTGTACTGGCTCGTCAGATGGGCGTTGACATCCTTCGCCCCTCAATTTCTGGATTATATACCGACTGTGATAGAGATGGTTTTGACTGCCTCTGTGGTGGCTCTCTTTATCGTGCTGATCCGTCTGCTCATTAAGTTCGTCTATTTCGTGGGCAAAAAGAATGGCAGCAGGCAACGCAGGGTGGTCGTGATCTATGGTGCGGGCTCGCAGGGTAGTGTGACCAAGAATGTGCTGTTGGGCGATGATTCGGTCCGCTTTAAGATCCCTTATTTTGTTGACGATGATTATGCCAAGTCCGGCAAGGTGATGGACGGTGTCCCTGTCTTGTCGGTGGAGGAGGGTCTTTCGCCTGAATATGTCGAGAAATACAACGTGGATACGCTGGTGCTGGCCATGCCGAATATCTCCCAGGATAAGAAGCGGATGGTGATCAACGAGGGCGTGAAGATGGGCCTGCATGTTTTGTCCGTCCCTTCCCCGAACACGTGGATGAGCGGTACGTTCAAGGTGAACCAGCTGCGTGACCTGAAGATTGAGGATTTGCTCGGACGTGACCCGATCTTCCTGAAAGGGGAGGAGGTGCGCACGTTCCTGAAGGGACAGGTGGTCTTGGTCACGGGCGCTTCCGGCTCCATCGGACAGGAAATCGTGCGGCAGGTGCTGGGCTGCGACGTGAAGCAGGTGATCTCCCTTGACCAGGCTGAGACGCCTACCTTCGATATGCAGTTCGATATGTCCCGAGACTTCTCGGACGCTGTCTCTTCCGACAAACTGCACTTCGTCGTGGCGGATGTGCGGGACGAGACCCGTATGAGGTGCGTCTTCAGAAAATTCCACCCTACCATTGTCTTCCATGCTGCCGCTTACAAGCATGTACCTTTGATGGAGGAGAACGCTTATGAGGCGGTGCGTATGAATGTCTTTGGCACGAAACTGATCGCTGACCTCTCGGTGGAGTTTGGCGTGAAGCGCTTCGTGATGGTCTCAACGGATAAGGCGGTTAACCCTACCAATGTGATGGGGGCGACCAAACGCTTGGCGGAGATGTATGTGCAGTCTTCCACCAATTCGTCCACTTCTTTCATCACCACCCGTTTCGGCAATGTCTTGGGTTCGAATGGTTCTGTCATTCCGCTCTTCCGTAAGCAAATCGAGGAGGGGGGGCCTATCACGTTGACCCATAAGGATATTGTCCGCTACTTCATGACCATCCCGGAGGCTTGCTCCTTGGTGCTGGAGTCCTCGCTCATCGGCGAGAACGGAGAGATCTATCTCTTCGACATGGGCAAGCCTGTGCGGATCTACGACTTGGCTGTCAGCATGATCAAGTTGTCTCGCGCGTCGGGCATAGAAATCAAGGAAATAGGTCTTCGCCCTGGCGAGAAATTGTATGAGGAGGTGCTCTCCGATAGGGAGAAGTCTTCTCCTACTTCCCACCCGAAGATATTGAAGGCCAAGGTCCGCCCTTGTGACCCTTCTAAATTGAATGCGGATATCACTGAATTACAGGAGCTTTTGGCTTCCTGTGACGATTTCGCCATCGTGGCGAAACTGAAGGCGATGGTGCCGGAATTTATTAGTAACAACAGTAAATACTACGTTTTGGACGGAAATAATAGGGAATGTGCATCTGAATCGTGATGCTTTATGGATGCTTGGCCTTGCGTAAGTGCGCTTCCCGCCAGTTGATTTTGTAATTGATGAATGTTAGAATGGAAACACTATATCCTTTGCTTTTTAAATTGAATCTTCACCAACTGGTGTGGGGTGGAAATCGCTTGAAACCTTTCAAGGAACTGGCTCCCTCCGAGGATGACAGAATAGGGGAGAGTTGGGAGATCAGCGCGGTCCGCGACAGTGAGTCTGTCGTGGCGAATGGTCCGTTGAAGGGGGTGAAGCTGAACGAGCTGGTCGGTTCCTACAGGGAGCTGTTGCTGGGTAAGGTGGTCTATTCCATGTATGGGGTTACTTTCCCTTTGTTGGTGAAGTTCATCGACGCGGCGCATGACCTCTCCGTGCAGGTGCACCCGAACGACGAGTTGGCGATGAAAAGGCATGGTTGCTTCGGAAAGACGGAGATGTGGTACGTCATGGACGCACTCCCGGAGGCGAAGCTCTATTGCGGCTTCAAATCCAGCATATCCAAGTATGAGTACGGGAAGCGGGTGGAGGACCACTCTATCTGCGAGGTGTTGCAGGAGTATCCTGTCAAGAGCGGGGACGTCTTCTTTATCCCTGCGGGCCGTGTGCATGCGATCTGTGGCGGTTCCTTGATCGCCGAGGTGCAGCAGAGCAGCGATGTGACTTACCGTATCTACGATTACGGACGTCTGGGCTTGGACGGACAACCGCGCGAACTGCATACCGAACTGGCGAAGGACGCAATCGACTACAATGTGGTGGAAAACTACAAGACGGAGTATGAACGCAAACTGAATAAGCCTGTCTGCATCTCTGAATGTCAGTTCTTTACGGTTAAACTGTTGGAGATTAATAGGGGATTCCACCGCAAACTCTTCAAATACGACTCTTTCATCATCTACATGTGCCTGGAGGGTAATTGCACGATCAAGGTGCTCTCAACCCGTGGCTTCGATGGCGATATGCCAATGATCAGGGAAGTCCATCTCTCCAAGGGAAACAGCTGCCTCGTGCCGGCTGCTGTGGCGGATATCATGATCACGCCTATGAATGAGGAGGGGCGCACGAAACTGCTGGAGGTATATATTGACAACAAGCACTTTAACAAGGAGTGAGTGTGTTTGTGAATTGTGCGTTGGATGATTAACCACATGACAAGTTTCGTGCCGCATGAAAGTTTGTTGATGAAGTGATGAAGTTTGTCTTTCGAACGCTATTTTAATGATAAATTATAACGGGAGTATGCCCGATTTTTACTTTTATTTGAGAAAAAACAAATAAAAAATAGGTTATTGGTTGTATTTTATGTGAAAATTCTTATATTCGCGATACTAAAAAAACAAAAAGGAACGGATAAACATGAAAGCAAAAATTTTGGCGATTGTCGCAATCCTTGCTCTTACTAGCATTGAGGCGAATGCACAATGTAAAGGGAAATGCAGAAATGGTTTCGGTACATTCACCTTCGAAAGTGGTGAAACGTATACTGGCAACTTCGTTGACGGTAAATTCGAGGGAAAGGGAACTTACAAGTTTAAGTCCGGTTCTGTCTATGAAGGAGAATACAAGGCAGGCGTTCGTGAAGGACAAGGAAAGTTCACGTACCCTACGGGTGACGTATACGAGGGTCCTTTCGTGAATGGTAAGCCAGAGGGCGTTGGCGTATATACTTACTCCAACGGCGATAGATACGAGGGCGAGTTCAAGAACGGTAAGAAACACGGTAACGGTGTCTACACGTTCGCTAGCGGAACCAAGCAAACTGGCGTTTTCGAGGATGGTGACATCATCGAGGAGATCAGCATCGAGCGTCCTAGAAAAAATGGTTAATTTTTGAATCTAAAGGTTTAAAGGGACATTCCTCTTGGGGTGTCCTTTTTTTGTGATATGGCGAGATATATCCTCTTTTTATCCTTGGCCCTTCCGCTGTTCGTCTTCTCATGCTCGGACGGGTCCATCGTCGGCCAGGAGGGGGCGGAGTCCTCGGTGTCGGACTGCACCTCCCAAAACTTGTTGCTCTCCGATTCGCTGGTGGCGGATTCCATCGCGGATGATTCCGCCCATGCCATCCCCGCCGATTCGGTGCGCATCGTCATCGAGTTCTTCGACGCTTTCGGTGAACCGATGAACCACCCTGTGGAAATAGAAGTGGAGGATAATTTCTTCCCTGATACGCGCATGACGGACCGCCATGGTACGCTCACCTACATGACGCACAAGGACCATGTCGTCTATGTGGTCTACTCGAACGATACGCTGGTCACGTATGAGAGCATGAAGGGTGGGGAGGAACTGAACGACCACCTCCAGCTGAATGTGCGCCCTATGTACGGTAGGATTATGGACAATAACGGTACGCCTCATGTCAATATGCCTGTCCACATGCACTTCCGCAGCGGGAGGAAGGACCGTACCTCCGCCTGTGGCTCCGATGTGCTCTTTACCACCGATTCCTCGGGCTATTATCACACCTATGTGCCTACGTATTTCCATAGCATTGTCTTGCGTACTTGCGGCTTTGTCTTTGGCGTGATCCCTCGTGCCGAGTTCGAGTCTTACCCGAAGCAGAACTTCCTCTTCGACCCGTTCGAGGTGGAGAACCGTTGCGCGTATGGCTTGCCTCATCACGATTTTTTCATAGAGATCCCTGTCTCTGAAGGCTTTGATAATATGTCTGTCGAGGCGAAGAACTGGCCTGCCTTGTTCGCACTGGACCAGACGTTGGAGATGGAGGAATCCGTGCGGCTGAAGGTTGTTTTCCCTCATCGCACCTCTACCTACAAACTAAAGAAGAGAAACGGTGCGTTCTACGTGCCTAAATTGCAGGTCTGCATACGATGACCCCATCGGAGGTTTGATTGCCTCTGACACGCTTAAAATCGCTCCATTCGGGCGATTTTTTCTTTATTGGTTGTTATGGATTGTACCTTGAGCCTTGCAGGATCTTCTGCGCATTGTTTTCGTGGATCAGGTCTGTCAGACTCATGTTCGGGTTGTGCTCCATGTATTGGGCGATGATTTGCCAACCCAGCCATACGGCGGCCCTTCCCGGGGCGGTGTGCTTGTCGGTGGAGAAGTACTTGGTGGAGCCTGCCATGATGATGAAGTCTGTGATGATCTTGTTGTCGGTCTCGAACAGGAGGTTGTTCTCCCGGAGGTAGTTCCACATGCTCGCCTCGTTTTTCTCGCACCATTCCCACTCATCCTTCGAATAGCCCATGATGTTCTTCTCGTCTTCCTGTGGCAGTATGGCCTCTGTGATGTAGAGCATCTTGCCGAAGTAGAGCAGGTTGTCGAGCAGGTTCCCCGCCTCGATTTCAAGAGGGAAGTGCTCGCAGGTGCACTCGTAGATGGCGTCCGTCACCATCCGCTCACGCTTCAGGTTCTTGATCTGGTATTGGTAGATGCCCGGCACGTATTGGTAGTTCTTGTAGTCTTCCCCGAGGAAGTATTCGAGCGACACGTACAGCGTGTTCTCGTCGATGCTCAGATAGTCTCCGAAGCCGGAAAAGATGTAGAAAATGTTCTGCGGTATCTCATAGCCTGGAATGAGCTGTTGCGCCCGTGAGAAGGCTTTCGTGAAGTAGGCGTTGAGGTCGGACACGTCTTGGTATCTATCCTGGCAATCCTTGTAAAGGTCGTGGTAGGCCTCGTTGGAGAGGAAGAGGTAGAAGAGCGTCTCGTCGGCGACGTCGTATCCGCTGGACAGCTCGCCTAACATCATGAGGTAGTGCTTGAACTGCTCAGGATATTTTTCCTTGATTTGTGCGATCCTCTGTTGCAGGCAAAGGGAGTCTTCGTCGGGGATGTCCACCTTCAGCAGGTCGTAGTCGCCTGCCACAGCGGGTCTGCGGATGCAGTTGTCCAAATCGTAGATGACCTGGTCGAATCGCTCGTAGTTGATGGTGGCTTCCGCTTGCTGCGTCGTCTGCTCCTTGAATCGGTTCTGATGACCACCTTTGCAGGCGGAAAATAGGGCCATGATGCCTAAACATGCGGCTATTGTTGCATTCCTTCTCATCCTTCTCCCTCCTATGGATTAAAAAAGAGGAGACGTGCGGTCACGCCTCCTCTCTCTATGTGTGGTTATTATTTCGCGTAATATTTCTCTTTCAACGCCTTGATGTCGTCGCTGAGGATGTAGTCGTCGTAGTCCATGCGCTTGTCGATCGCACCGTTAGGGGTGAGCTCGATGACGCGGTTGCAGACCGTCTGGATGAACTCGTGGTCGTGGGACGACATGAGGATGTTGCCCTTGAACGTCTTCAGCGTGTTGTTGAAGGCTTGGATGGACTCCAAGTCGAGGTGGTTGGTCGGAGAGTCCAGCACGAGGCAGTTAGCGTTCTTCAGCATCATCCTGGAAATCATGCAACGCATCTTCTCACCTCCCGAAAGCACGCTGGCCTTCTTGTAAATCTCCTCGCCGGAGAAGAGCATTCTGCCGAGGTATCCTCGTACGAACGACTCGTTGGTGTCTGGCGAATATTGCGCCAACCAATCCACCAGTTTCATGTCCGTGTTGAAGAAATCGGTGTTGTCCAACGGCAGGTAGGCGGAGGTGATGGTCACGCCCCACTTGTATGTTCCTGTGGTTGGTTTCAGCTTCTCGTTGATGATCTCGAAGAAGGCGGTCATCGCCCTCGGATCGTGCGAAAGGAAGACCACCTTGTCGTCCTTCTCCACGTTGAAGCTGACGTTCTTGAAGAGTACGTCTCCCTCTGGTGTGGTGTAGGAGAGGTCGTTCACCTCGATGATCTGGTTGCCCGGCTCCCTCTCAGGCGTGAAGATGATGCCTGGGTATTTACGTGTGGATGGTTGGATCTCTTCGATGTTCAACTTCTCCAACATCTTCTTTCTACTGGTTGTCTGCTTAGACTTCGCCACGTTCGCACTGAATCGCTGGATGAACTCCATCAACTCCTTGCGCTTCTCCTCTGCCTTCTTGTTCTGCTGTGCCTGCTGGCGGAGGGCCAACTGGCTGGACTCGTACCAGAAGCTGTAGTTGCCGGCGAACATGGTGATCTTACCGTAGTCGATGTCCACCGTGTGCGTGCAGACCGCGTCGAGGAAGTGACGGTCGTGGGATACGACCAACACGGTGTTCTCGAACTCTGCCAAGTAGTTCTCCAACCACATGACGGTCTCAAGGTCGAGGTCGTTGGTAGGCTCGTCGAGCAACAGGTTGTCCGGCTTGCCGAAGAGCGCTTGCGCGAGCAATACGCGGACCTTCTCCTTACCGCTGAGTTCCTTCATCAGCTTGTAGTGCAGGTCTTCCTTGATGCCCAATCCGCTCAACAGTGCGGCGGCGTCGCTTTCGGCGTTCCATCCGTCCATCTCGGCGAATTTCTCCTCGAGTTCAGAGGCGCGTATACCGTCCGCGTCGGAGAAGTCCTCCTTGGCGTACAGCGCGTCCTTCTCCTGCATCACGTTCCAGAGCGGTTCGTGTCCGCGCAGAACGGTCTCGATGACGGTGCATTCGTCAAACTGGAAGTGGTCCTGTTTGAGCACGGAGAGACGCTCGCCCGGTGCAATGGTGATGGTTCCCTTCGTCGGGGTCAGCTCTCCGCTGACGACTTTCAGGAAGGTTGATTTGCCGGCACCGTTGGCACCGATGATTCCGTAACAGTTACCACCTGTGAATTTGAGGTTCACATCTTGAAAAAGTATTCGTTTGCCGAATTGTACTACAATGTCTGAAGCAGTTATCATAAATTTTTCCTTTTGTTTTCTGTCCGCGAATTTACTATTTTATTCTCTATTCTCAAATTCGTAGAGGGTTCCTTCGGTTTTATCGCTTTTTATATTCGTATTTCAGTGTTACTTCATTTATCGTGTCGTAGACGATCACACCGTTACTGTCTATGTATCCATGGTTCTCGTATTTCTCTTCCCCGTCTCGTTTAATGGGGACCGCATCGTCTTCGTAGTAGGTCTTCTTATGGAAGTAGTAGCTGATTTTCAGGTCGTTGTCGATGGTGAAATAGTTCTCGTCTGTCAGAACATCCTCTACATATTCCACGGAACTATGGTTGTTCATGTATTGTGAGGAGATGAGTTCGCAGTTTTTATCGAAGGTGAGGATGTATCCTATGTTGTCTTCAAATCCACGACTTCTGCCTATTAGGGTGAAAAACTTGGAAGTGTCTGGGAGATATCCGATCAGGCATTCACATCCGCTCAAAAAATTCTCGTTGGTGGAGACATGGGACATTATATCAAGCCATGCCTGATCGTATTCATCAGAACGATAGGAGGGATCCTCTTTCGGTGCGCTAATGTCCATTCGTAGTTTATACGGCAAGGTCAACTGCTTGCTTGACTCCAGTTTCGCCCTGAAATTCTTGCGGTATTGAGCCGCTTCTTGGGCGTCTGTCCCTGTCTCGCATCCTGTGCATGTGAGGAGGCAAAACAATACGCTTAGTGCGAGATGATATAATCTTTTTGTCATGCTAAAAACATTTGGTTTGCTTTTAATGCGTCAGCCAATCCACTTGACGCTTTTTTATGAACCATCGAGTTCGGCTTGTGTTATGCGGTCTTGTATCTTTATCTGTCGTAGTTGTATTATGGTTTTTTTAATTCTTTGTAATAGAAGGAATAAAGCAACAAGGCGTAAAGCAATGCGTTTAGCAAAAAACAAATGATGGGAGATAGAAGAAACTCCCCTCTGAAGAATGCCAAACTTAATGCCGCAATGCTGACTAAGACGAAGAGCGCAACAACTTCTATTCCCAGAAAGATGGTGATCGCAATTCTGATGTCCTTATTTGTCGCTTGTCCTATAATGCATATGATAATCAATGAGATAAAACAAAATGCGATTATAAGCGGCATATGTCCCAATCTCTTAATCCATGTTGCGACAGGCCAACTGTCCGGGTTCATTGCTTCAGGCATGAAAAGGATTAAAAGTAGTACTATCACATAAATGAATGCCTTGCCCAATGACTCGATATTCTTGCTCGATATGTCTTTTTCTTTAGATGTCATATTCAATGTTTAGCTGATCTTTAATCACTTCCCGTTAAACATTATTTGCGTGTTTCCTAGTGATTGGGGCATCCCATGAACTTCCTGTGTTTTTTCTCTTTCAGCGTATTTCGCAAATATAATGATTTTTGATTGATTATAATTCTTCGACTATTTGTTATTGTCCCTCATTCCAATTAATGATTTGTGCAACCGAACAAATCTATATATGATTAATGCACCTAAAACTGAAACAATACATGACAATATTGTAGCAACACAATAGAACAACTTGTTTTGAAATGATCTTAACATCGTAGTTTTTTTTA
The DNA here is from genome assembly GCA_017962085.1 of Paludibacteraceae bacterium. Lineage (GTDB taxonomy): Bacteria > Bacteroidota > Bacteroidia > Bacteroidales > Paludibacteraceae > UBA1181. The sequence goes on from JAGCWA010000033.1 coordinate 129,289, forward strand.
TCTTCAGAGAGGTTATATACAACTTTTGAAATTTTATATTCTCTATCGTGTGAGTATTTGTTAAGCATCTGAATATATAATTGCACTTTACTCGTGCTGTGAAGAAGAAATATACATTCGGTATAACATAAATGCCGACAACACCTTTGACAGAAGTCCAACAATCAACACAAGGTAACAACAATCAAAGAAGGGAGGATAGGTCAGTTTGTTCAAACCGATGTCATGAGGAATCCACATCACAAAGAAATCCAACATAGAGATGTCAATAAGCAAAAAAACGACAAACAATATCATATTCATCTTGTTACAAAGAGAGCGACGCCACTTGAAAACAGCTGCACCAGTCTTGTATAGAACTATTATCGTCGAACAGATGAATATAAATCCGAAAACAGAGTAATAAGAATATTGGGCTAAATTCAGCTCGCCCCAATGCCATAAAAGGAACAAAAATTCACCTGCTAGCAAATGAACAAAAGGTATAGCCCCCACAATCATAATCAATATTGTCATGGGGGATAATGAATGATTATCAATAACATCAATAATAACCTTGCCGATAGATGCCAGTCCGACCCACAGAAGCAGTTTCCCTATCAGACATGCAATCGACATTATAGGGGCACATCCATGACCGTCAATCCAAAGTGGGATGATTGCGCATTCACATAGAAGCAACTCTATCCCTATAGCTAGTGTAATTTTTCTTGTCGTAATACGTTTGTTCATATGTTAGCTGAATGATGATGTGTTTTTTAAGGGAGTAACTTAATTTCAGATATCCCATATTTCTTGGGAAGATTCAATGGATTATCCTCTCCTAACGTTTGCATATACTTAAAAATTTTATCAAAAAATTTACAACTATTATTGAGAGTCTCTCTGTCCCTATATATGCCATCATTTTCTTTTTTATATGGTGAGCCAACTTTATACACTGCTGGTCCACCATTACTTGTTATGTTTCTATTTAATTGTACACTTTTGCGTCAGTCGATCCATTTGCCGCTTTCCCATGATCCATCGAATCCATCTTATATTATGCGGTCTTGTCTCTTTATCTGTCATTGGTTGTATTATAGGTTTTTTATTTCTTTGTAATAGAAGGAATAAACCAACAAGGCATAAAGCAATGCGTTAAGTAAAAAACAAATGATGGGAGATGGGAAAAAATCCCATTTGAAGGACATCGCAAAAAACATCCAGAAACTGACTATAGTGAAGAACACAATAACTTCTATTCCTAGAAAGACGGTGATGGCAATTCTGATATCCTTATTTGTCGCCTGCCCTACAATACATATGATAATCAATGAGATAAAACAAAATACGATTAAAAACGGAGTATATTCCGCATCCTTAATCCATGTTGCGACAGGCCAGCTGTCCGGGCTCAGTACTCCGGGTAAGAAAAGTGATAGAAGTAGTACTATCATATAAATTAATGCCTTGCCCAACGTCTCGATGTTCTTGCTCGATATGTCTTTTTCTTTAGATGCCATATTCAATGTTTAGCTGATCTATATTCACTTTCTACTTTCGATATGTAGTGCTATAATGGGTTGCTCGCAAATATAGCAAAAAGTCGGAATTTTATCCAATTAACACTTCCCTGACAGTTGCACAGCATGCTGTTACTCCATGGGAGAGGAAGCTACAACTCACTTTTCTATAAATTGATAGTTGTTTTGATGTGTTTCACACCAAGACAATACCTTTTCAGTATATTTTTTTGATGTGAAAGTATAGCGACCGTTCTTTCTATTCTCAGTTTTAAGATCTGTTTTGTGATCTATTTCGGGAAAATCCTTGATAACCATAGCGAAATGTTGGCTCATTATATACATAACACTCGAACAAATATTCGTACATGTGCCAGTTAGGTGATCAACACAGCAAATATACTCGTCGTGATGTTCCTTCAATACAATCATTAGTTCATCAAACAAGTCTCTTCTTCTAGGATAATTGCATATGTTAGAAATCTTATCATTGTAATTGCCTGATTTCAATTCTTTTATCCATTCAAGAACCACATCGTCATCGTTCTTTTCAAACAAAAATAATCTTAGTTGTTGTTTTATAATGTCTTCTGATATCTTATTTGAATAATATAACTTGTTTTTTAGCTGATTCCTAAACAAAGAATCCCTCTCTTCACTAAAAATAGGAAGCAAACTAGAGTCGTAATTAGAGACAAGCATATCCATTATTCTTTGTTTTTGGCTCAATGAATATTCTTTACATCTTTCCTGCTCCGTTAGGAATCTAATAGCATTCGGATATGAGTCGTAACTTTTAGACACAACACTATCTATAATAAAATCAATTATTTCCATCCTGCCATACTTGGATTCACTTTCATATTGAAAAATGAGACTATCAATTAGCTCATATTGATTAGATTGGGAGAAATGATAATACCCCCATGGCATTTTTGTATTGGTTGTTTCCTTTTCATTAGTATTTGAAACAGAATCCTCCTTAGTGTCTTGTACAGACACAACATCTGTTGTACACGAATATAGAAAGACAATTTGTGCTAAAAAGAAAAATAAACGTTTCATTTCCAATTACTTTACAATCAGTTGTTTCCCTTCCTTTTTCTCTATGACTATTTCGTTGACGTCTTCCAGCGAATAGTCTAATGGATCTACAGCGTATAGCGATGTCCTTATGGATGACCGGCGGAAAGAGTAGGCGGCTTTTTTATCCTCTAATATAACGAATCGTCCGTCGGAATATTTGCCTAATTCTTTCTGTATCTGTTTGATTTTCTTCTCGTTATCATGAATCGGGGTGATCACGTAGTAGTATGTGCCGTTTTGCTTTTTGATCAAATGCATACTTTCCGGCCGGATGTCTATCATTCGCTCGCAGTAGTAGTGGTTCGTGAATATTAGCAATAGCGCACTGACGATTAGTTCGAGGGTGATAAATATATATATTGCACTCCCTTGCGGATCGTCGTGTTTCTCTGATATGGTTTTATACAAGACGACAAGAGACCATATGCCAATCATTTCCATCGTTAGTGCGCCGAGAAGGGGTATGATTGTGAACAATGACAGGATCAACAACCCAAAGGCGTGTTTCCGCTTTCGTACTATCCAGAAGAATAGAAGGGAGGCGAACAGGTTGCAGAAAATCTCGTAATATGAATAGCTTGAGAACCCGGCGTCAACGATGTAAGGGTCTATCTCAATGGGTATCAGTCTGACGAATACCAGTATATCGAGCGTCGATAAGAAGAGATAGAACGTTTTTTTCACTCCGAAGTTATAATATGCCAATACCATCGTGTTCAGGTAGAGCATGATAAAGGGGAGATAGGCGATGTCGTAAATGTAACTATATATAGCCATGATCCTGTTCCTTGGGTTTTATCTTAATATCGATCTCGACAAGGTGATATATATCTTATCTAAAAGGGCCAATAGCAAAGATAAAAATTTATCGAGGATAGAGAACTCCTTCTCCTGCTTTATTTGTAATTTTGCGGAAAATTTAATTCTTAAGTAGTTAGGTATGCGTTGTCGATTTATTTGTTTGGGTCTTGCCCTTGGTTGCCTCTCCTGTGGCTCTTCGAAAAGTACAGCACAAAGCGATAGTACGAACTCTGAGGTGAAGTTGGTGTCCGACACTCTTGTGCGGAACGAATCTTCCTTCGCCAACCCGGAGGGTGAAGCGGTGCCGGTGGTTGTCCCAAAGGGTGAGGTCTCCTCTTTTTCCGTGGGTTCGGTATCTTTCCAAATGGTGAAGGTGAAGGGCGGTTCTTTCGTAATGGGTGCCACGCCTGAGCAGTCGGGTGAGGCGACAACGGAGGAGAAACCTGCGCACAAGGTTTCTTTGCCTGATTATTGGATCGGTGAGACGGAGGTGACCCAAGCGCTCTGGTCGGCTGTGATGGGTTCCTGCCCTTCCCAGATTCAGATGAAGGGGGATAGTCTCCCCGTGGCTTGCGTTTCCTGGAATGCCTGCCAACAGTTCATTTCAAAACTGAATGCCTTGACGGGCAAGACATTCCGTCTGCCTACGGAGGCGGAGTGGGAGTTCGCTGCCCGTGGGGGTGTGGAGAGCAAAGGATACAAGTATAGCGGTGGCAATTCGCTCGCCGAGGTGGCCCGCTGTGATGTCTATGCCTCTGATTTGTACTACAATGTGGCAAGTTATCGCCCGAACGAGTTGGGCATTTATGATATGAGCGGCAATGTCGCCGAGTGGTGTGAGGATTGGTATGGCGCCTATGCGGAAGGTGAGCAGACCTCTCCGAAGGGCCCTAAGACGGGCGAGGTGCGCGTCTCCCGTGGCGGAGGCGGTACGTTGGGCGCACCGTTCTTCCGTGTCTCATCCCGCGATGGTGGTGCGCCGGATCGTTGGTTCTATCATGTTGGTTTGCGTTTGGTGACCTCTGCGGACTGATGCTTGCGAATCAGTCGGTTAGCGTCTCCCATTGAATCTCTTCGTCCCGCTTGAACCAGGTGAGCTGCTTCTTCGCGTAGTGGCGGCTGTTCTGCTGGATCATCTGCTTGGCGTAGTCTAGGGTCCAGTTACCGTCGAAGTATTCGAACAACTCCTTGTAACCCACGGTGTTGAGGGCATTGAGCTCTCTGTGGGGATAGAGCCGCCTCGCTTCCTCCACGAGACCCTCCTCGAACATCTTGTCCACGCGTCGGTTGATGCGCTCGTAGAGCTCCTCCCTTGGGCGGACAAATCCTATTTTCTCTATTTTGAATGGACGTTCCTTCTTGTTCTCTGTGCGGAACGAGGAGAATGGCTTTCCTGTCTGTAGGCAAACCTCCAACGCATGTTTGATGCGTTTATGGTTCATCGGGTCCACTTGTCGGTAGTAGGTCGGATCGAGCATTTTCAGCTCGTTGCGGAGGCTCTCCACGCCCTCCTCGGCTAGTCGTTGGTCTAATTCTTTCCGAAGTTCCTCGTCGATCTTGGGAATGTCGTCTATCCCCTTGCATACAGCGTCGATGTAGAGCATGGAACCGCCCACCATCAGCACGGTGTCGTGCGTTTGGAAGAGCTCTTCGCACTTGGCGAGGGCCTCTATCTCGAATTTGCCGCAGCTGTAGTAGTCGAATATGGAGAGGTTGCCAACGAAGTGGTGGGGCACACGCTTCAGTTCCGCCTCGGTGGGCGCCGCCGTGCCGATTTTCATCTCCCGGTACATCTGCCTGGAGTCGCAGGAGATGATCTCCGTGTGCAGCTCTTCCGCCATGCGGAGGCTCCTTTCCGTCTTGCCTACGCCCGTGGGGCCCAATAGGATGATCAGTTTCTTTTCCATGTGGCTAAGATACAAAAAAAGCGTGGGGGAACCCACGCTTTTCGCATATTGTCGGACGTTTGATTAGAACCAACGTACGTAGCAGAAGTCTTGGCGGTGAGCCAAGTCCTTGTTGTTAGGGAACATACGGAACGCGTACTTGAATGTTCCGGAGCGGGAAATCCTCTCCTCCAACTTGAAGTAGAGTTTCGTACCCTCCTCTTTCACAAGTTTCATCTCCTTCACCTCATCGATTTTATCGTTGTTGCTGTTGTCTTTCATCGTAGAGACGAAGTCGATGCCTAACCTATTGTCGTTCAATCCTTTGGTATCTACGATCACCTCAGCTACATACTTGTCGCCCACCTCTGGGTTCTCCGTCAGTTTGTCGGAGACGGTAGCGGAGACGATTTCGATCTGATCCCAATGCTCTGCGACCTTCTCCTTCCAAGCCGCGATCTCCTTCGCTTTGGCGAAGTTGTTGTCAATCAGCTTGTTGAAGCGTTCACGCAATGGGTTGTAGAACTTTCTCGTGTAATCGTCGATCATACGCTTGGTGGTGTAGTTCGGAGCGATCATGGCGATGGAGTTCTTGATGGTCTTCACCCATTCAGGAGAGTAGCCCTTGCTGTTCGTAGCATAGAACATAGGGATGATCTCATTCTCCAGGATGCTGTAGATTGTGGCGGCATCCAGCTGGTCTTGGTGACCTTGGTACTCGTAGGTGCGTTTCTCGGTCAATGCCCATCCTGCGCCCTCGCGGTAGCCTTCCAACCACCATCCGTCTTTTACGGAGAAGTTGATGACACCGTTCATCAAGGCCTTCTCGCCGGATGTTCCGGATGCCTCGAGCGGACGGGTAGGGGTGTTCAACCAGATGTCCACGCCGGAGATCAGACGTTTCGCCAAAGCCATGTCGTAGTTCTCCAGGAAGATGATCTTGCCTTGGAACTCAGGTTGGCGGGAGATCTCCACGATTCTCTTGATCAAGCCTTGTCCCGCACCGTCTGCAGGGTGAGCCTTACCAGTGAAGATGAATTGAACCGGACACTTAGGGTTGTTGACGATCTTAGCCAAACGCTCCAAGTCTGTGAAGAGCAGGTGCGCACGCTTGTAGGTGGCGAAACGACGACCGAATCCGATGGTCAAAGCCTCTGGATTGATGCTCTCCAATATCTTGATGATGCGGGAAGGATCCCCTTGGTTCCTCAGCCAATTGTCTTGGTATTTTACCCTGATGTAATCGATGAGTTTCTTCTTCAAGGCCTTCTTGATGCTCCAAATCTTCTCGTCTGGCACTGAGTATATCTTCTCCCAGATGGCCATGTTGGACTGGTCTTTGTAGAAGGATGGGTCGAACGTTTCGATGTAGAGTTTCTTCCACTCGTCCGCCGCCCAAGTAGGCATGTGCACACCGTTGGTGACGTAGTTGACGTGCGACTCTTCAGGGAAGTATCCTTTCCAGATGTTGGCGAACATCTTTTTGGAAACCTCTCCGTGCAACCAGCTCACACCGTTCACTTCCTGGCAGGTGTTGCATGCGAAGACGCTCATGGAGAATTTCTCTCCCTTGTCGCCTGGGTTCTCGCGACCGAGATCCATCAACTCGTCCCATGAGATGTTCAGCTTCTGAGCGTAGTGGTACATATATTTGCCGAAGAGACCCTCGTCGAATTTGTCGTGACCGGCAGGCACTGGCGTGTGCACCGTGTAGAGGGAAGAGGAACGAACCACCTCAAATGCCTCTTGGAAACTCAATCCCTTCTGGTTGATGTAGTAGTTCAGCCTCTCCACGTTGATGAGCGCCGCGTGGCCCTCGTTGCAGTGGAAGGTGTCGTGTTGGATGCCCAATCTGTTGAGCAACAAGACACCACCGATGCCGAGCATGTACTCCTGCTTCATTCTGTTCTCCCAGTCACCTCCATACAATTGGTGGGTGATGGAACGGTCATATTCAGAGTTCTTTTCGATATCTGTATCCATCAGGTACAGGCTGATTCTTCCGACAGAGACCTTCCAAACGTTAGCGTAGATGGTACGGTCGAAGAAAGGCACTTCATGTACGAGCGGGTTGCCGTTCTCGTCCTTTACTTGGCTGATAGGCAACGTGTTGAATATTTGAGGCTCGTAGTTGGCGATCTGCTCTCCGTTCATAGAGAGTGTCTGGGTGAAGTAACCATATCTGTAGAGGAAGCCGATGGCGGTCATGTTGACGTTGCAGTCGCTAGCCTCCTTCAGGTAGTCTCCCGCAAGCACGCCCAAACCTCCCGAGTATATCTTAATGATATCCGTCAAACCGTACTCCATGGAGAAGTATGCCACGGAAGGTTTTTTCGGATCCTTCGGCTCGTTCATGTACTTTTCGAACTTGTCGTATACGGAGTTGATCTTTCCCAGCAACTCGTCGTCCTTCTCGATCTTCTCCAAAGTGTCGATCTTGACTCTTTCCAGGAAGAGGACAGGGTTGTTGCCCACCTTTTCCCATAACTCTTTATCGCACTCCTTGAAGAGCTCTTTTGCTTCGCTGTTCCATACCCACCAGAGGTTACCTGCTAACTTGGTGAGCTTCTCCAACTTTGCTGGAACTTTCGCTTTCGTGTTGATTTCCTTCCAAGTCGGATAGTTTGATTGGTTGATTTTTACTTTCATCTTCTTTTATTTGTTTTTAATTTTTGTATTCTTTTTTTTCTCTTGAAGGGCTATTTTGAAGGCCTCCTCGTAGTATTTCACGAATTTCTCCCAAGCGCACCCTTCCGCGATCTTCAGGGCCTTCGCTCTGACCTTCGCTACTTCCTTTGCCGACATGGCGGCGAACATCTCCATGTTGCCCTTGATGGCTTGGGACGCTTCGTAGTAGTTGTGGTCGTTTCTGTTGACGACTGCCACGCCGTGGGTGATGTCCACCTGCGAATCGGAGACCCATAGTCCGAAGCCCGCCAAGTTGGTTGTGATGGTCGGGATACCGAACGCCGCACTCTCCAGCGGGGTGTAGCCCCAAGGCTCGTAGTAGGAGGCGAAGACGGTCATGTCCAATCCGATGAGCAGTTCGTAGTAGCTCTTGTTGAAAATACCGTCGTCTCCGTTCAGGTAACTTGGAACCAATATCACTTTGACGGTCTTTTTCTCCTCGTTAGTGAAGGAGTAGCCCTGTATGGTGTCATATAGTTGATCATCCGCGACGTTGTATATGTCATGGGTGATGTTCCTCCTGAACAACGTGTAGATCGGGTTCTTCTCGCTCATCCGCTGCTGGAGGTCCTTGCGTGGACCGATATTCCAGCCCGGCACCAATATGAAGGCGATCGTCTCACGCTGGTAGTTCGGGTCTTCGGACAGCTTCTTGAGGGAATCCAGGAAGATGTCGATGCCTTTGTTCCTGAACTCGTATCTTCCGCTTGTTCCGATGAGCAACGCATCGTCCGACACTTTTTGCCCGATTAGGTTCTCCGCCACGTTCTTGAGTGTGGCGCGTGCCTTCTCCCTGGCCTTGTCGTACTCTTTCCCTTGAGGGATGAATCCGCTTTCGAATCCGTTCGGGGTGACGATGGAAGGACTCTTCTCCAACAGTTGCTCGCTCTCCTTCGCTGTCAGTTCGCTCACGGTGGTGAAGCAATCCGCATTGTGCGCGGCCTTCTTTTCCAGCGAGTGTTTGGCCTGCACGTTCAGCTCGTTGGCCATCTGATCGCCGTTGTACTTGTCGAAGTATTCGTACAATTGCTTGCCGTTGAAGCAGATGGACCTTCCCACGGTTGTTGCGTGGGTGGTGAATATGGTGCGCAGGAACGGGCAGTGTCCCTTGCAGTAGAGGAGCCCGGAGGCTGTCGTCCACTCATGGAATTGGGCAACGTTCAACCTATCTGTCAGTTTGTTGTATTGACAGAAATGCTCTATTGTCTTGGCGGATGCAAGTCCGAACGTGACCGCTTCGTTGTAGTCTCCGTAAGCCTTGAGCGAATCGACCTGAAACTTGTCCCACATTTCGTAGAGGTAGCTGTTCAATTGCCCGGAAAACGGTTGGAAGTCCACCAATAGCGCGAGAGGATTCCCTGGAATGTTCCATCTGCCGACTTTCACGGTGATGCCTGCTTCCTCTTTGTAGGCTTTCACCCAATCCTTGTAGGCTTTTTTGTCTTCCTTGAATAAGAGGTTGTTGTCGGCTCCGAAATGGGGACCGACGTATATGAGGTTATCTCCGTGTATGTCGTGCAAAGATTTCGCTTGTGTGGACAATACGGTGTAGATCCCACCGATTTTGTTGCAAACTTCCCAGCTCGTTTGAAATATGAAGTTGTCTGTTTGGACTTTAGCCGATTTTGCCACCATTTTTTATCACTCCTTTTTGTATACTTTTTAGCAAAGATAGGAAAAAATTTTAAATTTCTATGGGGGAATTGAAAGAATTACTATTGATAATTGTGTGAATTTGGCAGGGTGCATAATGCACTTTTATACACTTATTGATTTTTCATTACCAATCATGCCACGCACCCTGAAATGACGCGTGTTCTTTCGCACCCTACGTATGGCGAGGAAGAAGTGTATGGGGAATTAGTACCAAGCAGGATAGTCTGTGGCGGTCGTGCGTTTCTCCCACTTCAGGTCTTGCAGCATGGAGGAGTTGACTCCGATGAAGAAGTTGAATCCTTGGTTGCTTCCGAACGGAATGAAATTCAGGCTGGCGGACCAGCAGTGCAGGTTCCTGTGGATACCGCAGGAGGTGTATGACAACTCCTTGTTGATGAAGTCGTATCCAGAGCTGAAGGTGAAGCCCCAATTATCCGTGAAGTTGAAACTGCCGGAGAAGTTCAGCGTCTGTGTGAGTCGTTGCTTGAACTCGAGTTTTTCCTTGTCGAACAGGTAATCTCCGTAGGCGATGGAGTAGGAGAAGTTGATGTTCCAAGGCAACTTGTATTTGAAGTATCCCTCTTCATCGTATTTGCTGTCCGTTTTCTCTTCTTTCTCGGATGCTTTCACCTGATTGTCGTACAGCATGTCGTCCACCGTTTCGGCATTGTAGTCTATCTCCTCCTCTTCCTCTTTTTTCTTCTGCTTTGTTCCACGCCTGAAGATGTTGTTGTTGAAAGAGTAGTTGAACGATGTCCTTGCGTTGGTGAGTCGGGCTAGCCTGCCGTTCCTTTCCATCTCTGATGTGGTGGATTTGTAGTATTGCCCGCTCTCGTTGAGTTTGTAGGTGTACGGACAGAAGGATCCGCTCACGTTCAGGTATATGTTCTTAGGGAATTTCAGTCGCAATGAGGTGGAGATGTCCGACCAAGGCGTTTCATCTTCGTCCGCGAACATATTATAACCCGTTGAGAATGTGAGGTTATCGATGAGCGATATCTTCTTGTAGCCGGTCGAGTCCTTTTCGGTCCGCACTTTCATCTCGATGTTGTTGGAGAGGCTCAGGTTGACGATGCCGCTTCCGTTGCTGGTTGGACCTCCATAATAATTGCCGGTATAGTAGCAATATTTTGTCGTGTCGATGGAGCCGTCCTTCAGGATTCTATAGTAGTTGTTGTAATAGTCCTGCCCGAATGCAGGGAAAGGGTGGTCCATTTTAGGGGTGAAGGTCACGCCCGCACTAGGTTGCGCCACGTGGCGTATCATGCTGATTTTCTTGCCGATGATAGGTTGGAAGAATCCGTATAATTGCGTGCTGAAGTTCAGTGAGGCGCTCATGTCGTTGATGCGGTAGAACCCGTTCTTGACGATTTTGTCCACCTCCTGCTCTTCGTTGTTCCACTCTTGCTCGGTCTTTTTGAAGTACCACTTTTCGCTGTAGTTGAAGCTTGGCGTGATGATGAGGTATTTCAAGGCGGTGTATGAGGCGCCGACGCTGACTTGGTTTTTGATACCGTTGTTCCAGTCCTTGATGAGGTTCTGTTCCAACAATTTGTCCTGCTTCGTCGTTATGTAGTTGTCGAAGTTCATGTTGTAGTTGAGATAAATCTTCTCGAACCATTTGTCCTTTCCTGTCTTCTTTTCCCTCTTGAATGGGTAGAGACGCTTCATGTTGAGGTAGAGGGTCGGCAACTTCAGGGATAGGGTGGAGTCGCTCTGCCTTTGGTTCAGCGTGATGTTCGTCGTGAGGGAGAAGGGGGATTCCGGGAATCTGTAAGTGTAGTTGATGCTGGACGATTTGTTGTTCTCTCCATACACGGACGGGTTATAGTGTGCGCTGGTGTTGTTCTTGTTGTAGGAGCTTGACGTGAAGTTGACCGATGCCGAGAAGGTTCGGAACGGGTTCGCTTTCGGATCCTGCGTGTGTGTCCACGTCACCTTCACGTCGTTCATCTGCGTGTAGTCGGGCATGCTCTTCTCGCTCTCGACGGTGGATTGGTAACTTACGTAGATGTTTCCGTTGAACTTGTATTTCTTCTTATAGCGGGTTGACCCGTTGACGCCCCATGACCCTTTTGTGTAGATGTCGGCGCGCAATGCCAGGTCGAAGTATTGGCTGATCGCGAAGTAGTATCCTCCGTTTTTGAGGTAGAAGCCTCGGGAGGATTCCTCTCCGAAGGTCGGCATGAGTAGACCTGACGTGTATTTCTCCGAGAAAGGAAAGAATCCGAATGGTATCGCTAATGGCAGTGGCACGTCTTCGATGACCAGATAGGCTGGACCCGCCACGATGTACTCTTTCGGCTTCACCTTCGCCTGCGTGAGGTTGAGGTAGAAGTGTGGGTGCTCGTGGTTGTCGCAGGTGGTGTATTTGCCGTCCTTCATCAGGAAGGTGTTGTCCTCCAGTTTCTTGGCGGTCTCGCTGGTCACGTATCCCTCTCCCTGTTGGGTCACCACGTTGCGGATCAATCCTTTCTTCGTCTCGTAGTTGAAGTCGATGCTGTGGGACTCGTAGCTCTCGTTGCCGTCCTTGAAGATAGGCCGGTTCGTCTCTGCTCCTGCGGAGTCGTAGCCGCAACGAGCGTGCACGAGGGTGCTGTCTGTGTTCAATTCGATGTGGTCGGCGGTGAGCTCCATCCGCTCGTAGGTGATCTTGGCGTCTCCGTATAGGAAGGCGTGTCCGTCCGCATAGAATATGATCGAGTCTTTCGCGAAGTATTTGACGTTGGATTTCACCGCGTCTTTGGAAATTTTAACTTTTTTTATAGTGCTATCCGGAGCCCCTGCGGTGACTTTTAGGGTGTCGTTCTCCGTTTTTTGCGCATGGATTTCGCCAAATTGGAGGGGAAATAGCCCTGCGATGAATAGTAATAAATATGTTATATATCTTTGTGCCAACAATTTACTATTTAATAATTGCGCTATAAATTTTATGCAAATCTAAGAATATTTTCCTATTTTTGCCATACAATTATTAAAAGATAGGCTTTGGATAAATTTTCTTCAATCGTGAAGCGCATTTTCCTGGTGGTATGCCTTCAATTTTTAGGTGTCGCCTTGGCTTGGTCCGGCGAGAAACCTTTTATTGTCGTGATAGATGCCGGCCATGGAGGGAAAGACCCGGGTGCGTCCGGTTTTGTCCTGAAACTGAAGGAGAAGGATATAAACCTGAAGACGGCGCTCAAGTTGGGCGATTTGCTTTCCAAGGAAAAGAACGTGAAGGTGCTCTATACAAGGAAGAAGGATGTGTTCATCCCTTTGGACGACCGTGCGCAGATCGCCAACAAGGCGAAGGCGGACCTCTTCATCTCCATACATGTCAATGCGGCTGAGAACCGTTCCGCAAGGGGTACGGAGTCGTATGCCGTCGGTTCCTCCTCCGCCAACTTGGAGGTGGCGAAGCGAGAGAATGCCGTGATGTTGTACGAGTCCGACTATAAGACAAAGTATCGTGGTTTCGACCCGAACAGCACGGAATCCTACATCATGTTCGATTTCCTTCAGTCAAAGTATATGGAGCAGAGCGTCTCTTTCGCCTCTCGTATCGAAGATAATTTCACGAAATTGGGCAGGTCTAGCCGTGGCGTCAAGCAGGCCGGCTTTTGGGTGCTCAAACAAGCCGCCATGCCTGCTGTGCTGGTCGAGTTGGGTTATATCTCTAATAAGGAGGAGGAAGCCTTCTTGGCGAAGGATAAAAACCTGGACAAGTTGGCGGGGGCTATCGCGAAGGCCTTCGTGCAATATAAGGATAAGCGTGACAAACGGAACACGGATGGATATAAGGACAAGGATGGTAATGTTAAGTCGGATGTCCTCTCCGAGACGAAGGAGGTGAAGAAAGAGCCTTCCAAGGATGCGGAACCGTCTGTCGTGCCAAGTGCGGACGGGAAGACGCAGGATGCCAAAACCATCGCTTCTGACGAGGCTAAAAAGGAGGAGGAAAAGACCCAAGCACCTGTCGAGGAGACCAAGCAGAACGCCTCTGTCACCGAGACGCCAGAGAAGCAGACCGCTCCGTCCGAGGTTAAGAAGCCTCAAGTCTATTTCGCTGTCCAATTCTGTAGCTCCAACGTGCAGAAACCATTGGACTGCAAGGATTTCAAGAAGTGCGTTCCCGCCCAGGAGTTCGTCGAGACGGGTACTTTTAAATATAAGTACGTGTACGGAAAGGCCTCCACATTTGAGGAGGGCGTGAAGCTGCGCGATGAGGTGAAGAGCGTATTCAAGGACGCGTTCCTTGTCGTGATAAAGGACGGGAAGAAATTGCCTATGGAAGAGGCAAGACAGTATTTTAAGAGTAGTAAATGATAATTTAAGTGTAAAAATTAATAAGGATATGAACTTTAAAATTAGTAAAGAACTTCAAATCGGTTTGTTGGTGATCATAACCATAGCGGTTACATTTTTCGGAGTGAATTATTTGAAGGGAATCAACATCTTTAACCCTACTAATTATTACTATCTTAAATTAGAACGCATTAACGGTTTGGTTGAGACGAATGATGTGACCATCAAGGGATATAAGGTTGGATTGGTGAAGCAGATCATATATGATTATGACGATCCCTCTTCCGACGTGCTGGTGGTGCTTCAGGTGGATGATGACCTGAAGATCCCTGTGGGCTCCAAGGCCGCTTTGGTCTCTGCCATGATAGGGGCGCCTTCCATCGAGTTGCACCTGGAAACCTCCAATACGGATGTGATCTATCGCCGTGGCGACACGATTCCTTCCTATATAGATGAAGGTATCTTCAATTCGCTCACGGAAGAGGTTATGCCTCGTATCCAGACCATTATCCCTCAGCTCGACTCCTTGATCATCTCTCTCCACGCGATCGCGGAGAACAAGACGATCGAGTCTTCCTTGGCGAACATCAACTCCATCACGAAGAACCTGAACCACGCCTCTGTGGGCATCAATAAGATCGTGGACAAGGACGTTCCTCTGTTGTGCAACAATATCAACGGTGTGATGGGTAACCTGAGTACGGTCAGCGCCAACCTGAAGTCTGTGGACTTCAAGAGTACGGTCAACCAACTGAACAAAACCCTCTTGGGTGTGCAGGGCGTGACGGACAAACTGAACAACGGTTCCGGAACACTCGGATTGTTGCTCACGAACAAGGAATTATATGACAATTTGAACACCACTGTAGGTAGCGCGAACGATTTGTTGGTAGACTTGAAGGCGCGCCCTAAACGTTACATCAATGTTTCTGTTTTTGGCAGAAAAAGTGAATAGGCTTGAAACCCTTTAATAATCGTTTATCTATGAACATTTTAATTTGATGGGCGTATTGTAACTTGCTTAATATCAGTGTGTTAATGTATGATTTTGAAATACAGCCAATTAAGTTTTTTTTTTATTAGCAAGTGAAATATCGTTTTTTTTTTAGAAAAAATTAGACAAAATTTGTAATGCAAATTGAAATGTAAATGAATAAAGCATTTCGGGGATTTTGAAGGATTTTTCTCGAGTGTTTTTGTGTTAATATGAACGAGTATATAGAAATGGAAGTAAAAGATCATGTCCGGTTATGGAATGAATGTCTGGCGGTAATCAAAGATAACATACCGTCCTCAGCTTTTGAGACTTGGTTTAAGCCAATTGTTCCGGAGAGTTGGGAGAATAAGACGATGACCATAATTGTTCCGAGCAATTTTTATGCTGAATTTTTGGATGAGCATTACAGCGATCTGATGAAACAGACCTTCAGAAGGGTCATGGGAGATGGCACGAAGCTCACCTATGACATTATTCAGGAGGCTGCCACACAGACCATGGTGGAGCGGAACAGCGGGCATGTCATCCCCGTCAAGGGTTCTGTCGGTGATGATGCATACAATCCTTTCCCTGAGCGTTCCAACAGAAAGCGGATCGAACCGCAATTAAATCCTCATTACACGTTCGACACATTCGTCGAGGGCGCCTGCAATAAACTTGCTCGTTCTGCAGGTATGGCGATCGCCGAATCTCCTGGCAAGAACACGTTCAACCCGATCTTCATCTATGGTGGCTCTGGCTTGGGTAAGACCCACTTGGCCCAGGCGATCGGTTGGGCCACGTTGGAGAAACATCCGGAGAAAAAGGTCCTCTACGTCGATTCCAATAGATTCCAGGCTCAATATACTGACGCCCACTTGCGTAACTGCGTGAACGATTTCATCGCCTTCTATCAGATGATTGACTTGCTGATCGTCGACGATATCCAGTTCTTCGCCGGCAAGACGGGTACGCAGAACATCTTCTTCCAGATATTCAACCAACTGCAGCTGAACGGCAAGCAGATCGTTTTGGTCGCTGACCAATCTCCGAAGTTGTTGCAGGGCTTGGATGACCGTATGTTGACCCGCTTCCGCTGGGGCTTGAACGCCGAGTTGGAGCAGCCTAGCACGGAGACGAGGAGGGCTATCCTGAAATCGAAGGTGAAGACGGATGGTCTGATCATCCCTGACAATGTGATCGACTATATCGCCGAGCATGTCTCCGACAGCGTCCGCGAATTGGAGGGTGTCGTCAACTCGCTCTTGGCTCAGTCCACGTTGACGGATGCCGAGATCAATATGGAACTGGTCAGCAAGGTGGTCAGCTCCCTGGTTTCCGCCCCGGAAAGGACGGTGACGGTGGCTTCCATTCAGGAACTGGTCTGCAACTATTATGGGTTGGAGCCTCGTATGCTGCAGTCCAACTCCCGCAAGCGTGAGGTGGTGCAGGCTCGTCAGATCGCCATGTTCCTTTCCAGGAAGTACACGAAGGTATCCTTGTCCAGCATCGGCGAGCAGATCGGTAACCGTGACCATGCGACCGTGCTCTACGCCTGCAAGGCGATCCAGAACCTCGTGGAGGTGGATAAGGAGGTGCACCGTAGCGTGGAAGCCATCGAGGCTTCTTTGAAGTGATAATTTTTTTCGTATATTTGTCGCATTAAATAATATATAAGGAAATGGTTTTTAAGTTTATCCTTTTGTCCGACGAAGTGGACGATTTTTTGAGGGAAATCCACATCGATTCCGATGCGACTTTTCTGGAGCTGAACAACGCTATCCTCGATAGCGTCGGTTATACGAAAGATCAGATGACCTCTTTCCTCATCTGCAACGACTATTGGGAGGCTGAGCAGGAAATCACCCTGATGGAGATGGATACATCCTCAGAGGTGGACAGCTTGGTCATGGACCGTGTCCGCGTGGAGGAATTCGCTTCCGAGGAGGGTCAAAAGCTCCGTTTCATATTCGATGTGATGAACGAACGTTCCTTCTATATGGAACTGAAGGAGGTGAAGACGCGTGAGTCTTTGCCTGCGCCAATCTGCAAACGCTCGAAAGGCAACCCTCCGGCCCAGGTGCTCGACGGCCTCTTCATGGATATCCCTGAGGTGAAGGCTGGCGACCTCGATATGGATGGCTTGGACGATTTCGGTGATGGCGAGGATTTCAACGAGGATGACCTCGATAATCTCAGCATCAACGATAATTATTTCGAGGACCAGATGTGATTTTTCCGCTTGTTTTGTCTGCGATATAGAGAGTTTCTAAGAGTTAAATCTAATTTTGACTGAATATTTTTTTTAGTTGTCCGATAAATGCTTATTTTTGGACATGATTTAGTACCATAAAAAATATTGCGTATGAAAAGGTGTTTTTTGGCAATAATCGTTTTGCTCGTCTCTTCTCTTACTGCTTCGCTCTGCGCACAGAAGAAGGTGAACGGAAAGGTGTTGACTGAGGTTAAGGAATGGCGCATGGAGAATGGTAAGAAGAAGATCGACCACGTCACGAAATATGACGCCCAGGGCAATAAAACCGAAGAGATCGAGTATACCAAGGTGGGGGACCAGAAGTCCCGCACAGTTTATAAATACAATGAAAAGGGAAAGTGCACCGAGGAACAACACTTCGACGAGTACAACAAGTTGGAGAAGACCGTGCAGTATCAGTACAACGAGTTCGGCAAAAAGCAGTCCGCACGTGCTCTCTTCCCTAATGGTAAACTGAAATCGGAAAAAGTGTACGAATACATCACGGAATAGGCTAAGATGGGAGACGTCGTCGATATCATAGAGGAGAAAGTGGTTGCGCCGGTTGTTGCCGCACAAGGTGGGACGGACGGTATCTTGATGTCTGGAAAGGGGGGCATCGTCGAATCCATCGACGCTAAACTCTCTGCGCTTGACCCTATCACGCTGGAGGAGATGAGCGGTATCCGCCTGATGAACAGGATTGATACCAAGTTCCTCGTGAACGTACGTAACCTGCCTACTTTGCTGGAAATGGCGAAGCAGGATTACTATGTTCAACGGATCGGTGACCTCCGCAAGGCGTTTTACCGCACGCTCTACTACGATACTCCTGAGGCTACGATGTATGTCGTCCACCAAGACGGTAAATTAAATCGTCAGAAAATCCGTGTGCGCGAGTATGTGGAGTCCAATCTGATGTTCCTTGAGGTTAAAAAGAAGAACAACAAGGGTAGAACTTCCAAAAAACGTATTACGATCACTGACGAGAACGTGCTGCATAACGAGGAGGCCATCGCTTTCCTCGACGAGAAGTCTAAGTTCAAGATGAATGAGATAGACTTCCGCCTGCGGAACAGCTTTTTCCGCATCACGTTGGTGAACAAGGAGAAGTCGGAGCGTCTGACAATCGACTTCAATATCAATTTCGAGAATTGTGTCACAGGAGTGAAGAACACGATCCCTAAGCTCTGTATCGTAGAGGTGAAGCAGGATGGCAACGCCCATTCCCACTTCAAGGATTACCTCGCTTCCCTGCGCATCAAAAAACGTAGCATCAGCAAGTATTGCTTGGGCATGGTGCTTACCGACCCTTCCTTGAAATACAATCGTTTTAAGGAGAAGATCAGGTACATAAACAAGTTGTAGTCTGGACACGGTCATGTTATTTTAGAAAATAATATATTTAATTATACAATTATGAATTTATTGAGTATCACTGATTTGGCGGTTTTCGGTATCCCTATCGTGAATCCGGAAGGTTTCTTCGAGTTACTTCTTCGTTTCGGACTTAATGTCCTTGTCACTTCGTTGATTATCGTGTGGCTCTATTATGGCAAGTCCAAAAGACGTGATTATGTCTTCACTTTCACGTTGATCAGCACGACGGTCTTCTTGTTGATTTTCCTCTTGGGAAGCGAGAAACTGCAGATCGGTTTGGCGTTGGGTCTTTTCGCCATCTTCGGTATCATCCGTTATCGTACGGACACAGTGCCTATCCGTGAGATGACTTACCTCTTCCTCATCATTGGCCTCTCTGTCATCAATGCATTGGCGGTCAGTGTAAGTTATCTGGAATTGTTCGCCACCAACGCTCTCTTTGTCTTCATGACATGGTTGATGGAGAAGACGCGTATCGTCTCGAAGAGTTCCTGCAAGCTGATTAAGTACGAAAAGATTGATTTGATCACTCCTGATAAGTACGACGAGATGGTAGCTGACATCAAACAACGTACAGGTCTGAATATTACAAAGTGTGAGGTCGGTTATATCGATTTCTTGAAGGATACTGCCTTGGTGAAGGTTTATTATGAGTCCAACTCTCAGGAGATCAATACGATAGACCAAATAACAAGGGCAAAGGATTTTAATGGATAAGTTATCTTTCGCAAATCTTAGGCTACATTTACTGGTCTTGCTTGTCACTTCCTTTGGCTGCTCCAGCATCGCTTGGGCGGGGGGTGACGAGCAGGACTTTGCCACATCTGTGAGTTTCTCTGTCTCGAAGCGTTTCTTCAAACGTTTGAATGTGGGGCTCTCCGAATCGGTCTCGATGCGCAATAACTCCACCGAGCTGGATAAGTTCTACACGAAGGCGGATGTCTCCTACAATGTGGTAAAAGGCCTTTTGCGTGTCGGTGCGGACTATTACCTTATCGGTGCGGCGAATAAGAAGGATGATATCTATCTGAATCACCGCTATGCGGGCTATTTGCGTGTGAAGAAGGATGTGGGTCGCCTCTCCTTCGGACTGAAATCCAAATACCAAATCACCTATCGTCCGGAAAAACAGCAACACAAGCAGTACAAGGACGTGTGGAGAAATAAATTGTACGTGTCGACGAAGATTCCTAAGACTCACCTCTACCCGTGCGTTGGTGTGGAATCCTTTATCCGCACGAACAGCTATAAAGGCACATGCCTGACAAAAATGAGGTATGAGGGTGGCGCAAAATATAATTTCAACAAGCATAATTCCCTGAAGGCGCTCTTCCGTTACGATGACGGCATGAATGTCTCCCGTCCGAAGGATGTCTTTAGCGTGGCGCTCTCGTATAGCATAACTTTATGATATGGGTTTGAGTGGAGGAAATAACGTACCGGTTGTGAGTAGACGGAGGTTGCTGAAAGCTGGCGTTTGGTTCGCTTTCTTCAATGCCGTCTTTGTTTTTCTTATATCGCTGAAGTATTTCGTGCAGATCCCTGACGTGATATGGAGCGGTCATACGCTCTATCTGCTCGCGTATATCCTGACTCATTTCGTGTTCATATCTTTCCTCCCTATTTTCTTCATTTACCTTCCCGTCACGATCCTTGCCCGTAGCAATCGGGTCAGCCTAATTTGCGCTTCGCTCGTGGCGACGATTTTCCTGATTATCTTAGCGTTGGACGCGTACATCTTCTCGCTCTATCGCTTCCATATCAATTCGTATGTCTTGGAACAGGTGTTCGCCCCAGGAGCGACGCAGGTTTTCGAGTTCACGGTTGCCCAATATTTCATGGTGGGGGGTGCCCTGATCTTTTTGTTTGCGGTGGAGGTCTTGCTGTTCAAGTTGGCTTTTCGCCTGGCGAACAAGATACCTAACGCAGTCATCTACACGTTGATCGTTGTCTTCGGTCTGATGATCTGCTTCGTTCAGTGCAGGCATGCCGTGGCGTATGCCAAGAACGATCGGCAACTGATCCTCTTGGACCGCTATTTCCCCGCTTGTGTCTCGCTTGATGCGAACTCGTTGCTCTCCGCGCTCGGTAGTGAGGTGGAGCCTACCACTGTCGCTACGGACTATAGGGGTAAGGAGTATCGATATCCGCAGGCTCCTTTGACGGATACGCTGTCGGGCAAGAATCTGATCGTCATCGCGTTCGACGCTTGGCGCGCCTCGACGATGGATTCGCTCTGCTCACCGAATATCTACGAATTCTCGAAACGCTCCTCCCGCTTCCTCCGCCATTACAGCGGTAGCAATGGGACGAGGACGGGCGTCTTCTCCATGTTCTATGGCTTGCCGGGCGTCTATTGGAAGGATTTTTGCGAACAGTCCATTCCTCCTGTCCTCTTCACCACGATGAAGGAGAAGGGCTATGACATGCGCCTCTTCCCGAGTGCCTCCATGCTGAACCCTCCGTTGGACAAGTGCGTATTCTCCTTGTCGCAGGATCAGTGCGGCTCGGCGGCGGGTGTGAACGCTTGGCAACGCGACGTGAACGTGGCGCAGGCTTTCCTGCAGTACCTGAATAGTAGGGGAGGGGACAATAACACTCCATTCTTCTCCTTCCTCTTCTTCGATTCGCTGCACAGCATGATCAAACCGGAGGATTACACAGGTCCGTTCCAGCCTTCCTGGGACTGCGCCCATTACGAGCGTCTCGGCAAGGATGTGGACCCGACGGAGTTCCTGAACCTCTACAAAAATATGGTCTATTACCTGGATTCCCTTGTGGGGAATATCCTGAAGGAGGTAGAGGCGAAGGGCTTGCTCGACAATACGGTCATCGTCTTCACGGGCGACCATTCCCAGGAGTTCGACGACTGCCGCCACGCTTTCTGGGGCCACAACGGCAACTATTCCGCCGCCCAGATGCAGGTGCCTATGGTCTACTTCAATGGCAAGGATACTGTCGTGTCTGACAGGTGGACGGCCCACTACGATTTGGTGCCTACCTTGATGCAGGATATCTTTGGCACGACGAACAACTGTTCCGACTACTCCATCGGACAATCTCTCTTCGACATGACCGCCCATCGTGATTTCTTGCTGGTGGACAGCTATATCGGGGTGGGTATGATCGATAGTGTGGGTACCATTACCAATGTCTACTATGACGGAGACTATTCCATCACCGACCGTAACTTGGACGACCTGTTCGACGTGCCTTTCGATCGTGCGCTCTTTGATCGCGCGGAGAGGCAAATCAAACAGTTCTGGAAGTGACAATCTTATGGAATAATGAGATGTTAGGCTACATTTTTTAGACATCGGGCCTTTTTACGGCTTCCTTTAATTCTTTATTTTTAATTCTTAATTCTTAACTCTAAAATCGCTTGTTTTTCTCCCAAAAAATCGTTTTTTTTGTGTCCGCAAATTGTGTTTTATTTTATTATAACAATAATTAACAGATTATGATTTACACAAAAGAAGTGGAACAGATGTGTTCTGTTGCCAAGGGTCCTAACCATGGACCAGCTCCTATCCCTGAGGAAGGGAAATGGATTCAAGCGAAAGAGATCAAGGACATTTCAGGTTTGACCCATGGTATCGGTTGGTGCGCTCCTCAGCAAGGTGCGTGCAAATTGACCCTGAACGTGAAGAAGGGTGTTATCGAGGAGTGCTTGGTGGAGACCATCGGTTGCTCTGGTATGACTCACTCTGCCGCAATGGCATCAGAAATCCTCCCAGGCAAGACTTTGTTGGAAGCGTTGAACACCGACTTGGTTTGTGACGCTATCAATACCGCAATGCGTGAGTTATTCCTCCAAATCGTTTACGGTCGTACGCAGTCTGCCTTCTCTGAGGGTGGTTTGGCAGTCGGCGCAGGTTTGGAAGACCTCGGTAAGGGCTTGATCGGCCAAATGGGTACGCTTTATGGTACGAAGGCTAAGGGTACTCGTTACCTCCAGTTGACAGAGGGTTACATCACGAAGATGTTCTTGGACAAGGACAACCAAGTGTGCGGATACGAGTTCGTTCACATGGGCAAGTTCATGGACGCTGTGAAGAAGGGTGTTCCTGCTGACGAGGCTCTTAAGAGCGTGACTGGCACGTACGGACGTACCAAGAAGGAAGAGGGTGCTGTTAAATCCATCGACCCACGTAAAGAATAATATTATTTACTATTGGACAATTTATTATTTACGGTTTGATGGATGGACGATGAACAAGGATGATTTGAAGAACCGACTAAAATCGTTCGCTTTGAGGATAGTCGTTCTGGTAGATAATATGCCGACAACGATTTCTTCGCAAGCATTTGCTCGTCAAATCATTCGTTCTGGAACTTCCCCTTTCGCAAATTACCGAGCCGCTTGTTTGGCTAAATCTGACAAGGATTTCCTTAACAAGCTGAAAATGGTGGAAGAGGAACTGGATGAAACCTCTTGTTGGTTGGATCTGATCGCAGAATCAGACATCGTTGCTGCTGATAGGTTGTCTTCCATACGAAATGAATGTGATGAACTGATGAAAATAATAGTCGCATCGATTCTTACTCATCGTAAAAACATGGATCGTAAAAACGTAAAGTCTATATAGTAAAGAGTAAATTGTAAATAAAAAAATAGTAAATAAGATTATGATTAGAGAAGTTAAATTTGAATCACAAGATCGCCGTATCAAGCAAATCAACGACTGCTTGAAGGCTCACGGTATTAAGTCCATCGAGGAAGCAAACAAGATTTGCGACGCTGCAGGTTTGGATCCATACAAGACTTGCGAGGACACTCAGAAAATCTGTTTCGAAAACGCTAAATGGGCTTACGTGGTAGGTACTGCCATCGCCCTGAAGGAAAAGGCTAAGAACGCTGTCGAGGCCGCTAAGTACATCGGCGAGGGTCTCCAGTCCTTCTGTATCCCTGGATCTGTGGCTGACGACCGTAAGGTGGGTTTGGGTCACGGTAACTTGGCTGCCCGCCTCCTCTCCCCAGACTCTAAGTGCTTCGCTTTCTTGGCAGGTCACGAGTCTTTCGCCGCAGCTGAGGGTGCCATCAAGATCGCTACCATGGCTAACAAGTCAAGACCGGCTAACAAGCCTCTCCGTTGCATCTTGAACGGTTTGGGTAAGGACGCCGCTATGATCATCTCCCGTATCAACGGTTTCACCTATGTGCAAACTAAGTTCGACTACTTCACTGGCAAGTTGAAGGTGGTTAAGAAGATCGCTTACTCTGACGGTCCTCGCGCCGCTGTGAACTGCTACGGTGCCGACGACGTTCGTGAGGGCGTTGCCATCATGTGGAAGGAGAACGTGGACGTTTCCATCACTGGTAACTCTACCAACCCTACTCGTTTCCAACATCCAGTAGCTGGTACTTACAAGAAGGAGCGCGTGCTCGCTGGCAAGCCTTACTTCTCAGTGGCTTCCGGTGGTGGTACAGGACGTACTTTGCACCCAGACAACATGGCCGCTGGTCCTGCTTCTTACGGTATGACGGATACCTTGGGCCGTATGCACTCTGACGCTCAATTCGCTGGCTCTTCTTCAGTGCCTGCTCACGTTGAGATGATGGGATTCCTCGGAATCGGTAACAACCCTATGGTAGGTTGCACCGTTGCTTGTGCCGTTGAGGTAGACCTCTTCTTGAACAAGAAATAATATTCTTGTCATACATTTTCCCGCTCCCGTGGACTGATTTCCGCGGGAGCGTTTTTTTTCTCCGTTTTTTGTTTTTTTAAGAATAATACATATCTTTGCCCAACCAAGTATATGCTTTTTGCTGATGCTTTTTTGCTAATGCGATGAAAAACGACTGATAACGATGAAGATTAAGTATTGTATCGTAAGTCTATTGGCCCTTATTGCCTCATCTTTCCGCGCATACGCCCAAGATGATATCGTGTGTGACCAATATCACTTCAACTATTATCTGGTCAACCCGGCGGTGGCGGGAGCGGAACGTTGCAGCCACTTGATGTTGACGGGCAAGTTCCAATGGACAGGCCCGGAGTTGGAAGATCCCCCGATGACCCAGACTTTGAGTTTCCGTACCCGTGTCTTGAAGAACGTCGGATTGGGTGTTTATGCCTACAACGACAAGAACGGTAATTCCTACCGTCAGGGTGGTGAGGTGACTTTCGCCTACCATATCCCGTTGTCGGAGAATAGCCATTACATGATGAAGACACAGTCCATCGACCGCCAGTTGTCGTTCGGTCTCTCCTTGATGCTGAACCACTACAACTTCGACAAACACTTGTTCGAGGATTACGGATTCGAGGACCCTACCTTGGGTAACGGTGGTTCCAACAAGGGTATGTACCTCAACGCGAATGCGGGTGTCTACTTCTTGTGGGATAATTTCTTCGCGGGTTTCTCCGCCAAGGATATTGTGCCGACCGAGTTGACCGAGTTGGGTCTGGAGGAGCCGAAACGTCCGCTCACCATGTTCGGATTCTTGGGCTACGATTTCGACCTTGTGAACGAGATCACCCTCGAGCCTTCCGCGATGTTCAAGTTCAACACAATCAAGAACAGACAGTTGGACCTCAATTTGAAGTACATGCAGACCATCCCTGACAATAAGGATTTCTCCTACTGGTTGCAGCTCTCTTACCGCCACACGTTGGACAAGAGCGAGAACAATCCTGCTCCGTTGGCGTTCTATGCGATGGGAGGTATCCGTTACAAGGGATTCCATGTGGGCTATGCCTACCAGTTGGGTCTGACGCAGTTCCAACGTAAAAACGGAGGTTCGCACGAAATCATGTTGGGTTACACTTGGTGCGTGACGAAGCACTTCTGTAGATAAATTTTTTTATACCATGATTATTTTTCTTTTATAAGATATGGCATGTTTCCGATTTTTTTTATTTTTGCAACCGACATATTGGGTTTTTCCGCGAAATTTCATTCGAAAAGAGGCGGAAGTCCCGAGTGTTTATTCGTTTATATATATGTTAAATAATAGGGTATAAGTATATGAAAAAGATTAATTTAATAACTAAGTGCTTCACGATTTGCGTGCTGTGCATGCTCTGTGGGGGGTCGGTCTTCGCCCAAGGTTTTGGGGGAGGCGGAAATATGGTTCTCGTGTCGGGAACGGACTTCTCAAGTACGGTGACTGGAACGGGGACTGACGAGAAGACCATTTGGGATATCAATGAGGTGGATGGTTTCTTGGGTGTCCTTAATCCGACACTTACCTCTGGTCGATTGACAATTGCAAAAACAACAAAAACCACTACGACCAAGTCCGACTTCTTGTCGAAAGCGCAATTCGCCGTCACAAACAATGCGTATAGTTTGGATGAGCTGAGAATGCTTGATGATGAAGGCTGGGGTTATGTCTCTTCCACCACGGTGGGTGGTCAGGTTATTCTCTCCTTGTCTGTCAGTGGGCTTAAGGATAATAGCAATTATAGGGTGGAGATTGAGTATTACGTGCCGTTGACTGCTGATGAGATAAAATCCTCCAGCTATAACGTGTCGCTTCGTGCGGTGGTTAACCCTACTGCTGGCAATGAAACTTCTGGTGCTACCACTCAGGGGTCGAATCAGCTTCCTGACCATAATACACTTAGGGAGGGATACACAAATACGCTTTCTATCACTCAGGCCAGTATGAATTGCCGGACGATAAGTGGTGGCGCACTCAACTTGTATATAAGCCCGGAGAAAGGTGGCCTTGGACAAGCCATTATGATTAAAAGCATAAAGGTATATGGCACTCCGGATGCGACGGTCTCCGGACCGAAGGAAGTCTGTGCAGGTGGTGAGAGCATAGTCCTTTCAGCAACACCATTTGCAGGGGATGTAACTTACCAGTGGTATAGAAAGGAAGGAAATAGTGGGGTGAAACTAAATGGGGAGACGGGTCTTAAGTATAAGCACACGTCAGGCGATACGCAAAATAAGGAGACAACCTACTATTACGTTGTGTCGCTTCCTGACGGGAAAGGTGGCACTGCGGATGTGAAGTCCAATGAATTTACAGTGAAGGATATTTTGTGTTGTTTGGAGAATGGTAAGCCAGCTCCTCGTAAACTTGTATGGCAGGATGATTTCGGAACGTTTGAAAGTGCGAATTCCTATTGGACATGGAATTATGACAATATCGCTGACCCTAAGAAGGAGCAACATAGGACGAAGGGAACCGACAAGTGGATTGCTGACTTGCCGTATGAGATACCTGGCGCTGTATACAATAATCTGACAGATGGTAATGCTCCTCGTAATGAAGGTTGGTATCGTGTTGTCTCTTTCCTATCCAATGAGGGTGGGTCGAA
Organism: Paludibacteraceae bacterium; assembly: GCA_017962085.1. Taxonomy (GTDB): domain Bacteria; phylum Bacteroidota; class Bacteroidia; order Bacteroidales; family Paludibacteraceae; genus UBA1181. The sequence continues at coordinate 156,087 of JAGCWA010000033.1, forward strand.
CTTGGGTTGGACAGCTCAGGCATTTGATGGAAATTATCCAAGTGCCTCTACGCTCTCCAAGACTAAAAATGGTGTTCGCTACTTCCCTGATCATACCTATGAGGATGGCTCCGCCATGGGTGGTATGCTTCAATTGAATATGGGGTGTTATGCGGGTGATGTTATTTACGAACGTATCATAAAAAAATTGTGTGAAAAAACTTTGACATTGAAGTGTTTTATTAATACTTTCTCTGATAATAGTCGTTTGAAACAAGGTACTACTCCTGTTTCTATATTTGTGCGAGCTACAGAGGTGGATGATAGTGGGAATCCGGTTGGGACCCCCTCTGTGTCGAAGGTGTTTACGAAATATGCGAAAGATGATATAGAATGGAGGGCGTCATGGGTCCCGGTTTCTGTCGAATTTGACTTGGTTAATTACAGGAATGTTAAAATTGAGGTCGTTTCGAACAATGGAGATGGTGTGGATGGAATCGCCAATAGTAATGGAAACGACTTGTTGTTGGATGATATCCAGATTTTTTCATGCTCCGCTCCAAGTGTGGATCTCTATTTTAATGATCAAACGTATGCGAAAGATTCGATCTCTTGTGACGAGAAGGAGGTTACGCTCTATGTCGACGTCTCTGACATGATTAAATTCTATTACAATCAGGATAGGTATTATTTTTATCAATACAATCTGAAGGATCCTTCATCGAGTGACTTTAAGAATAGTTGGAAGGATTTGTCGAGTGCACCGGTACAAGATGAATCGCTGAATATGGATGGCAAATTGACTCTTGCGGATTTGCTGGATCAAGGTCATGAGAAAGTTTATTTTAGGGTGATTGTAGGTCATAAGGCGGATATTGAGAACGAGTTGAATAGAACGTTGAGTTCTGAATCCCCATATCGCTTTAACGAGGATGACCCATGTGCGGAATTCTCTATCTCAAAACCTATCGAGTTGACAATCAAGTGCACGACTTGTACGCCTGCTGAACCGAAAATCTCTGTCGATGGTGGTAGAGTGATTCAGAAGGATAAGTCTGTCCATCTATGCCGCGGTGGGCAAACCACACTCTCCTCTAATACGTTTAGCTTGGTAAACGAAGCGGGGGATGATGTCAAGTATAAGTATACATGGCACAGCGACAAAACTTCTTCTGTGGCCGTGAAGACACAATTGGGCGGTCCTAAGGCGGACGACTGGGATGTCTCTTGGCAGTACGTGAATGACAATGCAGTTAACGTGGATGCGGACGGTAACAAGTATATCAAGAGCATCTTGTTGGTTCATGACACGTATGAGGATGCGGAAGGTACTCGCCGTTGCGATAGGTCTGACACGTTTATCGTCTATGCCGATACGGTGCCGGTGGCGCCTGAACTGAAGATCCCTGCCTTCTGTGAGGGATTGGCATCCGATAATGATGATGTGAACAAATATATCAACGATTTGATTTCTTCGCTCTCTGGCTATACGGAGACTATCGAGGATGCCTCGGCCAATAGCTCGACCTTTTCTCAATTTGTTGATGTGTTGGATGGTCTGAAGGCGACGGATAGCCCTGTCTCTTTCACACTCTCTCTTAAAGACAAAATCACCAAGTGTGAAAGTGATCCGGTGACTTTCAAAGTCACTATCAATGAAATCCCGAGCGAGCCGGAAACTACCGATAAGGATTATGTGCTGGATGAGGGGGCAAAACAGTCATTGGCTGAAACCGCAAAAACAACGGATGCTTCTTATTTATTAGAGTGGCATCCGTCTACCGAGACGGGTCAGGAGAATCCTTCCCTCTATAACTCCACTGTGCCGGAGATTCCTCTGGATGACGAGGCTGTGTTCTACTACTTCGTCCGTCAGGTGAGCCCGGCTGGTTGCGAGGGCCCTGGTAAGAAGGTGAAAGTTACGGTTAATACTTCTCCTCTCCCATTGAAGTTGGATACGATGGTTTGTTTGAATTCTTCCGTGAAATTGGAGGACTTGATGAAACCGACGGATCCATCTGTATATGAATTGCATTGGTACGAGAAAGGACAAACCCCTGATGGAACAGGATACGGTGATAGAACGGCTCCATCCGTTCCGACGGACAAACCGGGCGTCTACGAGTTCTATGCGACGCAACAGAGTATGGCTTCCCCATTCCCAGAGAGTAAACTCCAGACGGTGAAGGTGGAGGTAGTGGGCGTCTACGAGCCAGACACGGTGGGCAACACCTACCACTACTGCTCGGACGACACGCCTGTCGAGCTGGTTGCGAAGCTGAACAAGGACGAGTCCAAGAGCTACTACGCCGACGAGGTTGTTTGGAGCGTTAACGGAGGCACGGAGAGCACGACGAAGCCGACGGTCGACACGCACGTGAACACGACGACGACCTACGAGTACAAGGCCTACCAGACCTACACGATAAAGAACGCCAACAAGGAGGTCTGCAAGGGCGATCCAGTGACATGGAAGGTCGAGGTGACCTTCGTTCCGGCCCTCTCCACGAGCCAGGTGACCTACATGAAGGCGGACGCTGAGAACGGGACCTTCGCCAAGAACCTGATGGAGCAGAGCGAGAACGACGCGATCACGGACTACGCGAGCACGATGAAGCTGTGGTGGTACGAGGACGACTGCACGACGATGGTTGGCAACGGCAAGACGGCTCCGACCCCGAAGGTAGACCCGAGCGTTGCGGCGGGCGTCGACCAGGAGCTCTCCTACTGCGTAAGGCAGGAGGTGGATGGCTGCCTGAGCGAGGGCACGGAGGTCCCTGTGCTGATCAGCGACGCTCCGAAGCCGAACCCGACGGACTACGTCTACTGTAAGGGAGACGCTGCGGATAAGCTGACGACGAAGCCGGACATGACGATCAAGCCGAACGCCACATACGTTCTGAAATGGTACGGCAACGGCGATAGGGGCAACTATACGGATCTTCACATAACGGGTGACGATGGCCCTACACCGACGACGAACATGCGCGCCGGCGACATCGGCAAGAGCGAATACTACTACTACGTGACCCAGACCGAGATAGTGAACGGCCAGGAGGGCGCGGAGAGCAACAGGACGGAGATCAAGGTCACCGTCTACGACCAG
>JAGCWA010000034.1 GCA_017962085.1 Paludibacteraceae bacterium
ACGGTGCTGCGTCGCGAAGCTCTCGTTCTTCTCAACGTCTATCTTGAGGATGCGGAGGGCGTCGCCATGCTTCTCCTTCAACTCCTCCAATATCGGGTGCATCCTTTGGCAGGGAACGCACCATGTGGCATAGAAGTCAACCAGTACCAGCTGACCGCTATTGATGATTGAGTTAAAATCCTGTTCCATACTGTCTAAAGCTAAAAAAGGCGTGTTACTCGTGCGGGTAACACGCCTTTTGGATTGTAAATAGATGATAATTGATTACTTAACCTCCTCAAAATCAACGTCTGTGATGTTGTCGTTGTTTGAGTTTCCGCCTGCGTTGCCACTGTTATAGCCGGCACCAGGGTTAGGGTTGCCACCTTGCGCCTGTTGCTGAGCGTTGTACATGTCCTGAGAAGCGTCTTGGAAGGCTTTGTTCAGGGCTTCCATCGAATCGTCGATGTCCACGATGTTCTTCGCCTCGTGCGCTGATTTCAGCTTCAACAATGCCTTCTCGATGGCTGAACGCTTGTTGCTAGGCAACTTGTCACCGTACTCCTTCAGGTTCTTCTCCGTCTGGAAGATCATGTTGTCCGCCTGGTTGAGCTTGTCGATGCGCTCCTTCTCCTTCTTGTCGGCCTCCGCATTGGCTTCCGCCTCCGCCTTCATACGTTGGATCTCGCTGTCGCTCAAGCCGGAAGATGCCTCGATACGGATCTTCTGCTCCTTGCCGGTCGCCTTATCCTTAGCGGATACGTTCAAGATACCGTTGGCGTCGATATCGAAGGTCACCTCGATCTGCGGCACACCTCTTGGCGCTGGCATGATACCGTCCAAGATGAATCGACCGATGGTCTTGTTCTGCGCCGCCATAGGACGCTCGCCTTGCAATACGTGGATCTCCACGGAAGGTTGGTTGTCCGCAGCCGTTGAGAAGATTTGTGACTTCTTGGTAGGGATGGTCGTGTTGGCGTCGATCAACTTGGTCATCACGCCACCCATTGTCTCGATACCGAGAGAAAGAGGGGTCACATCCAACAAGAGGACATCCTTGACAGTACCTGTCAACACACCACCTTGGATAGCCGCACCGACAGCCACCACCTCGTCAGGGTTCACACCCTTGGAAGGAGCCTTGCCGAAGAACTTCTCCACAGCGGCCTGGATGGCAGGGATACGGGTTGAACCACCCACGAGGATGATCTCGTCCACGTCTCCGACAGACAAGCCAGCCTTGTCCAGAGCGTTCTTGCAAGGGTCGATGGTACGTTGGATCAAATCGTCCACCAACTGCTCGAACTTAGCACGCGTCAAGGTCTTCACCAAGTGCTTAGGCACACCGTCAACCGGCATGATGTAAGGCAAGTTGATCTCGGTGGAAGTGGTGCTGGAAAGCTCGATCTTCGCCTTCTCGGCAGCCTCCTTCAAACGTTGCAAAGCCATTGGGTCCTTGCTCAAATCGATACCGCCGTTCTCGTTCTTGAACTCCTGTACCAACCAGTCGATGATACGGTGGTCGAAGTCGTCACCGCCCAAGTGTGTATCACCCGCTGTGGACTTCACCTCGAAGACACCGTCGCCCAATTCGAGGACAGAGACATCGTGTGTACCACCACCGCAGTCGAACACGACGATCTTCATATCCTTGTTCTTTCTATCCAAACCGTAAGCCAAAGCGGCTGCGGTAGGCTCGTTGACGATACGCTTCACGGAGAGTCCGGCGATTTCACCAGCCTCCTTAGTAGCCTGTCTTTGAGAGTCGTTGAAGTAAGCAGGAACGGTGATGACCGCCTCTGTCACCTCTTGTCCGAGGTATTCCTCCGCTGTCTTCTTCATCTTCTGAAGGATCATAGCGGAGATCTCCTGTGGCGTGTAGAGACGTCCGTCGATGTCCACGCGAGGGGTGTTGTTGTCACCCTTCACCACTTTGTAAGGGACACGTGAGATCTCTTGCTGCACACGATCGTAGGTCTCTCCCATGAAACGTTTGATGGAGAAAACCGTCTTAGTAGGGTTGGTGATGGCCTGTCTTTTGGCAGGGTCACCCACTTTTCTTTCGCCTCCGTCGATGAAACCAATGATGGAAGGAGTCGTTCTCTTTCCTTCGCTGTTCGCGATGACGGTAGGCTCGTTGCCTTCCATTACCGCTACGCAGGAATTGGTCGTACCTAAGTCAATACCAATAATCTTTCCCATGATTCTATCTTTTTTAGTTAATTATATTCTTAATAATAATTGTTCGTTAATATGTCCGCACGGTGTACGCCACCGTACGTCATAAATATTTCAAAGTTTGTGCCAAAGGTATATTTGCCGTGACGGACCTCTTCTTTCTGCCAATTTTTAGCTCGGAACCGGTTTTCTGACATTCCTTTTGTCATTTTGTCTGACAGAATGTCCGTTTTTGGGGTGCGTGGGTCTTTCCGTCGGAAGGGGTGGGGATCGTGGACTGGCCTCTATGGTGTGATTTTGTGTTTGTTTGTTGAATATTTATAAAAATTCGTATGATTTTTATTAATCAATAAATGGTGCGTAAGGTTTGTAATTGGCGCATGGCGGGTGGGCGGTTTCGATTTTCATGCGTATATTTGTTGTATTTTAATGTAAGTATATTTTTATTAATAAATTTAAAAGGGTTTTTGTGTATGAAGAAAGGTGTTTTATTGATGGCAATGTGTGCCATGGTGGGTGGTTTTATCTATTCTTGCAAGGAAGACGATCCGGAGCCGGAAAACAAGGCTGTGAAGTATGAACTTGAGAAGACGCTTGTCGGGGAGTGGAACAGGGTATATTTATCTTATCAGCCTTATGTAGAGACACGTAAGTATACTTTCAACGAGGATCATACGGGTAGTGTCGATTATTATGGTGATATTGTCGCGAAAGGAGAGACGTCAAACGTGGATGTGGATTTGCGTAGTTGGGGTACAGTAGACTTCTCATGGTCTGTCGATTCTGATAGCTCGTTTGAAATCCGTCCGTTAAAGGCCAACCTCCGTTCTGGAATTAACCCTATTAAGGATACTGTCTTTGCGCAAGGAACGGTCATTAAGTTCAATTTGGGAAGGGGTGTGTCCGACACGCTCGAATTCCGATCCTGTGGCTACCTCTTGGTGTTGAATGGTCGCGTACAGACTGAAAGTTGCGGGGAGGAGAATCTATCCCTGAAAGATGAAAACTATCTCTTTAGACTGTATCGCTAAAGCTTGATACTAAGGATTCTGGGGCGATTGTTTTGACCTTTCCCCATGGAATCCAAATATGAAGTGCATGTCTGTGTTTCAGGCATGCACTTCTTTGTTTGAGAGAAGGATTTTCTGGATTTACTATTTGACTATTTACTATTTACCGGTCGGGTTGGCTGTTTGCTATTGGGTTGTCGGGTTGCCTTAACTTAAATAGTAAATCGTAAATAAAAAATAGTAAATGATGATTTTCTGGATTTACTATTTAGATATTTACTATTTACTGGTCGCGGATTTACTATTTAGTTGGTTACTGTCGGACTGTCTGCCTTAAATAGTAAATCGTAAATAAAAAAATAGTAAATACTATTTGCTTTGACGATTTACTTTTTGATGAGATTATTACAAGAAAAAGTGTATATTTGTCCTCAGATATGCACTTTATTTAATTATTTATTAGGATGAAAAGAATATTTATTGCTTTGTGTATTTTGATGTCCACTCAGTTGAATGTGAATGCGGAGTCTAAGAAGGTGACGCTTGAGTTGGACGGGAAAGAGAGGAGTTATGTAGTGTACACTCCGAGTGGTTTTGACAAATCCCACAGTCATTCAGTGTTGATGGTTCTCCATGGCTTGAATGGTACGTCGGAGGGGTATGCCGAGTTGTGTAATGCCCAAATGCTCAGTGACGTCAATGATGCGTTAGTGGTTCTTCCGCAGGCGTTGGAGGAGCAGGACTCGGAGATACAAACGGCACTCGCCACCATGAAACAGTTTGGCATTTTGCCTGCGGAGATGGAGCTGAAGTACCCTTGGGGCGCTGGCGCGCGTATCTCTGTTGATGCCATGAAGGAGATGGCCGGCGCATCCGCTTCCCTTCTTCCATTGATCATGCCTAATGTGGTGCAGAAGGGTTATGGCGAGTTGAACGAGGTCGTGGATGATGTGAAATTCATCGATCAGATATATGCGGACATGCAGAAGAGCTATAACGCTAATGATTCCTTCTTCGTTGTAGGAGCCTCCATGGGTGGTGCGATGGCTTACAAATATGCCTATTCCTCATCCTGCAAGGCGAAGAAAATCTGTGTGATTAATGGATTTGTAGGCGCTGGCGTGGACACGGTAGGCAAGGCGATTAATATCCCTGCGTTGATTTTCCATAGCAAGGCGGATCAGGTCGTAAAATATGAGGGTGGCATGTTCAATGGTCCTATCCTCCCGACAATAAACACGGTGGCTGCGCAAAACGGCTGCGGCGAAAGCCAGCAAAAAGCTGTGGAGGATGTGAAAGAAGATGGCAACCAAGTGGTGAGGATGGATTACTCTTGCGAGGAGGGGAAGGAAATCGTTTACTACGAGTCTGACAATGCCGCTCATACGGACTTCCTGAATGCCCAGACCAATGACGTTGATTTCTTCGCGGAGATGGAGTACTTCTTCTACGGCAAGTCCTTCGTCGGATGTGACGATTACTTGGCAGATCAGCAACTCTCCTTCTACCCTAATCCGGTGGTGGATATGCTCTATACTTCCGAGGATGGCCTCTTCAGCGTGAAGGATCTGATGGGTAGGACGATTTTCTCCGGGGAGATGTCCGATGGAGCAGTTAATCTCTCATCCCTCCCTGCTGGCATTTACTTCTTCTCTTTGGAGAACGGAAAGGGTGTGAAGACGGCTAGAATCGTTAAGAAATAATCCAGGAAACCGTAGGCGCAAATGGTGAAAAAAATTAACTTTGCGTGCGTAAAAAAGTGATTTTTTCAGAATTCTAATTTTAAATAGTACTATGCAACTAATTGACAATTTCAATTTTGCCGGAAAGAAGGCAATCGTTCGCGTGGACTTCAATGTTCCGTTGAACAAAGAGACTGGTGAGGTAAGTGATGACACTCGTATCCGTGGTGCGCTTCCTACTATCAAGAAGATCATCGCTGATGGTGGTTGCGCTATCCTTATGAGCCACATGGGTAAGCCAAAGAACGCTGATGCGCATGCAGGCGACCCTAAGTTCTCTTTGAAGCAAATCGTTCCTGCCATCGAGAAATACTTGGGCAAGATCCAATTCGCTCCTGATTGCGCTGCCGCTTCCGAGCAAGCTAAGAATCTTAAGATGGGTGAGATCCTTTTGTTGGAGAACCTTCGTTACTATCCTGAAGAGGAGGGTAAGCCACGTGGCATCGAGAAGGATGATCCTGCATACGAGGACGCTAAGAAGGCCATGAAGGACTCTCAGAAGAAGTTCGCTAAGACTTTGGCTTCTTACGCTGACGTTTATGTAAACGACGCATTCGGTACGGCTCACCGTAAACACGCTTCTACAGCTGTCATCGCTGATTCCTTCGACGAGGCTAACAAGATGTTCGGCTTCTTGATCAACAAGGAGGTTGAGGCTATGGACAAGGTGCTTAAGAGCGCACAAAAGCCTTTCACCGCTATCATGGGTGGCGCTAAGGTTTCCGATAAGATCAACATCATCAACAACTTGCTCGACCGTGTGGACAACCTCATCATCGGTGGTGGTATGACTTATACCTTCATCAAGGCGATGGGCGGTAAGATCGGTAACTCTCTCTGCGAGGAGGATCGTTTGGACGTGGCTAAGGAAGTGCTCGCTAAGGCTAAGGCTAAGGGTGTTAACCTCCTTCTCCCTGTTGACGCAGTGAACGCTGACAAGTTCGACAAGGACGCCAACGCTCAAGTTAGCAAGACTGACGAGACTCCAGACGGATGGATGGGTCTTGACATCGCTGACGAGTCTATCAAGAAGTTCTCTGAGGTGATCGCTAACTCTAAGACAGTTCTCTGGAACGGTCCTATGGGCGTGTTCGAGTTCGATAAGTTCGCTAAGGGTACTTCCGCAATCGCTCAGGCTGTCGCTAAGGCAACTCAGGAGAATGGCGCATTCTCTTTGATCGGTGGTGGTGACTCTGTGGCTGCTATCAACAAGAACAAGTTGGCCGACAAGGTTAGCTACGTTTCTACTGGTGGTGGTGCGATGTTGGAGTACATGGAGGGCAAGGTTCTTCCAGGTATCGCAGCTATCCGCGGTGACAAATAAGATCTGAATTGATCCTAAATAGTAAAGCGCCAGTCCGTTTGGATTGGCGCTTTTTTATTGTAAAACATTCATGACAAAGGGAACCCTGCTGTACTTGCGCTATATCGTCCCTTTAGTATTAGAACACTTCAAAATCTCTTTATTTCTTCGCTTTAGTCTCTCCCGAAATGGTCAGGACAGGTTTCTTTCCGCTGGTGTTGGAGTAGATTTTGATGGTTTTATGGAAGGCTCCGCTCACCTTGCTGGTGTAGTATACGTGGACCGAACCTGTGTCGCCAGGCGCTACCGGTTGGCGGGTCCATGACGGCTTCACGCAGCCACAGGAAGGGACAGCGTCGGAGACGACGAGCGGTGCTTTTCCCTCGTTTTTGAACACGAAGACATGCTCGGATGTCTCACCCAATACGTTATCTGTGAATTCGTAGGATGTCTCCTCGAAGACGATTTTAGCCTTTTCAGCCGCTTGCGCCATTGCGAAAGACAATGAGGCTATTAGGAGTAAGAAAAGTTTTTTCATGCTATTATGTTTAAAGTTCGAAGTAATACTCTAAGATAAACAAAATTCCTGAGATAATAAAGAGTATTGCTAAAATACGTCTGAACCATAGTTCGTAATGCTGGAATTTGTCCAGTGTTTTCTTGGCGGTATCCAGGCTGAAGGCGAAGATCCAAGCCAGCAATAGGACGGGTATTGTCGCCCCGATGGCGAAGCAGATCGGCACGATGTATCCGTTCCCTTCGGAGAGGGAGGAGGGGATGACGATGCCGAAGTAGATGGTGGCGCTGTAGGGGCAGAAGGCGAAGGCAAGCAGGATGCCGAGCAGGAAGGATTTCCAGAAGCCGAATTGCTTGACCATTCGGTTGAACACCACCATGCATTTGTCCGCTAGCCCGTGGATGTGGATGATGTCCAGCATCAGGATTCCGATAAGGACGAGTATAGGTCCCAGGAAGAGTCCGAAGAGGTGCTGGAACGATTCGCCTATGTGAAGACCCTGTGCGAAGAGGGACAGGAGGATGCCCAACGTGATATATGCCGCCGCTTTGCCTAATGCGTAGGCGATGCCTCTTCCGAACACGCTGCGTTTCCCCTTGTTCTCTTTGGACATGGCGGTGATGGCTGTGATGTTGGCCGCCATTGTGCATGGGCAGACGGCCACGATGATGCCCCAGATGATGGAGCTTATCCATACGTGGTCCCCGTTGTGTATGTGTGATAAGAAGTCCATGTTATCGTCCGAATGTTTTTCTTAGGTAATTGCCCATATTGACTCTCTTCCCGTCGATTTGCAAAATCCTCCCATCCGGGCTGATTAGCACACCGCAAGGTATTTGGTTGACGTGGTATTGCTTGGTGATGGGGCTCGCCCAATAGAGCAGGTCGGAAGCCTGGTCCCAAGGCAGTTCAGGTTCGCGGCAGGCGAAGTCGCGCCATTCGTCGTCGTCCGAGTCGAGGGAGACGGAGAGTATCTCCAACCCGAGCGAATGGTAGCGGTGGTAGAGGTCCAGTAACGTTTCGTTCCTCTCCTTCGTCTCCTTGCACCATGAGGCGCCAAAGTCGATGTATAGGTATTTGTTGAAATATTTGTCCAAGGAGATTTCCTCTCCATCGATGTTCGTCATGTGGAAGTCAGGGGCGATCGAGCCCACTGTGAATTTCTTGGCGAGGGCTAATTCGTCGTTCAGGTATCTGACGTATTGAGAGTTGGCGATGGCAGGGGAGAATTGTTTGATGATGTTCTCCATTCTCAGGATGGAGAATGATTCGGAGAGCGAGCAGACGAAGTAGGCTGCGCCGACGGATGTCGGGTTGCTGGCGACGAATCTTTCCGTGATGAGTAGCAGCGAGTCGGGTAGTGCCTCGTAGTGGGCAGTGAGGGTTTTCACAAGTTGCAGATCCTTCTTTTTCTTGGCGTTGGAAATCTTCACCAACACGGAGTTCCGCTTGTTGGATATGCTTTTGTATTCGTTCATCAAGAGGTCCAGTTCGGCTTGCGAGTTGGATCCTGTGACGGTTATTTCGTCCGGGTATAACACGGAACCTCTGATGTTGATTTCCTCGTTTTCCACGAAGACGTCGAAGGGACGGCTGGAACCCACTTTGATGAAGCGCATGGTGGGGTAATCCACGTGTCCTCTGAATTTGAAGTCCCCGTTGCGGATAGGGGCGCTGTCAGTGATGACCATTTCGCCCAGTTGGTTCATCTCCATCAGGTAGGCTTCTTGCGCACTGACGCACCGGAGGTTTCCGTGGATGACGTATCTGTTTTTTTTCACGCAGGCGGTGAATGCTAGAAGAATCGATATGAGGATGAGTAAGCGCTTCACTGATACAATTTTTCGCAAAGGTATAAAAAAAAGCAATAGGGAAAACCATGAGGTTTGTCCCTATTGCCAAGTTCCCGAATATTCCCGGGGGGATTATTTAATTTCTCCGATCAAGTTGATGACGAAGGTGCTGCGGTTTGGATCGTTGGTGGTCAACGTCAATCTTTGCGTGTACTTGCCAGCCTTAGCGTTTGCTGTGTTGACAGTCACGTAGATTTCACCGTCCTTAGCCGCCTTGATAGGTTTGGTAGGTGCTTTGATGGTGAAGCCCTCAGCGTCGCAGTGGGATGCGCGGATGATGAGAGGGTTCTTACCAGTGTTCTGAACCTTGAATTTGAATGTCTTAGTCTTGCCAAGCTCGATTGGCTCGAGGGAGATGGTGTTGCCGACTGTCAGGACAGGGGCGTCAGCCTTCTCTTCCGGAGTCATGTTGGTGAAGTCCTCCGCAACGTTTCCGTAGAGGGTGATGTCGAAGTCAGCAGGCTTGCCGTTCGCTTTCACCTTGATGGCCTTTTTGAATGTTCCCCATACACCGGAATCCTTAGGGTTGATCGTGATCTCGATGCTGCCTCTTTCGCCAGCCTTCAAAACCTCTGGAGTCATTTTTGCGGAAACCAATTTAGGATTGCCGTTCTCGAAAGCTACCTTGATGTCCTCTTTGCCATTGTTGATGACCTCGATGACCTCTGTTTTGCTCAATGGTTTAGTGCTTCCTTTCTTGGCGTTTGTCTCGTCAGCGAAGTAGATGGTGTTGAAGTAGCAGTTCTTCTTCATCAAACGGAGACCGTTCACCTCGAATGGATACTTATCCTCCACCTTCTGAGCCTTAGGGATCACCTCACCCTTGATGGTCAATCTCTTCTCACCAGCGTTTGACTTCACTGTGATGGTCTTGGTGAATGAACCTGGACGGCCTGTAGCGTTGTAAGTGGCTTTTACGACACCCGTCTCGCCTGGCTTAACTGGCTCTTTCGTCCAATCTGGAGTGGTGCAACCGCAAGAGGCTTTCACACTCTGCAATACCAAGTCGGCGTCACCGACATTCTTGAATTCAAATGTACATGATACTTTGCCGTTCTCTTCAGGGAAAGTCCCGAAGTCATGGGTGATTTGCTCGAAGTAAATTTCCGGCGCACCCTGTGCAAACATAGTCGCAATTCCTGCGAACAATGCGATGAAAGAAAATACTAACTTTTTCATTTCTTCTTATTTAAATTAATATTACTATTCCGTTTTGAAGAAGGAACCTCCCTTGATTCCTGTTTCGGAATGCAAATTTATAAATTTTGGGATATTTTGTCGCCTCCATCATAAAATAATCCTTAACAAATCTAAAAATGGAAGATTTTGTTCCCCTTGTTTCATTGATTTGCGAAATTATGTGGAACAGATTTGGTATTTTTGCATTCGGTTAAAAGTGTAAAGTGTATTAGGATGAGGAATTTCATTTTTTTGTTGGTTTTTGTGGCTGTATATGTGAATTCGTCTGCCCAATTCGGTAATTGGCAGGTATGTTCTCCCGTCGATTTCGAGACCACTTTAAGCGGTAGTTTCGCCGAGATGCGAAGGAACCATTTCCATGGTGGCTTGGATTTTAGGACGAACGGTGAGGAAAATAAGCCTATCTATGCGGTGGCGGACGGTTATGTCTCCCGCATCTCCATTAGTCGTACTGGCTATGGCAAGTGCGTACATATCGCCCATCCTAACGGTTTCACGACGGTGTATGGACACTTGAACGGTTTTATTCCCCGCATAGACTCGATTGTGAAGGCTAAACAATACGGCGACAAGAAATTCGAGGTCGATATGGATTTCGGACCGGGCGTCATCCCTGTGAAGAAGGGCGAGCAATTCGCTATTTCAGGCAATACGGGAGCTTCCGGAGGACCTCACCTCCACTTCGAGGTCCGTCGGACGGAGGACCAGGCTTTGCAAAATCCGCTCCTGCTGAATAAGTATTTCGGACTTAAGGATAATCGCGCCCCAAGGATCAATGCGGTGAAGATATATGGATTGGACGACGAGGGACGTGTGAACGACCAGAAGGAGCAACGCTTCGGCATTGTCGTCAATAAGGCTAAACAGCGTGTCCTGAAGAACGGACAAAACATCACGGCTTGGGGAAAGCTGGGGTTCGCCGTGAAGGCGGTCGATTTCATGTCTAACACTTCTTTCAAGTATACGCCTAGGAATTTGAAACTCTATGTGGACGAGGTGCTGATTTCGGACGTCACCATTACGGACATTAAGTTCAGCGATACCCGCGCCCTGAATGGGTTCATCGATTATGCGCAGCAACTCTCCACCGGCGAATTCTTCATGAAGTCTTTCAAGGAAAAGAACTTGCCGTTGCATCTGCACGATGGGTTGTCGGGTACCATCTACATCGATAGGGAGAAGCCTTATCAGGTGAAGTATGTCGTGACGGACGATTTCGGTAATTCGGACCAGTTCTCCTTCGTCATCCATGGAAAGAAAACCAGTTGGGAACGGAACGTATTGCCTGCCGATAGCTTGATTCGTTGCGGTGAGGCCAAATTCATCGTGAAGGAGGACTTCTGCCTTCAATTGCCTGAAAATGCGCTCTATACGGATGTGCCGGAGAATTATTCGAAGACGGTTTCAACCAGACATGGCTTCTTCTCCGATATCCATCAGATCGGGTCGTGGTTCACGCCCGTGCATTGCTTTTGCGACATCTCTCTTCGTGTGACGAGAGATTCGTTGGAGGATAAGTCCAAGTATTATATCGCTAAGGTGACTGAAAAAGGATTGCCGGCTGGTGCTGTTCTGGCGAATTACACCAATGGCTATATGGTCGGACGTACGAATTCGTTCGGGAAGTTTGTTGTGGCGGCGGATCTGGTCAAGCCTACCATTTTGGCTGTCCATACGAAGAACATCGTCCACCAACCGTTCCTTCGTTTCAAGATCAATGATGCGCAGTCGGGCATTGCCTCATACGATGGCTACATCGATGATAAATGGGTGATGTTCGAGTTCGATTACAAGACCCGGCTCATCACCTTCTGGATGGATAGCCATGTGGTCGAAAAGAATAAAAACCATACGCTGAGGATTGTCGTGAAGGATAATTGCGGCAATGAGGCGGAATATAACACTCAATTTTACTGGTGATTATGAATAAGTTTCGTAAAATCGTCGTATGTTGCCTTGCCTATGTATTGGCGGGGGGCATGAGCCTGCATGCGGGCACGAACGTGATGGTGGGTAAGGCCGCCTCGAAGGATGGTTCCACCTTCTGCACCTATTCGGCTGATTCGTACTATCTCTACGGGGAACTCTCTTTTTACCCTGCCACGAGTAACGCCAAGTATATGCAGACGGATATCTACGGCTGGGATACCCACAAGTATCAGGGAAAGATAGACGAGGTGTCGGAGACGTATGCGGTGTTGGGTAACATCAACGAACATCAGGTCTGCATCACGGAGTCCACGTTCGGCGGACGAAAGGAGTTGCAGGACACTACGGGCGTCTTGGACTATGGTAACTTGATCTACGTCACGCTTCAACGTTCCAAGACGGCGCAGCAGGCTATTCAGGTCATGACAGAGTTGGTGAACCGTTATGGTTATTGCAGCATGGGTGAGACCTTCTCCATCGCGGATCCTAATGAGGTGTGGATCATGGAGATGATCGGCAAAGGCCCTGATATCAAGGGCGCGGTTTGGGTGGCCTTGAGTGTGCCGGACGACTGTATCTGCGCCCATACGAACCATTCGCGAATCACCACCTTCCCTCTGAATGATAGGGAGAACTGCCGCTATTCCAGGGATGTGATCTCTTTCGCGAAGGAGATG